>JBJHDF010000007.1:0-133683 GCA_050486405.1 Marinimicrobium sp. | reverse complement strand
TAATATAGATCCATTCAGCATCTACCTTGCCCAATTCACTAAACTGCAACGAGCTATTGGACCCCTTGAAAGTGAGGATAGTGCGATCATTTTTAAAGCTATTCAAAATAATGGAATAGCCTGTTTGACCGCCTCTCGCGCCAATAAATTCAATTCCCTTGCTGTTCAAATGATTGATAACAACCTGGCCGTTTTCGTCGTCCCCAACTTTCCCTAAAAACGCGGTTTTGAGTCCCAGTGAGGCGAACGCAAAAGCCGTATTCGTTCCGCCACCGCCCACGCTGACAGTCAGATGGTCTATCAACACTTTAGCGCCCAGGGGATAGGCAATAAACTCCTCTTTGGAGTGGCGACCTTCAATGTTGATAAATTCCGATTCAGCATCCGCAAAATTATCAATTGTGGCGCTACCAATACTGACGATATCAAATCTCATTCGTTAACTCTTTTCATTAAAAGTAAGTTCATTAAACCCGGATTCGGATAACACCTACCATTGCCCAAGAAGGACCACCAATTGACATAGTTCGGCATTCGCCAGACCCAAGGAACAAGCCCGCTGGCAGCGCACTGGCTTGCCAGCAGACCTGTCCGGGGCTCTGCAATGAGGCTGTATATGAAGGTCTTGGGGGCTATAAACAGCTGGCCGAGGGTGAACGATACCAGATTCAGGGCTATTTGAAAGCCAGACACCCCAAAAACAGGCCGCAAAGGCGCTCAACAGGAGTCCTGTCGACGACCTCCGCTGAGCCATCAGCTTATATTGTTATTGACTATAAGATAGGGGCCCCATCCACTGGCGGCCCAGAGGCGCCCTTTCACATTTACCCATTCGCGGCTAACAGCAACTGCTGTTGAAAGCTTTCCGCATCCACCGGTTCCGGGTCGATCAGCTCCACCCGGCTGTCCAGACAGTCGTCCAGTTCATTGACGCTGAGCACGCCGTCTTCGGCGTTGAAACTGAACACACCCCGGTCGGTGATCATCACGGCCTTCAGGCGCTGAGCGGCGGTGCCGGACAGTAGCGCGAAAAGCCGGTTGAAGTCGAATTCCACTTCCGGGCGGAATATCCAGCCGGCGCTGTGATGGCCGTCGCCGCTGTTGCGGCGATGCAGAAAGCGTTCGCCTTCGGGGACGCTGATCTCGGGATCGTACATGGGATCGATTTTTTGCAGCAGGTTGTTCCGGTGCGGATTCGTACGAGCGCTGGTGCGCCGGGTGCGCGGCAGGTTCAGCCAGTCCGTCTGCAATGCGCCCTGTTCCACCGCAAAACGGTCCGGCTGGGGCTCATCAAGGCTCAGCGCATTAAAGGCATCCAGATCCTGCTGGCGGCACAGATCGGTCTTGTTGGCCACCAGCACATCGGCCACGGCAATCTGGTCGTTGAAGGTGGCATTATCGCGGTAGCGCGCGTCGGCCAGCTTGCGCGGGTCCACCAGCGTGATGGTGGCGCGCAGATCCAGCACCCTGTCGTAGTATTCGCCGGTGAGCGTGTTGATGATTTCCACCGGATGGCCCAGGCCGGTGGGTTCGATCAACACCCGATCCGGTTTGGTGGTGGCGATCAGCATATTCAGGGCGATTTTCATGGGCAGGCCGGCGACGCAGCAGATGCAACCGCCAGCGACTTCGCGCACATGGGCCTTGCGCTGGTCCAGCAGGGCGCCGTCCACACCGATTTCGCCGAATTCGTTGACCAGTACCGACCAGGTTTCCCCGGCGGGTTTGTGCCGCAACAGGTGATTGATGGCGGTGGTTTTGCCCACCCCCAGAAAACCGGTGATCAGATTGGTTGCTATCAACGACATGGAAAACCGCTATCCCGCATGGAGCGACCAGTCTACCGGCGAAAGTACGGTTTGTCTTGAACTGCACAGACCCGCTCCCATACTATCAACTCCCATGTAGCAACGGTTAACGAGGGACACCGTGCATCAACGCTGGCTGAATTTCGGCTACTGGACATTGCTGAGCGCAGCGCTCTGGCTCCTGCTGACCGGCGGCACCGGCTGGCTGTTTGGCCTGGTGCTGGCCCCGGGCGCCGCCGCGTTGGCGGTATGGTTGGAGGCGCGGCCGCCGCGCCTGCGCCTGCGGCACCTGCCCGCCTTTGTCGTCTTTTTTCTGTGGGAACTGCTCGCAGGTGGCTGGGATGTGGCGCGCCGGGCCCTGCATCCGCGCCTGCCCCTGAACCCCGCCTGGGTGCAATACCCCCTGCAGCAACACAACCCCCAAGTCACCCTGCTGTTGTCCGCTCTGGTGGGTCTGCTGCCGGGCACTTTTGCCTCTCGGGTGGCAGGCGACCATCTGGTGGTACACACACTGGACCGGAACCTGAACTGGCAGGGCACGGTGGCGCGGCTGGAGCGGCACCTGCTGGCACTGCTGGGAGGCGAGCCGCAATGACCCCGCTGGCCCTGTTTTCCGGTTTGCTGCTGCTGACGGTGCTGGCCGGTCTCTGGCGCATCATCGCCGGCCCCAGCCGCGCCGACCGACTGCTGGCGGTACAGTTTCTGGGCACCACAGGAGCCGCCCTGCTGCTGGTGATGGCCCAGTGGCTGGCGCAGCCGGCCCTGCGCGACGCGGCGCTGGTGCTGGCGCTGCTGGCGGCGGTGGTGTCGGCGGCGCTGGTGCAGTACCTGCGGGAGGCGTCCGATGAGTGAGGGCTTACTCGTGTTGAGCTGGCTGGCGCTGTTCGGCGGGGCGTTTTTTCTGGTGGCGGGCACGGTGGGCCTGCTGCGCTTTCCCGATGTCTACAGCCGCCTGCACACGGTGACCAAGGCCGACACCCTGGGCCTGGGCTTGGTAGTGCTGGGTCTGATTCTACGTGAACCCCACTGGCACAGCGCCGGTGTCATGCTGCTGGTCTGGCTATTGGTGATGGCCTCCGGCGCCACCGCCTGCCAGTTGCTGGCCCGCTACCAACGCGAACGCGAGCAGACGCGGGAGGCGGACAATGCCAGGCAGTGAGTGGCTGTTCGACGGTGCCCTGGGTGCGCTGCTGCTGATACTGGCCGCCGCCAGCCTGCACGCGCGCAGCCTCTACGCCGGCATAGTGCTGTTTATTACCTTCGGCCTGATGCTCGCACTGACCTGGGCGCGGTTGGGCGCGCCGGATCTGGCCCTGGCCGAGGCGGCCATCGGCGCCGGCCTCACCGGCGCCCTGCTGCTGGCGGCCCTGGCCAGAATCGGCCAGGATCCGGCCGCCGGCCCCCACCCCCGGGAGCGTCTGCCCTCCCTGCTTTTTGGCCTGATGATTCTGGTGCTGCTGGTACAGGCCGTCTGGCCCCTGCCCCAGGGCCCCACCCCCGTGCCGGCGCTGGCGGGGGAAGCCATGGCCGACAGCGGCGTGGGGCATCCGGTAACCGCCGTGCTGCTGAACTTTCGCGCCTGGGACACGCTGCTGGAACTGCTGGTTTTGCTGTTGGCCTTTCTCGGCTCTCGACAATTGGTTACCAAAAATGCCACTGTGCTCGCACCCTGGCCTCTGTTGCTGGCCTGGACCCGCCTGCTGGCGCCATTGGCGGTGTTGCTGGGCGGCTATCTGCTGTGGCGCGGCACCTCCGGCCCCGGCGGCGCCTTTCAGGCCGGGGCCCTGCTGGCGGCCGGGGCGGTGATTCTGCGCCTGAACCGGTTGCTGCCGCCGCTGCGCTGGAGCGCCTGGCCCCTCCGCCTGCTGGTGCTGGTGGGAGTGGTGCTGTTTCTCGCCGTGGCCGCTGCCACCGCCTGGCTGGGGCAGGGCTGGCTGGTATACCCGCCAGCCTGGAGCGGCCCGCTGATTCTGCTGATCGAGATCGGCGCCACCGCCTCCATTGCCGCCACCCTGACACTGCTGGTGGTGGGCGAGCGGGAGGAGTTGCGACCGTGAGCACCGAACTTTTTTATATGTGTCTGGGCGTAGCGCTCTGGCTGCTGGGGCTGCAGGGGCTGGTGCTCAGCCGCGAGGCGCTGCGCCGCATCATCGCCATCAATATCATGGGCGGCGGGACGTTTATGGTGATGGTGGCCCTGGCCAGTCGCACCCAGCCCGCCGATCCGGTGCTGCAGGCGCTGGTGGTTACCGGGCTGGTGGTGGCCATCAGCGCCACTGCCTTCGCCCTGCGCCTGGCGGTGGCCGAGGCCGAATATCGGCGCCAGCGCCGGGAGCGCAGTGAGGAGAAACCCCCGTGAACCTGGCGCTACTCAGTCTGCTGGCCCCGGCGGCGGCCGCGCTCCTGCTGTTGCTGCTCGACCGGCACAGCCGGCTGCTGATGCTCGGCGCCAGCCTGCTCAGCCTGGTGGCCGCCGCCGGCGCCCTGCACCAGGTGGTGCAGGAGGGCGAGGTACTGCTGCATCTGGGCGGCTGGGACAGTCCCCTGGCCATCCGCTTTCACCTGACCGCCATCAGCGCCCTGCTGCTGGCCTTCACCGCGCTGATTCACCTGCTGGTGGCACTCTACGCCGGTTTCAGTCGCCACAGCCAGACCCGACACACGGATTACTGGCCCCTGTCCGGCCTGTTGCACACCAGCCTGGCAGCCCTGTGGCTGTCCAGCGACCTGTTCAACTGGTACGTCACCCTGGAGCTGCTGGGCCTGGTGGCGGTGGCCATGGTGGCGCTGTCCGGCCCCAAGGCCTATGTGCCGGCGCTGCGCTATCTGCTGCTGTCCCTGGCGGGCTCCCTGTGTTACCTGCTGGGAGTGGCGCTGGTCTACGGCCGCTACGGCGTGCTGGACATCAACCTGCTGGCCGGCGCCACCGAAGCGGACGCCAGCACCCGTATGGCGCTGATGCTCATGACCCTGGGGCTGATGCTCAAGGCGGCGCTCTGGCCCCTGCACCTGTGGCTGCCCGGCGCCCACGCCAGCGCGCCCACGGCGGTAAGCGCGCTGCTTTCGGCGCTGGTGGTCAAGGGGCCGCTGTTTATCCTCTGGCTGCTGTGGAGCCGGGTGGCGCCGGAGGAACTGGGTGCCCAGGCAGGACCGCTGCTGGCGGCCGCCGGTGTGCTGGCACTGATTGCCGGCGGCTGGGCGGCGCTGCGCACACCCCACATCAAGATACTGGTGGCCTATTCCACCGTGGCGCAACTGGGCTATGCCCTGATGGCCCTGGGTCTGCTGCTGCACTGGCAGCGGCCGGATCTGCACGTGGCGCTCTGGCTGTTCGTACTGGCCCACGGCCTGGCCAAGACCTCCATGTTTCTGGCCGCTGGCGAGATACAGGCCACCCTGGGCAGCCGCCGGGTGGCGTCGCTCAAGGGCACCACCCAGACGCTGCCCCTGGCCATGTTCGCCTTTGCCGTGGCCGGCGGCAGCCTGATCGGCCTGCCACCCAGCGGCGGTTTTCTCGCCAAGTGGGTGCTGCTGCAGCCGCTGGTGTCGGAACCGGCGCATTGGCCCTGGGCCTTTGCGGTGCTGCTGGGTACCCTGATCAGCGCCGCCTACGTCTTCCGGGTGGTGGCCCTGGCCTTCGACCGGGCCGACCCCACGCCGCCGGATTTCGCCCCGGATCGCCTGGCCCAGTGGCTGGCAATGATTCCAGCGCTGCTGGTGTGGGCCATGGCGCTGGCCAGCGGACCCCTGATCCGGTGGCTGGCGGAGGTGACCGCATGAGGGTGAGTGCATGACCACCTTCTGGACCCATGGCCTGCCGCCGCTGATCGTGCTCAGTTCGCTGATCCCGGCGCTGCTGATCTTTGCTCTGAAAGAGCGCCAGCACCGGGCGCGCACCACCCTGAACCTGATCGCCGTGTTCGTCAAACTGGCGCTGGTGGGCGCCATGCTGTACGGCGTGGATCAGGGCCTGGTGTTCCGCTTCAGCCTGCCGTTTCTGCCCCTGGGGGGTCTGGTGCTGCAGGGCGACGCCCTGTCGCTGCAGTTTGTCACCCTGTCGGCGGTGCTCTGGCTGGCCACCACCGTCTACGCCATCGGCTATCTGGAGGGCTCGCCCCAGCGCTCGCGCTTTTTCGGCTACTTCAGTCTCTGCGTCAGCGCCACCGTGGGCCTGGCCCTGGCGGGCAATCTGGTGACCTTTCTGCTCTTCTACGAACTGCTCACCCTGGCCACCTTTCCCCTGGTGGTGCACCGGGGCACTCCCGAGGCCCTGCGCGCCGGGCGGCTCTACCTGGCCTTCACCCTGGGCGGCGGCACCCTGCTGCTGATGGGGGTGGCGCTGCTGCACTCGCTGATCGGCAGCCCGGATTTTGTGCCCGGTGGCTATGTGGACATGCTGCTGGAGCAGCACAAGCCGGCGCTGATTCTGGCCTTCGTGCTGATGATTGCGGGGCTGGGCGTCAAGGCCGCGCTGATCCCCCTGCACAGCTGGCTGCCCCGGGCCATGGTGGCGCCGGCACCGGTGAGCGCCCTGCTGCACGCAGTGGCCGTGGTCAAGGCCGGCGCCTTCGGCATAGTGCGGGTGGTGTACGACGTCTACGGCGTGGAGCCGATGCAGATTCTCGGCCTGACCCAGCCCCTGCTGTGGCTGGCGGCGGCGACCATCATCTACGGTTCGGTGCAGGCGCTGCGACAGCAGGAACTGAAAAAGCGCCTGGCCTTTTCCACCGTGAGCCAGGTGTCCTATATCACCCTGGGGGTGGCGCTGCTGGGCCCCATCGCCGCCGTGGGGGCGCTGGTGCATCTGGTGCACCAGGGGCTGATGAAAATCACCCTGTTTTTCTGCGCCGGCAATTTTGCCGAAACCCTGGGCATCCACGATATTCGCGAACTCAACGGCGTGGGCCGACGCATGCCCCTGACCATGGCCGCCTTTACCCTGGGCGCGCTGGGCATGATCGGTGTGCCGCCCGCAGCCGGCTTTATCAGCAAGTGGTATCTGGGGCTGGGGGCACTGGAGATGGGGCAGGGCTGGGTGCTGGGCATACTGGCACTGTCCGGCCTGCTCAACGCCGCCTATTTTCTGCCGCTGGTTTACCGGGGCTGGTTCGGTCGGCCGCCGGCGCGCTGGCCTCACGAACCGGCCGGCCCGCCCCCCGGACCCTGGCGCGAGGCGCACTGGATGCTGCTCTGGCCGTCGCTGTTCACCGCCGCCCTGGCCCTGGCGGCCGGCATACTGGCGGGTACCGACCTGAGCCCCCTGGCCTGGGCAAAATTCATCGTGGCGCGGGAGTTTGACCTGTGATGTCGCCCTGGCTGTGGTTACTGCCGCCGCTGGCGCCCCTGTTGGGCGCGGTGCTGCTCTGGCCTTTGGGCCGACGCACCGCGCCCTGGCTCTGGCTGGCGCCGCTGCCGACCCTGTTGCTGTCCTTCGCACCGCCGCCGGCACTGACCCTGGGCTGGCTCTGGGCCGGCGCCCAGTGGGGCGGCGACGACGGGCCGACCCGCCTTTTTCTGGGGTTCAGCGCCCTGCTGTGGAGCGCGGCGGCCCTCTACGCCGCCGGCAGTCAGCGCGAGGACGCCCGCGCCCGGCGCTTCTGGCTGTTCTGGCTGCTGGCGCTGAGCGGCAACCTGCTGCTGATCATCGCCCGGGACGGTGCCAGCTTCTATGTGGGCTTCACGCTCATGAGCCTCTGCGCCTACGGCCTGGTGATCCATCGCGGTGGCGGCGGGCCGCGCCGGGCCGGGCGGGTGTACCTGCAACTGGCCATTCTCGGCGAGATCCTTATCTACGCCGGCCTGATGCTGCGGGTGCACGAGGCCGGCGGTGACTTTCTCTTCAGCCAGTGGCAGCAGGCGCCGCTGGGAGTCTGGACGGCAGCGCTGTTGTTGTCGGGTTTCGGTCTCAAGGCCGGCTTCTGGCCGCTGCATATGTGGCTGCCCCTGGCCCACCCGGCGGCGCCGGCGGCGGCCAGCGCGGTGTTGTCGGGCGCCATGATCAAGGCGGGCATTCTCGGTCTCTGGCGCTTTCTGCCCGAGGCGGACCCGCTGCTGCAAAGCTGGGCGCCCTGGCTGGCGGCAGCGGCCCTGTTCAGCGCCTTCTACGGGGTAGCGCTGGGGCTGCTGCAGAGCAAAACCAAAACGGCGCTGGCCTATTCCTCGGTGAGCCAGGTCAGTTACCTGCTGCTGATTCTGGCCCTGGCCTGGCAGCACCCGGCCGCCGCGCCGGCCGGCCTGGTGCTCTACGCCCTGCACCACGGCCTGGCCAAGGGCGCCCTGTTTCTCGCCGCCGGCATGGCCAGTGTGCACCGCCTGCAGCGCTGGTGCTGGCCGCTGCTGGCTCTGCCGGCACTGGCCCTGGCGGGCCTGCCGTTTACCACCGGCGCTGTGGTGAAGACGCAGCTCAAGGACGCTTTTGCCCAGAGCGATTTCGCCCACTGGGGCCTGTTGCTGAGCCTGGGCTCCGGCGCCACGGCCCTGCTGCTGTTGCGTGTGCTCTGGCTGTTCCGGCAACAGCAGCGCGCCATGAGCAGGGAACAGGACAGGCCCCCGGCTTATCTGCTGTTGCCCTGGGCGCTGTTGAGCCTGTCGCCGCTGCTGCTCTGGCCGCTCATGCTGGCGGGTTCGGGGACAAGCCTGTCCCTCTCCGGCCTCTGGTCATCACTATGGCCGCCGCTGCTGGCGCTGGCTATAGCGGCGGTGGCTCTGGTGAAACGCTGGCGGATACCGGCATCGCTGCGACACCTGCCCAGCCCGGCAGTAACCCTGTCGCTGCAACTGCAACGGTTGTTGCAACCACCCAAAAACCGGCGCAAAACCACCTCCGGAAGAGCGGGGGGTCTCGCCCGCCGCTGGCGCCGCCGGGAGCGACACTGGAATCGCTTCTGGCAGCAGGGTACGGTCCACATCGGCGCCTGGTTGCTGTTATTGCTGTTACTGTTGGGTTGGAGTTGGTAAAACAAAAGTAGAGGTACTGTTATGACTCGTCGCCGCAAGTGGCTGCTGGCCGTTGCCGCCGTACTGACCGGGGCGCTGGTAGTGGGCAATGTGATGCTGTTCAACGCCCTGCCCAAGCCCAAACGCCTGCAGGACCCCCTGACTCTGGAATACGGCACCGGCGATCCCCAGTTTGTGCGCACCCTGCGCGCGGTACTGCAGCAACCCATTGTTGCCGGCAACCGCATTGATCTGCTGATCGATGGCGAGGAGATTTACGCGGCCAAACTCGATGCCATTGCCGAGGCCGAGTATTCCATCACCTACGAAACCTATGAATTCTGGGGCGAGAAATCCGCCGGCGAGCTGGCCGATGCACTGATCGCCGCCGCCGAACGCGGCGTGCGTGTGCACGCGCTGATCGACTTTGTCGGCTCGGTGCTGGCCAGCGGCGACAAGTTCACGCGCATGGAAGAGGCGGGCATCGAGGTAATCCGCTGGCGCGAACCGTCCTGGTATCACATCTCCCGCTTCAACCATCGCACCCACCGCAAACTGCTGATGGTGGACGGGCGCGTGGGCTTCACCGGCGGCGCCAACAACGCCGACAACTGGCTCAAGGAGAGCGACAACACCCCCTACCGGGACAACCATTTTCGCCTGCAGGGCCCCATAGTGGCGCAGATGCAGGCGGCCTTTTACGAGACTTGGCTGGATGCCAAAGGTGAGATGTTGCACGGCGACGCCTACTTTCCCGAGTTGGAGGAGGCGGGCGAGCTGCACGCCCAGGTGATCAACAGCGCGCCGCGCGAAGGCCGTCACCGCATACGCAAATTGTTTCTCTACGCACTGGCCGCTGCGGAAGAACACGTCACCATCTGCACCGCCTACTTCTACCCCGATGTGGATTTTCTCGACGCGCTGGCAAGCGCCGCCGAGCGCGGTGTCCAGATTCGCATTCTCGTGCCCGGTGACAGCATCGACCAGGGCTATCTGCGGCACGCCTCGGTCAACCGCTGGCGCCCCATGCTGGAGGCCGGGGTTGAACTGTACGAGTACCAGCCGGCCATGATGCACTCGAAACTGATGAGTATCGATGATCGCTGGGCCAGTCTGGGTTCCAGTAATCTGGATAACCGCTCTTTTCGTTTCAATGACGAGGCCAACATCAATGTCTACGACGCCGGCTTCGCCCGGCAGATCCGCGAACTGATCGAAGGCGACCTGAAGAACGCCGAGCGCTACACTCTGGAGCAGTGGCAGGAGCGCGCCTGGCACAAGCGCCTGATCGGTTGGGTCAGCGCCATTATCGGCATTTACCTGTAACGGAGCGAACAGCCATGAGCGACAACCCGCTGCACATTCCCTGTGAAACCCTGGACGGGCGACAAGTAACCCTGGCGGACTTTCCCGCCAAAGCCTATCTCGTGGTCAACACCGCCAGCCAGTGTGGCTTTACCCCTCAGTACGAGGGGCTGGAAAAACTTTGGCAGGAGTACCGCGAGCGGGGGCTGCAGGTGCTGGGCTTTCCCTGCAACCAGTTCGGCGCTCAGGAGCCGGGCGATGCCGCCGAAATCGGCGCCTTCTGCCAGAAGAACTATGGCGTGACCTTTCCCCTGTTCGCCAAGATCAAGGTCAACGGCGACGACGCCCACCCGCTGTTTGTGAATCTGAAGAATCAGGCCCCGGGCCTGCTCGGCAGCAAGGTCATCAAGTGGAATTTCACCAAGTTTCTGCTGGACGACGAGGGCAGGGTCATTGAGCGCTACGGCTCCGCCACGACACCCGAGTCATTGCGCGATATCATTGCATCCACCCTGTCAGGGTGACGATCACTCCTGACAATATATGACATTTGACACTTTCCTGTAGCAAGGCCTGTGTCTAGACTGCATCTTCGATTGAAATCGGACTGGAGTACAGAGTGGAAAACAAGAACGATCTCCTGTCGCAACTGCGCATTGACCGGGATACCGAACCACAAAAGCACTCACCCCTGATATGGCTGGTGCCCGGTGCGCTGGGTCTGCTGGCCCTGCTCGCTGTTATCTGGTGGTTGGCCAGCCCCTCACCCATCACCGTCTCCACCACCCTGGCCCGGGCGAGCACCCTGGACGGCGGTGGCAGTGCGGTGCTCAACGCCACCGGCTATGTCACCGCCCGGCGCTATGCCACCGTGTCGTCCAAGGTCACCGGCAAGGTGATGGAAGTCCTGGTGGAAGAGGGCATGTTCGTGGAGGAGGGCCAGGTGGTGGCCCGCCTGGACGACATCAACCAGCAACGACAACTGGCGCTCACCGAAGCCGAGGTGGAATCGAGCAAGGCCCAGGCCGCAGAAGCCGAGGCGCGCCTTACCGAAGCCAGGCAGACACTGGAGCGGGCCGAAGCCATGGCCGCCCGTAACCTGATCAGCCACGCCGAACTGGATGCCGCGCGCAGCAACCAGCAGACCGCCGAGGCGCAACACCGGGCTCGTCTGGCGGGTGTGCTGGCGGCCGAACGGCATCTGGCCGTGCAGCAGCAACATCTGGATGACCTGATCATTCGCGCGCCCTTTGCCGGCGTGGTGGTGGCCAAGAACGCCCAGCCCGGAGAGATCATCTCCCCCATGTCTGCCGGCGGCGGTTTTACCCGTACCGGCATCTGCAGCCTGGTGGACATGTCCTCCCTGGAGATCGAGGTGGACGTCAACGAGGCCTATATCCAGCGGGTGCTTCCCGGCCAGCCAGTGCAGGCCACCCTGGATGCCTACCCGGAGTGGCGCATCCCCGCCCGGGTGATCGCCATCATTCCCACCGCCGATCGCCAGCGTGCCACCGTGCGCGTGCGCGTCGGTTTTGACGAACTGGACGAGCGCATACTGCCGGACATGGGTGTACGCGTGGCATTTCTTGAAGCTGCGCCTGCCGACAACACGGCAGCACCCCGCACCGGTGTGCGCGTACCCGCCAGCGCCGTGCAGACCGAAGGCCGGCAACATTTTGTCTTTGTGGTGCATGACAACGTCGCCCACCGCCGGCAGGTCACCCTGGCCGACAGCAGCGGTCGCGAGCGCCTGATAGTCGAGGGGCTCAACCCCGGCGAGTACTTCGTCAACCAGCCACCCCAGGGCCTGCGTGACGGTGCCCGTGTCAAACAGTAGTCCGGTGGCACCATCACCGGGCACCCATTACAAATTCTGAAGGAGCACACCATGAATCAGGCAGCGACACAACAATATGGGTCCAGCGAAACGCTGGTCGAACTCCGGGACATCACAAAAACCTACCGCAAGGGCAAGGAAGAAGTTCAGGTACTTGAACGGCTCAACCTGGGCATTAGACGGGGCGATTTTCTGGCCTTGATGGGCCCCTCCGGATCCGGCAAAACCACTTTGCTCAACCTGCTTGGCGGACTCGACAGCCCCACTTCGGGCGAGCTGACCATCGCCGGGCAACGCATCGATCGCCTGACCACCGGGCAACTCACCCGCTGGCGCTCCCGGCACGTGGGGTTTATCTTTCAGTTCTACAATCTGATGCCAGTGCTCACCGCCGAGCGCAACGTGGAATTGCCGCTGCTGTTGACCAATCTTTCAAGCAGACAGCGCAAAAAACACGTCGCCGCCGCGCTGCAACTGGTGGGTCTGAGCGATCGTGCCAAACACTACCCCAGCGAGTTGTCCGGCGGCCAGGAGCAGCGCGTGGCCATTGCCAGGGCCCTGGTATCCGACCCGGACCTGCTGCTGTGCGACGAGCCCACCGGGGATCTGGATCGTGCCACAGCGGATGAAATTCTCGAACTGCTGCAGGCATTGAACCGGCAACAGAACAAAACCATTGTCATGGTCACCCACGACCCCCGGGCTGCAGAGTACGCCGGCAAGACCCTGCATATGGACAAGGGTTCGCTGATCGAAAGCGCGACAACCAGGGGCGCCTGAGATGAAATACCTTTATCTGATCTGGAAAAACGTGGTGCGCAAAAAGCTGCGCACCACACTGACCATACTGTCCATTGTCTTCGCCTTTGTGCTTTTTGGGCTGCTCAACACCCTGGGCAATACCTTTACCCAGGGCGCCGAGCTGGCCGGCGCCGACCGGCTGCTGACCATTCACAAGGTGTCGCTGATCGAACCATTGCCCCATGCCTATGTTGCGCGCGCAGCCGGCGTTGAAGGCGTCAGCGAAGTCACCTTTGCCAACTGGTTTGGCGCCTACTACCAGGAGCCACGCAATCAGTTCGCCCAGTTTGCGGTAGACGCCGAAGGCTATATGTCGATGTACCGCGACGACCTTTACATCCCCGACGATCAGATGCAGGCCTGGCTGGGCAACCGTATGGGCGCCGTGATCGGTTCGGCACTGGCGGAGCGTTTCAACTGGAATATCGGTGACCGCATTCCCCTGATCGGCATGTTTCCCCAGCAGGATGGCAGTCGCACCTGGGAATTTGTCATCGAGGGTATCTTCGAGGCCACGGACCGTCGCGGCGACAACAGCTACATGATGTTCCATTACGACTATTTCGACGAGGCCCGCAATTTTGGCCAAGGCACCATCGGCTGGATGATCATCAAGGTGGAAGACCCGGCACAGGCAGCACAGGTAGCGGCGGATGTTGACGCGCTGTTTGAGAACTCACCGGCGGAGACGAAAACCAGTACCGAACAGGCATTCGTGGAATCCTTCATGCAACAGTTTGGCGATATTGGCACCATCACCCGGGCCATTCTCGGCGCGGTCTTTTTCACCATGCTGCTGGTGGCGGGCAACACCATGGCACAGTCCGTGCGCGAGCGCATTCCCGAGCTGGCCATTCTTAAAACCCTCGGCTTCTCCAACACCTCGGTATTGATGATGGTACTCGCCGAATCGCTGTTGATTGCCCTGATCGGTGGCCTTCTCGGGCTGGGACTGTCCTGGCTGATGGTACAGGGCGTGGCTGCGGCACTGGCGGCGTTCCTGCCCGGCTTCGGCATGACTGGTGCCGTGGTCATACAGGCGCTGCTGGCCATTGCCGCACTGGGCATTCTGGCCGGCATTCTGCCGGCAATGCAGGGTATGCGACTGAATATTGTTACCGCACTGGGGAGGCGCGCATGAGCATTGTCAACGGTCTTTCACAAATCGCGCTGATCTCCGTGATGAACCTGCGCAACCTGCCCCAGCGTCTTGGCACTTCGTCGGTGGCCGTATTCGGTGTGGCCTGTGTGGTGGGTGTTTTTATCGGTGTGCTGTCCATGGCCACCGGGTTCCAGCGCACCATGACCAACGCCGGCGCCGCCGACACCGCGATTATCATGCGCTCGGGTGCCACCTCGGAACTGAGCAGCGGCATGGGTCACGAGGAAGCGCAGTTGCTGGCGTTCCTGCCCGGCGTTGCCCAGCGCGACGGCGAACCGCTGGTGTCACCGGAAGTTCTGGTCATCGTGGACCTGCCCCGGCGCGCCACCAACACGGAGGCCAACGTCTCCCTGCGCGGTGTGCAGTCCGGCGCCTTTGACGTACACGGCAATATCACCATCGTCAACGGGCGACGTTTTGAGCCGGGGCGCAACGAACTTCTGGTGGGCCGCGGTGCCCGCCACCAGTTTGCCGGCCTGGAAGTGGGCGACCGGGTGCAGTTCGGGCAGTCCGAGTGGACGGTGGTAGGTGAGTTCTCGGCCCGGGGTGGCCTGTCCGAATCGGAGGTCTGGGCGGACGCTGCCATGGTGCAATCCACCTATCGCCGTGGAAATACCTACCAGAGCGTCAAGCTGAAACTCGAGGACGCCAATGGTGCTCTGGAAGCGCTGCGCACCGCCGTGGCGGCCAACCCGCAACTGGATCTGGACGTGGTGCGCGAAACAGATTATCTCGCCGACCAGGCCGAACCATTGAGCAATTTCATTCGCACCGTGGGTTACCCCATCGCCATACTCATGTCCCTGGGGGCCATCTTCGGCGCCATCAACACCATGTACGCCTCGGTCAGCACCCGCACCCGGGAAATCGCCACCCTGCGCGCCCTCGGCTTCGGCGGCTTTCCCGTGGCGGTGTCCACACTGCTGGAGTCGCTGGTGCTGTCGGTGATCGGTGGGCTGCTAGGGGCGCTGGTGGTCTACCTGATTTTCAATGGCTACACCGTATCCACCATCAACAGCGCCAGCTTCAGTCAGGTGGTGTTCGACTTTGCGGTAACCATCGATCTCATCACCCAGGGTATTACCGCGGCGGTGTTGATTGGTTTGGTTGGCGGCTTCTTTCCCGCCCTGCGCGCCGCGCGCATGCCGGTGGCCGCAGCCCTGCGGCAGGCAGTGTAGCCGAAAAAGAACGGGGCTGACCCGCCGCTGAAATACACGACGGCATGGTGTAAACTTGCCCGCTCTCGAATCATTTCCAGAGCGGGTGCGACTTTGAAAACACAATTACTGGTACTGGGCAGCGGCCCCGGCGGTTATTCCGCGGCCTTTCGGGCGGCGGATCTGGGTATGGACGTGACTCTGGTGGAGCGCTACAGCAGCCTCGGCGGGGTCTGCCTGAACGTGGGCTGTATTCCTTCCAAGGCACTGCTGCATGTGGCCCAGGTAATTGAGGAAGCGGAGGCAGCCGCCGCCGTGGGGGTGACCTTCAAAGAGCCGGACATCGATCTCGACGCCATCCGCGCTTTCAAGGAGCGCACCGTGGGCAAGCTGACCCAGGGTGTTGGCGGTATGGCCAAACAGCGCAAGGTACAAGTGGTGACTGGCACCGGCAGGTTTCTCGACCAGAACACCCTGAGCGTCACTGACGGCGACAAGACCACTGAAATCACCTTTGAAAAAGCCATTATCGCCGCCGGCTCCTCCGTGATCCAGCTGCCCTTCATGCCCGAGGACCCGCGCATCTGGGATTCCACCCGGGCACTGGAAATGCCGGACATCCCCAAGCGGCTGCTGGTGGTCGGTGGCGGCATCATCGGCCTGGAAATGGCCACCGTGTATCAGGCGCTGGGCAGCGAAGTGACCGTCGTGGAGTTCGCCGACCAGCTGATTCCCGCCGCCGACAAGGATCTTATAGCGGTCTACCACAAACACAACAAGGATCGCTTCAACATTCTGCTGAAAACCAAGGTCACCGCAGTGAAGGCCGGCAAGAACGATCTGCAGGTAACCTTCGAGGGCGATCAGGCGCCGGACAAGCCCCAGGCGTACGACGCCATACTGGTGGCAGTGGGCCGCAAACCCAACGGCAAGTCTCTGGACGCGGAGAAGGCCGGCATCGAGGTGGACGAGCGCGGCTTCATTCCAGTCAGCGAAACCCAGCAGACCAATGTACCGCATATATTCGCCATCGGCGATATCGTCGGCCAGCCCATGCTGGCGCACAAGGCTACCCACGAGGCCCACGTGGCAGCTGAAGTGGCCGCCGGACACAAGCGTGTTTTCAACCCCCGCGCCATCCCCTCCATCGCCTACACCAATCCGGAAGTGGCCTGGACGGGGCTGACGGAAAAAGAAGCCAAAGAACAGGGCATTGCCTACCGCACCGCTGTCTTTCCCTGGGCCGCCAGTGGTCGCGCCCTGGGCGCCGACCGCAGCGAAGGCAAAACCAAACTGATCTACCACAAGGACAGCGAACAGTTGCTGGGCGCCGGCATCGTCGGCATCAATGCCGGTGAGCTGCTGGGTGAGGTGACCCTGGCGCTGGAATTCGGCGCCAACGTCGAAGACCTGGCACTGACCATTCACGCCCACCCCACACTGCACGAAACCGTGGGGCTTGCCGGCGAACTGGCGGCCGGTAGTATCACCGATCTGCCCAATCCGTCAGTGCGGAAATAGCTAAGCGGGTTGCGGCTACTGAGCCGGACCCGTCACCCTAGATATGTCTGGCGGATGGCCGTCTTACCGGCCATCCGCCAGCTCCTGAATAGACTTGCCGCGAATATAGGTCAAGACTCCGAGTACGGCCCGCGATAGTTCGTCGCTGGCCAACTTCAGATTGCACAAAAATTGTGCTTCCGATTCTTCATCGTTGTCCAAGATATTGGTAATCGCTTTTATTCCAATCAAAGGTGTATTTTTCAACCAGCATACCCAAGCGATGGCAGCGGCTTCCATTTCCTTTGCTACCGCGCCCGATTCCCGCATCATACTTATATCGCTTTCCGCTTTCTTCAAGGAGCTACCGCTGGAAATCACTCCATATGGAAGCTGAAGATCATGTGCCATTCGCCTGACGTTGAGTGCAGGGTAGTGACCAACTCCGGATTCATCATAACCAGGCATTGGGACATTGCGATCGTGAAACACAAACTCTCGATCGCTTAAATATACCGTGCCAATCTTGGCTCCCTTGCTGGAAAACCCCCCCGCGGTACCAGCACTGAAGATCAAATCAGGTTGTAGCGCCTGTAACGAGCAGTACGCCATCAGGGCTGCTGGCACTGTACCAATATTGGCAACCGAGTATCGGTCATCTTCGCCACTAATCACTATTCTGATAACCAGGTCGCCCAGCGCAGCCTCATAGCATATAAACGGCAGACCCAGTTCAAAAACAGCGGTCTTCCTGCGCGCACCCAGCCGCTCAATCAGCGGTTCAGCCTCGGAATGCATCGCCATCAATATAACAACGTCGCGCATATTTAGTTCAAGATCCCAAGCGGAAGTTCAAGGCATCCTGGGGAGAAAGCTTATTGATACGGAACATCGGTATCGTGCTTGCGCCAGTCACCATAAAGAATATGAGCAACATTACTATGGCCGTCACCGCCATTAGAACCGTTCCAGAAACAACAAAGCTCCAGGATACCACTGACGGCAGGACCAGCATCAATATTCCAACTCCCACCACCAAACTGCCGAACAGTAGTAACCAGGTTTTCTTGAGAAACATCGAAATTATATTTCTATCGGTTGCGCCCAAGGCCTTCATGACGCCAAAATCGTTGGCTTTTTGCATTGTAATTCTGGTCGAAATTCCATATATGCCAACCGATGCCATGAGAAACGCCAGCAAAGCGGCCGGCAAAAAACTGGAAATCATGGTCATTAGTTGCCTGGTCTGCAGAGCCAATCGATCGGGGTATGTCATTACTGCAGCAATGGCAATCTGTGGATCGGTTCTGCGGCCGGCTTGCCTGATGCTTTCAAATACCTCGTAAGACGTAGATTCCGAGTTCGCCACCATATGCATGGTGCCCCAAGGAGGCAACAACTGCCGCATGGGTCGATACAGATTGCCAAAAACTGAGCTCTGCTCTACAAGTGGAGATCCATGAAAAACAGTATTAACCACACCAATAATAGTAATAAGTGGGCCATTGTTTTCAATATCTATCTGAATCTGCCTACCGACAACATCGCCGGATGGATCAAGCATATATGCTGTACGCTCATCAACTATACCCACCAATGATGAGTCCTCTGTATCGAAACGATTGAACGATCGGCCACTGATAACACGCATATCCAATGCATCAAACAGTTCGTCGCAAACTGACACTTGAAATATTCTGTCGTACCCCCGCCCCGATGCAGTCACGGACCCAGGCTTTAGGTACGTCGTAGAGTTGGTTCCAAAGCCAGGAAGTCCCGAGGAGAAAGCCACCCGACTAATGCGACCATCACTACTCACTTCTTGCCTAAGTGATTCGTAGTAGTCAACCCTATCGCTTACACTGGGGTGACTAAACTCAGACAATCTAACATCCGCAACAATAGCACCCTCCATTTTTACACCGTACTCGGCATTTAGCGTACGCGTCAATGCTTCAACGCTTAGGCCCGTTAGCACCATCATGACGAATGCACAAATGACTTGCACACCGATAAGGCCGCTCATCAATGGGCCAGACTTCCCGCCAGCGCCGCCCTTGCGACCACTTGATAACGCTGAGTTTGAGGGCGCACGCATTGACAGCAAGACAGGGACAAATCCGGTAACGATCCACATCATGACTGACAATACAAATGCGGCCACAAACACTGCCGGGTAAAGCTCAAGCACCCACCAGTATGGGCCTTCAGAATACATATGACCGCCGAGTATACCTATACTCAGAGCACAAAGGATAACCGCCAGTGTTCCAGCCAGCAAACACATCCAAAAGGATTCCAGCAAAGGCCGAACCGCGATACGCCAATAGGGGATACCCAGAGCAGACTTAATTACACTTTCTCTCTCGCTTTCCAGCATTCTTACGATCAGAAGGTTGGAAACACTGAAACATCCCATCAATAGTATGGCAATTCCAATTATGGTCATAATGCCAACGCTGGTTCTCATTCCAGCCGAAAATGCCTGGGTATAGGGTACAACATGAACACCTTTACCCATAAAATGATTGGGATATTCTCGACGGAGATCCGCTGATAACGCGTCGATTTCAGCTCTGGCCTGGTCAATACTTACACCGTCTCGCAGGCGTGCGACAACAGTATTCCAACCAGATGTCTCTGCTTCTGCAATGTGCCAAAGTGGATAACTAACCCAGATATCATGATCGATAGGAAACCGAAATCCTTGCGGCATTACGCCGACAATGGAATACACAAGACCATTGAGAGTGGCAAGTTGACCCAGTATATCTTGCCTACCGTCAAAAAGGTTCTGCCATAGATCATAGCTAATCACAGCAACCTGAGCAGATCCATGGATATCGTCCTCTGCGTTGAGAACTCTACCCTTTAGGGGCTCCACTCCCGATGCAACCTTAAAAAGATCAGAGTTTACCGCTGCGCCGTTCACACGCTCACTAAAGGCGTCTGTTTGCAATGTTGCCAACCGCTCTTCGTAGCGCCCGAAGTATTCAAAACTTGTCAATCTTTCATTTAGGTATGTGAACTCAAAATAGTATATCCCACCTGTAGTGTGTACCCAATCGTTCTCAACTCGGGAGATCGATACGATCTGATCCGATTTATCGAACTCCAGATTTTTGTACTGAATCGTATATATCTGGGTATAGAGGAAAAGCGCAATACCGAGGCTAAAAGCCATGGATAAAACTATGACCGACGAGTACTTGTAGTCCTTTAGCAAAAAGGACAAAGATTTCTTAATATCGAACCACGAAATCATGCTTCACCCCTGGATGATGTATTTCCAATAAAATTGGCGAATTGATGCCCTACGCTGACACCAACTCCTCTTCGGCAGACTGCGTCATCTTTTCTCCATTGTCACCAACTACTTTTCCATCCAGGAGATTTATGATTCTGCTCGCGTCTTTAGTATATCTAGGGTCGTGGGTTACTATACACACTGTGGCCCCGGATTCATGTCGTTCCTTAAGGAGCCGCATGACGGACTCGGCGCTTTCGGTATCCAAGTTTCCTGTAGGCTCATCAGCCAGTATAATTTTTGGCCGATTAACAAATGCTCTAGCCACAGCCACTCTTTGCTGCTGACCACCAGACAACTGTGTAGGAAAGTGCCCCATTCTATGAGACATACCCACCGACTCCAATGCCTCCACTGCGCGCTTTCGTCTTTCCTTCGCGCCTATATCCCCTCTGTAAAGCAAGGGTAGCGCGACGTTTTCCAGTGCAGACATATCCTCGATTAGATTAAAGGACTGGAATATAAATCCAATCTCACGATTTCTTATACGCGCCAGATCCGATCGATTAAGGCCTGTTATTTCTCGCCCATTGAGGGCGTATCGACCTTCTGTGGCCTTGTCCAGTAGCCCCATTATGGACAGTAGCGTAGATTTTCCGCAGCCAGAAGGCCCCGAAATTGCAACATACTCACCTTCTTCTATATGAAGCGATATGCCATTAACCGCACTCGTTTCAACATCTGATGTCTGAAAAATCTTAACGAGATTTTCAATATCCACTACTTTATTAGTCATAAAGGCTGCCTCGAATAACTAATTGATTCTGATTGACTCTACTCCCCTCATGCCCTGAAGCTCGGAAAGTACAATTCTATCGCCCGTCGCCAAGCCGCCAATTACTTGCACCTCGTTGCTTGACACCGCTCCAGTTCTAACTTCGATCAGGTCCGCTCTGGCACCTCGCGTATCCAACTTGTAAACCCGAATAATCCCGTTTTCCACCACGGTAGAAGGCCTATCAACAATCAGTGTGTTCTCGATCCTTGACACAATTATTCTGGCGTTGACAAACATATCGATTCTTGCAAATGCCGCCTGATCAATAAGCCTCACGTCCACTTCAATTGTGGTACCTCGCACGTTAGGGTCTATTCTGATTACTTCTCCCTCAATAACTTCTCTATTTATGGTCACTCTTGCCGGCTGCCCTCTGGCAATCTTGTAAGACTCAATGGCAGGAACCTCCAGCCTCACAAAGAGATCGCCTGGATCCACGATCTTGCCAATGCTTTCTCCCGCAATTACCTGCTGACCCACTTTCAGATCTATATCTTGAATCACGCCTGTTTTTCGCGCCGTAATCGTCAAGTCCTGAACTCTTGTGAGATATTGATCCCTTTCCTGCTTGGCAAGATCCAGACGAAACCTGTAAGCGTTTAGTTTTGCCTCTTTCAGACCCTTGAAGTTTTCATACTGGCGGAGCATGACTTCATGCATTTGCTTCTGACTTTCATATGCTACTTTGGCGCGGTGAAAATCCAACCGTGATATGGGCGGATTTTTCTCCAACATGAGCATTTCGTACGCTTCGTAAACCACTTTATCTGCTTGATACTTGAACTTTGCCTGAGCAACCTGAGATCTGAACTCCATTTCCTGACCCTGCAACTCAAGCTCCATCCCTGACAATACTGCCGTCGCCTCCGCCACTCTTGATTTTTTCTGAGCCAGCTCGTTGTTTAGCTCGTCATCACGCAGGCGCAACAATACCTGTCCTTCTTTCACGTGATCTCCGGCCTCAACATTTACTTCTATGACAGAACCCGCGACTCGAGTCACAATCCATTCAACGCTGTACGGCATGACACGCCCGCTACCAACAACCTCTACCACCAGGTCACCTTGATACACGGTACCAATACGGATTCTATCGCCATCCACAGCTCTTGATGACCAATCGTGACTCGCAGCATAAAAGACTACCGATGCGACGGCCATGCAGCACGCGACCACTAAGATAGTGATTTTCTTTTTCTTGTTGTTTCTAGCAATCGGTCTGTCCATTGATCAGTAACCTTTACAAACTAAATTTATGATGTTGCTACGGCGCCGTCAGGAGTACTCTGACGCTGCCTTTATGTTTCGCTTTCTAAGCTTCGCTTGCCACTCTTGAATTTCTCCAGGCGTCGAACCTCTCCCTGTCGGCATCTCTGTGAAATTCGAACCTGTCCACTTCCAGACCATTCAAGACCGCTCGCTCAACCGGAGAATAGCTCGTCACGTCGCTCCTATTGAAATTCATCGGCTCCAGAAGAGATATGGGAGGGTTGGTTAACAACCGAACATTGCTATTGGTTTTTGGTGACGGAGCATGAATCATGTACGGATGACACAGAATGATATCTCCGGCCTCTCCAGTTAACTCCTCAAAGTCTGTACAATCCTTGTAAATTTCCGAAAACTCTGTTGGCAGCAGACCTTTTGGGTTGCTAGCCATCAGGCGCGCCGCCTTTGCAATAGAGTCACAAGCCAAGAATGTTCCTCCTTCTTTTTGCCCAACGCGAGACCAGAGTATCAGGCAGAGCAACCCCTGTTCTGGACTATCGAGAAATCTCCTAAAATAGTCTCCGTCGATATGCCAACCTGTATGATAGCTTTCCGGCGGCGCCCACTTTTCTGGCGCAATCGTGCGCATATTTAGATTGAAGTCGTCCATTACTTCCGTTACCTTTATCCGATCTTCGCCACCCAACAGCTGGCAAGCCGCTTTCCAGGCTCGCGGCGCCACCTCATGCAAAAACACTGATTTGGTTGGAGATAGTTCGATTATGCCGTTGTCCGGCTCGGACTTTACTCGAGATATGCGACGCATTCCCTCCGTTTTCCAGCGATTGAGAAATCGCACGTTGAGGGAGTCCTTTACCACCACGAACCCCCGCCGAATAAAATGCGATATATTGCTCTCGGTTAAACCATATTCGTAGTTATCGCGCATCTGACATTATCTCTGCATAGGGGGCATATTCGCTTTCCAAACTATCGACTACTTTGGCAGACCACACTTCGTCTTCTGAATTGACGCATGGCTCACCGCTAAAATACTTATCGATGATGTCGGAGAGCATGTGTATCATTCCCGCCCTGAAGTATCTTCCGGCTGTATACTTAAGTTTTGTGGCCATTAGTAGATCGTATAGCTCGTCAGAACAAACCTCTTCGGCATATTTATTTCTATCGGTACTCCAAATTAAGTCAAACTCTTCCATGTCATCTAAGCTCTCCAGTAATTCAAAGTTGACTTTATTTCCCGGTTTCAGCACATTCATTTTGTACAATGTTTCTATTACACCAGATCTAACGTCCTCATCTTCCACACCTAATCTGATCAAATCTTCGGCTATAAAGATGCCAACGCAGTTAAACCCCTCTGGCACACCAAATGGTATCTTGGCGGCTTTGTAAACTGCGTCGAATACCTTATCTATCAGCTCCTCAAACTCCGCAAACATTCCAACAGAAGCGAATGCTCCCGCCAATCCATACTGCACGCCCAACCATACGTCCTGCGCCTGAAAAGCGTCGAGATCTTCTCCGCTTCTGGATACCATATTTGGAGCTCCAATCCGACGCTCGCAACCGCCAATATTCTTTGATGCAATATTACTTAGAATTCTAATCTTGTTCGATCTTGATGTAATTTCCTGAAGATCCAAATAGTACAAATATGTATCTGCGCAAAGTTGGTTGGCAAATATGTGGTCGCATTCCGACCCTGTTATGTTGTTTTCATACCCATCAATGAATATTTCGGGCAGCAACCTATGCAAAAGTACTTTCTTGATCTCCCTGGATTTCATTTTGGAAACATCTAATACATCTTGTATTTCTATTCCATTTATCTCGCTTAGTTCGGAAGTCACCTTAACTTTGTCAATGAAATATTCAGGAATAGTCAACTCGTCGGCATTGATGAATTTGTTAAAAAGCGCAACACATTTGCCAGGCTCCGGTAGCGCAGCTGATTTGTAACCAACATGCTCCAACAGACTGATAAGGGTTTGGCGGGACTCCTTGGATAACGAGTTGTATATATCAATCTTCAAATGTTTTAGTTGTAAAGGTGAAACGCTATACAGGTAAACTCCAGAACGATCGTCCCACAGCATATCTATAAGTTGTTGCCTTGCCTTACCTGAGTACTCTCGATAATATTCGATTCTATCTTTCTTCTTTAGGATTTTTGCTATCTCGGCTGCGGCCGTCAATCCGGCAACCCACAATGACGCTGGATATATACAAACGCCGTCGCCGCGCAAATTATCAAATGTGTTTGCGTACCCGCTCGAAATTGGAAGGTAACTTTCGTTTTCAACAAAATTGCTTTTGATATATTCCAGCGCCACCTCCACGCCTTCCCAACAGTCGTCCAACAGAGAGTGGTCTCTGGTGAATAGAAAGTTTCGATATACTAAAAGCACGTATTTCGGGGCTAAATCCACCCACAGGACGACGTTTTTCCATGAGTATGCGTTTGCTTTTTCATCAAACGGAGTACCCAGATCGTGAGGCGTACTACCCATAACTTTTCTGGCCATGAAAAGATTTGGCGATATGTTTTCATCCTTGAATCTTACATAGGGGCCAAACAACTTCTCGCTACAATCCTCCGATAGTACTGATTTATTGAAATCTCTTATAATCCTATTGTCTATATTCGGAAGTAGTTTCAGTAAGCCAAAAGATCCGTAGAAATAGACGTCCAGTGAATTAAAGAATGGATAGTCCACACACTCTCTTACCAGAAATCTGTTGCTTTTATCCCAAACACTGGATTCCGCTATAAATGCCAAATTGTCAATGGACATTTGTCTTAGGCGACCTTGAACCGTCGGATCGATAACGCCATTTGCTGACAAGTACGCATTCTGAAATGTTCTTCTCATTGCCCATTCGCTGAGATAGATATTTCTTCTGTTCCTGAAAAAATAGTTGGCAATATCTCTGCTGCGATACTCTTCACGCGGAAAGTACTCTGTATATTTCTTCTCGGACGAATAATTACCGATTTCAATATTTGGAAAATCCATTACTGTTAGAACCTCAAACTCCTTTGATTCGCCAGGACTCAGTCTGAGCGACACGCATATTGCGCCGCATATCGGCTCCTTTGCGGTGGTCGAAACGGCGTCGTCATGCATATCCCAAACCTTTCCCGCGGCTATACCGGAATCAACCGCATTTGACTCGGAATCAAGGTAATAGTTTGCCTTTGTACTAACGAGTATGTTGTCGTTGTTATCAGTCACCACTGCGATGTTGAGCTCCCCTCTGATATCTCCTTTTCGACAATTGCTGTTTTGCCGAAAGGTAAGTCCAGACAGTCGTCGGCCTTCAATATTCTCACTGTAGGACTCGGCCTTCTGCCCCTTGAATGATCGCTGGATATGAAACAACGCATCTTGCGTGCCCGTTCTCGATTTCACCAATTCGTAACCGATAAAGTTCTCTACTGACAGCACGAACGTAACGTCCATTGACTGATTTGTTGGGTTGGTAACGTGCATTCCTGTCGTAAATAGCGGCAAGCTACACAGGATATCGTTTCCTGGGCACATTGGTGTTATATGTACCTTCTTTACGATACAGCGCTGTGTCTCCTCTTTATAGTGAGTAATACTCAGAGGATACTGAAATTCGTATAGCATCCTATCGGATGGATAACATTCTTTGTATAGTCTATGCGTGTCGCATACATCACCGATCAACGATCTCGTATATAGAATGTTTCTGGAAACGCTGTATGAGAATATATTCAATAGAAACGAAAAGTTCCTGTATCTATAATCTTTATGCTCGCTACTATGATACAACGTTCCATTTAGTTCCTGATCAAGAAAGCCCCATCGCTTTAGGTTACCGTAGTTGTCGTCAACAAATGATTTTGTATTGATTATCTTTGTTAGAATCTTCTCTGCTTGCTGTTCAGACTCGCCTCCTGAAAAATATTTTTCTCCTTTGTCATCAAACAACGGATAGGCAATGATATCTTCGGAAAAGAAAGAAGGGCTTCTGACTTTTAACACCAAATCATCACTGATACATTCACCGTAGAAGTAGTTATCCAGCTCAATAGTTCTGCCGGTGCTATTTTCGATGCCGCATCCGTTGAAAAAGTGAAAGACCGGTGTCGTTCCTGCAGGAGTGGAAGTTATAGCCGTCCCGATTCCTCCCAACGCCATACCGGTATCCAACAAGCTGGTAGAAACACAACGGTACCATGGCTGAACGAAATCCACACTGGCCACACCAGTCATCAATTCTTCAACTGTTTGCACGTACATAGCTTGTCTCTGTCATATTCAAAGTTATTGTGAGTGGCTCTTTACTTGAATAGATACGCAACGAAGAACACACTTAAGTACCCGATAACGCAAATCGCCGAACGCCTTTTACCCAGAGCGTAACCGCGGAAGTCCAAATGATTACGATTACGGCCAGCATTAGGTAGATTGGATCGTAGTACGTGATTTTTCCCAAAATGATCGCGCATGGATAGTACGACAAAAACGCAATTGGTATTATTGTTGATAAAAGCGTTGTCATAGCTCGCCCATATATGGTCATCGGTATATGGGCAATTCCTTGCATGCTTGCTATAAACCCAAGCAACGGATTAGATATCGTAAGCCAGAATCCTAGCGAACTAGACAGTACGATTAGCCCAGACAGTAAGGAAGCAGATAGCAGCACGAAAACGCCGATGATCAGTATCGCTGTGCCAGACCAATCGAAATCAATATATCTAGAAGCGTATATGAGGGACGTTAGCCCTAGTACGACTGTTACGGCGGATTTTATATCTATCGCCTCAGCGTAATAATGAAATAGCGGGTTGATCGGTCTCACAACATATCTGATGAATCTTCCAGATACCAACGCGTCGCGCAAACCCCATGCCTGGTTGAAGAATAGCCATGTAATTCCCGCGGCCAGCAGATTATATCCATACATGAATATTACTTCGTACTTATTCCAGCCGCCAATGTTGTTGGTCTGTTCAAATACAGCCCATATTGAGAATGTAATCGTCAAAAATGACAAAATAATACAAATTAACCCCACAATAAAATCAGCGCGGTATATCATCAGTATTTTGAACTGATTAATTACGAATAGCTTATAAAGCGATAGGTATCGATACACATCAACCACCGTTCATCTCAATTCGCCTCAGTTGCCTCTTTAACCCATAATGTATTACATAGATTAAGGTGAACGCCCATGATGCCTGCACCAGTAGGAGTTCCACTATTTGAAATATTGACGCTTCCTTATCTAACAGAATGGTCATTGGCGTATGACAAATTCCCTGAAAGGGGAGGTACATAAGCACACCCTGAATGTTGCCCGGTAGTATATATAATGGAATCAACGCACCACTGAACGCGAGTACAACATACTCTTTCGCAAATCTTATACCCCATACCGCTTCTGTACGTACGGCAATGAGCCCCGCTAACATATCGATATGTAAAAGTATCAGAAACGAAAAAACCAAACTGACAGGGAATAGCGCGATGTTGTTGGACAGCGGAGGGTGACTTTCAAGCATTAGCGCAGCAATAATCAAGCACGGAATAAAAACAAGAATGATGCGCATGGCCGTTATACCGATGGCATTAGCCACTTGCTGCCCATGAAAGCTGATCGGTCTAACTATTTCCCTGATAACGTCCCCCGATATTATCGAACTTGATATTCTAGATTCTGTTGAAGTATTGAACGTCACTACTATTGCCAATGACAATGCCACATATAAAAACGTGGTTTCAAAACTGCTATAGCTACCCAAAGTGTCCGAGGCGGCATACACTGCCGACCACAGATAGTATGAGAACACTAGCGTAAACGCGCTGGCGAGCGAAGCGAAAACGCACTCCCAACGAAAGGCCATCATTGTCAAGAAGCCAATCTTGCCAATCGGATAGTATCTAGACAACGGTATTTTTTTTGTATGCATATTTAATAGCACTTTCCAATGATGATGACCTGATATGAAATTCATCTATTTCGTATAGGTTGCGTACCTTCTCCATCATTACCATTGGCGATATTTTCTTCTTGTCAAACGTGATTTCCAGTTCGTTTACGTTTGCCGGCCGCTCAATGTGTTTCAGTATTCCATTCTCTCCGATTATATTTATAATCAAGCTGCTATCTATGATACTTCTTGAAGTCAGGCTTACTGTGTATGAAGACCCATGTTCATTCATAAAACTGTCTACATTATTGTCAAATATTATCTTTCCATAGTTTACTAGAATGATTCTATCGCATATATTTTCAATGTCCGAGGTGTCATGAGATGTAAGTACAACTGTAGTTTTAAACCTGGTGTTAATCTCATTGATCATCGACCTAACGTTTTCTTTGACACTGAGATCAAGCCCTATGGTTGGCTCATCCAGTATCAAAACATTTGGGCAGTGAATGCAGGACGCCAATATCTCACATAAGGTACGCTGTCCAAGCGAAAGGCATCGCACTGGTGTACGCCGCAAATGCCCCATGCCAGTCATTTCGTCAAATATCGATATCATTTCCTTATATGTTTTATCCGTGACATCGTATATCGCCTTCAACGCCTTTAAAGAATCATTGACGGGTATCTCCCACCAAAGCTGACTTCGTTGTCCAAATACAATGCCAAGCCGCTTTTTAATATCGTTTGAGTACTGAGATATCGCCCTTCCGCCAAACCTCACGGACCCAGATGTCGGAGTCAACGCGCCACATAGTATTTTTACCATCGTGGACTTTCCTGCACCGTTCTGGCCCAGAAGGGCGACTCTATCTCCCGGCTCTATTACAAACGATACATCAGATAAAGCCTCTACATCTTTGTAGACCGGCTTGAAAAAGTTGCGAACTGAACCAAATTTTCCATCTCTAGACTGCAACTGCCTAAACTTCTTGGTTACACCTTCAACCTCAACAAGGCCCAGCTCGTTGGTCATCTAAATACCCTCAATCTCTTTTACCAGGGGATCCCCAGTTTGAAACTGGCTAATTCGCAAAAACGCATAAGAATCAAGTATTTCTTTACTATTTTTTGCTATCTCGTCGTCGGAGTTGATATCCCGGTATTCTGCAACAAGGTCCGGAAACCAACGCTGCAGTATTGCTTCAATCATTGACGACTTGCTGATTGGGTACTGGCTAAACGGCTCCAACCTGTGTTGCTCGCGATTGGCGCGCTTTTCAACGACAAAAAAGAATGGAGAATCTACTACCGGCTCCAGAAAGCTTGCAGGTACGAATCTCTTATCCACTTTGGTTGCGATCTCAGCAAGACAGTTGTACATGCACTCGAGGTGACTTACCTTTCTTTCAACGGAAGCGAACTCGGACAGTAATCGCTCGCATTGCAAATAGCTCATGCGGTAATTGCTTGAAGGTATGTTCAAATTTGCTGCATACCCTGGTCCAGGCCAACCCCAATTGCAGATCGCCTTGCACGTTTCCACCAGACCTTTGTCGTTTGATAGGATCGCCCCTCCTTCCCCACAATTGAAGAATTTTGAGGACTGAAAGCTAAAAGTGGCTGCCTTACCAAAATTTCCAACCCGGCGTGAATTCAACGAAGCGCGATGCGCTTGCGCGCAGTCTTCTAAAAGCGTCACTCCGGCTTGCTTGCAAAGTTCTTCGATTTCTTCCATCTGTCTGTTTACGAATCCGGCCATATGCACCACGATTACGGCTGCAACACCTTTCTCTAGACCGTTCTTTACTGCACCCAGGCTTAGCCCAAGGTAATCATTGGTAACATCCGCATATACCGGTATAAGCCCGCAGTTCGCTACCGCTGACGCAGTCGCTATAAACGTTAGATTCGGCACCAGAACTCTACTTCCTCTGGGTAAATTCAACGCGGTAAGCAGCACTTGAATTGCATGCGTACCGTTTGTTACCAAGCATACGCCAGAGCACGAGTACTCTTCCCTGATGGTCTCCTCCAGGGCCTCTATTACGCTCAACTCAGATTTCATTTACGTAATCTCTGTGATCAATCTGTAATGACGACTGAATAAGTTCGCTTATATTGCTCACTGTAGTTACATGCCTAACTTTCCCTTTATCTATGTTAGGAGGTATAAACAACTGCATGCTATCTGCGTCTGCTTTTATGGATTCACCTGGAAGCAATAAGTGCCATAACTCATTTTTCACTATGTACACATTGTGACTCATATTGTTTGTATATCGACACGCCCGAGTAGGAACATTAAATGCCACTCCTTTTGCGGTTTTTGAATCACTCCAGACGAACGAATAGCTTTTGTGATTCCACTGATTCTCTGCGTACGTTAGACAAGGACTGAATTTTTTAAGCATTTCTCTATACGTATTCAATGAGGGGTTATCCTTGTACATTCCGTTGCTTCCTTTGATCAGTCCCAAACCGCCCTCATCGCAGTACTGGTAAAAACATATTCCAGCCAACCAAGGAAAGTCACTTTCCTTTATCCGTTCATATACCTCTTTGATTGCCAGGCATTGTCCGTCATCGCCAACAACATCAGAGTCAGAATTGAACTCGTGGAGAAAAAGTGGCTTCATTACCCCACCATTTTCGGCAATCATCAGCAAGTACAGCTCTTCGATTATTCTCCACCAAGTAGACACACTTTGATCAAAGTAGCTTTCCGAATTGTCCGGATAAGAGTATGGCCACCCCCAGTTTAGCGATACATACTTGTCTACGGACCAATAATCCGCTACAGCCAGGGCGTCAAAGAGATTATCTCTGTCTATTTTCGCCAGCTTTCTGGTTACAATACTGCAGCCCTCGTTTCTTACAAAAATATCTCCAGTAAGACTGAATACACTTTTTATTTCTGGAGATACAATCTTCATTAGGTTATGGCAGCGCACAAAGAAATCACTTACTTCCTTGTAGGTATGTAGCTTGTGATGCCTGAACCACTTGCCATTCGCCTCGTGGTTTATTCTTAAATACACCCTTCCAAAATTTTTTAGTTTTCCAAAAATGGCCAACAGCTCTTCATCCGAAAGCGACATGTCCATCGTTAGCGTTAGATGTATATCTGCCCCAATCAGTTTGACTTCCTGCAACTCTCGGTATGTGCAGCCGTGCTCGCTGTCAAACTGCAAGGGCATATAGTCGTCATAGTCATAATCCCAAGCATAGCTGGCCTTAGTTTTCTTTATGCTCGATATACGACCCTTATCCGTCCAACTAGGATCGCTGGGATAGTACGTCTTCATGATTTGCACCCCATCATGAATGGACGAGAATTTTTTTTGCATATCCGAGCAGTTTATGTAGTCTCCTCGCTCGCTGCCATTACTGATAATGAGACTAGCGCCTTTTCTCCCAGAGTGACATTGCCTTATCTGCAAAGTGTTATTCATATAATGAACTTACGCACTCACTTCTTCGATCAGCACTATGGTGTCTTCATTGTTCGCAATTTCCCAGTATTGCTGCATATTGCCCAAATCTACCACTGGGTCAGAGAACATGGGATCTTTTAGCGCACCGATAAAATCCTGAAACTCAGGGTGAAAACTCTTCCATATTGCATTGTTCTCGTAGTCCTCCTTTGACCAGGTTTCCCAATCATTGAGAAGGTTAAACACTATTCTTTCTGCGCCGAGGTTTTTAGTAATTTCTATTGCGCCTTTCATTTCCCTGTAGTTCTTTTGCTGCACTACAAAAGCCAGCATGAATCTACGTATTTTTCCCTCATTGTATAAGCCACTCAAGAACTGTAGGTTTGACATAAGGTCGTCAAAATCCCCGTTTACTCTTACCACTTCATAGGTTTCGCGCGTTGCGGCATCTATGGATATTAGAACCTCATTGATATTGCCCTGTATTTTCTTCATTTTTTGCCAGGATTTTTCGTTTAATAAAACGCCGTTAGATTGGATATTTATATCCAGATTTGGCCTTTCAGATCCGTCAAATGTGTATAAGAAATCTCTGAAGATCTTTGATGAAAATGGTTCTCCCGATCCTGATATGTTTATTCTTCCAACGTTATCGAATCCAGTGGATTCAATGTACTTTAATACCTCATCATGTATTTCTTTTCTCGTGTCGTACTCTTTTCCTTTTACGTATCCTATGGTTTCCTTTCTACAACTTGGACAAGCAAGATTGCATGACTCATCGTACGCAAAATTGTAGTTCGCTGGATTTATATCTACTTGAACTTGCCCATTGATAATAGGGAGCAACCAGTTTGAGTGCTTGTTCAGTCTGTCCTTTCGAACTCCTTTCACTTTGGAAGGATCCTTAATTTCTTCGATGGTAAACAGATAGTGTTCTTCATTACTGTAGAACGGACATTGATGCCAATCGCAGTACTCGTACGTGCCTTCTATTATGCTACGTCTTATATCTTGAATCCGCTCGCCATTCCATATTTCATCTAGTGACGAGTTATGAATGTTTCCTATTTCAGTTCGCATCCAGGATTCACTGCAGCAACGAACCCCACCATGGCTGTGAATGTCAACATTGGTGAATGGCTGAAGGCAAACCTTGCCCTGCATTTTTTTGGGCTTTTTTAATGTACCTTCATCAGTAAAATGTCTCATTTATACGCTCCACCAACTCTCTTCGTGTGCAGTCCGGTTTTTACAATACAGCTGCAAACATACTCGATGTGATTTTCCAACTCGACATCACATTCCGCCACTTCTGGAACCAGCTGCTTTGTTTCCTGGTTCGACCAAGTACTTCCTTCTGAAGACCAGCCGAGATCCTCCATAATTATTTCACTGGATGACCCGAGTTTTGAAATTATACTTTCAGCTATGCTCCGCCATGAATACTGGCGATCGCTACCCGCTATCAGGATGTTTCTCGTATCGCAATGCGATATTAGGCGCTCGTACAGCGTTGCCAGGGTCGTAGCCGGAATCAACTGTACTCCACCATTTTTTATTATGCTTATCGGCAAATTATTGACTGCCGAGCTGGCCATGTTCCGGAACGTCGCATCCGGTTGGGTAGGACCACCTGGCCATAATGGATTTCCGAAAGTGTATACTGGCCGCACTATGTTGCAACGCATGCCAGTTCTATGGGATATCGCCAGCAAATACCCCTCTGCAGCGGATTTTGTCGCACTGTAGTAGTCAATCGGTCGGCTCGCCGTATTTGCATCCATGCTCGACCGGTATTCCCCTGTTGCTACAGCAGATGAGGTGTATATTATGCGCCGCACGCTCGATGCCGACGCCTTCTCGAATAAATGCACGCTCGGCAAAGTGTCGCGCTGAATCATATCAACGGCACTATCACCCCAACCCAGTGCGCAATGAATAACAACCTCCTGGCCATGAAGTGCTTTCTCAATCGCGGTAAAGTCTGATATGCAACCGCTTACCAAGCGCGCACCCGGTAACGCCGAAGTACTTATTTTATCGGGATTTCGGGAAAGTACTGTAATTTCGTGACCTAACGACAGCAGGCGATGTGCGACGTGAACGCCGATAAAGCCGGACCCCCCTACAATCAAGATCTTCATGATAGAGCCGCTACTTCACGGGCAACTTCCCTGGGCCAACTGGGATTCTTCACCAGAATCCTGCCAAGCGCGACCATATCAGCTTGATTGCTGGATATGATATTTTCAGCCGTTTCTTTGCTGTTGATTCTTCCAGCTACTATGACCGGTACTTTTATTTTTCTTTTTATTGCCTCTGCGTATTCAGCAAAGCACCCTTCATTGAAATCTTCTCCTGGTGCGTCTGAATACAGTGGCGATACCGCGGTACCCCCCGCAGACACATCAATGCAATCTATCCCTGCCTGTTCCAATTGCACAGCGAGCTTCGTTGATTGCATCAAATCGAATCCGTTTTCCACGAAGTCTACAGCGCTTAGGCGGTACAGGATTGGCAGTGATGCTGTAGACTTTATGGCGCGAATCGTACGCAACGGCAATCTGAACCGGTTCTCTTCAGAGCCACCGTAATCATCACTGCGGCTGTTTATTACTGGGGAAACCAACGACATGAATAAGGAGTGATGTGCTCCGTGTATTTCCATGCCATCGTACCCGATTTCCTCAAGAACCCTGGCAGCTCGAGCAAACTCTTCTGGCAGGGAATCCAAGTCGGCAGAGGGTATGCTGTTAGCAGACTCGCCGTCCCCTGAAAATATTTGTGGCACAACCCTGCAATCCAGGCTATGCATGGCTCGCAAAAGATCTTTTGATTTAGTTATAAAATCTGACTTTTCAAGATCAGCTAGTCCCCCGTGAGTTGGCACGGGCACCAGTACCATAGATACTCCTCCGCGCGCACGGGTTTCGAAGAACTTTTGAAAAGATCTTGACCCAAAAGCCCAATCGTAGAACAGTGGCGCAAGCACCATACGATTCTTTAAGCTTGGCATGCAGCCTATCTTTAGGCGATCAAGCAAACCAGGCATACATACTGTCTCCAAGATCAAGTGGACAACGGGAATATCAGAATATTCTTCGCCCGCACAAGGCAGTGAAGCGTTAACCAGGGTTTTTCGATTTGGAAACCATAATGTCGGTAACACCACCACTACATTTGTCCATGGGGCATTTGTAGCCACTAGTCGGAAACACAATGTTTTCGTCGCGCACGTTTCCTATCTTGCCGACTTTTCCGCACCAGCTGGGGTATATGTTGCCGTACATGTCTACGACCAGCTCTTCTATCCCCACATTGCACGTCCAACCTTTCCATGAATTAAGTTCTCTTATTATAATATCGCCGGCCTTTATCAATTCAGATTCACCGCTTTCGTAGCGAAGCTTCATCAACCCCCTGTAGGGGTTCCTTTTTTGAGTGATTTTCAGATTTCTGTTTATTTCTTCACCAACGCGCAGTATTTGCCTTCTTTGCTCGTCCGTGTATGAGTATGGGCGCTGAAAGTTCTCAAGAACGATCTGCACATCAATCGTCACTTCGCTGGTTTCACGATGAATTCGTTTGGCCGCGTCAAGACATTGGGTAAACAGCTCCGGCTTTACCATGACGTTAACGTGGGTCAGAACATCGAATTTGATGGCGTTGATAACTCGGATAAAGTGGTCAAGGTTGGTGTGGTCGGAGTGATAGCTGATGCTCACTTGGTCCAGGTATTGTCTGGCTTCTTCCCAGTAACGCAACGGCCTTGATCCGTTGGTACTGATGCCAACCCGGTTCCCCGCCTCCGCCTGCGCTTTGATCAGGGGGATAAAGTCCTCAAACAGGGTGACCTCTCCGCCCGTATAGAGAAAGCAGACCTCGCGCCCCATTCCTTCCTTATAGTGCGCATTAACCCGCCGGGTGAAATCCAGGACCAGTCCCATCTCCATGAACGGCTGCGACCCCGAGTGGGTGGCCGGGGGACAATAGGAGCAGGTATAGTTGCAGGTATTCCCCAGACTCCAGTCAACCAGCAGAATATTGCCAAACTCAGGGGTTTGGTGCTCAATGGCGACCACTTCTTCAGAGCAGACTTCAACAAGGGACATAGGGGCTTCCTACTGCTAACACGCTGATTTTTAAACGTTATTGTCGCCCGCAGCGTGTCATTCGACACCTGAATCGCCGCCTGCAGGGGAGGGCTCCGACCAGGCTGCCACACAGATCCACAGGCACAGCTGTACGCTGTCGGGAGCGGGGGGAGAATCTAATCATGTGCCGCGAGATTATGTCGTACGAAGTTGCGCTGACGACCAAAGTTGAACGTTCGTGTACGCGCACGCAAAGTTGAACCCCACGTCACCCGTGGCCTGCGGGGCGACGCAGCGGGCAAACTCCGTATCTTGAATTGTGCGCCTCGCTGTGGCGAATGGCAGCGGCTTAAATACGAGCCGTTCCGCAACGCCACATTTATGCAACGGACAAATAGTCGCTTGTTTTATATATAAAATGTATTTCGTATACAGATTTTACGAGATGCCCGGCAACTTGCTTCGAGCTCAGGTTTTGTACACCAGGAGCACATGTGGCAACCCCCACAATGCGACAACAGACCATCCCTACCGCGAAAGTAAAGCGCAAAAATTACTTGCCAACTTGCAATTCATGTCTCATCATTTTCCGCTGAATTTATGCGCTCTGTAGACAATAATTCTTGTGAACAGCACACCATCGGCTAATCCTGCTATCCCGTCACGACACAGCCGCCAGTAGTCAATACATCATGGCCAACTACGAGCTCATATAGATCGCCTATCAGCCTCTCTACTTTAGGAATTTCTAACATGTCCATAGATCGATTGAAGCTCCCGAATGGCATGGAAATGCTGGATTACGGCGATGTAGCTACCATTATCGACGAAGTCTGGTTTGACGAGTGCTATCAACAGCAATACAAGATTCAGCCCGGTGACGTAATAATCGATATCGGTGCCAATCAGGGCGTATTCTCGATTTTCGCCGCAGCGAAATCTGCCAAAGTGTTTGCCGTCGAACCTGATCCTAACAATTATTCGATTCTCCTGCGGAATATTGAAATGAATGGTCTGCAGGATAGTATTTTTCCGATTAACAAAGCTGTGTCATCCACCACGGGTGCCATTACTCTCTACGTCCCAGAGCGGGACGGTACAGCTTTGACGGGACTGATTACTACGACCCCCGTGGTCAGCGCTATGTACCAGACCATGGATGTTACAAGCATGCGCGAACTGACTGTTCCAACGCTGTCGTTTTCTGAGCTACTAAAGGATGTTGGTGATACCGAAATCGACTTGTTGAAAATCGATGTGGAGGGAGCCGAACTGGACATTCTGTATAGTGGCAAAGAAGAGGAATTTCTTGGTATAAAACGTCTGGTAATGGAAACTCACGCCGGCTACTCACAACGAGAACTGTGTAGCCGTTTAGCAGATCTAGGCTTTACAATACAAGATTACATTAAGATGTCCGGAGTTTATGATGCCGGTTACCTCTACGCCGTCAACAGACATTATTTTCAGGAATCAACAGCAGTAGCGCCCGTTGCCGTTGTGCAGACAAACAGTTTCTGTCGTGAGGGCGATTTGGTAACGGCCAATGGCGGCGAGAGCTTTTCACCCGGCTCTATGGACAACGCTTTGCAGTACACTTGGGAGGTGAATGGTACTCTCAACAGCAACACGGATAATAGCAGCGACGTTACTTTTGTGGCGGATAGGGTAGGCCTTAACAAGTTGAGTTTGACTGTTAGTGACCATCATTTGAGCGACTCTCAGGTTTCTCACTTTTGGGTTTTCAGCAAAGCTTATGGAGTGTGCGACAGTGCGCCTGTTGAGATACCCGCTCCATCAGATTGCGAGGAGTATACTATTGCAGGTACCCGTCACTTTGTAGTAAGGAAGGAAACCGCCCCTAAAGGCTGGGACGCCCCTCATCGGTATATAAAGATCCTTATGACATCACACATTTCGGGAGACGTTTTCGCACAGTTCGATAACAAACGATTTGAGTTTATAGAAGGGTTATGCGTTATTGAAGTGCCGTACTTTCCCTCCGATTGCGATATGTATTTTTCCGTCACTTCCACCGTGCCGGCAGGATTAAAATTGGTTTGGCACGCAAGTGACGTTTTGGAAACTCTGCCGACAAAAGCAATTGCGCTGGCAACTGGTGATACCTATATTCTACCTAACAATGCGCAGAAGTACTTATGCGAACTTAACGGAAAGTGCCTGGTTAGATTTGACGTGGGCTGCTTTCGAGGATGGCAGCCCAAGGAATTTTTTCTGACCATTGCCAAGCGGCTGGACGATGAGAACGCCGAACAATTGAGCGGCGAGGTTTTCGTCAACAACAGGCGAATAGAGCTTACAGGATGGTATCAAGATATTCCCATCGAGCACGACGATGCCTTTACGACAAAGGAACTCTATATCACACTACCACAATCCAGAACGCTTGAGCTGACATGGTGGAACGCCTAGCCTGTAAAGGCTTTGCGGAAACTGCCGAGCGTTTGGCAGACCGCTTGCGTAGCCGGCCTGCCAAACCCTGCAGAAGTGCTAACAAAGTGTCCAGATAAAGACGCTGCGATAGGCATAGCGCACATTGCCATCGCTGTCGGTTGCCGCCAAACGAACGGTGTGCCAGGTGCCGCCGCATTGGCTGGAATACAATCTGGCATTGATGGAGTTGCCGGTGCCCAGATGGGCAGCCTGCACACTAGTCTGATCAGTGGTCCAAACCAGACTGCTGCCAGTCAGAACACCGTCCTCAAAATCCGTGGCCGTTCCCTGAAACAGCACATCCGTGTACCAAAGACCCAGCGCAGTATCGTAGCCGTTGTACGCATAGGCCGGATCACTGCTGGAGGAGTTACTGGCGGGCGTGGTAATGGTCACGACGGGCGCTTCGTTGGTGCACTCGACGATATTGATATTGACATCTTCTTCGGCGAATAGCCCACCCGGCGCCGTTGCCCGGACCACTATCTGCAATGATCCCGCCGAACCGTAACTGGCCGTACCCTCCTTGCCTGTCAGTGCCACACCAGCGGGCGACGAATACCAGGTGAAGGCCGAATTCGGCAGCGTAAATGTCGGCCAGTTATTGAAGTCTCGGCCGTCCGCGCGCAGGGTGAACGCCTCACCAGTGCAATAACTGTTGCCCGCTTGCGGCTCGATCAGCTCTACGGTTGGCGGTTCGTCGTATATGGTTATGTTCACGGTATCCGTAAGCCAATCATCGTTAAACCATATTTCATTGCCGTCTTCATCCAGTGCATAAGCGGTTACGTTGTGGTCACCCACCGGTAGGTCGAAGCGAGTAACATGATGCCCAGTAGCGAAATTGCCGCCGGCCATCCAGCTGTACCAGCGCACGTCGGCAACCCCCTGAGTACGAGCGACAAAGGATACCCCGGAGCGGCCCCGAGGATAACTGGCCCCCTCAGCCGGCGATAGAATTTCAATCGAAGGGGGGATTACTGGCCGAGTGGCGATTGCCCCACCATGACTGTTTCTGCCAGCCAACACGCCTTTCTCCCAGGTCATGGCCCGGGCATACACCCGATGATCTACGCCACTCGACAGCAGGGCATCAAACTCGATTCGCTCCGGTTCGTACAAGGGCACATAGGCAATGAAGCTGTGCGCGGTGGCACTGCCTGGCAGCCGTGTCTCCGCCAGCAACTGCGCATACTCCTGGCCCAGAGAGATTCTTACCCACGGGCTTACTTCCGAGATATGTAGTTCGTTGACATGGCCGTCGTATACAACGTCCCAGTCACCCAGATAGGTTTCCGGAGTAATAACTCCCGCAGCCTCACGCGGGGCCAAAAAGCCAGTGCCATCAAAGGTTCTACGGGCATAGCCGACGCTGCGATTGCCTGTAGGGTCTTCCAGCGTACCCGCCATGGTATCCCGATCCAGATCGAACATATGGAAGGTAAAGTGGTGTCCCGTGAGCAAATCCCAACGCAAACGCGGTTGGTCAAAATCGATATAGAAGTCCAGGCGACGCTCGTTGATACTGCCGTTGACCCGGTAGGCATCACCGGTGTCACTGTAAAAAGTTCCCAGGCGGCGATCGGTGTAGTGGGTAAAGCGGTCGCTTTCGATCTCAAATACCCCCTCCATAATACCGGGAATATGGTAGATATCCAGGGTACCCTGAATGCCGTTGAAAGACAGATCCCAGCGACCCATAAAGGCCAGCTCCGCCCAGGATCGAGGCGGGTTGACGCTGACAATGTAGCCAGCGGCGTAAATATAGCTTAGATAGTCGTAGGAAATGCAGGTGTAGCCGTCTTCACCGCAGTCACCGCCCACACCGCCCGATGTGGGGCCCCAACTGTTCTTGGCGATAAAGTAGGGATTGTCAGGGTCAGTGCGATCATAACCCACCAGCAGCATGGCATGGCCGCCCAGCCTCGGCTGATCGTCATCCCTTTGCCAAATGGCGCCACTGCGGTCGCCCCGGACGACAAAATCGATTGAAACCTCCCGCCCATCCCGCAATACTTCCTCGTAGGCAGAAGGATCCAGAGTGTTGCAGCGACGCGGCGCAACCCGGGAGTCATCGGCACACAGCACTGTCATATCGGCAATGCTGTAGTAGTGTTCGGCAAACCTGGCATCGGGGGAGTCGTCCCGGGCGAAGTTGGCGGGATTCAGATTAAAGTCATTGGCATTGCGCTGATCGCGCCAGAAGGGGTCGTCCCAGGCGGGGCCGTCTTCGCCGACACCGGGGAAGCCATAGCCGTAGTCGTTGATATCCACATAGGGCATGTAGTGTTCAGCCACTGAGTAATAGCCGCCAGCGAGGTTTCTCAGCCAACCAACACTGCCACCACCACCGGTAAATGCGGCCTGATTCTCCCGGCGATTGACATCCCATCCGAGAAAATCGTTCCAGTTCGGGTGCAGCCACAACACCTTGCCGGTGTAGTTGATGAACTCCTCAGAAAGATCCAGATCACCGTAACCGGCGCGCTTGTATGCCGCCTCCAATGCCGCCGTCGCCGCGAAGGTAATGCAGGTGGTGCGGCCACCCTGGTTGCGCAGAGAAGGTGCCGATTCCCCCGCCGTGGGCTCGCCGGGGGTCTGATAGTGCCTCAGATCAACCCGGTTGGCCGCCCCGCCACTCGATCCCCCTGAGCTGGAGCCCGAGGCCCCCGAACTGCCCCCTCCGGAGTCAGAATCCCCGCAACCCACCACCAGTAAAAGTAACGCGGTCAATAGCAGCGTACATAAATTGTTCACCTTCACGGCCGAATCCTCGTTGGCAAAAATGCCACTCTAAACCCGACTGGGTGACAAATAGGTGATTTATTCGCGTTGCAACGGCGCTGGAAGCCCATACCCCTCGACTGGTGAAGCACACCAGCTAGCCTACCCCCAGGTCCAGGCGGGACACTATGGTCGCGGTGGGCTCCACCTGATTCATGGTGTAGAAATGCAGGCCCGGCGCACCCCCATCGAGCAGGGTTTCGCACAGTTCGGCCACCACATCGGCGCCAAACGCCTTGAGGCTTTCCGCATCGTCGGCGAAGTTGTCCAGCCGCTTGCGCAGCCAGCGAGGGATTTCCGCGCCACAATTGTCGGAAAAACGCATCAGGTTGCGGTAGTTGATAATGGGCATGATCCCCGGGTAGATAGGCTGGGTAATACCTGCCTGCCCGCACCGATCCATAAAATGGAAGTAGGCGTCCGGGTTGTAAAAGTACTGGGTGATGCCGCTGTTGGCACCGGCGTCGAATTTGCCTTTCAGGTAGCGGATATCGTCATCGTAGCTTTTGGCCTGGGGATGCACTTCCGGGTAGGCCGCCACCTCCAGATGAAAGTGATCGCCGTGACGCTGGCGAATAAACGCCACCAGTTCGTTGGCATACACCAGCTCGAAGGCGCCGCCCACACCCGAAGGCATGTCGCCGCGCAGGGCGACAATGCGCCTGATACCGGCGTCGCGATACTCCTGCAGCAGTTCGGCAATGGCCTCCTCGCTGTCACCGCCAAATGACAGGTGCGGAGCCGTGGGATGCCCATCAGCGTTGAACTGCTTTACCAAACCCTTGGTGTTGTCCCGGGTCGAGCCGCCGGCGCCGTAGGTCATGGAAAAAAAGTCCGGCCTCAGTTCCGCCAACCGATCGCGCACCGCCAACAGCTTCTCCCGGCCCTCCGGGGTCTTGGGAGGAAAAAACTCAAAACTGAGTCTGGGCTTCTCGTTGCTCATTGTAATTAACTCAATATTTGTAACTTTCCGGCTTAAAGGGTCCATCGACCTCCACGCCGATATACTCCGCCTGCTGGGACGTCAGCCGGGTGATCACGCCACCGAAACCCTCCACCATATCCCGGGCCACCTCTTCGTCCAGTTTCTTTGGCAGCACGCGAACATACAGGTGTTCGGGCTTGCGTGCCGGGTCAAGATCGGCAAACCTGCGCTCGTACAGGTACATCTGCGCCAGCACCTGATTGGCGAAAGAACCGTCCATAATACGCGACGGGTGACCCGTGGCATTGCCCAGGTTGACCAGCCGTCCTTCGGACAACAACAACAGATGATCATTGCTGGTACGATCGCGGTAGATCTTGTGCACCTGGGGTTTGACTTCTTCCCACTCCCAATGCTTGCGCATATAGGCCGTGTCTATCTCATTGTCGAAGTGGCCGATATTGCACACCACAGCGCCGCTTTTCAGTGCCCGCAGCATGGCCGAGTCACAGACGTTGGTATTGCCGGTAGTGGTAACCAGCAGATCCGTGGCGCCGAGCACCGCGTGATTCACGTCGTCAAATTTTCCGGTGTTGAGTCCGTCGCGGTAGGGCGAGACCACCTCGAAGCCATCCATGCAGGCCTGCATGGCGCAGATGGGATCAATCTCCGTCACCTTGACGATCATGCCCTCCTGGCGCAGGGACGCCGCCGAGCCCTTGCCCACATCGCCGTAGCCGATTACCAGCGCCTTCTTGCCGGACAACAGGTGGTCGGTGCCGCGCTTGATGGCATCGTTCAGGCTGTGGCGACAACCGTACTTGTTGTCGTTCTTGCTTTTGGTAACCGCATCATTGACATTGATGGCCGGCACTTTCAACTCGCCCTTTTTCAGCATGTCCTGCAAACGGTGCACGCCAGTGGTGGTTTCCTCGGAAATGCCGTGGATGCTATCGAGCATCTGCGGATACTTCTTGTGCACCACCTCGGTCAGGTCGCCGCCGTCATCCAGAATCATATTGGCATCCCAGGGCTCGCCCTTGTGCAGAATCGTCTGCTCGATGCACCACCAGAACTCCTCCTCGGTTTCGCCCTTCCAGGCAAACACCGGTATGCCCGCCGCGGCAATGGCGGCCGCCGCGTGATCCTGGGTGGAAAAGATATTGCACGACGACCAGCGCACCTCGGCCCCCAGTTCCACCAGGGTTTCGATCAGTACCGCCGTCTGGATGGTCATATGGATACAGCCCATGATTTTCGCACCCGCCAGCGGCTTGCTGTCGCTGTACTTGCGCCGCAGCGCCATCAGCGCCGGCATTTCGCCCTCGGCAATATCAATCTCGCGCCTGCCCCAATCGGCCAGAGAAATGTCGGCGACCTTGTAGTCGGTAAAGTTTGTAGCAATATTCATAATGTTCCCCGAATTCTTACAGATATTTTTTCAGCAGCTCGGCCTTGTCGGTTTTCTCCCAGGTAAACTCCGGCAACTCCCGGCCAAAGTGCCCATAGGCAGCCGTGGCCCGGTAAATGGGCCGCTTCAAATCCAGCATGCTGACCAGCGCCCCGGGCCGCAGGTCGAAATGCTCGAACACCAGCTTGCCGATCTCCTCATCCGGCAGGCTGCCCGTACCAAAGGTGTTGATGGAAATCGACGTGGGTTCCGAGACGCCAATGGCATAGGACACCTGAATTTCGCAGCGGTCCGCCAGGCCCGCGGCGACAATATTTTTCGCCACGTAACGGCCCGCATAGGCTGCGGAGCGATCCACCTTGGACGGATCCTTCCCGGAAAATGCACCACCACCGTGGCGGGCCATGCCGCCGTAAGTATCCACAATGATCTTGCGCCCGGTCAGACCACAATCACCCACGGGGCCACCAATTACGAACTGGCCGGTGGGGTTGATGTGGTACCGGGTGTCCGCATGCAGCCACTCAGCCGGCAGCACATGACGGATGATTTCCTCCATGACAGCCTCGCGGATATCCGCCTGCTGGATATCCGGGTTGTGCTGGGTGGACAACACCACCGCGTCCACCGCCACGGGCCGCCCCTGGTCGTTGTAGCGCAGTGTCACCTGGCTTTTGGCATCCGGGCGCAACCAGGGCAGCACCCTGTGCTTGCGCAGATACGCCTGACGCTCCACCAGCCGGTGAGCGAAATATATGGGCGCAGGCATCAGCACATCGGTTTCGTTGCTGGCGTAACCGAACATCAGACCCTGGTCACCGGCACCCTGCTCCTTGTTTTCTCCTTCGTCCACGCCCATGGCGATGTCGGCGGACTGTTTGCCAATGGCATTGAGCACCGCGCAGGAAGCACCGTCAAAACCGACGTCGCTGGAGTTGTAGCCTATGTCCAGAATCACATTGCGCACCAAATCCTCCAGATCCACATAGGTGGAGGTGCGCACCTCACCGGCAAGAATCGCCATGCCGGTTTTCACCATGGTTTCCACCGCCACCCGGGAATCCGGCGCTTCCTTGAGTATGGCGTCCAGCACCGCATCGGAAATCTGATCCGCCATTTTGTCCGGGTGGCCCTCGGAAACCGACTCGGAGGTAAAAACAGAATACTTGGCCATGGGTTTTCCTTTATTGATCATTGAAAAATTGTCGTATCTGGACCTGAAAGCCGTTGCGCAGCGCAAAGTAAATGCTCTGGCCCTCGCTCAGGCCGGCATCCCCGGCCCAGCGGCCGAAGTCCTCCGGCTCGAAACCCTGCCAGAGATCACCGCAGGCTTGACGGGCCCAGTCCTGTTCGTGACGACACAGGTCGGTAATCAGCAGGACACCACCCGGGGCCAGGGAGCGCCCCAGTTCCAGGAAAATTTCTGCCGGGGACGGCGTGTGATGCAACACCATGTTCACCACGATACAATCTGCCGCCAGCTGATACCTGGCCAGATGGCGCACGTCGTCCCGTACAAATTCAATATTGTCCAGGCCCTTCCCGTCCAGGTGCAGCCTTGCGCGCTCCAGCATGCCCGGCGCATTGTCCAGGGCCAGCACCCGCTCAAAACGGCTCGCCAGTACCGGCAGGAATTCGCCCTCCCCCGGACCCACTTCCAGCGCCAGCCTCCGGCTGTCCAGGGGCGTGTCAACCAACAACTGGGTCACCTGCTCCCCGTACACCGGATAGCTGGCAATCAGATCCTGCTGTTCCCGGAACTTGTGGGCATTGTCCGCAAAAAACTGCCGGGAAGCCCGGGCACGCTCCCCCTGAATCGCTTCCAGACGCCGGGCCAGTGGGTCCGGCAGGGGCTGCCTGTCCAGAGTGTCAAACAGTACCCGCAAAAGCTCGTTCAGGGGATGATCCGGCACCAGCCGGGCACGCCGGTAGTAGATGCTGTTGCCCTCCCGGCGGGAGGACACCAGACCCGCGTCCGCCAGCACCTTCAGGTGATGGCTCATCCCCGACTGTTTGGCGTCCATGATCCGGCACAACTCCAGCACGCCGAAAGAGTCCCGGGCCAGCACCCGCAGTACCCCCAGGCGCAGAGGATCGCCCGCCGCCTTCAGAAGGGGCGCCAGAGCCGGAGTTTCAGCGGACACCGGCGCCGCCAGGGCGAGCTGGGAAATGGTCATGGACGCAGTCTAACAGGCCGAACAGACTATATCAAAATATTTTGATATAGACCCCGGCCCTATCATCTTTAGTCATAAGTCATATCGAACCTTTGGCGTTACTGAACTCTCCGGGCATGGGCTGGGCACACGAACCCTTTGTAGTGCCCGAGGAGATCTACGCCGGCTGGAACGCCGAAGACAAAGGCACCAGCGCCGAGGCCCAGTGGAACGAAAAGCTGATGGCCATGATCGTGGTGATGCGGCGCGGTGTCGTAGTGGCCGATACCCGCCTGGCACCTGCCCCAGGCTGCCGAAAACACCATAGTGAAAATTGATCGCCGAACTCTGGACATCCCGCGGACGGCAGCCCCATACTCCCGGGTTGACTGATTCCCGCCCGGAGCGGTAGGCCTAACCCCTTGAATAACAAGCGAATTAGCGAACAGTGGATGACAACGGGCTCAGCCCCCCTTACTTCAAACAGCGCAGGCAACTGCTGCAAGGTATGGCTGCCATGGCAGCGCTGCCTCTGGTGGCGCTTTCCTGCACATCCAGAACCGACGACCGCCGCCTGATTGTGGGAGGGCTGCCGGTAACCTGCAATCTGACCTTGCCCGTCGCCTGCGCGGCCAAGGAGCAATCGGTTTCCGGGCGGGATGACGTTCAGGATGTTATGTTTCAATACAGCCGTATCAGCGGTTGGCCGGAAGTTACCGAGTCCCTGATTTCCGGGCGCATACAGGCCGCCTATATGCTGGCGCCACTGGTGATGGACATGACGACCAAGCGCATTCCCCTCAGGATTGTGTCCCTCGGGCACCGTTCAGGTGCCGTGATCATGGTCCGCACCGACTCCGACTATCAGACCTTTCGGCAGCTCAAGGGCAGACGCATCGCCATTCCCAGCCGTTTTGCGGTGGATTTTCTGTTTCTCAGGAAGATGCTGGCCCAGGAGGACATGGACCCGGGAGATATTGAGATGGTAGAGATGCCGCCGCCGGACATGCCGGCCGCTCTCTACGCCCGGGCCGTGGACGCCTATTGCACGGGTGAGCCCTTCGGCGCTGCGGCCGAACTGGCTGGCTACGCCCGGCCGCTGCGCATGACCCGGGATGAATGGCGCAATTATATCTGCTGTGTGCTCACGGTACGCGAGGAACTGATCCAGTCCCGTCCCGAGGTAGTGCAGGACTTGGTCAATCATATCCAGGGTGCCGGACTCTGGCTGGACAAAAGCGCGGACAATCGGGAAAAAGCCGTGCACATAGCGGCGCAACGGCACTACTTCAACCAGGACCCGAACATTATTCGCTTTGTCATGGAAAATCCCAGTGACCGGGTCACCTACGGTGACATGCGCATGATCCGCAATGAGTTCGACGAATTGATGGAACTGTCCATGGCGGCCGGCACCCTGAGAAATCCGGCGCTCTACGACAACTACGTGGACGAAACCTTTATCAACCGCGTTGTCCCCGCAACCATTGCCCTATAAACCGGACCAGTTGCCATGAAACTTTTACACATGATATCCGTGATACTGCTGGTGGCCGGCACTGCCACGGCGGCGGAGTCCAGGTTGAAATCCGGCGTTTTCGATCCCGCCCGGCAAGCACCGGACTTCACCCTGCCAGGATCCCACGGCAAAGACTTCACCCTCAGTGATTACCGGGGCAAGGTCATGGTGCTGGGTTTTGGCTTCAGCCACTGTCCGCAAATCTGCCCCACCACCCTGATTACTCTGACCGCGACCGTGGAACAGTTGGGCGATTTGGCGGATAAGATACAGGTGGTATTTATGACCGTTGACCCGGAACGTGACACCACCGGGCAATTGCGCGAGTACCTGTCTTACTTTCACCCGGATTTTATCGGCCTGACAGGGCAACCTGAGCGGCTGGCCGAAGTGCGGCAGGACTACGGCATAATGACCGAAAAGGAGGCTCACGGTGAGGGCCACTACGAGGTGCATCACTCGTCGTACCTCTACCTGGTTGATCGCCGGGGTATGCTGAGAACACTGGTGCCCTTCGGCACCAGCGCCGATGACATTGCCCACGACATTCGCATACTGTTGCGGGAAGAACCCCGGCCGGAGACGCCATGACACCACGGACTGCCGGAATTGCCTGCGGGCTGGCCGCGATGGCGGTAATGCTGGCGACAGCACTGTTGCCGGTGGCTTACGACTCCCGGGAAGAGGTGTTTGAAATCCCCAACGGCACCTGGGAAAGGCGGATGTCAGGTGACCCTGTCGATATACTGCCGGACACCATCTACCTTGCCCTTGGCGTACGCGACATACTGGTGTTGAGAAACCTTGACAATGTCCCTCAGATCTTCGGACCAACGCTGATCATGCCGGATCAGAGTTTCAGTCTGCCCTTCGGGCTGGCGACCATTTATCAGTTTGCCTGCACCGCCCATGTCAGCGGACAGATGACGGTTATTGTCGATCCGGAACCCACACCTGGCTGGCCCCGCCTGCGCTGGCGTGTGAAAAACCTGACGCGCCATTTCATAACGATTGAATAAGATTTGTCATCAATCCGGTGAGGTTTTTGTGTCAAGAATCAAACAAATGTTTCCGTCCCTTATCCTGCTGGCGCTGCTGGTTGCTGGCTGGTGGTGGATAGTGGTCGCCAGCCAGAGTCTTATATTTCCCACACCCTGGCAAGTTGTCAGTGGCACTCTGGAGCTGGTGGAAGACGGTATTATCTGGAATCATATCGGCTCTTCGCTGATGCGGGTGGGCACAGGGTTCCTTCTGGCGCTGAGCATCGCCATTCCACTGGGGCTGTGGATGGGACGGGTTGATGGCGCCTACATTACGCTCAACCCATTGGTACAGATTCTCAGGCCCATCTCTCCCATTGCCTGGATTCCGCTGGCCATTCTCTGGTTTGGCGTCGGCAACGCCTCGCCCATTTTTCTTATTTTCATTGCCTCGCTATTTCCCATGATCGTACAAACCGCCGCTGGGGTACACGCCATTGACAAGCGTTACTTGCGTGCGGCGGACAACTTTGGTGTTTCCCGAGCCAGACGATATCGTCAGGTGATTATCCCGGCCGTACTGCCAGACCTGGTAGTGGGCATGCGCATTTCACTTGGAGTTGCCTGGCTGGTGGTGGTGGCGGCGGAAATGATCGCTCTCAACTCCGGCCTGGGGTACATGATCATGGACGCCCGCAATGCGGGCAATCGCTACGATCTGGTGATTTCAGGCATGGTCATTATCGGTCTCATCGGATTGTTGCTGGACGGCCTGATGAAATCTTTGGAAAGACTCAAATCCGTGAGGTGGCGCTATGGGCGGTAGAATCGCTGTCAAGGACATTCACAAGGGCTTCCATTCCGGCAGGGTTTTCGAATCGGTGGTGGATGGTATCAGTCTCACTGTGACCGAAGGGGAATTCATCGCCATTGTCGGCCCGTCCGGCTGTGGTAAATCAACGCTTATGAATATCATTGCCGGCTTCGACCAGCCGGACTCGGGCGCCGTTACCATTGACGGCAAACCGCGCAGAAAGCCCGATGCCAAGGGTATCCTGATTTCACAGCACGGGTCCATCTTTCCCTGGCTGACGGTGAAGCAAAACCTCATGTTCGGGCTGAACGGAAAAACAGGTGAAGACAGGGAGGCGACGGCGCACCACTACGCAGAACTGGTGGGTCTCAAGGGCTATGAAAATCACTACCCCCGGGAACTGTCCGGCGGCATGCTCAAGCGAACGGAGATCGCCCGGGCACTGGCGGTCAAACCCGACATTCTTTACATGGACGAGCCCTTCTCCGCGCTGGATGCCCTGATGAGTTTGCGCATCCGTCTGGAGCTGCTGCGCATTCTGGAAGAGGAACAACACACCGTGGTTCTGATCACCCATGACGTGGAGGAGGCGATTCATCTGGCCAACAGAATTGTTGTACTTTCGCCAAGACCCGCCCGAATACAAGCCGTGTTCGACGTGCCCCAGCAGCAGCCACGCAAACTGACCGACCCGGCACTGCTGGCGCTAAAGGAAGAGATACTGCAAGAACTGGGTATAGTGCAGGATTCTTGTGCGGCACTCCCGTCAGAGTTGGGAGCCGGTTTCATCACCACAGTCTAGCAGCAGCGCCCACCTATATCAAAATATTTTGATATAGGTGGGCATAAATCCCGGTGTCACTCAGCTCCTTTACTGTATCCGCCCGGTAGGGGAAAATAGCGGCCTTTTTCGCGAACCGGCTCCACCGGGCCCTACTCCGCTTGAATCCAGTGACCCGGTACAGCAAGGCCCACCAGAGGCCCTGCCGCTCGTCCATCAACTTGCAATCAAGGAGCATGTCTATGCCCTCTCGTACAGAACTGGCCAACGCCATCCGCGTCCTCAGCATGGACGCCGTCCAAAAGGCCAACAGCGGACACCCCGGCGCGCCCATGGGCATGGCCGACATTGCCGAGGTACTCTGGAACGATTTTCTCAAGCACAACCCCAGAAACCCCCAGTGGGCGGATCGCGACCGCTTTGTCCTGTCCAACGGCCACGGCTCCATGCTGATCTATTCTCTGCTGCACCTGACCGGCTACGACCTGCCCATGTCCGAGTTGGCCAACTTCCGGCAGTTGCACTCCAAGACTCCGGGCCACCCGGAGTTGGGCTACACCCCCGGCGTGGAAACCACCACCGGCCCCCTGGGCCAGGGTTTCGCCAATTCCGTCGGCATGGCCCTGGCGGAAAAAATACTGGCGGCCCAGTTCAACCGCGGCGAGCACCAGGTGGTGGACCACTATACCTACTGCTTCCTGGGTGACGGCTGCCTGATGGAGGGCGTCTCCCACGAAGCTGGCTCCCTGGCCGGCACCCTGGGCCTGGGCAAGCTGATCTGCTTCTACGACGACAACGGCATCTCCATCGACGGCGAAGTGGAAGGCTGGTTTACCGACAACACTCCCAAGCGCTTCGAAGCCTACGGCTGGCATGTGATCCCCGGCGTGGACGGCCACGACAGCAACGCCGTGCGCAAGGCCATTGAAGAGGCCCGGGCCGAAACCGGCAAGCCCTCCATGATCTGCTGCAAGACCGTGATCGGCTTTGGCTCGCCCAACAAGCAGGGCACCCACGGCTGCCACGGCGCCCCTCTGGGTGGCGACGAAGTGGCCCTGGTGCGCAAGACCCTGGGCTGGACCCACGAGCCCTTCACCGTTCCCGAAGAGGTCTACGCCGGCTGGAACGCCGAAGCCAAAGGCGCCAGCGCCGAGTCCGATTGGCAGGAAAAGCTGGCCGCCTACCGCCAGGCGCACCCGGAACTGGCTGCGGAGTTCGAGCGCCGTGTGCTCAAGGGCGAACTGCCCAAGGACTTCGCCGCCAAGGCCGATGCCTTCATCCGCGAATGCCACGAAAAAAACGAGAAGGTCGCCAGCCGCAAAGCCTCGCAAAACACCATCGAGGCCTTCGGCAAGCTGCTGCCGGAACTGCTGGGCGGCTCCGCTGACCTGGCCGGTTCCAACCTGACCCTCTGGTCCGGCTCCCGGCCGGTCACCGCCGGGGATGCCTCGGGCAACTACATCTATTACGGCGTGCGCGAGTTCGGCATGACCGCCATCAGCAACGGTCTGGCCGTGCACGGTGGCTTTATTCCCTACAGCGGCACCTTCCTGATGTTTATGGAGTACGCCCGTAACGCCGTGCGCATGTCGGCCCTGATGAAGCTGCACAATGTACTGGTCTACACCCACGACTCCATTGGCCAGGGCGAGGACGGCCCCACCCACCAGCCGGTGGAGCAACTCGCCAACCTGCGCCTGACTCCCAACATGCACACCTGGCGCCCCTGCGACGCCGTGGAAACCGCCGTGTCCTGGAAGGCCGCCATCGAGCGCAAGGACGGCCCCACCGCCCTGGTGTTCAGCCGCCAGAATCTGGACCCGGTGAGCCGCAGCGCCGAACAGCTGGCCAATATCACCCGGGGGGGCTACATCCTGCGCGACTGCGAGGGCACCCCGGAGGCCATCATCATCGCCACCGGTTCGGAAGTGGCCATCAGCCTGCAGGCCGCCGAGCAACTGGCGCAGCAGGGCAAAAAAGTGCGCGTGGTTTCCATGCCCAGCACCTCGGTGTTCGATCTGCAGGACGCCAGCTACCGCGAAGCCGTACTGCCCCTGGCGGTCACCGCCCGGGTGGCAGTGGAAGCGGCCCATGTGGACTACTGGGCCAAGTATGTGGGCATCGACGGTCGGGTAGTGGGCCTGACCACCTTCGGTGAGTCCGCCCCCGGCGGTGATGTCCTGAAGCACTTTGGCTTTACGGCGGATAATGTTGCGGAAACCGTTGGCGAGTTGTTGAGCCAGTAGTTGACGGCCCCCTCACCCTGGCCCTCTCCCCCAAGGAGGAGAGGGAATTGAGCGTTGGCCTCTTCCTCAAGAGGGAGAGGAAATTGAAGCGAATTGGAGTATTGAATGAACGTCAAGTTAATGCGGGATCAGGATCTGAACGGCAAGCGGGTGCTGATCCGCCAGGATCTCAATGTGCCCTTCGACGAGCACGGCAAAATCAGCAGCGCCGTGCGTCTGGACGCCTCACTGCCGACGCTGCGCGCCGCGTTGGACAAGGGCGCCAAAGTCATGGTCATGTCCCACCTGGGGCGGCCGGAAGAGGGCAAGCCCGACGACAAGTATTCCCTGGCGCCGGTGGCGGAGTATTTCAGCCAGAAGCTGGGCGTGCCGGTACCCCTGGTCAGGAACTGGACCGACGGCGTGGATATGGGTGACAGCAGCCTAGTGCTGCTGGAAAACGTGCGTTTCAATGCCGGTGAAGGCAAGAACGACGACACCCTGGCGCAAAAGATGGCCGCCCTGTGCGACGTCTTTGTCATGGATGCCTTCGGCACCGCCCACCGGGCCCAGGCCTCCACCCACGGTGTGGCCAAATACGCGCCGGTGGCCTGCGCCGGCCCGCTACTGGCAGCGGAGTTGGACGCCCTGGCCAAGGTGCTGGACAATCCGGCCCGCCCCCTGGTGGCCATTGTCGGCGGCTCCAAGGTATCCTCCAAGCTGGGAGTGCTCGATGCCCTGTCGAAGATCGCCGACACTCTGGTGGTGGGCGGCGGCATCTCCAACACCTTTGTCGCCTCCGCCGGCCACGAGGTGGGCAATTCCCTGCACGAGAAGGACCTGATCCCCGAGGCCCAGCGCCTGCGCGCCGCCACCGATGTGGTCTTCGCCACGGACGTGCGCACCACCACCGCCGCCTTTGATCAGTGGCGCCACGACACCCCCACCCAGGTCAAGGCGGTGGACGCCATAGGCGCCGACGAGGAAATCATCGACTACGGCCCGGAAACGGCCGCCCGGGTGGCGGAGATTGTCAAAAACGCCAAAACCATTCTCTGGAACGGCCCCTGCGGCGTCTTCGAGTTCGACGCCTTCGCCCAGGGCACCGAAGTAGTGGCCCGGGCCATAGCCGACAGCGCGGGCTTCTCGGTGGCCGGCGGGGGCGACACCCTGGCCGCCATCGACAAGTGGCACCTGGCGGACAAGATATCGTACATCTCCACCGGCGGCGGCGCCTTCCTGGAATTCGTGGAGGGCAAAACCCTGCCCGCCGTGGCCATTCTGCAAGAGCGCGCCAAGGACTGACCCCACCTCGCGCCCGGCCCGACCGGGCGTTTGTCGCCACTTTCTCCGTTTCGGGGAAAGTGGTTCGCATTCCTTCCCCCACCCCTTTATATTGTCCGTTATGGCAGCCAAGAGACTGCTATCAATGCAATATTATTAATAATTAATAACTATTAAGGGCATTCCTCAGCGTTTGGAGTCAACGATTATGAATTACGCAAAATTACGCATCGGCCTTATCGCCTGCATGCTGACACTCGGCCTGGCGGCCTGCGGCAGCGGCAGTTCCCCGGAGCCGCCTCCGCAGAACGGCAACGGCAACGACAATGGCAACGACAACGACAACGGACAAAGCCTGCCGGACATATCCACTGCCCACCGCTGCAATATCAACAGCAACAACAGCGGCCAGGTAACCAGCGCCTGGGAGAACACCTGGAACGGCGATATGCAACCGGGCAGTGAGCCACTGATCAAACTCAACCAGTTGGGCTATCTGCCCTCGAGTCAAAAGCTGGCTTTGGTTCCCAGTGTCGATGCCACGACGTTCACCGTGATAGACGCCAACAGCGACGCAGTTGTTCATAGCGGCAACCTGAGCAGCAGCGGCAACTGGAGTCACGCCAATATGTCGGTGCAAATCGCCGATTTCAGTGGGCTTACCGCACCTGGGGTCTACCAGGTACGCGTCGACGGCCTGCCGGATTCCTGGGCATTCCCCATCGACGAGAATGCCTACCTGGCCGTCAACGATGCCGCCTTGAAAGCCTTCTATTTCAACCGCGCCAGCACCGAATTGCTGGCAGAGCACGCCGGCATCTACGCCCGCCCCATGGGGCACCCGGACAATAACGTACAGATACACGCCTCGGCAGCCACGAATCTGCGCCCGGAGGGCACCGTATTCGCCTCACCCAGAGGCTGGTACGACGCCGGCGACTTTGGCAAGTATGTGGTGAACTCCGGCATCACCATGCACAGCCTGCTGTCGGCCTACGAACATTTCGGCGATCACTACCGGGCGCAGTATCTGAACATCCCGGAGAGCGGCGACACCATGCCGGACATTCTGCACGAGGCACTGTGGAATCTGGAGTGGATGCTGACCATGCAGGACCCCAACGACGGTGGTGTCTACCACAAACTCACCACCGCCAACTTCGCCGGCGCCATAATGCCGCACAATGCAAGCGCCCAGCGCTACGCCATCGGCAAGGGTACCGCCTCTACCCTGAATTTTGCCGCCGTTATGGCCATGGCCAGTCGCATCTATGCCGATTATGAAGACCAGTGCCCGGGGCTGGCCCAGGAAATGCTGGAGGCGGCGGAGTACGCCTGGACCTGGGCGCAAGCCAACCCCAATGTGCCCTTCACCAATCCCCCGGGCATCAACACCGGCGAGTACGGCGGCTCCAATCTGCCCAGCGCCCGCGCCTGGGCGGCGGCCGAGCTGTACATCACCACCGGCAACGACGACTACTACAGCACTGCCACCGGCCGACCCATTTCCGTGCCGGGCTGGACCCAGTCCGACGCCCTGGCCTGGATGTCCCTGGCCCACCATCGTGACAACCTCACCGCGATCGCCGACGTCACTCTGATTGAGAACCGCATCCTGAATGAGGCCAATGCGCAGTTGAACTACTGGCAGAACCACCCGGCGCGCATCACCATCAACAGTTTCTTCTGGGGCAGCAACGCCTACGGGCTGAACCAGGCCATGATGCTGATTCAGGGCTACCGGGTAGACCCGGGCAACAGGGATTACCTGCACGCTGCCCAGTCCATGCTGGACTATGTACTGGGGCGCAATGCCACCGACTATTCCTTTGTCACCGGTCACGGCAGCTTCACGCCCATGCATCCGCACCACCGCGTGTCCGAAGCCGACAACAATGAGCATCCGGTACCGGGTTTTGTGGTGGGCGGCCCCCACAACCAGGTGCAAAGCGACTGCGGCGCGGCCAACTACCCGTCCAACCAGCCAGCCCGTTCCTATCTGGACCACTGGTGCAGCTACTCCACCAACGAAGTGGCCATCAACTGGAACGCGCCCCTGACCTATGTCACCGGCGCCATTCAGGTATTGACCAACGAATAGCACACAACCGCCGTAAAAAAGGGCTGGCAATTGGCCAGCCCTTTTATTAACCTGCCCCGGAAACGGAACTATCCCTGGCTACCCACAATGGACCCGACGCTTCCGCAACTTACCCGCACGCAACTGGAGCAACTGGCCGCCGCCCTGCCCGAGCTGGACCTGACCCGAACCCGGCTGAGCGCGGAAATCCCGGGGCTGACAAGCTATCTGGATTTCTATCGCATCAACTTTGCCGCCACCATGAACGGCGTGCAGCACAACTGCGGCAGTCTGCATTGTCACGGCTTTCGCATCGCGATCCACTGCTGGACACCCGCGCAACCGATCGGCAGCCTGCTGGTGGTGCACGGTTATTACGACCACATCGGCAACTATGGCAATGCCATTCGTTTTGGTTTGGAGAACGGCTACGCCGTACTGGCGCTCGATCTGCCCGGCCACGGCCTGAGCAGCGGTGAACCGGCATCGATCAACTCATTCGACCAGTACGGTGATGTGCTGGCGGGGCTGCTGGCGGCAACCGCCAGCCATCTGCCCCAACCGCTGCACGCGCTGGGACAGAGCACCGGTGGCGCGGCCCTGCTGAACTATCTCTGGCGGCACACGGATGAACATCTCGAGCGCATAGTGTTGCTGGCACCCTTGATACTGCCCTTCGGCTGGCATGCCAGCGGCCGCTGGCTACATCTGCTGCTGCGCTCTTCGGTCAGCAGCATCAGACGCACTTTTCGCAGCAGCTCCCACGATACCGAGTACAACGAATTTATCGCGCACCGCGACCCCCTGCAGTACCATCGACTGCCAACGGTTTGGGTCGATGCCATGAAACAATGGGATCGGGATACAAAGAGTTACCCGGAATTGAACCGATCATTGCTGATTCTTCAGGGTAGCGATGACACCACCGTTGATCTGCACTACAACATGAAACGCCTGCGCGCCAAACTGCCCCGGGCTACCTTTATCACACTGCCCGGCGCCCGCCATCAGATCGTCAACGAAACCCCGGAATACCGCGAACCGGCCTTCACTTACGCAAAGCAGTGGTTGCGCGAACCGACGCGGTAACCCAGCCAGACCGGCGCCTCAGATCGTAAACTTGTCCATCCGCTCCTTGAGCACCTTGCCGTCCGCTTCAAGCGAAACACTGCTCTGACGAACCACCTCGGCGTTGCGGGACACCTGCTGCGACAGGGTTTGCACGGAGGAAACGTTTTTACTGACCTCGTGAGCGACGGCACTCTGTTCGGTGGCCGCCGAGGCAATATGGTGGTTCATGGAATTGATTTTATTGACATTGGCGCGAATTTTTTCCAGCGAATGATTTACCTTGGCGGAGGTATCGATGGTTTCCTGCAAAGAAGAAATGCTGGTAGTCATGGACTGATGCGCTTCGTCAGAGGCCTTTTGCAGTTGCTGGATAATCACTTCGATCTCTTCGGTGGACTGCCGTGTCTTCTGCGCCAAGGCCCGCACTTCGTCCGCCACCACAGCGAAACCCCGCCCCTGTTCGCCGGCCCTGGCCGCTTCAATCGCCGCGTTCAAGGCCAACAGATTGGTCTGTTCGGCGATGGAGCGAATAACCTCCGCCACTGACCCGATGTTTTCACTGTTGTCCTTGAGCACATGAACCTTGGTGGCCGTGGACTCGATCTGGTCTGTCAAACGGTTGATGGTGTCAATCGCGGACTTGACCACCACCGAGCCCTCATCCGTGTACTGCAGCGTTTCGTCGGTATCATCCGCCGTCGCCTTGGCGTGCTCGGCCACTTCTTCGGCGGAGTGGGACATTTCCTGCAGTGCCGTGGCGATCATTTCAATTTCTTTGCCCTGCTGATCGATGGACATGGCCGTGCTGTCCGATGTGGACGACAGCGTGGAGGTCTGCTGGGACACGCTGTTGATCACCACCATCACCTGCCCCACCAGATCGGCAATGTGTTCCATCACCCGGTTGAAATTGTTAGCCAGGTCGGCGATTTCATCCTTGCTGCTGGTCGGCAACCGGCGGGTCAGGTCGCCGCCGCCATCGGCGATCTCGCCCAGCAGTTTGCTGACATGCTGAATGGGCTGGGAAATCATCTTGCGCGTCAATACCGCGGCCATGACCAGAATCGCCACCAACAGCGCCAGCACCGTCACCATGGTAACGCGCAACTGGCCCGCCACAATGGCATCCACTTCATGCCGGGTGAAGTCTATATCGTAGTGACCAATGACCTCGCCTTCCCTCACGATTTCCACCCGGGAGTGCGTCACAGTGGCATTGCCCCGTTGCAACGGACTCTCCGCTGTCGCCAGCGGCCGGCCGCGGTGATCCGACACAGCAATACGACTGATCAGCGAGGTGTCCGCCAGGGACTGGGCGATGGCCTCAACCTGGGCGAAGTCATAGGAAAAGACCGCTTCCAGCAGTGCGGAGTTTGCCAGGCGGAGATTGGCCTGCACCTGCTCTTCAAAGTAGTTGTTTTGCTGGGTGCTGATGCGCTGATAGCTGGCCCCCAGGACCAACGCGGCGACAATCAGCGTCACTGCGGTAAGTGCCACCAACAGCTTGATGGTAAGGGACTTTCTTGGCATTGAGACTCTTCCCATGGATGAAGAAACCGACCGGAGCTGCGGCAGAGCAAAGCACCTCCAGACGGTGAACCAGGGAAAGCCCTGTTTCGCTTGAATAGTAGTTCAAAAGGTAGGGGTGGTCAAAATGCCCAGGCAGGAGATTGACCCCCTGTCTACAACCCCCCAGCGTTATAGAAATAGGATTTTATATAGCGTATTGCGCTATCGATTGCGGGCTTGGCACCTTAAATCGATGCGTTTCGTCGCAAAACTGGGTGCGAACTTCTGAAATGTCCCCAACTCGGTCTCCCTTGGGCCGGTATCGGAGTTGAATGGTAAGTTGCTGGCCAACCTCTGGGCGGCCCGCTGCCAATACATTGCTTAAACCCTAAATTCCATAATAGTAAGGGGACACTATAATGACACTATCGATCTCCCGATCAGGCAAATGGCTGCGACTGGCGGTGACCGCCAGTTTGCTCTGCCTCGCCACCAACGCTTCCGCGCTTTTGATCCAGGCCGAGGATTACGACGCCTACTTTGACACCACTCCCAACAACCAGGGCGGCGCCTACCGCAACGACGGCGTCGACATCGAAGCCACTACCGACACCGGCGGCGGTTACAACGTCGGCTGGATCGAAACCGGCGAATGGCTGGCCTATCACAACGTCAACATTCCCAGTTCCGGTCAATACCTTGTACGCGTACGGGTCGCCAGTCCCAATGGGGCCAGTATGTCACTGGAAATGAACGCCGGCTCGGTGCTGCTGGCCCAGTTCAACATTCCCGCCACGGGTGGCTGGCAGAACTGGACCACGCTGGAAACCACGGTCAATCTGCCCCAGGGCACCCACAGCTTCGGTGTGCTCGCCAACTCCAGCGGCTGGAACTTCAACTGGTTTGAAATCACGCCAGCCGGCCAGTCCGGGTCATCCGGTGGCTCCTCCGGAGGCTCTTCCGGCGGTTCCTCATCCGGTTCCGCCCTGCGCATCCAGGCGGAGGACTACACCGAATACTTTGACACCACGCCCAACAACCAGGGCGGTGCCTACCGCAACGACGGCGTCGACATCGAGGCGACCACCGACACCGGCGGCGGCTACAACGTCGGCTGGATGGAGGCCACCGAATGGCTCAAGTACGGCGGTGTGCAGTTTTCCCAGACGGGCAACTACACCATACGCGCCCGGGTAGCCAGCCCCAACAGCGGTGGCCAGTTTGCCCTGGATCTCAACGGCGGCGACATCTATCTGGGCAGCCTGTCGGTGCCCAACACGGGTGGCTGGCAGAACTGGCAGACTATCGAAACCCAGGTTTCCGTGAATGCCGGCACCTACGATCTGGGGGTGTACGTGGAAAACGGCGGTTTCAACCTGAACTGGCTGGAAATCGTCGGCAGCGGATCGGGCTCACCGCCGCCAGGGCAGCCACCGTCAGGCGGTCTGACCGCCACCCAGGCCGCCGCCGGCATGGGCGCGGGCTTCAACCTGGGGCAAATGTTCGAGAGCAATCAGCATCCGCGCACCTTCGCCGCCGCCAGGCCCAAGATCGATGCCTACTACGCCATGGGCTACCGCAATGTGCGCATACCCATCACCTGGACCGCACCCATCGGTGGCAATACCCTGGTGCACGACCCGCTGGTGGGCAACGTCAACGTCAATCATCCCCGGCTGCAGGAGATCATCCAGGTGGTGGACTACGCCCTGTCGCTGCCCGGCATGTACGTGGTCATCAACGCCCACCACGAGGGTGACCTGAAAACCTACAACCGCTGGCAGGTGCTGGAGCGTCTCTGGCAGGATATCGCCACGCTGTTTGCCGACCGGGATCACCGCCTGTTGTTCCAGATACTTAACGAACCGCACCTGAACAACCTGAACCCCATGCCGGTAGCCAACGTGAGGAACATGACCGGCCGGGCTTATGACCGCATCCGCGCGGTGGACCCCCAGCGCATTGTCATCATCGGCGGCAACCAGTGGTTCGGCGCCCATGAAGTACCTCAGGTCTGGTACAACCTGAACCCGGTGGGCGGCGGCAGCGACCCCTACGTCATGGTCTCCTGGCACCACTACGACCCCTGGGAGTTTTCCGGCAGCAACATCGGCCCCTATAACTACCCCTGGACCGAGAGCAACATCGCCAACCCCATGGACACCATGCTCAACTGGGCCAACACCGTGGGCAACGGCATGCCGGTGTACATCAGCGAGTGGGGTGTGGGTTGGCGCAGCCGCTACCAGAACATGCAGTGCAACAACATCCGTCTGTGGTACCAGCGCCTGCACACCGGGCACGCGGTACCCCGGGGCACACCCACGGCGGTCTGGGACGACGGCGGCTGGTTCATGATCTTCGACCACGCCACCAATTCGTTCAACAACAACCTGGCCACCTGCCTGATCACCGGCGAATGCAATTGGAACGGCAGCCAGCGCATCAACTCTGCCTGTAATTAGCAAGTTCTTTCGGGCCAGGGAAGGCCCTCACTCCGACTATTTCTTCTGCAATGCCTGCTGCAACAGCGCGCCCATGCTGCCCATGGCCGGCGCGGCTTTTTCGCGCCCCGCGTTATTGGCCCGGGCGCGATCGGGTTTGCCGGCGGGTCGCTGGCCCCTGTCCCGCCGGCTCTGGTCGCGCTCGGTCTTTTCCCCGGGCTGGTCGTCCAGGCGCATGGACAGCCCGATGCGCTTGCGCGGCACGTCCACTTCCATCACCTTCACCTTCACCACATCGCCGGCCTTGACCACTTCCCGGGGGTCCTTCACAAATTTGTCGGACAGGGCGGAGATATGCACCAGTCCGTCCTGGTGCACCCCCACATCGATAAAGGCGCCGAAGTTGGTGACGTTGGTGACCGTGCCTTCGAGAATCATGCCCGGCGCCAGGTCCTTGAGGGTGTCCACCCCCTCCTGGAAGCGGGCGGTCCTGAACTCCGGGCGCGGGTCGCGGCCGGGTTTGTCCAGCTCGCGGATGATGTCGGTGACCGTGGGCACGCCAAACCTGTCGTCGGTGTAGTCGTTGGCCGCCAGGCCGCGCAGAAAGGCGCTGTCGCCGATCAGGCTGCGAATGTCGCGCCGGTTTTTGTCGGCGATGCGCTCCACCACCGAGTAGGATTCCGGGTGCACCGCCGAGGCGTCCAGGGGATTCTCGCCGCCGGCCACGCGCAGAAAGCCCGCCGCCTGCTCAAAGGTCTTGTCGCCAAAGCGCGGCACTTTTTTCAGCGCCTTGCGCGAGGGAAAGGCGCCGTTGGCATCCCGGAACTCGACGATATTGTTGGCCAGGGTGGTGTTGAGCCCGGACACCCGGGCCAGCAGTGCCGCCGAGGCGGTGTTCACCTCCACCCCCACGGCGTTCACACAGTCCTCCACCACCGCGTCCAGGGAGCGGGCCAGTTGCACCTGGGAGACATCGTGCTGGTACTGGCCGACGCCGATGGATTTGGGTTCGATTTTCACCAGCTCCGCCAGCGGATCCTGCAGGCGCCGGGCGATGGAGATGGCGCCGCGGATGGTCACGTCCAGATCGGGAAATTCCCGGGCGGCAAACTCCGAGGCGGAGTAGACCGAGGCGCCGGCCTCGTTGACCATCACCGCCTGGGCCTTGATATCCGGGTGGCGCTTGAGGGCGTCCTTGACGAACTTTTCCGTCTCCCGGGAGGCGGTGCCGTTGCCGATGGCGATCAGCCCGACATCGTACTTTTTGCAGTGGGCCACCAGCACGGCTTCCGCCTCGGCCACCCGATTCTGGGGCGGGGTGGGGAAGATGGCACCGTGGTCCAGCAGCTTGCCGGTGGCGTCCACCACCGCCAGCTTGACGCCGGTGCGCAGGCCCGGGTCCAGGCCGATGGTGGCCTTCTGGCCCGCCGGGGCGGCCAGCAGCAGATCTTTCAGGTTGTCGGCGAACACCTTGATGGCGTCCTGCTCGGCGCGCTCGCGCAGCTCCCCCAGCAGGTCGGTCTCCAGGTGGGTGAGCAGCTTCACCCGCCAGGTCCAGCGCACCACCTCTGACAGCCAGGCATCGGCGGCGCGGCCCTGATCGCGGATGCCCCAGTGCTCGGCCACCATCACCTGGCAGGGGTGCACCGCCGCCGGGTCTTCCTCGCCGAGAGTCAGCGCCAGGGTGAGCACGCCCTCGTTGCGGCCGCGAAACATGGCCAGGGCGCGGTGCGAGGGGACTTTTTTCAGGGGTTCGTCGTGTTCAAAGTAGTCGCGGAATTTCTGCACTTCCTGGGCCTGATCCGCCTCCTTGCCGGCGGCCGCCCGGGCGCTGAGCAGGGCTTCGCGGGCCATGAAATCGCGCAGCCGGCCCAACAGGTCGGCGTCTTCGCTGAAGCGCTCCATCAGGATGTACTTGGCGCCGTCCAGGGCGGCCCTGGTGTCCTCGATCTTGTGCTCGGGGTTCAGGTAGGCGGCGGCCTCGGCCTCCGGGTTCAGGGTCGGGTCCGCCAGCAGGGCGTCGGCCAGGGGCTCCAGTCCGGCCTCCCGGGCGATCTGGCCCTTGGTGCGGCGCCTGGGCTTGTAGGGCAGGTAGAGGTCTTCCAGCCGGGTCTTGGTGTCGGCGGCGCGGATATCCCGCTCCAGTTCCGGGGTGAGTTTTTCCTGCTCGGCAATGCTCTTGAGGATGGTCTCGCGCCGGTCTTCCAACTCGCGCAGGTAGCGCAGCCGCTCTTCCAGGGTGCGCATCTGGGTGTCGTCCAGGCCGCCGGTGACTTCCTTGCGGTAGCGGGAGATAAAGGGCACGGTGGCGCCCTCGTCTAGCAGGGTCACAGCGGCGGCCACCTGGGGTTCGCGGCAGTTCAGTTCTTCGGCGATGCGTTGGGAAATACTGATCATGGAATCCAGACTCACTCAATTGCGGTATCAGGGGAGAGCCGCCCATTATGCGTAAATGCTCCGTTCAGACCAGTCTTGTTTTCAGCGGCGGTTTGTGCGAGCCGCAATTTTCCCAAAAAAGCTTGTATATCTCATTTATAGTGTTATAGTTATATATAACACTCTATCACAAATATCAGGCCCAATTATCAGGAGAGCCCCATGCAGGACCCCTGGAGAGACGATCAGCCCATTTACCGCCAGCTGACTGAACGCATTTTTGCGCTGATTCTCAACGGACACCTGAAAGAGGGAGAGGCCATCCCCTCGGTACGGCAGGTGGCCAGCGACTATCAGATCAACCACCTGACCGTGGCCAAGGCCTATCAGGAGCTGGTGGATCAGGGGCTGATTGAAAAACGGCGGGGCCTGGGCATGTTTGTCCTCCCCGGCGCCCGGCAGCGCGCCCTGACCGAACAGCGCCAGCGGTTTTTGCAGCAGGAACTGCCCCGGCTATTGGACATGGCCAGACAACTGGGCATCGAGAAGACCGAACTGATCGACACGATCAAGCGGGCACACGAAGAGAACAACTGACAACAGAGATTCGACCATGACAGATCATGTAGTGAGTAAAACCATTCCGGCAGGGTTCAACCCCGCAAACAGTGCACTGAACCTGAAAGCCGATACGGCGTTGAACGCATCGGCAAAATTCTGGTTTTTGGTGATGATCGCTGGCCAATGGGTATTTGTCTACTATATCGCAGCTTTTTATGGCTCGCTGATTTTTGCCCAGGGACTGGAAGGGTTGCAGGAATCCCATATGCCCAACGGGTATGTTTCCGGGGATACGCTGGGCAACGTTGCGGTAGCAGCGCATGTTTTTATGGCCTTTGTCATCATGGGGGCCGGCCCGTTGCAACTGGTTCCGCAAATCAGAAATCGCTTTCCTGTTTTCCACCATTGGAATGGCCGCCTGTTTCTGATGACCGCCTTGCTGGCCAGCGTTACAGGACTTTATATGACCTGGGCCAGAGGCACCATTGGTGGCACGGCCACCGCAATATCCATCAGTATCAACGCAGTTCTGATTATCTGGTTCGCTGCCATGACGGTAAAACGCGCCATCGAGCGCGACATTTCAGCTCACCGTCGCTGGGCACTGCGGCTGATTCTGGCGGCAAGTGGTGTCTGGTTTTTCCGCATTGGCCTGATGTTGTGGCTGTTTATCCATCAGGCCCCGGTGGGATTCGATCCGGAAACGTTTCGCGGGCCCTTTCTCGTATTCCTGGGATTCGCACAATACCTGGTGCCGCTTGCCGCACTCGAAACTTACCTGTGGGCAAAGGACAAGGCGAATTCCCCCGGAAAACTCGGCATGGCCATCGGCCTGTCTGTGCTGACTGTCGGGATGGGCATCGGCATTTTTTCGGCCACCATGGGAATGTGGTTGCCTCGCATTTAATGATGAACATTTGTACAACAACAGGGGAGAAAAACTGATGGAAGCGATTGTAGAAGCGCGGGGATTGACCCGACACTACGGCAAAAAACGGGCGCTGGACGGGGTCGACCTGACCCTGATGCCGGGCCGCATTCTCGGTCTGATCGGCCCCAACGGCGCCGGCAAGACCACGCTGCTCAAAAGCATTCTCGGGCTGACGCGAGTGGACGGGGAGCTGTCGGTACTGGGCCTGAATCCCCGCACCCAGCGCACCCGCTTACTGGAGCAGGTATCCTTTATCGCAGACACGGCAATTCTGCCGCGCTGGCTGAAGGTGAGCGATTCCCTGACCTATCTGCAGGGCGTGCACCCGCGCTTCAACCGCGAACGCGCCGAGGCGTTTCTGGCGCGCACCGGCATTCAGCGCAACAGCAAGGTCGGGCAACTTTCCAAGGGCATGATCACCCAGTTGCACCTGGCGCTGATCATGGCCATCGACAGCAAACTGCTGGTACTGGACGAGCCCACCCTGGGTCTGGACATTCTCTATCGCAAGCAGTTCTACAACACCCTGCTCGACGACTACTTCGATGAAAACAAAACCATTCTGGTCACCACGCATCAGGTGGAGGAAATCGAAAACATTCTCACCGACGTGATTTTTATCAAGGACGGCGGCTTCTGTCTGGAAAGCCCGATGGAGCAACTGGAAAACGTCTACACCGAGCTGCGCGTCAGCGACGAGCGGGCGGCCCAGGCGGAAGCGCTGCAGCCGCTCTACAGTCAATCCCTGCTGGGCGGACGGGCGATGATTTTTGAAGGCGTGCCGCGCAGCCAGTTGGAACCTCTGGGCGATGTCAAAACCCCAAACCTGGCGGATCTGTTCGTGGCCAAAATGCAAGCCGCACGTGCCACAGCCGCCGTACAAGGAGCCGCCTAAGATGAACAAGATACTGACGCAATTCAAACGTGAAATCTGGGAGTGCCGGGCCAGCTTTGTGCTGACACCCATGGTGCTGTGCGCGGTCGTCCTGGCCCTGGCGCTGCTGGGGGCAGCCAAGGCACAGATCAGTGTTTCTAATCACGACCACGGTTGGGGAGCCAGGGTGAGCAGTGAAGTGGACAAGAGCGATGCGAGCGCCGAAGAGCTGGAGAATCTGCGGGAGCTGCTGTTCAGCGGCGCGCTATTCGATGTGCACCCGAAAATTCTGAGCGGTAGCCTGGGCGCCTTTTACACCCTGTTTGTTCTGGTGTTGTTTCTGGTGCTGCCCTGGTATTTTCTCGGCTCACTCTTCAGCGACCGACGCGACCAGAGTGTGCTGTTCTGGAAGTCACTGCCGGTCACGGAAAGCCAGAATGTACTGACCAAACTCGGGGCCGGACTCCTGGCGGCCCCGCTTTTCTATGGCGCTGCCGCCCTGGCAACCGGCGCTGTGCTGCTGCTCATTCTGCTCGGCTACGCGGGGTTGGTGCTGAATTTGCCGCTGCCGGGCTTTGGCCAACTGTTGGCCGCTTATCTGGGCAGCGCCGTCGGCTTGGCATCCGGCTGGCTGTTGCTGGCACTCTGGGCGCTGCCGCTGTTTTGCTGGCTGCTGTTCTGCTCTGCACTGGCAAGAAGGGCGCCCTTTCTGATGGCCACCGGCATCCCCCTCGGGTTGATCGCGCTGGAATGGTGGCTGCTGGGTAGCACGAGCCTACTGGGCGCCATCAGGGTTCAGTTGGCTTCCGCCTGGAGCAGCTTCGGTCAGGCAGCTACCGAGCCGGGAGTGATCCCGTCACTGGTATCCCGCTCCCTGGGCGAACCCGCACTCTGGGGCGGCGTGGTTTTCTCCGCACTGCTGGTGACCGGCAGTATCTGGCTGCGCAACTATCGTCACGAAATACAGTCTGTATAGGGCGTCCACGAGTGCAGGTTACCGTGCGGCGAAAGTGAAATCACCGGGGCGGGGAGGCCAAAGTGTCCGACAATAACTCGAAGCGTAATTGGTTGCCGCTGATCGTGGTTCTGGCGGTGGGCCTGACCCTGATCGCCGCAGTTTGGCTGCTGCAACCGCGGCCCAGCCCAGAGCCGGAGCAGGAAGCCCCGCCGCCCCGGGTGGAGGTGGTGCCGGCGCAGCCCCGCACCCTGGCGCTGCCCGTGCACACCCAGGGTACAGTGGCGCCGCGCCGACAGATAGAACTCGTCAGCCAGGTGGGCGGACAGATTGTCGAGGTGGCCCCCAATTTTGCCGTGGGCGGCGCCTTTACCACCGGCGACTGGCTGCTACAGGTGGACCCCCGGGATTACCAACACGCACTGGCCCGCGCCCAGGCCCGCGTGCGCGATGCGGAGATGGCGCTAGCCAGCGAGCGGGGTGTGGCGCGCCAAGCCCAGCGCGAATGGCGCGATCTGGGCAACGAGGATGCCAACGCGCTGTTTCTGCGCAAGCCGCAACTGGCGGCGGCAGAGGCCAACCTGGAAGCCGCGCAAGCCGAACTGGCCCAGGCGCAACTGGAACTGGAGCGCACCCGCATCACCGCACCCTTTACCGGAAGAGTGCGGGAAAAGCTGGTGGACCTGGGGCAGCACATTGCGCCGGGCACCCCGGTGGCGCGCATCTTCGATAGCACCAGCGTCGAGATCCGCCTGCCGCTGACAGATCAACAGGCACTGCTGCTGGATCTGCCCCTGCCGGGCGCCGCGTCACCGAGCTTGCCGGCCGTCACTGTCAGCGCCCTGATTGGTGGCGAACGCCATTTCTGGCAGGGACACATCAGCCGCACCGAAGCGGCCCTGGACCCGCAGTCCCGGCAGTTCTTCGCCCTGGCGGAAGTGCAGGAGCCCTACAATCTGACACTGCACAGCGCACCCTTGCTGGTGGGCACTTTTGTCGACGCCGAAATACAGGGGCGGCCAATAGAGCAAGTGGTCGAGTTGCCGCGCACGACGGTGTTCCGCCGCAACCTTGTCTACACCCTGAATGACGCATTGAGCGTGCAGCAAAAAAGCGTGCGTATTCTGCACCGGGACGAACAGCGCATCTGGGTGCAGGGCGATCTCGCTGAGGGCGAACTTGTGGTCTTGGACCGCCAGAACTTTCTGCAGCCGGGCGTCACTGTAACCATACACGCACCGGAGCCAGACGAAGGCGCAACCGGATTCACGCCATGAACCGTTTGATTCAGTGGTTTATCGAAAACAGCGTAGCCGCCAATCTGCTGATGGTACTGATTTTTGTCGGCGCTTTTTTCAGCGCCGGCAGCATGGACAAGGAAGTGTTTCCCGGTGTGTCCGTCGACATTGTCACTATCAGCATGTCCTACCCCGGCGCCGGCCCCGCCGAAGTGGAAGAGCAGATCACCATCCGCATCGAGGAGGCAATCGCCGATCTCGATGGCATTCACGCCATCAGTTCCCGCTCCCAGCAGGGCTTTGCCAGAGTCACCGTCGAGGTGACGGAAGGCCACGACACCCAGCGTCTGCTCAACGACATCAAAACGCGGGTGGACGCCATCACTGCCTTTCCCGGTCATGTGGAAAGGCCCATTGTGCAGCAGAGATTTTCGCGCAGCCGTCTGATGTTTATGGCGCTGTACGGCGACGTGGACGAAAGGGCGCTCAAGGAAACCGCCTGGAACCTGCGCAATGAACTGACTCTGTTGTCCGGCGTGGACCATGTGGAGCTGAACGGTCAGCGTCCCTACGAAATGGCCATCGAAGTATCCGAGCACACACTGCGCCGACACCAACTGACGTTTGAGCAAGTGGCCGGCGCCATTCGCCAGTCATCCCTGAACCTGCCGGCCGGCGCCATCAGAACCCGGGAAGGCGATATTCAGATACAGACCCGCGCCCAGGCCTACAGCGAAGACGACTTCGGTCGCATAGCGGTGCTCACCCGCGCCGACGGCAGCCAGTTGCTGCTGCGCGACATCGCCACCATCAGCGACGGCTTCGAGGACCGGGACATGCACGCCCAGTTCAACGGCAAGCCGGCCATCGTTTTCGATCTCTACATCGGCAACAACCCGGACATAGTCGCCGCTTCCAAGGAAGTTCAGCAGTATCTGGAGCAAACCCGGGAACTGCTCCCGCCGGGTCTGCAAATGGATATCTGGTTCGATATGGCCGACCTCTACGAGAGCCGGCTCAACCTGTTGCTGATCAACGCACTCACCGGCCTGTTGCTGGTGTTCGTGGTGCTGATGCTGTTTCTGCGACCGCTGCTGGCCCTGTGGGTCTGCGTCGGCATCGCCATCGCCTTTGCCGGCGCCGTCTGGCTGCTGCCCTACACCGACATCAGTCTGAACATGGTTTCGCTGTTCGCCTTCCTGCTGGTGCTGGGCATAGTGGTGGACGATGCCATCATCGTCGGCGAAAGCATCTACACCAGTCAGCAGCATGGCATGCGCGGCGCTGCCGCCGCCGCCAGTGGCGCCAAGCTGGTAAGCACCCCGGTATTCTTTGCCGTGCTCAGCACCATGATCTTTTTTGTGCCCATGCTGGTGATTCCCGGACAGATGGGTGCCGCGTCCTACCCCATAGCGGTGGTGGTCATCATCTGTCTGGCCTTCTCCCTGATCGAATGCTTTCTGATACTGCCGTCGCACCTGTCCGGCATGAAACCGGAGCGGGAGAGCACTCTGGCCCCGCTGCGCGCCCTGACCCGGGCGCGACAAAAAGTGTCCAGCAGCCTGACCCGGTTTGCCGACAAGGTCTATCAGCCCCTGCTACAGCGCCTGCTGCATTTCAAGCTGGCCACGGTGGTGGGCTTTGTGCTGGCCTTCGCCCTGTCGGTGGCCCTGTATTCCAGCGGCTGGATGAAACGCAGTTTCTGGCCCCAGGTGCCATCCGATATTGTCAGCGTCTGGATAGTGCTGCCCGAGGGCACGCCCTTTCACGAAACCGAGCGCATCATGCGCCGGGTGGAAAGCGCCGCCCTGGCGCTGGAGAGCGATGCCACTCTGGTGGAACAGGACGGCAACGGCTTTATCTCCGGCATTCAGACCTGGGCCTGGGACGTCAACGTCTCCGTCGCCATAGCCCTGCACGGCGCCGAGCGCCGCAGCGTTTCCAGTCCTGCTGTCAGTCAGCGCTGGCGCGAACTCATTGGCGAGATTCCCGAAGCGCTGGAATACCAGTTGGACTTCACCATCAACGCGCCCAGCGATGATATTCGCCTGAACCTGAGCATTGCCGACAACGATCTGCACGCACAGGAGCAGGCGGCGCAACGCGTGATAGCGGCCCTGGGGCAGTATCCCAACGTTTACGATCTGCGCCACAGCCTACAGGCGGAGCGCGAAGAACTGGAAATCAATCTCAAACCCCACGCCCAAACCCTGGGCATCACCCTGGCCGAGGTTGCCACCCAGGTGCGCCAGGCATTTTACGGTGAAGAGGTGCAACGCATTCCTCGCGGCACCGAAGACGTGCGTGTGCTGGTGCGTTACCCGAGAAGCGAACGCCAGCGACTGGACCAATTGGAACAGATGCGGGTGCGCAATCGCGACGGCGTGGAAATTCCGCTGCTGGACGTGGCGCAGGTGGATTTCGTACCCGGTTTTACCGTTATCGAGCGCCGGGACCGCAAGCGCAATATCACCATTACCGGCAATCTGAGAGAAGGTGGCGATGCCAATGCCCTGGTCACCGATATGGAAGAGCGCCACCTGGCCCAGTGGCGTCAGGAGTTTCCGGGGCTGACCCTGGCGCCCGATGGCGTCATGCGCGATCAGGCGGATTTCATGACTTCACTGATCAATAACATGCTGCTGGCCATTCTTGTCATTTACATACTGATGGCCATGAACTTCCGTTCCTACTGGCAGCCGTTGCTGATCCTCACCGCCATCCCCTTTGGCTTTATGGGCGCGGTGATCGGCCACCTGGTCATGGGGCGGGAGGTGAGCATGATGTCCATGCTCGGTTTTATCGCCTGCGCCGGGGTGGTGGTGAACGACAACCTGGTGCTGGTGGATCGTATCAACCGTCTGCGCAAGCAGGGTATGGCAGTGGCAGAAGCCGTGGTGCAGGCCGGCCGGGATCGCTTTCGCGCCATTGTGCTCACTTCCCTGACCACCTTCGTCGGCCTGCTGCCAATCATGTTCGAACGCAGTATGCAGGCCCAATTTCTGATACCCATGGTCATTTCCCTGTCCTTCGGCGTACTCTTTGCCACCTTTGTCACCCTGCTGCTGGTGCCCACCCTGTATCAGGTGGGCGCCGTTTTGCGCCATCGGCAATCCTGAACTAACCTGAAGGGAGAGGCCGCCTTTTACCTCCGGCCAGGGTACCCCAAGTCCAGATGCGCCAGAAGACCCCGCACCAAGCCATAGGGAGTCCTCGAAACCTCCTCCGCTGGGGTTTGCTGGCGCTGTGCCTGCTGGGTGCCTTCAGCGCGCTCGCTGGCCCTCCCGCCGAGAGCGTTCGCTTTGAACACCCCTTCGACCGTACCGATGCCAAACGCCACAAGTTGGGGGGCATTCTCAGCATAGTGCAGGACGATTTCGGTTTTATCTGGCTGGGTGCGGAAAACGGCCTGGCGCGCTACGACGGCCGCAACCTGAGGCTCTACCAGGCTGATCCGCAAAACAGTCGTTCTCTGCCCGGCAACCTGATCTGGCGCCTGATCGTGGATAAAGATGGCGTTTTTTGGCAGGCCGGGGAGGGCGGGCTGAGCCGCTATAACCCGGAAACCGATGATTTTACGACCGTCAGTCAAATCGGAGGGGTGAACCTTTTATCCGCCGCCACTACAGCCCTGGCCATTGCCCAAGACAATACACTTTACGTCGGTGCCGGCGGTGCCCTGCACATCATAGCCCCCGATCGCGATTCGATGGAGATAGTCCGTCTCGATCCACCCGGTTTTGACCAAGCCGATGTGGATCAGGTGCGCAGCATCGCTATCGACGCACAAGGAAAAGTCTGGCTCGGCACCGCCGGTCAGGGCCTGGCCATTTTCGACCCCGCTACCCAACACCTGGACTACCTGCTGCACCACCCGAACGACCCCGAATTCCCTGTCTTTGATCACGTCAGAAGCATTGCCCACGATAGTCAGGGCCACGTCTGGCTGGGCACCTATCGCCGTGGCATCGGCCGCCTGGAGCCGGGGACCAGCGAATACATTCACTTTTCCCATGACCCAGAGGATCCCACCTCGCTGGGTTCGGATATTGTACTGCACGTTATGGAAGACAGTCAGGGCATCATCTGGGTAGCGCTGGACCAGGGAGGTCTGGCGAGGTTCGACGACACCAGTCAATCGTTCGTCCATCACCGACACTCCCCCAACAATCCCCACAGCCTGATCTCGAACCAGTTGCGCGCGGTGTATGAAGACAAAAACCAGGATATTTGGGTTGGTGCCTTCCCCTCCGGCGTCAGTTTTTACAACCGCAGCGCACAACGTTTTCGCCTCTACATTCACATTCCCGACGATCCCAACAGCCTCAGCGACAGCGCCATTCTGCAGATTCTGGAGGCCCGCGACGGCACCATCTGGATAGGCACCGAAAACGGACTCAACGCCCTGGACCCCGACACCGGCAGCCTGCGCCGCTACCTAAGTGACCCCAGCAACCCCCAGGCCCTGCAAGCCAGGCCAGTGTTGGCGTTGGCGGAAGACCCTGTCGACGGCCAGCTGTGGCTGGGCACCTGGGCCGGTGGCCTGCACCGCTTCGACCCGGACACCGACCAATTCCAGCACTACCCTGCCGATGACCACCAAGCCGGCGCCATGAAAAGTGATTTTATCTGGAGCATCATCGTCGACAGTAACGATGTGGTCTGGATAGGCACCGAGGATCAGGGGCTACAGCGCTATCAACGGGACACCGACAGCTTTGATCAATTTCGGCACCGTCCCGATCAAAGCGATTCCATCAGCGGCAATTTTGTACCCACGATAGCAGAGGGCAAAGACGGCAGTATCTGGGTTGGAACCTTTTCCGGGCTGAATCGGCTGAACCCCGAGACAGAACAGTTTTCTCAGGTTACGCTGTGGCAAACAACCGATCTCGTTGCCATTCGCAAACTTTTCAAGGACAGCCGTGGCAAGTTATGGATTGGCACTGAGCGGCACGGCGTCGGCCTATACGACCCGGACGAGGGCAGTTTTACCAACCTCAGCATAGCCGACGGGTTGCCGTCACCCAATGTGTCCAGCATTGTCGAAGACCACCATGGCAACATCTGGGTAACAACCACCAACGGGCTGATTCGGATCGACCGACAGACGCTGCGCGTCAGCAGGCTGCAGCATGAGGAAGGTGTCGCCGGAATCAATTTCAATCGCGATGCCAGTCTCAGGGACCGGCGGGGGAATCTCTACTTTGGCAGCACCGAGGGCATGACGGTTTTTCATCCCGACCATCTAGATATTGGCGCCACCGATTTTCCCCTGTACGTCACTAACTTCCGGTTGTTCAACCAGGAAGTCCCAATAGGCACCCCTGCTTCGCCGCTGCGAACCTCGACCTTCACGGCCGACGAAATTGTTTTGCGACATCGGGATGTTATGTTTTCCTTTGAGCTGGCCGCGCTGAACTACCGGCAGAGCACCTCGATACGCTACAGCTACATGCTGGACGGTTTTGATCGCCACTGGAATGACATTACCCAAGGCAGTGTCGCCACCTATACCAATATAGCGCCTGGCCGCTATCGGTTTCGCACCCGGGCGTCCACCGACGGCGAAAACTGGGTGAGCGGGCAGAGTTTGGACCTCATTATACTACCGCCGCCCTGGCGCACCTGGTGGGCTTATACCCTCTATTCCCTGATCGCCATTCTAGCGCTGTATCTCGCGCACAAGTACGTTACCCTGAGCGTGCGCGCCGAGGTTTACCGCAGTCGGTCCATCACCGATCCACTCACCGGGCTCTACAACCGGGCCGGCATGGCCCAGATAGCCAAGGGCATTTTTGCCAACCCGGAAACCAAAAAAGGCATGTGCCTGATGATACTGGACATCGATCACTTCAAGGACATCAATGATCAGTTGGGCCACGACGCCGGCGACAGGATTCTCTGTACCCTTGCCAAGGTTATGCGCGCCTGCCTGCGCAACAGCGATCATATCGGCCGCTGGGGAGGCGAAGAGTTTGTCCTGCTCTGCCCCACCGACAACCGGGAAAACAGCCGCCTGCTGGCGGAAAAGTTGCGCAAAAGCGTCGAACAGCAAATTCACGACGCACAGCTGCCCAGACAAGTGACCGCCAGCATCGGTGTCACCTGCCTGCTGCCGGAGGACAACTTCGAAAGCGCGCTGAAGCGCGCCGATAAAGCATTATACGCAGCCAAGGCCAGCGGCAGAAATCGCGTGGAGATGCACTAGCGTTCGTCAGCCACTGACCGCGCTCGACGCTCCACCAGATCCAACAAGTCGCCGATGGTCGCAACGCGCAGTAGATCGTCCTGGCTGAACCGGACGCCCAGCTCTTCCTGCAGTTCGATAGCCATCTCCACCAGACGAAAAGAGTTGACGGCCAACTCTGACAGCGCCACCGGATCCCGACACCAGGCGACGTCCAGGCTCAGGGTCTTTGCCATATGGTTGCGGGCTCGTTCGCGCACAGTGTTCATGGTTTGTCTCCTCTAACAGGGGATCCCGACAGGGCCGACAGCCTGTCCCGATGCTCCCGGACAGTGGCCCGATACACTTCCTGATCGGCGGCGAGAAAACGCGCCAGTGTCTGCTCGATATGGGTTTTGCCGTAGTCATCGGCCATGGCATCCAGGGCGTTCGATACCCACTGCAAATGCCACTTTTCATCGCGGATGATTTTGCGCAGTGTGCGCTCTATCACCGGATTCAGTCCGGGCACACGCAAGTGCGCGGCATACTGCTGGATGACCCGACGCTCGAACACCTGGGTAATGGCCAGCACTTCCATCAGGTTGGCCGGCAGGCCCACGGCAGCGGTGTACTGATCCTGATAGGCGTCACCCAGGCGCAGGGGTTCTGAGTCCAACTGCTGCAGGCATTCCGTCCAGTACCAGGCGTGCATGGCTTCCTCGGCAAAGTGCCGGCTCATGTCCATCTGGTTGGCGCCCGGGCGCAGGCTTTTCGCCAAGCCGCCGAAAAACAGGGCGCCGCTGATTTCCGAGGTGCGGTAAAAGCTCAACAACCAACGTTCGTTTTCAGTCAACATGACATGTCTCCTGGGCAATGGCCAGGGCGAGAAAGCCCGCCCCCAACGGCCTTGATATAAAGCGAAAAACACCGCCGTCACGCTTGTGCGCGGTACCCGCAGCGGCGCTGTCAAAAGTCAGCCGGTAGTCCCGCAGGCCGCAGCCATGGTTGCGCAGGTCCGCCTTGAACACTGCCTCCTTGATACACCACAACCGCTGTCGCCGCCGCGCGCGAACGGCGGCCGGCAGCGGCATCAGTTGCGCCAATTCTTCCACCACCAGATAAAAGCGCTCCGCCGCCTCCGGCAGTTGCGCCGTACACTCCAGATCCACCCCCAAACCCCCGGCCCGTGACCGGCTGCCGGCGGCGACGGCCCAGCGACCGGAGTGACTCAGGGACAGCCGGGGGTGGGGCAGGGTGTAGTCACTGGTATCGTCCGACAGCCCGAGGCGCCGCAGCAATGCCTTAAGGGCCAGCCGGCCGCGCTGCCACTCCAGGCGGCGGGCGGGGCTAAACAGCGCGTCGCAAAAAGCGCGTTCGTGCGTTGTCCAGGTGGCGGTGCGCGGCACGGCATCGACCCAGGACAAAAGGATCGGCTGCCGCAGTTGGTTACTGGCCCAGTGTTCCAGGGCGATCTGATTCACGGCCTTGACCTCCCCCAGCGGCTGGCCAGCAGGTTTTCGCAACTGCGCCGCACCAGTTGCGTGGCGGTGACGCGCTCCACCGCACAGGCGTGGCGTCGACCGCTTGCGCACAGCACCTGCTTGTGCACAAAGAGCTGCGGCGCAAAGGGCGCTATGCTGTGCAGGCTTTCACCCACCACCGAACCGCTGAAGGCACTGGCGCCGGCCACCAGGGTGGCAAACGCCTGTTGGTCACAAAACACCGGTTTCCTCACCCCCCGAGCGCGGAATTCGGCATCGCCGTTGAAGACGTCAAAGGCGGTATCCAGCATGGCCTGCAGCGACAGCGACTCGGCACAGACGTTGACAACGCTGGGGGCTGTGCCGCGCATCATCAATGTCACCAGGGTGCGCGCCACACTCTGCGCCGTGGTCAGGTGCACCGGCGTACCGGGGTCGCCAGGCAGCAGGGAAAGCAGGCCGTAGTAGCAGAGTTTCAAGGTGTTGTGAAAGGCGTTGTACTGGCTGATATGGCCGGCGACGTTATCGGCCACCGCTGTGGGCATGCGCACAATGGTCCAGGGCAGCGCCGGGTAGTCGCCGGCCAGCGCCACTTCCGCCTCCCATTTGGAGCGCTCGTAGTGATTGGCAAAGTCCGGCCGCGACCAAAGCACACGCTCCGACACCGGTCCCGCGCCCAGGCCGCTGACATACACCGTGCTGAGCAGCACCAGCCGTTGCAGGTCGGGGCACTGCTGGGCAAACGCGTAGAGCTTGCGACTGCCCCGGACGTTCACCGCGTCGGCGGTGTCGGCATCCAGGTTGAAACGGGTCGCGGCGGCACAGTGCACAATGTGACTGACGGCGGCGGCCGGCACACCGGCAAAGGGATGCTCCTGCTGCAGATCTCCCCAGGCCCAGGCCAGGCGCTGGTTACCGTTGAACGCCTCGGTCAGCGCCGCGCGCTTGGCGGCAAATTCCGATGCATCCCGGGCGTGCAGCCACAGCAGCAGGGGTCTGTCCGTCTGTTGCAACAGCGCGCTGACAATATGGCGGCCCATCAGGCCGCCCGCTCCGGTGATCAGCACAAACCTATTCATGGCGAAACACTCGCGACAGGTCCGGCCAGTCTTGCGGGTTGTCGCCGTGGGTGTCGATGATGGCGGCGATCCAGCGTTCCAACCCGAAAGCGACGCACCCGGAAAACGCCGCTTCGCCGGCGCGACTGATAGCGAAAGTTTCACCAAAGTGCTGACGGTGAAAGTTCACCGACGCCAGCGCCAGGTCACCGCCAAACACCAGCTCCTTTTTGCTCGGCTCGGTGAGCTGCATCAGGTACTGGGCGTTGCGTTTCGGCTGAAAAAAGGGATCCGTGGCGCTCTGCCAGTCCACCGGCAAACCCAGTTCCTCCACCAGTTTGCCCACGGCGCCCGACGCCAGCGTAAGAAAGGCGTCCACCTCGGCTTGTGAACCCATGGCGACGAGCTCCCGCATCTGAAAGGACCACTGACGGCGCAGTGGCTGGTACTGTTGCTCGCGGCGAAAGCAGGTGCCCCGGGTGGTGTAAAACTCCGGCGCCGCCAGGGTGCGATGCGCGGCTTCCACGTAGATGTGGTAGCAGGCCGCCGGAGTCAGCACCTGATCCACCGGCGCCGTCTCGGTTAGCGACAGCGACTGACAACAACTGTCCACACCCTCGGCAAACCGGCGCAGATTCTGCTCCGACGCTTCCAGCGACACGGGAAAGTTGGCCAGGTGGGGAAAAGCGTGAAAGTAGTCCAGCTGGCACAGCGACTGTACGCCCAGAACCGGCGGAAACACCAGTTCCCGCGCGCTCCACCGGGATGCCAGACGCAGCAGTGCCTGATCCAGTGCCTGCAGCAGCGCCAGGGCGGGGCCGCCAAACACCACCTGCCCCTTGTCTCTCGTACTGATACCGACGGCGGACAAATTTGCGACATTCATAAAGCTTGCTCCGTAAAAAAATGGGTCATGATGGCGTCGATGCTGGTGAAGGCGCCGGGTTTGATTTGCTCCAAATCCACCGCCCGGCCGCGCAGTTCCTCGACAAACAGAATCAGTTCGGCGAGGTGCACCGATTTGAGTATGCGCTGTGCAAAGAGCGGCCGTTGATCGTCAATGGCGGCGGGTGACAGTTGCCCGTTGCACCGCGCAATCCAGACCCGCAGCGCGGCTCTTGTCAGTTGCTGATCAGTCACAGTTCCGGTACCTCCTCAAACAGCCCCAGTTCGCGCAGGATATTGATGACACCACCGCTCACCCGATAACGATGGTCGCGGGCGGCCCGGGATTGGTAGATCTCCCGGCGCATGCGGTAGGGGTCCGGCCATCCCATGTCGGCGTATACCGCCGGGTTGTAGAATTCCCCCCAGGTAGCCTGTAAGAACGCCACCAGGGATTGACGCACCCGCGAATGCACCTGCGCGCGCCACTGGGGTGCGTATTCCCTATACAAGTCCGCGAGTATTTTTCTGCCGAAGGCCAGATGTCTGGCTTCCTCGAAGTGGTGCAGCCGGTTGAGTTCCCGGCTGATCGGTTCGACCCTGGCGTCGCGCCCACTGGTGCGGTTGTAGACGTCGACGATTTCCTCAAAGATCAACACATTGGCAAAGAACAACACGTCCTCTTCCCCCCGGGCGAAATCCCGGGGCAGGCTGAGTTTTCGATCGGGATAGATCTTGCCGGCGTACTGTTGACAGTAGCGTCCGAAGTAGTACATGTGTTTGTTTTCTTCGTCGATAAAGTGATGCAGGTACTCGGCCACCTGGCCCGAACTGCGGCGATAGATCCGCTTTGCCAGGCCCTCGATCAACAGGCGTTCGCCGTGAATATTGAGGCTGAAAAAATTCACCGCCTCGAAGAAACTCAACTTTTTCAGCGTTTCTTCATCATATTGATGTCCCCAGTCAGTACCGGTGACACTGAGCAGTTCAGGGCTCATAAACCAGGCGGAATCCGGCAGGTTGTTCGGCCACCGAATAGCACTGAAGACATCCATCATGTTGTCCCGCGACAGGCGGCACAGTTTGTGAGCAAGACTTTCCAGGCTGCGCATGGTTATACCCTCTCGATAATCAGACACTGCCAGTGCATGCCAAAACCCGCCATCACCAGCGCCAGCGTGTCTCCCGAACGCAGGCGACCGGACTTTTCCAGCGCCTGCAGATTGATGACATTGTCGCCACTGATGACATGACCCACCTGGGCGCAGGAATCCTGGACGATGCGCGTTTCGGCAATGCCCAGCAAACGGCTCATGATGCGCCAAGCGGACAGATTCATGTTTTGCGGCACTATCCAGTTCAAATCGCTCACGGCCATACCGGCCAGCGCCGCAGCCTCCTGCAGCAGGGCGCAGGTGTGATTGAAAAAGCTGCCCACGGATTCGTCGTCGCTGGCGGCGGCCAGGGCCCCGTTGGTGATCTGGTGGGCGGCCAGTATCCGAAACCCCCTGGGCTGTCGGGAGACCAACCAGGCGGCGGCGCCATCCGAGATCAGGTTGTAGGCCTGCTCGTAATGGGCACCCTGGGGAAAGCGGTCCGCGGTCAGACACAGCACCCGGTGCAACTGCGGTTCCGTCGTCAGCAGCGCCCTGGCCAGGCGCACGCTGCCCAGCATGCCGGTACAGGCCTGCTGGTTGAGACCGAAGGTGATGGCACCGGACAAACCCATTTCCGCCTGCAGTTGGCTGGCGGGAAAGTGCATCAGGTGCTTTACGTCACCACTGTTGGCAAAGGCGTCGCGACTGCCGGTATTGGCGTTGTCCGGCAGACAGGTGGCGTAGATGATCGCATCCACCGCCCTGGTCTCGTCCGCCAACTGCGCCACCGTTTTTTTCGCCAGATCATAGGCGGTTTCATCGGCGGCGCAGACGCGATGTTGGGCGAACCCGGCCGCGCGGAGTTCACGCGGCGGCGACACAAGCTGTCCTCGCGCGCCACTTTCTTCCAGCGTCTGCACAAGGGAGCCCAGAGCGTGGACCGGGTCGTGCAGATAGATGTCTGCGGCGCTGTTCATGACGCCACCACTCGGGGAAAAAAGCGACCGGTGGTGCGCATGTAATCGCGGTAAGCGCTGCCGAATTCACCGGCCAACAAGCGCTTTTCCTCACCCACGGCAGTGATCTGCAGGGCGATACCGGCATAGACCAATGCCGCCAGGGACAACAGTGCCGGCGCCGCCAGCAACACCGCCAGCAGCGTCAGCAAAAATGCACTGTAAAAGGGATGGCGAATACGCGCGTAGGCGCCCCAGGTGACGATTTCCACCGGCGCTTCCCGGTCCTGATGCCAGAGCGCCAGGGGATGGCGATGGCCGCCCAGGGTGTAGGCGATCAGGCCGAAGGCGCCCACCGCCAGGGCCACCGACAAAGACTGCAGCAGCTCGCGGATGTCCGCCGGGAGCGGCAGCGGCACCGGCGCCAGACCCGCCTTGTACAGCAGCAGACCGACGGCGGCGACGGCAAAGGGCAGCGCGGTCAGCAGCCAGCGGATGTTGAAGATACCGTCGCGCCGAAAAAAGATCCTGGGCAGCAGGGCGATAAATGTCAGCGCCAGGGCGCAGGCAGTGAAAGTGGCGTTGCTCATGGCTCAGTCTCCTTGCAGTTGCGCCCAGGCCTGAATGGCGTGGCGCTTGAGTTTTCGCGTGGTGGTTTGCGGCAAGGGCTCGCGCCGCACCAATATCCGGCTGGGGCGTTTGTAACCGGCCAGTTGGCGGCAAGCCGCCATGGCCGCGGCGCGCAGATCGGCATCCGCGCCCGGGGCCTCGGGTATCACCACCGCGCACAGTTGATCATTGGCTTCCAGTACACAGGCCTGGGCAATGGCCGGGTGGGATTCCAGCGCGTACTCCACTTCCGCCGGCCAGACATTCTTGCCGTTGCCCAGCACAATCAGGTCTTTTTCCCGGCCGGTGACGTACAGAAATCCCGCCTCGTCCAGCCGGCCCAGATCGCCAGTGTGCAGCCAGCCGTCGGCGTCGATGACCTCGGCCGTAGCCCGGGGGTTGTTCTCGTAGCCCTGCATGAGATGGGGGCCGCGGGTGAGCACTTCGCCCCGCTCACCGATGCGCACCTCCACGCCCGCCAGGGGCTCGCCCACGGCGCCGGGGGCATGGCGGCCGGGGGCGCTCAGGGTGATCACCGGGCTGGTTTCCGTCATGCCGTATCCCTGGTAGACGGGCAGACCGATGCGGGCAAAAAAGTCCTCCACTTCCCGGGGCAGAGGCGCACCGCCACAGACAAAGTACTGCAGGCGGCCACCAAACTGACGGCGCACCCCGGCGAACAGCAGACGGCGCAATGCCTGCCCGGGCAGGACACCGGACAACTGCCAGGCCAGGCGAAAGAGGCCGTGCGCCAGGACACCCTGACGCGCCGCCTTGGCCTGAATTTCCCGGCGCAGCAGCTTGAGAAACAGCGGGACTACCAAGAGCCGGTCCGCCGGCTTTTCGCCCAGGCGACGAATCATCTCCGCCGGCATCAGGCTGTTGCTGTAGCAGACTTCGCCGCCGCTCCAGAGCACCACCAGAAAACCGGCGGTCAACTCGAACAGGTGGTGCAGAGGCAGAATCGACAGTACCCGGTCACCGGGTCGCGCCGCGACGCAGCTACTGATCGCCTCAACCTGAAACAACAGGCTGGCGCCGCTGATGCGAACGCCCTTGGGCCGACCGGTGGAGCCGGAGGTGTACACCACCAGCGCCGTCTCCTGAGGGTCCCGGTGCACCGGCTCGAAAATACCGCTGCTCGAACACTCCCGATAGCTGGGCGCGCTATCGCTGCCGCGCCTGCCCAGAGAAATGGCGCGCGGCACCGGCCGACCATCGGGGGTGAGGGCCTCGAGGCGCGGCAGCACCGTGTCGGACACAAAGATCAGGGCCGGTTCCACCGCCGACAGGATTGCCGCCAGGTCGCTGTCGGGCAGCTTGGGGTCCAGAGGGGTCACCACCGCGCCCGAGCGCAGGGCGGCAAAGAAGGCCAGGGCCCACTGGGGGCTGGATTCGGCCAGGATCGCGACTCTGGCACCGGCCCTCAGGCCGGACTCGATGAGGTGGGAAGACAGGCATTCCACCTGGTCGCGCAACTGGCGGTAACTGAGACTCTCCCAGTTGCCATTCTGGAAAATGCTCAGGGCCGGGCGGTCCCCGTAGCGCTCGACGCGCTCGTTGCACAGTGTCAGCAGGCGGGCCTGAAAGGACGGCACCAGGCCGGGAGCGACGGGTATCTTGCTGTTGTTCATGGCGGCGGTTCTCCGTTGCCGTTGATGTGACTCCAGACTAGGATCGGGACTCATTACACGCAACGAAAATAAAAATAGTTACCGAATATTCGCCAGTTGGTATTATTATTCGATACGATCTACCTGAATGTCCGACTCAAGGAGACGCCCATGCCCCAGACCCAGGCCCTGCTGGATACCCTCAAGAGCGAGATGCGGCGCCAGGGGCGCACCTACGCCGACGCCGCCAAGACCCTGGGCCTGTCGGAGGCCAGCGTGAAACGCATCTTCTCGGAAAAGAATCTGTCGCTGGCACGCATGGACAGGCTGTGCCAGTGGCTGGGCCTGGAGATTTCGGACCTGGTGGACAGCATGCGCAAACGGCAAAAGCTGGTCACGGAAATGACCTGGGAGCAGGAGGAGGAATTCGTCACCGATATCCGCATGTTGCTGGTGACGCTGCGGCTGTTCAACGGCTGGACGGTGCAAGACATACTCGATCAGTATCGTTTGACGGAAACGGAGATGGTACAGCTGCTGGCCCGACTGGATCGCATGAAGGTATTGGAACTGCTGCCCGGCAACCGGGTGCGCCTGCTGATTTCCCAGAATTTTGCCTGGATTCCCGAAGGCCCCATTCAGCGGTTTTTTGAAGCCCAGGTGCAGAGCGAATTCTTTGCATCGCGCTTCAATCAACCGGGCGAGCGGCGCATTTTTATCACCGGCATGCTGTCCCAGGCGTCAAACGCCGACATCACGCAGCGCATGGAACGGTTGGCGATGGAGTTCAACGCCCGCAAGCGCGAAGATGAACGGCTGGATATCAGCCAGCGCTTCAACACCAGCATCGTCATGGCCATCAGGCCCTGGGAGGCCGGGGTGTTCAAAGCGTTCCGAAAAGAGTAAATATCCGGGTCAAAGAACCCGGACTCTAGCCGCTTCGCTCGGACCCTATAAGGGGGCTTGTCGTTCCTATCGCCTTGAGTGCCACCGACGGAGGTTGGGAGCGTCTTTGGCAACCCTCGCGTCACGACTGCACGGATGCAGGAGGTAGAGCAACGCAGGAGCAGTTGCCGAGGGATGACGCGCGGGAGCTACAGGGATGTATTCACCGCGTTTGCCAAAGGCGCTACCGACCTCACTGGCCGACCAGCTTAGTGGCACGCAAACTTGGCCACTAATCGTAACAGGCCGAGCCTGTCACTCATGACCAGATCCCAAGGACGTGTATTTTCACGTTAAACTAAAAGCCATCTCATAAACTACTGCGCGCGCTACGTTTATGAGATGGCTTCTACTCAAGCATCATGATGTCCGCTTCCTGCAGCTGACAGCGGCTGTACAAAACACCTTGTGCCGGATGAAAATCCAGAGACGAAACAGCGCGATCACTCCTGTCGAGCACCGTGCTGCGCACACTGGTATCAAGGTTGAGCAGATAGATATCCGACTCGTGACATTCACCGCCGGTTACGTAGTAGATGCCATCCCGGTTGACATGCAAAAACCTGCTGTTCGGTTCCAGATTACGGGTCACCAACTCCAGCTCATCATCAGCCGCGCGCCAGCGCCAGAGACCCGACTGGCCGGTGTATTGAAAATAGACATCGCCTTCGTGGGCAATCACCGCCCCCAGGGAACCGAAGGTCAGTTGTCGTTCCTCGCCGCTTGCCGTATTCAAGCGCCACAGGTTTCTCACATCACTTCTGTACCGGATCACCAGCAACTCCCGGCTGTCATTCAAGTAGGTCAGGGGCACCAGGTTGCGCGCTCCCGTCCACAAAATTTCAGCATCGGGTAACGCAACGCTGTGCCGGTACAGTGTTTCACCGGCGCGAAACAGCAGACTGTCGGCATCCCGGGACCATACAAAAGCATCGATATCCCGATCCAGCGTGCCACGGGACAGCTGCCGTTCGCGCCCGTCCGCCACCAGCCATATCTGCGGCTGATTGTTGCGCACCGACACATAGGCAATGCGATCGCCCGAGGGCGAAAAACTGCCGGCGTAGTTCCAGTGCCGGTTGTCCGTGATATTGACGGCAGACCCGGTCAACGGCTGCAGCCACAAATTGGCTCTGGGGCGTTCCTGGGTGAAGTACAGCTTGCGCCCGTCGGCACTGAAACGAAAATCCGCTACCCGCGTATCGTTGCTGTAGGGGTACTGCAGATCAAGGCGCTGACCGTTGCGGTATACGATAGACAGGGATCTGGCTTCTTCGGCGTGTACCAGGACACCACTGCCATCCGGTATCCAGCTCAGATCCGTGGCGCGATAGGGCAGCAGATGGCTGGCAAAAGGCACTTGGTCACGGGTCAGAAAATCAATGCGGGTGGCGCCCCAGTGCAGACTCGCCACAGCCGTGCGTCCGTTGTGAACGCTGGTGAGCAACGGGTTGATGACAAAGTCCAATGGCGGCACCGAATCCAGCTGCTGCGCGCCCAGGGAATAGCGGTAGCGATGATTGACCAGTGCTTCTCCCTGCTTGCCCACTATCTCGATGGTGTCGTTGTCCCACCAGGTGACGCTGCTGATGTGGCCGTGCCAATGGCTGAGCCGATGCGTACCCAGTACCCGCTGTTCCTGTAAATCCAGTTCAAACACGTGGATATCAAACAGTTGTGCCGCCGTCGAATAGAACCCGGCATTGGAGCCTCCTTCTTCGCCCACCAGTTCCACCGCCACCAGATGACGCCCATCGGGAGACCAGTCCAGCTTGCGCCAGGAACCGGCAGCGTCCGCAAACCACCAGTCCCGACCGGCGTCATCCCGAATAACCAAGTGCCTGGCTTCCATGGCAGCGCCTTCAGCGGTGACTGCCGCAACAATGTAAGCCAGGTGCCGGCCGTTCGGGTGCGGCTCGGCACCGCGTTCGTGGCCCACTTCGCTGGTAAAGCTGTGCAGCGAATCGAACAGAGTTTGATGGGATTTGTCGAGCAACAGGGTATGGCGATGCGTATAAAGGTAGCTCATCGCCGCCAGCCCGGATATCAGCAACAATACACCCGCCACCACCAATAGTTTTTGCTTTGGGCCAAGACCCGCAATTCGTCTGAAAGGGGATGCGGACGCCACTCGTGGAGGCGCCTCCTGTAAATAAACAGGCTCAATTTGCAGCTGATAGCCGCGCTTGGAAAAATGAACGATTACCTCGCGCTCCCCCAGCAGTTTGGCAAAAGCCTTGCGCAGAAGATTAATGCTTTTCTGCACCGAACCGGGGGTAACCACGCGACCCTGCCACACCTGTTCGGTCAATTCATCGTTGGAAATCACCCGCTGCTGGTTGCGCGCCAGATAGCACAGCACTTCCATAACCTTGGGCTGGAGTCTGAGCGTCTTGCCGTCCGCCGCTAGCTCGTTGTGCGAGGGCGTCACCAGCACTTTTTCCAGGGTAAAGAGCGCCGGCTCCGCCGTGCGGTCAGCCTGGTTGGAAGCAGCATCGATCAAGGTCGTTGGTTCTCCTGCCAGAGCCCGGAACTGCGGCGCCAACGCACGCATGTCCGGATCGATTTAACCCTATTGTGCAGGATGGCCGTATTACCAGGCAAGCTTGCCCCTACGCCTCAACAAACCATAACCAATTGATTTATATTAAAAATTTATTGGTAAGCGAAAGGTAAGGCAAGCTTCCAGCAGCGGTCAGCACAGCGGATCGCACAAGCACTATATTGAAACTGTAGCAGACACACCTCAATCCGCATTGAGGACGTATCACCCGAAAGCAGGTAATTCATTATGAAGATACAGTTTCTTTCCATGGCAGCACTGGCCCTTAGCCTGGCAAATCCAGCTGTGGCGCAGAGCCCGGCAAAGCAGATCTATCTGAACGAAAATATCGGTTTCAACGTCAGTGGCTACAATTATGCCCAGGCCGAGTACCCCTGCGACCTGGACAAGGTGTTGGTGGAGCAGATTGTGCGCCGAGGCGAGTCTCAGGGCATAGACATAGAAGCCGTGGGCACAGCCGACAAACTGTTCAGTGGTGAGCGGCCTGTACTGGCTATCGACATCGACGGCCTGGTATTGAACGAAGACTTTTCCTTTGGCATGCGTACGCAGAGCACCCTGCCCAGCGTTCGGGTTACGGCGGCACTGATCAAGGAGGATTCACCCGACGGTTTTATCACTGCCCAGCACAGCTGCTCCATCGCCACGCTGAGCCATTTCACTCCCAGCTCCAGTGTGCTGGACATGGGTGCCTATGGTCACACCGTGTGCTCGGCAACCCGCACCTGCCTGAGAGACCTCAGCCGCGACATCGTAAGGTGGGTAGACCGCGAGCTGTAATAACGTGCAAAAACAGACACCCGCCGCCTCAGAGGCGGCGGGTGCTATTAATCCTGCTAATTACAGTCGATCAAAGGCGTCGGTAAGAATCGCATCGTAGCGGCAGGCGTCGTACTCCAGCAGTTTCGGCACGTCTGCCTCCGCAATCAATCCCTTGCCGACAGCATCCTGCAGTTGCTCCGCCACCGAGTCGCCGGCCAACTCCCCCTTGTTGCGCGCCCGGGAGAACACCTGCCAGGGCCCGGTCACCTGTTGCAGCAAAGCAAAGGTGTGCTCCAGACGACCGGTGGCGTTGGTCGGGTCGGTGCTGATATGCAGGTACTGGGCCAGATCCTGACGCACCGGATTGTCTTCGATAAACAGATCACCCAGCTTGCGAATCAACTCATCGCCGGGCTTGCGAATGATCCGCCCCCAGGGAAAAGCCGCCAACTTCAAGCCACAGGCGATCAAGCGGGCGGGGAAGTTGGCGTAGAAGTCGAAGAGCGCTTCCTGCGCCTTGTAGATCGCCTGAGTCAGGGCATACTCGGCGTGCACGTCGGCGGCGGTCGACGGTTCGTGGGTGGCGCGGTACTTGAGAATGGCGCAGGCGATAAACAACTGGCTGTGCACATCGCCCAGACGTGCAGATAGCAGTTCGCGGCGCTTGAGATTGCCCCCCAGTACCGCCAACGCCACGTCCGCTGTCATAGCGAAGGCGCTGCTGAGCAGATTGATGCGGCGATACCAGCAGCGGCTGAAACGATCAGCGCCCTTGGGGCCACTGCTGAACAGCCCACGGGTCACCCCCAGCCACTTGGTGCGCGCCGAACGGCTGGCCACGTGGCCCAGGTGGCGAATAAGCAGGCGGTCAAACTGGCGCAAACCGGCCACCGGATCTTCCGCGTGCATGGTCTGGATCTCGTCGAACAGGTAGGGGTGACAGCGCATGGCGCCCTGGCCGAAGATCATCAGCGAGCGGGTCAGGATATTGGCCCCCTCCACGGTGATGGCCACCGGCACACTCTGGTAGGGCAGGGCGAGAAAATTGCGCGGCCCCTGCTGGATGGCGCGGCCGCCCACCACGTCCATGCTGTGGTTGATCAGGGTGCGCATGATTTCCGTGGCGTGGTACTTGGCCATGGCCGTCATCACCGAGGGTGCGCCGGAATCCAGCCCCCGGGTCACCAGCTGCCGCATGGCCTCCAGGGTGTAGGCGCCAGCGGCGATCTCCGCCGTGGCCTCCTGTACCCCCTCGAACTTGCCGATTTCGGTGTTGAACTGGCGGCGAATGGCGGCGAATGCGCCGACATTGCGATAGCAGGCCTCGCCGCTGGCAGTGGCCAGTGCCGGCAGGGATACACCCCGGCCGGCACCGAGACACTCGATCAACATACGCCAGCCCTTGCCGGCCATGGCCGGGCCGCCGATGATCCAGTCGGCGGGAATGAACACGTCCTTGCCCTCGATGGGGCCGTTCATAAAGGGCGAGCCGGGGTTGTGGCGCCGGCCGATGATGACCCCGGGATGATGGGCGGGCAGCAGCGCACAAGTGATGCCGTAGTCCACCTTCTCCGGGTCGCCCAGCAGGCCCTCGGGGTCATAGACCTTGAAGGCCAGACCCACCACCGTGGCCACGGGCGCCAGGGTGATCCAGCGCTTGTTGAAGGTGAGCTTGAGGCCCAGCACCTCCCGGCCTTCAAAGGTGCCACGGCAGACAATGCCGGTATCGGGGATGGACCCGGCGTCGGAGCCGGCCTCGGGGCCGGTGAGGCCGAAGCAGGGGATTTCCTCGCCCCGGGCCAGGCCGGGCAGCCAACGCTGCTTCTGTTCGTCGGTGCCGTATTTCATCAGCAGCTCACCGGGACCCAGAGAGTTGGGCACCATGACGGTTACCGAAGTGGTGCTGGAGCGGCTGGCGATCTTGCCGACGATGCGGCTCTGCGCATAGGGGCTGAAGTCCAGACCACCGTATTCTCTCGGGATGATCATGCCGAAAAAGCGCTTGTCCTTGATGTACTGCCAGACTTCCGGCGGCAGATCCCGGCGGTTGTGGTGAATGTCCCACTCATCCAGCATGGCGCAGAGTGCTTCAACCTCGTTGTCGAGAAAGCTCTGCTCCTCGGCGCTGAGCCTCGGCAACTCGATAGCAGCAAACTGCTCCCAGTCCGGCTTGCCGGAAAAAAGCTCCTTTTCCCACCAGGTGGTACCGGATTCCAGCGCCTCCTGCTCGGTGACGCTCATCGGCGGCATGGCCTTGCGCATAAAGGCGAACACCGGTCGGGCGAGCAACACCCGACGCAGTGGCGGCAGGTTGAGCAGCAGCAGAATCGCCAGCAACGGCACCACCAGCCAGAGCGACCAGAGCACCGGGGCGAGATAGCCCAGCGCGCCCCAGGTGAGCACCAGCAGGCCGGAAGTCAGGGGCAGCGACACCTGATGGTAGACCAGCAGGCTCAACAGCACGAGCAGTACAAGCAGCGACAGAATCAGCATGGCAGTCTCTTCCTCTTGGTTTTCATCCTTTGTCTCTCAGTGTACGCCATGATGACGCGTTTGCTACTCCCTGGACTCGGGACCGCGACCCCGTTCCAGTTCCCGGCTTACTTCCATGCAGCGCTGATAGGCTTCTTCAGTGGTCTCCCAACTGCAGTAGTAGTCGGTCCGGGAGTCCGTAGGCTGGGAGCTGCAGGCGCACACTAGCGCCACCAAGAGCATGATCGCCATCCTCGCTATGGCCATACTAGAGTGCCTTGATGACGCCGCAGGCGATGCGGGCACCCGCGCCGCCGATGGGCTGGGAAACGTGATCGTCGGGATTTGCGTGAATCACCAGGGCAGCGCCCGACTCGCCCAGTATTTTCGCGCCAACACTGCCGTCCAGACTGGCCCGCTCATTGAAGAACTCCGCCCGGGCGTAGCCGTCGCTGTGCACATAGAAGTTGGTCAGATCCCCGGCATCCGGCCCTTCTGGGTGCATCAGGCCGTGCTTTTTGCCGTCCGGGTTCAGGTGCCCGGAGGAGTCCTGGAAACCGTGATGGTGATCGTCGCAGTTGCCCACACTGTGAATGTGCATGGCCTTCATGCCCGGCGGCAGCCCGTTCAGCTCCAACTCGAACAATGTGCCGTTGGGGCCCTGGCGCAGCAACACCTGGCCAACGCGTTCGCCTTCGCCGTCTATCAGCTTCGCCTTGGCCCGCAACTCCGAGTTGTCGGCAGCGGCCTGGGCGCCCAGTAGACACAACGCGAGGATTGAATAACAGCCTATTTGCTTCATATGTTGTTTACTCCTTTTGTCTCGGTTCGAGCCCATTGTAACCGCTACTTTTCGGACTCCCCAATGGCGCGTTTTATCCGCCGCCACCCAAAACGTCGTCAAATTCCCTGGATTTTACAAAACGCCAGGCGCAAACTGTGACGCAAATAACGGCGGTCGGCTGGGTTGTGGACTTGGGGTGCCCGGGAATAGGTAGACCCAGTCGTACCGCCAAATACCCAAGGAACCACGGATAAGGGGTCGCGCATGCCTTTCAAGCTCATTCTCGTTGGCGCATTTTTCTTTGTTCGCCATCACAGTAAAACACTGTCCTATCTCTTTCTTCTGATCGTCGCCATCATGCTCGTGACGCTGGCCATCGGTAAAGCCTATCAGCACTGGGACCGGGATCCGGACCGCGGCGCTATCGGTATCACCGGCGGCCTCTTCGGCGAAGACTACGACACGCCGGTCTACCTGGATCAGGGCTGGAGCGAGGCCGACAGCCTCTGGTTTTACAACACCACCCAGGGCTCGGCGCTGCTTCCCTACGATTTATTTTTGGTGCTTGAGCAGGACAACTCGGAAGAGTTGTTCCGTTCAGACCTGAACATCGACCGCTACCGCTATCTGCCCCAGAAACCCACTTTTTTCAACCCGGACGGACTGCCGGTGGGCTTCGTCAAGGAAACCTACAAGGGCCACGACTACATGGGCTTTACCTGCGCCGCCTGCCACACCGGTCAGGTGAACTATCAGGGCACCGCCATCCGCATCGACGGCGGCCCGGCCATGGCCGACATGGTGGGCTTTCTGCACGGCCTGGACAAGGCCATGTTCACCACCCTGGAAGACGACGCCAAGCGTGAACGCTTTGTGCAACGGGTACTGGCCCTGCGCAACGACTACCGCTCCGCCGACGCGGTGCTGGAAGACCTGGAACTGTGGGGCAACCGCATCCGCATGTACAACACCATCAATCACAGCCACATTGAATACGGCTATGGCCGCCTGGATGCCTTTGGCCGTATTTACAACCGGGTACTGCAGCATGTACTGAATCACAACGACATGCGCGACATACTGCTCAATGTCACCAGTCCCACCGGCCGCGCCATCCTCACCCCGGAAGAGGTTGAACAGGTGCTGGAGGGGATCGATCAGACCATTATTCGCGATCCGGAATTCATGCTGATCATCGAGCGGCTGCAGTCCTCCGAGCCCGGTTACCCCAATCTGTCGCAGCGCGACATGCTGCGCATCCGCAACGCCATCTTCAACGAACCCAATGCGCCAGTGAGCTACCCGTTTTTGTGGGACATCACCCACTCCGACTATGTACAGTGGAACGGCCTGGCTGGCAATTCAGGCCTGGGTGACCTGGGACGCAACGCCGGCGAAGTGATCGGCGTATTTGCCATTTTGGATTTCGACGTGAAGAAGCCGCGCTTCAGCATCTCCGGTCGGATTACTGGACAACAAAACAAGCAGTATCGGGTGACGTTTGATTCGTCGGTAGACCCGGTCAATTTGCAGCGCCTGGAGGCGCACCTGCGCAGTCTTACCTCGCCGCAATGGCCGGAAGATATTCTCGGTGCAATCGACTACAAGAAGGCGGCGCGCGGTCGCATCATCTACAACCAGTACTGCCGCTCCTGCCACGAGGTGATAGAGCGCGATGCCTGGGACCGCCTGGTTATCAGCAAGATGTCCAGCCTGGAAAATATCGGCACCGATCCGGCCATGGCGGAAAACAGCGTTTACTACAGCGGGCGCTCGGGCAACTTTGCCAATACTTACCAGAACACAGGGGTGGGGCCGCTGGTGCTGGAAGAAACAGCCCCCGTGGTACAGATTCTCACCGCCGTCACCACCGGCGTTATCGCCACGCCCGACCCGGACAAGAATTTTATTCGCCGCCGCCTGGACTGGCTCTACACGCTGGGGCTGTCGTTTTTTGAAAATGAAATCAAGCACAGCGTCAAGGCCGGCAACTACAACCCGGACACCACCGCCGATCCCTACGCCTCACTGCTGGCCTACCGGGCGCGCTCCCTGAACGGCATCTGGGCCACCGCGCCCTATCTGCACAACGGCTCCGTGCCCACGCTCTATGATCTGCTGCTGCCGCAACGGCGCGACGGCGATCCGGAAGACGGTGAATACCGTCCCGATGAGTTTATGGTGGGCAGCCGGGAGTTTGATCCGGTCAGGGTGGGCCTGCGCAGCGAAGGCTACGACGGCCACCGCTTCACCACTTTCCGTCGCGGCGATTTCAACAGCGGCCACGAATACGGCGCCGGGCGCACCGCGCAACCCGACGGCACTGTACTGCCCGCGCTCAATGAGCAACAGCGCTGGGATCTGGTGGAATACCTGAAAACCCTGTGACCTTAACGCCGCACCCCCAACCGGCGCGCTTTAGCTCTGTAAAGAGTTGCGCCGTTTGGCCAGCCAACGGTCGACGTGATTGGCAAATTTTTGTCGATCCTGAACGCTCAGAGGTGCCGGGCCACCACTCTGAATACCACTGCTGCGCAGGGTGTCGAGAAAATCGCGCATATTCAGCCGCTGCCTGATGTTATCCGCTGTGAATAATTCACCCCGGGGGCTGAGCGCCAGAGCACCCTTGTCAATGGCCTCCGACGCCAGGGGAATATCCTGAGTGATCACCAGATCGCCCGCGCTCAGGCGCCGGACGATTTCATCGTCGGCAACGTCAAACCCGGACGTCACCTGCATCATATCGATATAGCGCGACGGCGGTGTCTTTACGTATTGATTGGCCACCAGCGTCACGTCCACCTGCTCGCGCTCGGCGGCACGAAAAAGAATCTCGCGAATCACCCCGGGACAGGCGTCGGCATCTACCCATATTTTCATTGACAGCCCGGCCTGTCGTTCATTGCAGTTTACTCATAGGTTGAAAGTTGCAAAAACGGATGACTATAGCCGTTTACCCCAGCTTTGCAAGGGAGCCGTCGTGCTACCATGCAGCCATGCAGGCCCGCTATCTCTCCACCATCCATCAGATCCCCGCCGCAGCGTGGAATCGGCTGTGCCCCGGCGGCTATCCTTTTGTGCGCCACGAATTTCTCGCCGCGCTGGAGGACAGCGGCAGCGTGGGCGGCGACAGCGGCTGGCACCCCCACCACCTGCTGCTTCTCGACGGCGCGCAACCGGTGGCGGCCATGCCACTGTACCGCAAGGATCACTCCTACGGCGAGTATGTGTTCGACTGGGCCTGGGCCGATGCCAGCCATCGGGCGGGTCTGGCCTACTACCCGAAACTGCTGTGCGCCGTGCCCTTTACGCCCTGTACCGGACCGCGCCTGCTCGACGGCGGTGCGGACAGTCCCGCACTGCTGCAGGTGACCACCGACAGTGTGCGGCAGCGAGTGGAAGAACTGGGTGCCTCGGGCTGGCACTGCCTGTTCCCCGCGCCCGCGCTGAGCGATGCACTGCAGGCACAGGGCTACTGCCAGCGGCTGTCCTGCCAGTTCCACTGGTTCAACCGAGGCTATCGCGATTTTCAGGACTTTCTCGACACCATGAACTCGCGCAAACGAAAGAATCTGCGCAAGGAGCGCGACAAGGTGGCACAGCAGGGCTTCGACTTCGCGGTGCTGGAGGGGTCAGCCATTACCGAATCCCACTGGGATTTTTTTTATCGCCTCTACCAACTGACCTACCTCAAACGCAGCCTGTCCACCGGCTACCTGAACCGGACGTTTTTTCACCAGATCGGTCAACAGATGCCGCACAATCTGGTGATGCTAGTCGCCGAGCGCAACGGCGAGGCGGTGGCCGCCGCGCTGTTTTTCCGCGACAGTCAGACACTCTACGGCCGCTACTGGGGCTGCCTGGCTGAACACGAGTTTCTGCACTTTGAAACCTGCTATTATCGCGGCATCGACTACGCCATTGCGCGGGGATTGCAGCGCTTCGACGGCGGCGCCCAGGGCGAGCACAAGCTGCAGCGCGGTTTCGAGCCGGTGATCACCCGCTCCAACCACTGGTTGCGCGAACCGCGCCTGCACCAAGCGGTGGAGCGGTTTGTGCAGGCCGAGGCCCGGGATGTACTGGCCTACCGGGACCTGGCCCGACAACATCTGCCCTTTCGCCAAACGTAGCAGACAACGGCCAAACAGGATCACCCCCATGATTCCCGCCTTTGTGCACCCGAGACGACTGTTTACCGTGCTGGACGAAATCGACCGGGGCGCGCCCTCCTGGACCCTGAGCCGGCCCCAGGCCCTGCGCCGGGTGTTTTACACCCTGGCGCTGGCCTCGGTGTGCCTGCTGGCCCTGCACTACGCCAAGTTTGCCTCCAGCTTCCTGCTGACACTGAGCTGGTTGGCGCAGTTGCAGGGGCTGGCCGCCGATACCCATGTGCGCGCCTTGCAACAGAGCCAGTGGTATCATTTGTTGCTGTACGCCTGGTGGACCGGCTGTCACCTGGTGATCTTTGTGCTCATGCCCTGGCTGATGATCCGTCTGGTGTTTCGCCAGCGCATGCAGGACTTCGGCTGGCGCTGGAACGACACCCATCGGCACTGGCGGGGTTACCTGTTACTGCTCAGCCCAATACTGGTGCTGATCGCGCTGGTCACAGTGTTTCGCGAGGATTTTGTCGACCACTACCCGTTTTACCGGTTGGCCGAGCGAAGCTGGCTGGATCTGCTGGCCTGGGAGCTGCTTTACATCGGCCAGTTCATTTTTCTGGAGTTTTTCTTTCGCGGTTTTATGGTTAATGCCCTGCGCCCGGCGGTGGGTGCCAATGCGGTATGGATCATGGTGGTACCCTATATGATGATCCACCTGCCCAAGCCCTGGCTGGAGGCCACCGGCGCCATTCTGTTCGGGCTGTTTCTGGGCATACTGGCGCTGCGCTCTCGCTCCATCTGGGGCGGGGTGGCGGTCCATGTGGGGGTGGCGGTGTGCATGGACCTGGCGTCGCTGTGGTACACCGGGCGCCTGCCCGGCCAGTGGCTGCCGGGCTAGCGCCGCCGCCGGGCCTTCTTGCTCTTGCTGCGGCTGACGGGTCCGCGGTTTCCCGGCGCCCGCTTCGGCCCCTTACCGGCCACCCTGGCTACGACGCTGGTCTGCTGGTAGGGTTTTTCACGAAACCAGAGATTACAGGCCCACTTCTCCCCCTTCTCCACCGGCATGCCGGCGTGCAGGCTGTCGGGATGACGATCCGACGTGCCGGTGCGACAGTTGTGAAAAATCAGCATGCGGCCGCGCTTGGCCAGCACCTCCATATCCAGATGGGGAAAACCGGTGCTGCCGCCGGCGGGCACATCGTTGAGGTATATCAGACAGGTCACCAAGCGCTGTCCGCCGCGCTCCATGCAGCGGGCGCCGGCCACGGTGGTGGGGTCCCAGGCGTCATAGTGGGCGCGATACTCCTGGGTTTCGCCGTAGTGGATCACCTGGAAGGACTCGGCGTACTCCAGGGGAATACCCACAAATTCGCTGACCCGTTCGGCCAGACCACCGATCACCGGATTGTGCTGGTGCGAGACCCAGCAGTTGCTGCCGGTGCGACCATCGCTGGTAACACCTTCGCGCTCGGCACTGACAAAGGCGCGGCGCAACTGATCCTTGGCCGCGGAAACCAGCGCGTCCACTTCTTCGTCAGACACGAATTTTTCCAGCACCACCACCATAGGGTCTTCGCTGGCGACCAGGCCCTGTCCATAGTCACTTTTCAAGGCAATCGCCATGGATTTTCTCCTCGTACAGGGATGAGTTGGACACTGTGCAAGAGCGTCACCATATGCCGGCACGCCCGGAAACTCAAGCCCCAGACCGCTCACAAACCCGCGATATACCGAGACAGGGCCTCGAACTTGTCGGCGTCACGATCCACAAACCGCACGGTGATTTTTATGACCTTGGTGTCCACCTTGTATTCCCCGGCCTGCAGGCTGTGCACATAGCCGTTAATCTGGGTGAGAGAATCGGGGCCGGTTTCGATATCCACCACCACTTGGTCGAACAGGCCCGGCAAGGTCTCGCTGCGCTGCATCAGGCCGCTCATGGCCTGCAGGGATAGATCCCGCACCACACAGCCGTGAAACTGACCGTCGCTGGCAAAACGCAGCCGCGCCCGGCCCTTGACGGCTGTGCGGGCCTTGGCCGCTGGCGTGGCCCTGGCGCCGCCGGTCAGCGCATTCACCGAGGCGTGGGCTATGCCCTGGGTACTGCCCACGCGGGCGACCGCCGCACTGGGCAACTTACCCTGTACACCCAGTTGCCGGAACACCTTGTGCAGCAGCTCTTCCGGGGTAAAGGGCTTGGAGAGGTAGTCGGAAACCCCAGCCTCCACCGCCTGAATCACATGGGCCCGGTCGCCGCGACTGGTGACCATGATGAATGGCAGATCCTGCCAACGCTCGCTTTCCCGTACCCAGCGCAGCAACTCCTCGCCATTCATGCCGGGCATTTCCCAGTCCGACAGCACCAAATCCACCGGTTGCTGCTTGAGCATGGCCAGCGCCCGGTTGCCGTCCCCGGCCTCCAGAATATGGACACCGGGGATATGCTCCCGGAGGTGTTTCTTGACCATGTCCCTGACAAAACTGGCGTCGTCCGCCACCAGGATATTTACTGTCATGGAGGTTTCCGTAGAAAGTGAGCGTCGCTTACCAATCAGTATGTTATAGCAAAGAATGGGCTATCCGGCTTGACGCTGGGTAGCCAAGCCAGCGCCTTCGGACTCTTCGGCGGGTTGTTCCGACTCCTCCCGGGTGGCCTCCACCGCCGCCCGCATCCAGTGCCGCAACTCGGCGGGATTCTCCAACACCTCGTCGGGCAATTGGTGAAAGGCGGAGATACCCCCCTGGATCAGGCGGGATTCGAGGACGGGCATGCTGCGGCTTTGGTAAAGGCAGGCGGAGTTGGCATCGGTGCGGAAGTAAAGCCGGTTACCGGCCACAACGGCGAAAACAGTTTGCTGGTGATAAATGAGGGCTCCGGTAAACGCCCGTCGACAGGACACAGGTGCCACGGCGGCCAAGAGGCCGAGTACGCGCGCCAAGTAGCGGTCATCCACCGACATTATAGTTGCGTCCTGAGCGTCCCGGGTCCAGGCCCGACTCCGGCCCCGTTGTTGTGGTATCAGTTGCCTGCAAATCAAGCGGAAGACTTTACGACTGACAGCGGCCGCTGACAACCGGCTTTTAAGACTGTTTTGATGTTAGAAGCAGAGGAAACCCTTTTGCCATGAATATGGGGATTTCGGCGACGCTACGGGCAAATACCCGCTCACCGGCAAGGAGACTACGCCGGCTTCAAAATGGACTGCCACCAATTGAGCGGTGTGACGCCGTCGACCGGGTCGTAGACATTGCCATACATCCAGGTGGTGTCCGGATCATCCGCGATGGCATCGTTGAGGAGCTGCTCAACGGCGGTGAAACCACAACTGACATGGATGGAGAACACCAGCATCCGTGGTGTCTGCAGATCCAGCTCAGCGCCCAGTTTTTCCAGCTCTGGCACCAACAACTCCATCAGGGCCTCGATATCACGGCGACTGAACACCCGCACGCAGAGGTTGCCGCTGCGCTGCACCAGTTCGAACTCCCGGCTTTTGCCGTCATAGCGAATCCGGTCACCGCTGGCCAGGCCCCGAACGAACGCCGGCGACTGCACCAGTTGCAGTTGGTCGTCCTCCAACTGCCGCACCCGCACCGTCTCCACCACCGGGCGCCCGTCGGGGCCGTTACCGGCAAACAACTCAATAACCTGCAGGGCTTTCATAGGTGTGACCGATTGCCTAACTCGCGGATGATTGTCTGACAGTAAACTGGCATTATATTCCGAGATGTCAGCAGGAGCACAGCTGTGAAAAACTTCTTCACCCTTATGGGCCTCATTGCCCTGGTTTCCCTGATCGGCAGTTGCGCCGTCAACCCGGTTACTGGCCGAACCGAACTCTCCGTCTGGACCCCCGCCCAGGAGGTGGCCATCGGCGAGCAGTACTACCTGCCCAGCCAGCAGTCGCAAGGGGGCCGCTATGTGGTGGACCCGGACCTGACCGCCTATGTCAACGAGGTGGGGCGACGGCTGTGGGAGGTCAGCGACCGCCCGGGGCTGCCCTACGAGCTGGTGGTGCTGAACAACAACGTGCCAAACGCCTGGGCCCTGCCCGGCGGCAAGATGGCCATCAACCGGGGCCTGCTCGTCCACTTTGAAGATGAGGCGCAACTGGCCTCGGTGCTGGGGCACGAAATCGTGCACGCCGCCGCCCGCCACGGCGCCTCCCAGGCCACCCAGAACATGCTGCTCTCCGCCGGTGTGATGGCGGCGGGGCTGGCGGCCCATCGCCGCGACTCCGAATACGGTGCCCTGGCCGTGGGCGCTATGGGCATCGGCGCCTACGCCTGGCAGGCCCGCTACAGCCGCAGCCACGAGCTTCAGGCCGATCGGGTGGGCGCGGAGTACATGGTGAAAGCCGGCTACGATCCGCAAGGAGCAGTGGAATTGCAGGAGATCTTCGTGCGCCTGTCCGAAGGCCGCCAATCCAATTGGCTGGACGGCCTGTTCGCCAGCCACCCGCCCTCGCGGGAGCGTCTGGAGGCCAACCAGCGCTTTGCCGAGCGCAACCCCGGTGGCGTGCGCAACAAGGCCCGGTTCGATCGGGCCATGGCCCAGTTACGCCGGGACCAGCCCGCCTACGAACAGTACGACCAGGCCCTGGCCGCCGCCGGCCAGGGCAACTACACCCAGGCCATGACACTGGTGGATCAGGCCATTGCCCACCAGCCCCGGGAAAACCTCTTTTGGGAACTCAAGGGCCGCCTCCTGGTGCAACAGGACAAGCACCGCGACGCCCTGGACGCCTTCAACCGCTCCCTGCAGGCCAACCCCGAATTCTTCCGGCCCTATGTCTACCGCGGCCTGACCCACAGACAACTGGGCAACCGCAGCCAGGCGGAACAGGATTTGCAGGCCAGTCAACGATTGCTGCCCACCCAACTGGCCAGCTTCCACCTGGGCGAGCTGGCCCTGGAGCGCGGCGCCCGCAGCGAAGCCATCGAGTACTTCCGTATGGCCGCCCAGGGCGGCGGCGAACTGGGCGCGGCGGCGGAAGCACACCTGGCGCGACTGGAACAGGAACCGACCTCATGAGCCTACACGGCATAGACGACGAAGATCCCACCCCGGCGGGCACCCTTACTCTGCAGACCCTATCCATGCCGGCGGACACCAACCCCTATGGCGATATCTTTGGCGGCTGGCTGATGACCCAGATGGATCTGGCCGGCGCCATTCTCGCCCAGGATATAGCCCGGGGCCGGGTGACCACCGTGGCGGTGGGCAGCATGACCTTTCTGCGCCCGGTGCCGGTGGGTGCCACCGTCAGTTGCTATGCCTCGGCATTGGAGGTGGGGCGCACCTCCATCCGCATCCTGATCGAAGTCTGGATCAAAGACCATCGCAACGCCGAAGTCACCAAGGTCACCGAGGGTGAATTCGTCTATGTGGCCATAGACGACAACGGCCGCACTCGACCGGTACCCAAATAGCGACGCAGGTCCATTCCTAACAATTCTTGATTATTGGCCGGGCAACTTTTCTGGTAGCTTGTTCGTAATCTGAAGTCTGGTACTCGTCGAAAGGAGTCTCCTCACGTGCTTACAGACACGCGAAAAAGCTTTGGTCTGGTTACCATTCTGCTGCACTGGGCCTGCGCCGGGCTGATCGTGTTTCTGTTCGGCCTGGGTCTGTGGATGACCGACCTCACCTACTACGACCCCTGGTACAACCGCGGGCCGGAACTGCACATCAGCCTGGCGCTGTTGTTGCTGATCCTGATGGTGCTGCGAGTGATCTGGCGGCTCTGCAGCCGGGGGCCACAACCGCTACCCAGCCATACCATCGCCATTCGCCTGGCATCCGGCATCACCAAGTACACACTTTATCTGCTGGTATTTGTGGTGATCGCCAGCGGCTACTTCATGACCACCGGGGACGGTAAAACGGCGAGCCTGTTCGGCTGGGTCGATTTCCCGTCCTTCGGTCGCCTCAGCGGTCGGCAGGTGGACCTGCTGGGCAATATTCACTACTGGGGCGCCTGCGCGATCATCGTGCTGGCCATCCTGCACGCGGGTGCGGCAGTAATGCACCATTTCTTCATGCGCGACCGCACGCTGGTGCGCATGATCAAACCCCGCAGCGAAGATTGAGTCTCACCGCTGCAAACCAATTGACGGTACAACACATCGACCGTAAAACACAAAAGAGGAAACCACTATGAGAAAGCTACTGACACCGATGCTGATCGCCGCACTGGGTATGATCGGCGCGCCCGCGCTGGCCGACAAATACGTTATCGACACCCGGGGCTCCCACGCCTCCATTAACTTCAAGGTCAATCATCTGGGCTTCAGCTGGCTCACCGGCCGCTTCAACCAGTTCACCGGCGAGTTCACCTACAACCCCGAGAATCTCGAAGCCAGCAGTATCCGCGTGGAAATTGACACTACCAGCGTGGACAGCAACCATGCCGAGCGGGACCGCCATTTGCGCAGCGACGATTTCCTGCACGTCAGTCAATACCCGAAGGCCACTTTCGTCAGCACCGCCATCAACCCCGCTGAAGACGGTAAGTTTGAGGTGGTGGGAGATCTCACTCTGCACGGCCAGACCAACAGCATCACCATCAAGGCCAAGAAAATTGGCGCCGGTACCGATCCCTGGGGCGGTGTAAGGGTCGGTTTTGAAGGTCGCACCAGTTTCAGAATGAAGGATTTCGGTATGGACTACGACCTGGGCGAAGCCTCGGAAATCGTGTACCTGGATTTGCATATCGAGGGTATCAAGCAATAGCTCCTGCGGGCGCTGTCAGTTCAGTCTTACCGGACTGGTGGCGCTCACGTTCGCGGCGCCCTGGCGCTCGTCGATGATCCACTGCAGTCGCACCTGCTCCAGCGATGAGAAAGTCATCAGCAAAGGCAGACTGATCTCGCGCAGCGCCCCGGGGGTTACGCATACCAACCGGTAGCGGGCCACCAGTTCGGCGTGGCCCGCAGCCGTCTGTGCAAACTGGGAGTCATCCACCGTCACTTCCCGCAGTTCACACTGGGCGCCGGCACTGATCTGAATCAGGCGCGGCAAGTCTTCCAGCACAGCCACCGCCTGCTGCAGTTGTTCCCGTTCCTCGTCGTTGGCTGGCGCGCGCTCGAAACCCACCGCATCCATTCCGGGCAATGTCAGTTCCAGCCAGAGCGTGTCGCCTTCCAGCACCAGAGTCAGTTCCGCCGCGCCGTGCACATGGGCGCCGTGATGTCGGTGTTCGTCAGCGTGGTCGTGGTGATGGTGATGATCGCGCCGGTGCTCATGGTCTTGATCAGAGTGCCGGTGACCGGGATGGCCCAGCGCCGCTGCTGCGCCCAGTGCCAGACACAGCAACAAGAGAACGGCGATCAGAGGAACAACAAACGGGTACAGGGGTTTGGACAAACGGGAACTCCAACTCATGTGTCACCTCCGGATGCATCAAGCCGCTTCGGTATTCCGGGTCCACCGGGGAAAGGGGTCCGGCAGCGTCAGCCACAGCTCCTGACCCGCCAGCAATTCTTCATCGGTCAACAGACAGGCGTCCAGCCGCGCCGTGATTTCATCGCTGTCCAGATCCTGGCCGATAAAAACCAGTTCCTGGCGCATATCGCCAAAAGGCTCTTGCCAGCGCTCCATGATGTACGCCAATTGCTCAGGGTCCTGGGGCCACTGCTCAGACGGCACGGCTTTCCAGAACAAACCGGCCATGCCGTGCTGGGCAATTCCACCTGCCTGGCTCCACTGGCCGGCAAACTGTGGCCGACTGGCGAGCCAGAAAAAGCCCTTGGAGCGCAACAGTTTACCGCGCAACGCCGGGCTGGCAAAGAAGTCGTGCAGCTTCTGTGGATGAAACGGACGGCGCGCACCGTAGGTGAAACTGCTGATGCCGTATTCCTCGGTTTCCGGCGTGTGTTCACCGCGCAGTTCCTGCAACCAGCCCGGCGCCTGCTGGGCCTGGTCGAAGTCAAAACGCCCGGTGTCGAGAATGCGCTCCAGGGGCACCTGCCCGCCGGCAATGGGAATGATGTCCGCCCGGGTGTTGAGACTGCGCAGCACCCCCAGCAACTGCTGCAGGTGTTCGGCCTCGATCAGATCGGTTTTGCTGATCAGGATCACGTCGCAGAATTCTATCTGGTCCACCAGCAGATCGGCGACGTTGCGCTGGTCTTCCTCACCCAGGGACTCCCCGGTTTCGCGCAGCTCCCTGGCTTCAAAATAGTCGGCGAGGAAGTTGGCGCCATCCACCACCGTCACCATGGTGTCCAGCCGCGCCACCTGGGACAGGCTCTTGCCGTCTTCGTCCTCAAAGGTAAACGTCTCCGCCACCGGCAGCGGCTCTGAAATTCCAGTGGATTCTATCACCAGATAATCAAAGCGCCCTTCACCGGCCAGCCGGCTTACTTCCAGCAGCAGGTCTTCGCGCAGGGTGCAACAGATGCAGCCGTTGCTCATCTCCACCAGTTTTTCCTCGGCGCGATTGAGTTCCACCTGATTCTGCACCAGCGCGGCGTCGATATTCACTTCGCTCATGTCGTTGACGATCACCGCCACCCGACGACCCTCGCGGTTGGCCAGGATATGGTTGAGCACCGTGGTTTTGCCGGCGCCGAGAAATCCCGATAACACTGTGACCGGTAATGGTTGCATGTTCATACTCCTCTGGCCTTGGAAAAATTGCGTTCCAGTTGCTCCTGGCGGACCTTCTCTTCCGTACACAGGTTCGCCGTCGGGCGCAGCAGCAGACGCTGCAAGCCGATGGGCTCCCCGGTGACGTCGCAGTAACCGTAACTGCCATCGTGAATCCGGGTGAGCGCCTTGTCGATCTTGCGCAGCAACAGGTAGCGCCGTTCGGCAAAGCGCAGGCGCTGGCGGTTTTCTTCTTCCAACGAGGCGCGATCCAGCTCATCCGCCTCCGGCTCGCTTGCGGAGATGGCCTGCTTGGCCTCCTCGATGGCCTGTTGGGTTTCGCTCTTGAGCTGATTCAGCAGCCGGGCAAAGTAGTCGCGCTGGCGCGCATTCATGTAATCCTTGCGGGGCATACGCAGCAGTTCGGTTTCGCTGACAATGGGTTTGTCGTCCATGGGGCGCCTCCGGAAAAAATAATGTTATAACGTAACATATTAGCAGGAAAGGGCAAAGCACAGAAAGGCCGGTATGAGAACGTCAGCCCGCAGGCAGTCAGCGCGACAAAAATCGGGCCCTGCTCAGCCGCAGCGGCACTGGTTGCGGCCGGCGGCCTTGGCGGCGTAAAGCGCCTTGTCCGCCCGCTCGAACACCGCGTCCGGGGTATCCCCCACGCCAAAGCCGGCAATGCCCATGGACAGGGTGATGGCCAGGGGCTTTTCCCGGTAGTGAAAGGCGGTTTCGGCAATGGCGGCGCGAATCTTGTCCAGTACCACCAGGGCGTCGTCAGTGCTGGTTTCCGGCAGTATCACCACGAACTCCTCACCACCGTAGCGACCGAAAAAGTCCACCTGCCGCAGACGCTTGGCGATGGTGCGGCTGATGACCTTGAGCACCCGGTCGCCGGCCTGGTGGCCGAAACTGTCATTGATGCGCTTGAAATGATCCAGGTCGCACACGGCGATGGTCAGCGGGTGGCCGTAGCGTTGCCAGCGCTGCACTTCATGGCTGATACGCTCGTCGTAGGCTTCCCGGTTGGGGACGCCCGTCAGCGGATCGTGCAGTGCCTTGTGGCGCTGCTCGGCCAGGCTGGCGCGACTGCGTTCCGCCTCGTGTTCCATGGTCTGCAAGCGGCTGGACAGGTGCTCCAATTGTTCCGTCAGTGGCTGCCGCGATGCCTCGGCGCTGTGATATTTGGCCAGCACCTCACGGATATTGCCCAGCCGCGATTCCACCTGGCTTTTCAACTGCTTCAGGTCGGTGGCACTGGCGACCTGGCCCGCCAAACCCACCATTTCCTGCTGCATGTCGCTGTCCAGGGTCTGGCGGGACAGAGCGCGCTGAGCCTCGTCCTCGGCGGCGCCGCCCAGGGCGGCGTGAATATCCGCCAGCTCACCGTTGACGTTAGTAAGGTAGTCGGCGAACGCCTGATTGGCAGCCAGATAGGAACGCATTACCAGATCGCGCACATCGTTGAGAGCGGGCAGCAGGTCCTCCAGATCCAGGCCGGCGGCCAGGCGGCGCTGCACCGACGCCAGTTTTTCTTCGTCCGGGATCTGCACGCTGTTGAGCAGGTCCTGCAGTATGCCGCCCACCCGGTTGCACAGTTCGGGCAAGGGTATCTCGTCGTCCGGCAGTTCCTGCGCGCTCACCGCCGCCGGCGGTTCCAGACTCCGCCCCCGGAACCGGTCGAGCAGACCCGGCTCCCGGGGTTTCTGCAGCTGGATCAGCACCTGCCTCTGGATTTCCGCCAGTTGTTCCAGCAGCGCCGGATAGAGGTTCAGGTCCCGGCTGCGACGGGGCAGGCGGGTTAGGTAGTCGCGGATATCCCGGCGCAGTTCCCGCGACAGCGAGAGCTTTTGCAGTGGCGCCACGGTATTCTGCAGGCTGGCGCCCATATCCTTGCAGCGCTGATTCCGTTGTCGTTCGAAGGACTCCAGCGCCTGCTCCAGACGATTGAGCAGGTGCGCCAACTCACCGATATCGCCGCCCCGGGCCTGCTCGCAGACCCGATCCAGCAGCTCTTCCAGTTCCTCGTTCTGCCCCTGCACCAGGGCACCCAGTTGCACCAGCGCCCGCCAGAGCAGGTGTCGGTAATCGGCAAACTGCTTTTCCAGCGTCTCCTGGGTACCCAGCGCTTCGAGGTATTTGTCTCGCCAACGCTGGTCGGCAGCCGGATCATTCATGCAAGTCGATTCTTAATATCGCCAGGAGAGGCTGACGGCCCCGAAGTCATCCCGGGCAGGCTGTCCCTCGAAGGCCCGGCTCTGTATCACCTGAGTGTAGACCAAACGGGTGGAGCCATTGTACAGCGCGAATCCGAAGTAGATTTCCCCCAGCCAGGGATCCCGAATCACGCTGGGACCACCGCGGAAAAAACTGCCATCAAGGAAAATATTGTGAGGGGTGTACTGGCCAGCCACGCCAGAGTACAGGTACCAGCCGCTGCCTCCGGTGGGACGAAAATAGCCGGAGCCGCCGGCGAAGCGGGTCAACCGCGGCGGCCCGAAATCCACGGGCAGGTTGCGGCCCCAGCGCACAAAGCCACCCAACTCGGCGCCGATCAGGGCGTTGCCGGCGGTGAAACCCGCCGTGGGCGCGATTTCCAAAACCCGACCGTGGGGGCGGTAACCCGTGTCATGGCGCCAATGACGGTCGTAGGAAATCTGCAGGGTAGCTTCATTGCGCAGTTGTCTTTCCCAGCCCAGGGGCTCATTGGTGCCGATCAGGTTGTGGATGCCTCGCTGCGTCGTTTCCGCCATGGACGCCGGCCCGATCACCCCCAGCCCCACCCGGAAGCGATCGAGCCGCTTGCCGTCGATGCGCCCGATGTTGAAGGTGCTGTTCAACCACCCGGCGTAGGGGCGATCATCGGGGGGGAATGCCGGTTCGTCGATATCGTGAGGCGTGAACATGTACTGGCCGATACTCCAGGACCAGGGCGCGTCGTCATCCGGTGAGGGCATGGCCGGAAAGAAGCGGGCGGCGGCCAGCAGCCAGGGCGGGGGCGGACGGTCGCCAGCGATGTAGGTCAGTTGCATGCCGTTGGTGTAGCCACCATCGCGTCCCACAAAGGCGTCGTTTTCGTACTCGAAAACCAGAATGGAGTCCGACGGGGCCGCGGCGCTGGAGAGCGGCAACAGCGCAAAAAAAAGGCGGGTCACCAGTGAAAGGTATCGACCCGCCATCTTACTATCCGTAGCTGTCAGTTACTGCGCGCTGCGCGCTCTCTGTCCACCAGGTAACTGGCAACTCGCAGCATATCCGCATGGCTGTCGACACCGTTGAATGCGGAGCTGACGCGATATTTGCCGTTGACCACCAACTCCGGGGTACCCTGGGTGTTGTAGGCGCGGATCCGGGTACTCGCCTGATTTACCTGACTGGTGACACCGAACGAATCGTAGGTGTCGGTCACCTGCTTGGGATCGACGCCGTACTGGGCGAAGAGATTGGCCCAGTCGCGCACGGCACGGAAGTTTTTCCGCTCCTGGTGTATAGCCTGGAAGATGGGGCGGTGAACCCGGTCCGCGATACCCAGCGACTGGGCTGTATAGTAGGCACGGGCGTAGGGCTCCATATTGGGGTTCCAAATGGCCGGCAGGTGGATCACCAGCACGTCGTCGGGCTGCTGGGCCTTCCAGTTGCGCAGCAGCGGCTCAAAGTTGAAGCAGTGCCCACAGAGGTAGGAGAAGATTTCCACTACCTCGATTTTGTTGGGGTCCCGCGTGGCTACCGGCTCACTGAGCACTTCAAAGTGCTGCCCGGCCCGGAAAACTGGCGCCGGCGCCTGCTGATCGCTCTGCTCTGCCTGTTCGGCACAGGCTGCCAGCGCGAAGAGGAATCCAAGTAATACTGTAAGAATGCGCATGGGCTAGCTCCATGTCGGTTGTCTTTACGTCAAGCGCAACGTCGGTGCGTCAGCGCTCCTGTAGCCGGCGGTGAACGTCGCCGCCCCCGGCAATTATAGAGCGGGCGGACGGCGCTTGAGTTCCGCAGCGAACCGGCCCGCGCCCGTCAGTGCAAGCCGGCAATAAAATTGGCCACGGCGTCGATTTCCGGGTCGCTCATGTGCCGGGCGGTTAGGCGCATCATCCTCGGCTCGCCGTCATTGGTGCGATCGCCAGCCCGGAAGGCGCGCAACTGCTGGGCTATATACTCCGCCGACTGCCCCGCCAGGCGCGGAAAACCGGCGGGGTCATTGCCCAGGCCGCTGGGCGAATGGCAGCCGGTACAGGCGGGAACGCCGGTTTCCAGGTTGCCGGCGCGCCAGACGCGCTCGCCCAATTCCAGCGCGTCCACCTTGTCGCCGGTGTAGATCTGCACTTCCATCTCCCGGGCACCGGCGATCTGCAGAGTCTGTTCATTATAGAAAGCCGCTATGTCCCGCAGATCCTGGTCGCTGAGGTTGCGCATCATGGCGGTCATCTCCGGCAGTTGCCGCCCGGTGCGGGCCTTGCGTTCCGGGTCCGTCTCCAGATCCCAAGCGCGGATATCGAGCATCTGCTTGTATAGATAGTTCTCTCCCAGGCCCGCCAGAGACGGGTAGCCGGGAATCTGGGCGTTGCCGTCGGCGCCGTGACAGGCGGCGCAAACCTGTACCTTGCCTTCTCCGGCCCGGGGATCACCCGCCGTGGCAACCTGTACCGACATCAGTAAACCCAGTGCGCACAACAGATGCAGAACTCGTATTTTCATGATCAACCTGTTTCCAGAGTGGTTTCAATATTTCGGCCCGGGCAGACGTTTGGGGCTGGACAGTGGGCCTCTCGCGGCAGCGCGCATTATACTAACACCTTCATGCACAAGCCACCGTCACCGCCACGCACAGGCTTGCCAACCCACAAGGCTTTCTATGACCGATAACACTATTCACTTCAACAACGCCCGTTTTCTCAGCAGTGCTCCCAGTCTGCTTGAGTGCCCACCGGAAGAGGGCACCGAGGTGGCCTTTGCCGGGCGTTCCAACGCCGGCAAGTCCAGCGCGCTCAACACCCTGACCCGCAACAGCAAGCTGGCCCGAACCAGCAAGACGCCGGGACGCACCCAACTCATCAATTTTTTTGGCCTGGACGACCAGCGGCGGCTGGTGGACCTGCCCGGCTACGGCTACGCCAAGGTGCCCCTGGCCATGAAGGAGCAGTGGCAGGCCAACCTTTCGGAGTATCTGCACCTGCGCCAAACGCTGCGCGGGCTGGTGCTGGTTATGGACATACGCCACCCGCTGGGCGAGTTCGACACCATGATGCTCAACTGGGCAGTGCAGCGGGAGATGCCGGTGCACATACTGCTCACCAAGGCGGACAAGCTCAAGAAGGGCCCGGCCGGCAACACCCTGCAGGCGGTGCGCCACAGCCTGCGGGAGGCCGATGTGGAGGATCTGGTCAGCGTCCAGTGCTTCTCGTCGCTCAAGGGGCAGGGGGTGGAGGAACTGATGGCGGTGTTGACCCGCTGGCTCGCATAAAAAAACCGGCGACCCTATGGTCGCCGGAAGCGAAGACTGACATCCTTGGGGCGATGCCAGTGAAGCGGGGAAAAACTGACCGCAAGCTGCGGTTACCGGCTCAGACCGGACACTGGGAAACTAGTTCCGGAACCAGCTCACAACTCGGGCAATGTCCTGCGCACCGCCGCTCCAGGCACAAAAAAACCCGGCCTTTTGGGGCCGGGCTGCTTGATTCGCTACTTCTGGCCAAGCTGGCTAAAAGCCAAGTCACTAGGGATAAGGAGCTCATGAAAAAAAATCAAAACACACAGTCATGGGATACCTCCGCCAGAAATTAGTTCCCTCATTTGTAAAAAACTGTAAGCGGTCCTCAGTCAACCGGTCCACCCGAACCCAATCTCAAAGTTCGACGTGGCAAAATAATTATTGACAATCAGTTGTCACTGATGGTCCATCAATGCGCCTGATCCCAGTTGTCCCCCACGCCGGTATCCACCACCAGCGGCACCCGCAGCTCGGCGGCGGCGGACATGCGCTGAATCACTCCCTTACGCACCTTGTCCAGCTCCGCCTCCGGCACCTCCAGCACCAGTTCATCGTGCACCTGCATGATGATTTTGGCCTGCAGGCCACTGTCGCCGAGCCAGTGATGCACATCGATCATGGCCGTCTTGATGATGTCCGCCGCCGTGCCCTGCATGGGCGCGTTGATGGCGGTGCGCTCGGCGGCTTGTTGTAAGTTGCGGTTGCGGGCCCTGATATCGGGCAGGTAGAGCCGCCGGCCCATCAGGGTTTCCACGTAGCCGCGCTCCCGGGCTTCGCTGCGGGTGTTTTCCATATAACGCTGCACTCCGGGGTAACGCTCGAAGTAACGGTTGATATAGTCCTGGGCCTCGTTGCGCCCCAGGTGCAATTGCCGGCCCAGACCAAAGGCGGACATGCCGTAGATCAGACCGAAGTTGATGGCCTTGGCGCTGCGGCGCATCTCGTCGGTGACCCCGTCCAGATCCACGCCGAACACCTCGGCGGCGGTGGCCCGGTGTACGTCCAGCTCCTGCTCGAAGGCGCTGAGCAGGCCCCGGTCTTCGGACAGATGTGCCATGATGCGCAGCTCGATCTGGGAGTAGTCCGCCGCCAGAATACGGCAGCCCTTGGGCGCCACAAACGCCTGGCGGATACGCCGGCCCTCCTCGGTGCGAATCGGGATATTTTGCAGATTGGGGTCCGACGACGACAGACGCCCGGTGGCCGCCACCGCCTGGTGGTAGGAGGTGTGGATGCGCCCGGTGCGGGCATTGATCATGCGCGGCAGCTTGTCGGTGTAGGTGGACTTGAGCTTGGCCAGACCGCGGTATTCCATCAGCACCCGGGGCAGGGGATAGTCCAGGGCCAGCTCCTGCAGCACCTCTTCGGCGGTGGAGGGCGCGCCCTTGGGGGTGCGCTTGGTCACCGGCAGCTTCTGTTCCTCGAACAGGATTTCACCCAGCTGTTTGGTGGAACTCAGGTTGAATTCCCGGCCCGCGATCTCGTGGGCCTCGCGCTCCAGTTCCAGCATGCGCTCACCCAACTGCTGACTCTGGCGTTGCAGCTGTGCCGCGTCCACCAGGGTGCCGTTGCGCTCGATATCGGCCAGCACCGGCACCAGAGGCATCTCCACCTGCTCGAATACCCGTTTCAGGGGCGCAATCTGTTCCAGTTCCGGCCACAGGCGCCGATGCAGGCGCAGGGTGATGTCGGCGTCCTCGGCGGCGTAGTGACCGGCCTTTTCCAGATCGATCTGGTTGAAAGTCAACTGCTTGGTGCCCTTGCCGGCAATGTCCTCATAGTGCACCGTGGTGTAGTCGAGGTAGCGCAGTGCCAGGTCGTCCATGTTGTGCCGGCTGGCGGTGGAGTTGAGTACATAGGATTCGAGCATGGTATCGAAGGCGATGCCGCGCAGCTCCGTGTCGTAATTGCGCAGCACGTTGCGATCGTACTTGAGGTTCTGGCCCACCTTGGGTTTTTTCCGATCTTCCAGCAGCGGTCCCAGCGCCTTGAGCACGGCGTCCAGGGACAGTTGCTCCGGCGCACCCATATAGTCGTGGCCGCAGGGAATATAGGCCGCCCGACCCGGCGCCACCGCCACCGACACCCCCACCAGGTCCGCCTCCATGGCGTGGATGCTGGTGGTCTCGGTATCGAAGGCGAACAGATCGGTCTGCTGCAGTTGCTTGACCCAGCGCGCCAGGGCTTTTTCGTCGGTGATCAGTTCGTAATCGGATTCCACCGCCGACACGGCCGCAGCCGGTGCCGGCGCCTCGGACACCTCGTCCAGTTCCGCCAGCCAGCCCTTGAACTCCATTTCCTGAAACAGCTCGCGCAGCCGCCCGTGGTCCGGCTCGCCGGGGCGGATGTCATCCAGGCCCAGTTCCAGCTCCACGTCGGTTTTGATGGTGGCCAGTTGCCGGGACAGGTAGGCCTGGTTCCGGTGCTCCACCAGTTTTTCCGGCATTTTTTTCGCGCCGCGAAAATCCAGTTCCCGCACCGCCTCCAGATTCCCGTAGATGTCGTCCAGGCCGCCCAGCCCGCGGATCAGGGCCTGGGCGGTTTTCTCGCCCACCCCGGGCACGCCGGGAATGTTGTCCGACTTGTCGCCCATCAGCGCCAGGTAGTCGATCATCAGCGCGGGCGCAAAACCGTATTTTTCCTCCACCCCGGCTTCGTCCAGGGCGCTGCCGGTCATAGTGTTGACCAGGGTGACCCGGGCGTCCACCAACTGCGCCATGTCCTTGTCACCAGTGGAAATCACCATGGGCCGGTTCTGCTCGCTGGCCTGCCGCGCGAGGGTACCGATGACGTCGTCGGCCTCCACTCCCTCCACCACCAACAGCGGCAAACCCATGGCCCGGACTATGTCGAGGATGGGTTGCACCTGGGGCACCAGGTCGTCCGGCATGGCGGGTCGCTGCGCCTTGTACTGCTCGAACAGCTCGTCGCGGAAGGTCTTGCCTTTGGCATCGAACACCACCCCAAGGGGGCTGCCGGGGTAGTCCTTGAGCAGCTTGCGCAACATGCTGATCACACCCTTCACGGCCCCGGTGGGTTGGCCCCTGGCGGTTTGCAGGGGGGGCAGGGCGTGGTAGGCGCGGTAGAGGTAGGAGGAGCCATCTACCAGCACCAGGGGCTTGGATGCAGTCATGGGGGAGGTCCGCTTCGAGGATGCCGGTTACAGGCGAGAGGATACACCAGTTGCGGGGCCGGCCGCACGTCACCCGAGTGTCGGTCCGGTGAGTCACATTCCGAATGTGTTACCTGTCGTTACGAAAATGTTAACTTCATATCATTTCTGGATAATGAATATAATCATATGAAAAAACATATTTTTTTGTGATTTCTGTTAACATTTTTGAAACACCACTAGTCTAGTATCACCAATAGTGTTACCATGAGTAACATATTCTGGCAATTTGTACAAAGCGATATGCGGCAGAGCCCCACAAGGGCCGAGCCGCCGACCGGCGCCCGGCAATACCAGGGCGGGGCGCCGCCCAATGGCAAACCTAAGGAGGGTGACACCATGAAAACACTGGGCACATTAATTTCCATTGGCTTGGCAGTTCTTATGGCGGGGACCGCCGTCTCCGCCGAAAAGCCGGCCAGCGAACAAGAGCACCTGACCGTTGCCGCATCCGGCAATTTCAGGACCAGCCAGTGGACTGCCGAGGATCTGGCCCCACGCCGCTCGCCCACGGCGGCCCACAACCCCGTAGTCGATCCTATGGCCGGTTTGGCCGAACGTCTGCACCAGGAGCTGAACCAGCGCCTGGAACAGCAATTCGAACTGACCCGTGAGCTGGACAACTGATCGACAATCAGGCCAAAGGTCGGCAAGAGGCCTCAGCAAGAGCGCTTCTTCCCGGCCTTGTCCATTATGTTCGCCCCGACATTATTTCGATTTGTTCGCACTTTCCGCTGCGTTGTAGCCACCGGCATCACACTTCTGACAATTGGCGGATTTTTCCGTGATCTCCGAGGAGGACAGGCCGCAGCTCTCGCCTACACTGGAGGGACGCTCTGTCTTTGGCTCAACTTGGCTCAACGTAAAGGGAACATACCGTGGATACGTTAATCTTCTCCCAGTCCGGCATCTACCGCCTGCAGCAACTGGCCAGCCAGTACTATCACCAGACTGGCGTGCGACACAAACTGTCCAGCCCGGAAGGGGTTCTGCAACTGCTCAACGGTTGCGCCGACACCTCCCAGCGGGATGTGCGCCGCTGCTATGACGCCTTTGTGATGGAATTGAACAAGCGTCAGATAGACGCTCTGACCTCTCGCGGAGTCAGGCTCAGGGTGCCGCCGTCAGCCGTCGACGATGCCCTCGCCCGCCAGGCAGGCTGAAAAATCCGCCGCGAGGTTTTCCATCAACTGCCGGTAACTGGTGACTTCCTGGTCGCCCAGGGGGTTGAGTGTGCCCACGCGCAAACGCAACTCCCGGGCCAAATCCTCCACCATCCGCATGTCGTAATGCGGTTCCGCAAACAGGCACACGGCGTTATCGCGCAACTGCCCGCGCAGCCGATGCAGGTGCCGGGCACCCGGTCGACGCTCCGGTGTAACGGTCACATGGCCCAGTTGCAGCAGCCCGTAGCGGGAAACGAAGTGTCCGTAAGCGTCGTGGTACACAGCAAAACCCCTGTCCGCCAGCGGTGACATTGCCTGCCGCAATTGCGTGTCCAGCGCCTCCATCTCCTCGGCGAAATGCCGGCTGTTGGCCCGGTACACCTCGGCATTGTCCGGGTCCAGATCGGCCATGGATGACGCCAGGCTGGCCGCCACCACCACGGCGTTGTGGGGATTCAACCACAGGTGCGGATCCCGCTCATGGTGGTGGTCGCCGTGGCGGTGGCCGTGGCTGCCCTCCGGCCAGACCAACCCCGACAAGGTCTGCAGTGTCAGTTGACGCTGACCCGGCACGCCGCGCAGGGGTCGCTGCAGAAAGCTCTCCAGTTCCGGCCCCACCCAGACCACCAGGTCCGCCGCTTCAAGCAACCGCATGTCCGAAGCGCGCAGCGGGTAATCGTGGGGCGATGCCGAGGCCGGCAGCAGTACCCGCACCTGGGCGCTGTCGCCGGCCACGGCCTCGGCAATCAGCCCCAGAGGCTTTATACTGGCAAGCACCTGTAACTCGGCCTGCACCGGCAGAGCCAGCATCAGGGTCAGGCAAAAGACGCCAAGCGCCCGCAGGCAGGAAATGAAACTCGATGTCATGGAGTTAGGTCAACAGGCAAGAGTGAGCATATTGTTATATAGTAACACAAATCGCTGTGGTGACCATTAAACAGCACCGAGAAATTTCGCAACGGACCAACACCCAATCATGAGCGAAGCGCCCCTGGCCTGCCGGACCCACAATCACGACCACTGCGTGAGCGACGCTCTGGCCGCCGCGCGCAACCTCTGCGCGGAGCGCGGCGTGCGCCTGACACCCCTGCGCGAGCAGGTGCTGGAGTTGATTTGGCAGAGCCACAAACCCCTGGGCGCCTACCCATTGATGGACATGCTGGCCGCCGCCACCACCCGCCAGATAGCACCCCCCACCGTCTACCGGGCGCTGGATTTTCTGCTGGAACAGCGCCTGATCCACCGCATCCACGGGCTCAACGCCTACATCGGCTGCCCGGACCCCCAGCACCAGCATCAGGGTCACTTTCTGCTCTGCCGGCATTGCGGTGTGGCGGTGGAACTGGGGCTGGGCAATCTTCAAGACGCCATCGAAAAGAACGCCAGATCCCTGGGCTTTACCGCCGAAACCCACTCGCTGGAAGTAACCGGCCTCTGCCCGGATTGCCGGAAGAGCGACGCGTGAGCCAAGCCCCCGCAGCACCACTGGTCGAGGTTCGCGGTGTCGCCGTGCGGCGCGGCGGTCGCGATATAGTGCACGACGCCGACCTCAGCCTGCACAGCGGCAAGATCACCACGCTTATCGGCCCCAATGGCGCCGGCAAGACCACCCTGGTGCGGGTGGTGCTCGGGCTGATCGTCCCCAGCCGCGGCCGGGTGACCTGCGCGCCCAACCTGCGCATCGGCTATATGCCGCAAAAACTGCACATAGACCCCAGCCTGCCGCTCAGCGTCAAACGCTTTCTCACCCTGGGCGGCCGCCCCCGGGCGTCGCTGGAGGAGATCCAGGCGCTGACCGGCATCGGCAAATTGCTGCACACTCCCATGCAGCAACTCTCCGGCGGCGAAACCCAACGGGTACTGCTCACCCGGGCCCTGCTGCGCGACCCACAACTGCTGGTGCTGGACGAGCCGGTGCAGGGCGTGGACGTCACCGGTCAGGCAGCACTCTACGACCTGATTCACCGCATTCGCCTGGAACGCCAGTGCGGCGTGCTGCTGGTGTCCCACGATCTGCATCTGGTGATGGCCAACACCGACACCGTGATCTGCCTCAACCAGCACATCTGCTGCCACGGACACCCGGAGCAGGTGACCGCCGACCCGGCGTTTCTGGAACTCTTCGGCCGCACCCGGACGCCGCCGGTGGCGCTCTACACCCACCATCACGATCACGCCCACGACGACCATGGCGATGTAGTGGAGAAATAGTGGAATAGCCCCCATGCCCGACTTCATGTTCTACGCCACACTCACCGGTCTCGGTGTCGCCCTGGCCGCCGGCCCGCTGGGCGCCTTCGCCGTGTGGCGGCGCATGGCCTACTTCGGCGACACAATGGCCCACTCGGCACTGCTGGGCGTCACCTTCGGCCTGCTGCTGGAGGTGAACATCAATATCGCCGTGGCCACCGGCGCCCTGCTGCTGGCGCTGATGCTGGTGGCCCTGCAACAGAACCGGCAACTGGCCACGGACACCCTGCTGGGCATACTGGCCCACTCCACCCTGGCTCTGGGGCTGATTACCGTCGGCCTGTTCACCGACAGCCGCATCGATCTGCTGGCCTATCTGTTCGGCGACATTCTCGCCGCCAATCGCGCCGATGTGATCACCGTCTGGGTAATTGCCGTTGTCGTATTGTCACTACTGGCTCTGCTCTGGCGCCAGTTGCTGGCCATCACCGTGCACGAGGAATTGGCCCGGGTGGAAGGCGTACCGGTAACGGCGGTGCGCACCGCGCTCATGTTGCTGATGGCTCTGGTCATCGCCATCGCCATGAAGGTGGTGGGGGTGCTGCTGATCACCGCCCTGCTGATTATTCCCGCCGCCGCCAGCCGCCGACTGACCCGCACCCCGGAACAGATGGCGGTGCTGGCCAGCGTCATCGGCGGCCTGTCCGTCTGCCTCGGCCTGGCCGCGTCCTTTGTCTGGGACCCCCCCGCCGGCCCCACCATAGTCCTCGCCGCCACAGGCTTTTTTGTATTGAGTCTTTTCTTCAACCGCAGCGCAAACGAGTAGCCGCCACATAAACTACTACGCGCACGCTCGCTACGTTTATGAGGCGGCTACTGGGCTTTCTTTTCCCTTTTCCCTTGTCATGAATTCTTCATTCTTTTGTTGCCCCGTTGTCACGCAACAAGCTGACAATGGCCGTATCGTCGCAATCGGAGGCGTCCAATGGCCGACAACCGCGCTCTCCCCAGTCCCGAAATCCCGAAACTCACTCACCTGATCAATGCCCGCACCGTCTGGATCTCGGATGTCCATCTGGGCTACCGCGACTGCAAGGCCGATTACCTGCTGGATTTTCTCGATCACCTGCAGTGCGAAACCCTGTATCTGGTGGGTGACATCATCGATCTCTGGGCGCTCAAGCGTCGCTTCTGCTGGCCAGCGAAACACTACCAGGTGATGCTGAAACTTTACGAGTTGGCCGATCGCGGTATTCGCGTGATCTATGTGCCGGGCAATCACGACGAACCCATCCGGCACTACTGCGGCCAGAGGTTCGGGCCCATCGAGGTGGCGTTGGAACACGAGTATGTCACCGCCGACGGCAGGCACCTGCTGATCATGCACGGCGACGCCATGGACGCCTATATCAATCTGAGCTGGATCACGCGCTTCTGCGGCGATATGGCCTATCACTTTTTATTGTTCATCAATCGCTGGGCCAACCGCTGCCGCAAATGGATGGGACGCCCCTACTTTTCCCTGGCGGGGCTGATCAAGAGCAACATTCGCGGTGCGAAACAGGCCATCGCCACCTATCAGCGCGAGGCCATGGACGAGGCGCGCCGCCGTGGCTACGACGGCGTTATCTGCGGGCACATTCACTACCCGGCACTGTTCGAGGAAAACGGTATCCGCTACGCCAACTGCGGCGACTGGATCGAGAGCTGCACGGCGCTGGTGGAAGACCACCAGGGCCAGATGCGCCTGCTGCACTACAGCGAGCAGCTGCAGTGGCACGACGACACCGAAGCCCTGGCCATCAGACCCGCCAGGGCCGCGTGATGTTAATCAATACCGGAAGGCGCGGTAGATGGACAGGTAGGTGGACTTCAGCCGATCGTGTTCGAACGGCGGGCGGAAAAAACCGTGGTAGTCACCCTTGGGATTGATGATGACGATATTGCTGCTGTGATCCACCGTGTAGTCATCATCGCCCAGGGTCACTTTCGAAAAGGCCACATTCACTTCGTTGGCGAAGCGCCGCAGGTCGAGAAACTCACCCGTCACACCCACAAACTCCGGGTGAAAGTAGTTCACGTATTCGCTCAACTGGTCCGGCGTGTCGCGGGCCGGGTCCAGCGTCACCAATGCCACCTGCGTATTGGCCGCCACCTCTTCCGGCAGATCACCCACCAGGCGACCGAGATCCGCCATGGTCATGGGGCAGATATCGGGGCAGTGGGTAAAACCGAAAAACAGCAGTGACCAGCGCCCTTCGAGCCGCTCCCGGGTAAAGGCTTCGCCCTTGTGATCCACCAGTTCCAGATCGGAAAAGCGGCGCGGCTGATCGAACACCACCGCACCGCGCTCGCGCAGCTCTTCCTGGTTCAGCACCGGCGCCATGCTGGCGCGAATCATCATGTAGGCGATGATGGACGCCACAATCACCAGCAGGATGATTACGGTATTGCGAATGCCGCGCAGGCGCGCCGCTTCATCAATCTGATTGGACGGTTCAGTCACACTAGCCTCCGAATTTTCAAACGCGCGTCCACCGATGCGCCGACGTCACACCAACCGCAGGGACGGCGTGATCAGATAATGGTCCAGCAGCATCACCACAAACAGGGCCATCAGGTAGACAATGGAATAGTTGAAAGTACTCATACCGGCCGAGGGCTTCCTGCTCCAGATCAGCACCAGCGACCAGTACAGGAATCCGGCCCCCAGCACAACCGCGCCCAGCAGATAGAGCCAGCCCAGCATGCCGGTGATAAACGGCAGCAGCGTCACCAGAATCAGGATCACCGTGTACAGCAGGATGTGCAGCTTGGTGTAACCCTCACCGTGCGTCACCGGCAGCATGGGAATGTCCGCCTTGGCGTACTCGTCCTTGCGGTGCACCGCCAGCGCCCAGAAGTGCGGTGGCGTCCAGGCAAAAATGATCAGCACCAGCAGCAGGGCGTGACCGTGAATCTCTCCGGTCACCGCCGTCCACCCCAGCAGCGGCGGCGCGGCGCCGGCGATACCGCCGATGACAATATTCTGGGGTGTGGCGCGCTTGAGAAACAGGGTGTAGACCACCGCATAGCCGAGCAGCGATGCGAGCGTCAGCACAGCGGTAAGCACATTGATAAATACCACCAGCAGGGTCATGCCCAGCAGGCCAACCACCAGGGCAAAGATCGCCGCCTGCTTCGGCGCCACGCGGCCCATGGCCACCGGCCGGCCGGAGGTGCGCGCCATCTTCTGATCCACGCGCCAGTCCACCAGATGGTTGACCGCCGCGGCGGAACCGGCGCACAGGGCAATGCCCAGATTGCCAATCAGCAGCACATCCAGCGGCACCATGCCGGGCACCGACAGCAGCATGCCAATGACCGCCGTGAGGATCATCAGCATCACCACCCGGGGTTTGCACAGCTGGTAGTAATCGCGCCAACCGGCGGTTGTGGTTTCGGTCACGACGACACCCGTTCCGTCGCCGTGTACTGGCGATGCAACAGGGTGACAAGGGTCAGCAGCAGCAGGGCACCGCCGGCGTTATGGGCCACCGCCACCGCCAGGGGCAGAGACGCGACAATGTTGGTTACGCCCAGCGCCAGTTGCACCAGCAGAACACCGGCAATCAGGGCGGACATACGCCGACAGGATGCCTCGCCCAGACGCCAGAGTTTCCAGCAAAGCAACACCACCACCAGCGTTACCAGTAGGGCGCCCAACCGGTGCGTAACATGAATGGCCTTGCGCGCGTCATTCTCCAGCAGCCCGCCAAGATAATTGGGGCCGATGGACTGGGCAAAATTGAAGCCCTGGGCAAAATCCATGTCCGGCCACCACTGGCCGCGACAGGTGGGGAAATCGGTGCAGGCCAGAGCGGCGTAGTTGGCGCTCACCCAACCGCCCAGGGCGATTTGCAGGACCACCACCACCAGCGCCAGCCAGACCAGCGGCTTTAGGCGGCGCAGTGCCACCCGCGCACTGGCCGCCAGGTGCCAATGGAGATTGCCGAAGCGCTGGGCCAGCAGCCAGAGCAAGCTCAAGGTCGCAAACCCGCCCAACAGATGCGCCACTACCACCTGGGGCCAGAGCTTCAGAGTCACGGTCCAGGCACCAAAAGCTGCCTGCAGGATCACCAGCGCCAGCAGACCAAAACAGTGTTTAACCGGGTAGCCGCGCTGCGGGCTCTCCCGGCTCCAGCGCCAGGTGGCCAGCGCCAGGCCGAGAATCACCAGACCCAGCAGCCCGGCGAAATAGCGGTGCACCATCTCCGGCCAGGTCTTGTCGTGATCCACGGGGAATTCCGGAAAGGCCGCATCGGCCCGGGCCACGGCTTCGTCGGACATGGGCCAGGTGAGGTGACCGTAGCAACCCGGCCAGTCCGGACAACCCAGTCCCGCATCCACCAGCCGGGTGAACGCGCCCAGCACCACCACCACCAGACACAATGCCGTGGCCGCCAATGTCAGACGATAGCCGAGGGTAAACCGGGAAGCAGACTTGGGCACGGGGATCTATCTCTCCTGGGAAAATTTCAACATGCGCTTGAGGTCATCCAGCAGCTCGCCACCACTGTGCTCCGGCGAGTAGGCCATCATAACAAATCCTCTGGGGTCCATCAGGAAATATCGGCCATCGCCCCCGGGCATGCCGTCATAACCGGTGGCCGCCAGTTCCGCAGGCCGCGCGCTGAGAATCCGCACATCCGGGTGTTCGGCGGCGAGCCAGGCGGCGGTATCCGCCCCCAGCCGGTCATCCAGCAACAGGTAGTGGCGCGCCACCCGCTCGGAATTGTCCGCCAGCCGCGTACGCACCTGGCGACTGAGGTAGAGATTCTGCTCGCACACGGCGTCGCACTCGGCCATGCCGGGAATCAGAATGCGCCAGCGCGCGGCCTCGTCCTCCAGCCGCCAGGGGCCGGCGCCGGGCCGGTACAGCATCAGCTCCTCGACCGGCAGCGGCGGATCAATCAGATCGCCGTTGTTCACCGTGCTCGCGGGTATGCCGAACCCGGTGTGATAAATCAGATGCGCCGCCAGCAAGGGCAGCAGAATAATGGCCATGATGGCCGCACCCTGCACCCGACCGCGACGCTGCAGGCGCCGCTGTTGTTCGCTGGAAACCTCGTTGCGTTCAGACATGGAATTACCTATTCATCGACCCGCGACATGCAGACATAAAACAACCACACCAGCAGCGCCAGCGCCAGGCCAAACCACTGCAGGGCATAGCCCCAGTGACGGTGGGACTCCACGGCGGTGGCGCTCCAGCCGGTGACCAGAGCACCGGGGCTGGCGGCATCCAGCCGCAGCGACACGGACAGCAACGGCTGCGCCAACTGCTGCGCCATCTCCTCCACCTCCAGTGCCGTCACCATTCGCGGCCAATCCGGCCCCGGATGCGCGGCAGACAGCAGCGGATGCCGGCTGTCCGGTGCAATCTGGGCAAACAGGGTAACCTCGCCGGGCACCGCCGGTACTTCGGGCAACTGCCGGCGACTGCCGCCCGCCGCCAGCCAACCGCGATTGACCAACAGCCAGCGCCCGTCGTCCAGTTGAAAGGGCACGATCACCTCATAGCCCACCCGGCCACTGCGGTGCTTGTTGTCCAGCAGCCAAAAGCGCTCGGGATCAAATTCGCCCCGGGCGATCACCCGGGTAAACAGTGGCAAGTCGTCGACCGTGCGGTCCGTCATTTCCACCGGCGGCGCCGCCTGTTGCCGCTCGTACTGCTGCTCCAGAGCGCGCTTCTCGAAGCCGCGCTGCACCTGCCAAGTGCCCAGCGCCAACAGCAAAGGTAGCGCCAGCGCGGCAAACAGCAGGATTTTCAGGTTTGGGGTAAACTGTAGTTTCACGGGGAAGCACTGTACCTTGACGAGTCAACACTCGCCACTGTCGGACATCCCGTTCCGCACATCCCTGATCGGAGTTATCCACCATCCATGTGGCTGAAAGTCCTTATTCTGCTGTTGTTTGTCGCCATCGTGGTCAGTCTGACCAGCGGCATGAATTTTTTGCTCAGGGACGCGGGCGTGCCCGAATCAAAACGGACGCTCTACGCACTGGGCATCCGCATCACCCTGGCCGCACTACTGCTGCTGTGCATTTTCATCGGCCTGTACACCGGCATCCTCAGCAGCCAGGCGCCCTGGGATCGGAGGGCTTTCTAGAAGCGATTTAAAGCCATCTCAGAAACGTAGCGAGTGCGCGGCTGGTGGCGGCCGCCGGAGCGCAGGAACCGCACGCCTGCATGGACGCAGGCGATAGGGCGACGCAGGAGCCAAAGCCGCAGTGTATATGCAATACATGAGGATTCCGAGCACCGCCGGACGCCGCCAGACGTGCACGCAGTAGTTTATGAAATGGCTTTTAACCAAAGATATAGACGGACAGGAACAGCCCAACCCAAACCACATCCACAAAGTGCCAGTACCAACTGGCGGCTTCAAACCCAAAATTGTCATCGGACTTGAAGTGCCCCTTGAGCACCGAGCGCAGATACATCACCAGCAACATGATCGTACCCATCAATACGTGCACACCGTGAAAGCCGGTCAACATGAAGAAAGTAGCGCCGTAAATGCCGGACTGCAGGGTCAGACCCATATGCACATAGGCTTCGTAGTACTCGTACACCTGCAAACACAGGAAAGTACCCGCCAGCAGAATGGTCGCCAGCAGCCAGTTGTTGAAACCTTTGCGATTGTCATTCTTGATCGCCGTATGAGCAAAATGCACCGTGACACTGGACGCCATAAGAATGACGGTATTCCAGAAGGGCAGCCAGGTGAACAGAGAACCGGCGTCCCGGAAACTCATGTTCTGCTCCGGACCGAGAACTCTCGCGCCCTCGCCGCGCACCGCCATATCCGGTGTCACCATCAATGGCCATTCCGCCTCAAAGCCCGGCCACAGCAATTCGTTGGAAGCGCCGCTGCCTTCACCCGCCAGCCAGGGCAGGGCCAGGGTGCGGACATAGAAAAGCACACCGAAAAAGGCGGCGAAGAACATCACTTCGCTGAAAATGAACCACACCATGCCCCAGACGTAAGAGCGCTTGAGCTGGGGACTGTTCTTGCCGGCGATGTTTTCGGCAATGGCAATGGCAAACCAGTTCCAGAGTACTCCGGCCAACAGCAGCTTGCCGACGAACAGGGTAAACATACCGCTGCTGAGAATACCCAGCCACCCGGACGTCAAGGCCACCAGCAGCGCACTGACCACCAGCGTACCCAGGGTCTGCTTCCAACTGAAATCCAGCGCGGCGGCAGCAAACAACACAACGGACCCCACCAGCACATAGGCGTTGCCGCTCATGCCACTGAGCCAGGAGGAAATCCCGAAAGCCGCCACAAACATGCCGATGCTGGCCAGCAGCGGCAACTTGCTCTGTTCGGGTACGTAGTAGGTTCCTTCGCTTGCCATTTGGTCTACCCCATAATCATTATCAGCGTGTCACGCCCGCGTAGCGGTCGGCGTAGCGTTCCGTGACATCAAACAGCGTGTAAGACAAAGTGATGGTATGGACATCCGCCGGGATGTCCTGGTCAACAATAAAAAACAGCGGCAACTCGGCATTGCTGTTCGCATCCAGTGGCTGCTGCTCAAAACAAAAACATTCGGTCTTGTGAAAATAGTTGGCCGCCTTGAACGGCGTCACACTGGGCACCGCCTGGCCGATCATAAAGCGCTCGGTAGGGTTGAAGGCGCGGTAGTCGATACGCACCTGCTCACCCGGGTGTACCCGAATGCTGCGCACCGACGGCGCAAAATCCCATGTCATGCCGGAACTGGTAACGGCCACAAACTGCACATTCACCGTGCGCTCGGTGTCGATACGGATATCCACTGCCTCATAGCGTCCGCCGGTCTTGCCATTGAGTCCGGTTACCTCGCAGAACACCTCATACAGCGGCGGCATGATCAAGAGAGCAAACGCGAACATGCCCACCGCCCAGGCGCCCAATTTGACGCACAGGGCATGAACAGGATCTTTGGGCATTGGCAGTTTCATGGCGACTATTTCACTTCCGGTGGCGTGCTGAACGTGTGGTAGGGCGCCGGCGATGCCACGGTCCACTCCAGCCCCTCCGGGTTTTCCCAGACTTCATCAGTGGCCTTGCGGCCCTTGAGGATGGCGTGCACCACAATGTACAGGAACAGGATCTGGGCGGCGCCGAACAGGAAGGCGCCCACCGAAGAGATCATGTTCCAGTTGGCGAAAATCAGATTGTAGTCCGGAATCCGACGCGGCATGCCCGCCAGCCCGCTGAAGTGCATCGGGAAGAAAGTCAGGTTCAGGCCGATAAAGGCCAACCAGAAATGCGTCTTGCCCAGCACTTCGTTGTACATGCGGCCGGACCACTTGGGCAACCAGTAGTAAACAGCGGCGATGATGGAGAAGACCGCGCCCGGCACCAGCACATAGTGGAAGTGGGCCACCACGAAGTAGCTGTCGTGGTACTGGAAGTCCGCCGGAGCAATGGCCAGCATGACGCCGGACAGACCGCCGATGGTAAACAGGATCACAAAGGCGATGGCAAACAGCATGGGCGTTTCAAAGGTCATGGCGCCCTGGAACATGGTGGCCAACCAGTTGAAGATTTTCACCCCGGTAGGCACGGCGATCAGCATGGTGGCGTACATGAAGAACAGCTCACCGGCAATGGGCATGCCCACGGTGAACATGTGGTGCGCCCACACCATAAAGCTGAGGAAGGCGATGGCGGCCGTGGCGTACACCATGGACGAATAGCCGAACAGCGGTTTGCGCGCAAAGGTGGGGATGATGGCGCTGATAATACCGAAGGCCGGCAGAATCATGATGTACACCTCCGGGTGCCCGAAGAACCAGAACAGATGCTGGAACAGTACCGGGTCACCGCCACCGGCGGCATCGAAGAAGCTGGTGCCAAAGTGGATGTCCATCAGCATCATGGTGACCACACCGGCCAGTACCGGCATTACCGCAATCAGCAGATAGGCGGTGATCAGCCAGGTCCAGACAAACAGCGGCATCTTCATCAGGGTCATACCCGGTGCGCGCATATTGAGAATGGTGGCGATGATGTTGATGGCACCCATGATGGAGCTGGCGCCCATTACATGCACGGAAAAAATGAAGAAAGTGACGCTGTCCGGCGCGTAGGTGGTGGACAGGGGCGCGTAGAAAGTCCAACCGAAGTTGGGGCCGCCGCCAGGCATAAACAGCGTGGACAGCAGCAGCGTAAACGCGAACGGCAGAATCCAGAAACTCCAGTTGTTCATGCGCGGCAACGCCATATCCGGCGCGCCGATCATCATCGGAATCATCCAGTTGGCCAGACCGACAAACGCCGGCATGACCGCACCAAACACCATGATCAGACCGTGCATGGTGGTCATCTGGTTGAAGAAGTTGGGGTCGACAATCTGCAGACCGGGCTCGAACAGCTCGGCGCGAACCACCAGTGCAAAAATGCCGCCGACAATGAACATGGCAAAGCTGAACCAGAGGTACATGCTGCCGATGTCTTTGTGGTTGGTGGTGAACAACCAGCGGCTAAAACCTTTAGCGGGACCGTGTGCCATTGTTTTGCCTCCTAGTTGCCTTGCTTGAAGTTGTAAACGTCAATCGGCTGTGCCATATCGCCCATATTGTTACCCCAGGCGTTGCGCACATAGGTGATGACTGCCGCAATATCGACTTCACTCAGCTGATCACCAAAGGCTGGCATGGAGGTACCCCTGACACCATTGACCAGGATATCGATCTGACTTTCCATGGGTCCGACGGAGACACCCCCATGGAGCGAGGGAAACACGCCGGCTATACCTTCACCGCCGGCGCCGTGACAGGCGACGCAGGCGCGGCCGTACACCTGCCCGCCGCGGTCGTAGAGTTCCTCGAAAGTAAAGGTCTGTTCGGTAAGGGCGCGAATGGCGGCCTGCTCTTCGCGCTTGGCGGCGAGCCACTGGTTGTATTCGTCGCGGGGCACGGCGTGAACCACAATAGGCATAAAGCCGTGGTCGCGGCCGCACAGCTCGGCGCACATGCCGCGATAGATACCGGGCTCTTCCACGTAGGTCCAGTTTTCGTTAATAAAGCCGGGGATAGCGTCCTGCTTCCAGCCAAATTCAGGCACCCACCAGGAGTGAATCACGTCACTGGCAGTGAGCAGAAATCGCACCTTGGTTTCGGTGGGAATCACCAGCGGTTCGTCCACTTCCAGCAGGTAGTTGGCGCTCTGGGCGGCACGGCCCTCGATCTGGGCGCGCGGTGTGCTCAGGCGGCTGATAAAGGCGACGTCTTCATCCAGATACTCGTAGCGCCAGTTCCACTGGTTGCCGGTGATCAGAATATCGATTTCCGCTTCGGAGGTATCGTAGATCTTGATCAGGGTCTTGGTGGCCGGAATCGCCATCAGAATCAGGATCAGCATGGGAATCACCGTCCAGGTGATTTCCAGCGCGGTGCTCTCGTGGAAGTTGGCGGGTTTAACACCGCGGGACTTGCGGTGCATGATCATGCTGTAGAGCATGATGCCGAACACCACCGTGGCAATGGCTACGCACCACCAGAACATCTGCATGTGCAGCGCGTAGACTTCCCGGCTGACGGGGGTCACCCCCTCGGTCATGTTATAGGCCCAGCGCTGAATTTCCTCTGCCATGGGCTGATGACTGAACATCAGCGCGGCGGGAACAAGCAACAACAAGGCGGCCAGCCTATGTGCTTTGTAGAACATCGCCCTTCTTCTCCGTCTGGCCGGATTGCTGCCACCACCAGGCCCGGGCGCAATAACCAGCCACAAAGCAACCCGGGCCCGCCGCAACTGCTCGCGGCGACCGGCTCCGGGTTGTCGATGGCTTTACATCCCTGATTGCACGCCAGTGCCTGAATACGACAGCTTTCCGTACTGCTTTTGTCTGGAATATGTTGGCTGTGCGGTGCCTGATTCACCGGCGCAATACCCAAAATCGGCCCGAGGCATCCCCTCACCCGGTGGGGTGAAACGGATATCCTGGCGTGGTCCTGACCTGAAGGTACCGGCGATTTATCGGATTTGGCGGGGTACAGCCCGTAAACTGCGGCAACTCGTCGCAACAGCAGGCGCTAAGGAGGCCACAGTGGCGCAAAAAAGTCAATAAATTTATGTGGTTGGCGCCGTTTCACGCGCGCAAGGGCGATTTCCGGCCAGGCGTAAAAAGGGGGATTTTTTTCAACCGGATCAGGCTATTACCCAAAATAACTACGCAGTTTTGCGGGTTTTTGAGAGCGTTTAGTTCTTAACCGCGCCTTGTAATTACACTATCTTGGATTAGCTTTAAGAGAGGCCCAGCCGCCGTCAGCCCGAATTGCCGGATAACCCGACTCCCATGCACCCTGACACCCTGTCCGCCCTGCGCTCCCTGATCGCCCACGCCGGCCACAACTACCGGGAGGCCATGGTACTGGCCGACCTGCTGGACAACCAGTACGAGCCGCTGCACAGCGCCATTCAACTGCCGGACGGGCAGGGCGCCACCGCCCTGGCGGACTTTATTCTGCAGTACGTACAGCGAGTGCCGGAACTGCTGGCTGCTGTATCCGACATCGCCCACAAGGCCGAGATCCAAACATTTATGGACCCCTTGCTGCAGGTGGCGGCCGATTATCTGCTGTCACCGCCGGAGTTGATCGTCGCCCAGTCCCCCCTGGAGGCCCTGCTCAATGAAGCCTATCTGGCACACCGACTGCTGGAAGAAATCAACGACCGCTTGCTGGGCTACTGGGACGCTCCGCTGGTGCCGGTGGACATGACCCGCTCGAATCTGATTGCTCACGAATTGATCGGCGAGCCCTTCGCCAACGAACTGGATCAGGCGGTGCTTTTTTCCGCGGAGCTGCTGCTGGACGAGCACAGCCTGGAGCGCCACAGGTTGCCGCTGTTGCTGGCGCGCCAGCGCCGCCGGGACTGGTCGAGCGAGTTGGCGCAATGGCCCTGCCTGAGCCAGCGCCTGGCCGTGGATATCCGGCTGCGGGGAGGATAAAGTACCGGCGAGATCCGGCGCCGAACCTGCTTACAAGGCGCCGGCGGCTATCTGCCGATGGGCGTAATCCACCGCCCTTGCCGTCAGCGCCATATAGGTGATACTGGGGTTCTGAGTGCCGGAACTGGTCATGCAGGCTCCGTCAGTGACAAACACATTGCGCACATCGTGCATCTGGTTCCACTGGTTCAGCACACTGGTGGCCGGGTCGCGGCCCATGCGGGCAGTGCCCATCTCGTGAATGCAGGCGCCGGGCGCCGTGGCGGCGTTGTAATGGGTGACGTTGACACAGCCCGCCGCCTCCAGCATTTCCACCGCCGCCCGTACACCGTCCTCGCGCAGTGCCATCTCGTTCTCGCGCAGGCTGGCGTCAAAGGTGATCAGCGGCATGCCGTGCCGGTCGGTCTTGTTGAAGTTCAGATACATGCGATTTTCGTGGTAGGGCAGCATTTCTCCGAAGCAGGTCATACCAATTGTCCAGGAGCCCGGCTGAAAGAGAACCTGTTTCAGTTCTTCGCCCACGACCCCGGCCGGCACATTGTCCGTACGCACGGCGCTGCCCTGGTAGCCAAAACCGCGCAGATAGCCTTCGCGACGGGTCTCGTCATCGAGGTTGACGAAGCGTGGGATATAAAAGCCGCCGGGCTTGAACCCGGAGTAGTAGCGGTCTTCAAATCCGGGCAGCACTCCGGCCGCACCCATGCCGTAGTGGTGATCCATCATGTTGTGGCCCAGCTCACCACTGGTGTTGCCCAGCCCTTCGGGAAAGTGCTCCGAGCGGCTGTTGAGCAGTATGGCGGTGGTACCCACGGTACTGGCGTTACAGAAGATGATCCGCGCACTGATATGCAGATGTTCACCAGTGGCGGCATCCTTCAGCCGAACCCCGCTGGCCCGACCTGTCTCCGGATCGTAGACGATCTCATGCACGATGCTGTTGGGTCTTATCGTCAGATTGCCCGTCTCCCGCGCCACCGGCAAAGTGGCGGACTGACTGCTGAAATAGGCGCCGTAGGGACAGCCGCGCCAGCAGCGATTGCGGGACAGACACTGGCCGCGATGGCCCTTGTGCACCTCGGGATCATACTCGGACAGGTTGGCAATGCGCCCCGGCGTTACCACCCGGCCTGGAAACCGTGCGCCAACACTTTCACGCAAGTGCTGTTCGGCGCAATTAAGTGGGAAGGGTTTGAGAAACACCCCATCCGGCACCTGCTTCAGGCCTTCTTTCTGGCCGGCAATGCCAACGAACCGCTCCACCTGATCGTACCAGGGTTCGATGTCAGCGTAGCGGATGGGCCAGTCGACGGCGACGCCCTCTTTCTTGTTGGCCTCAAAGTCGATGTCACTGAACCGGTAGCAGTGACGTCCCCACATCAGCGAGCGGCCGCCCACATGGTGACCGCGAATCCAATCGAAGCGCTGGTCTTCCTCATAGGAGTATTCGTCATCCTTGTTGATCCAGTGTTTGTTCTGCTGGCGGACCCACCAGTTCAGGCGGTTCTGCTTGGCGTAGTGCTGGGCAATCTCCTCCCGGGGCACCATGTCCTGGTGGGGCAGATCCCAGAAATCGGTGAGGGCTGTGGGGTAGTCGCCGTGCTCCACGTTGGGACCGCGCTCCAGCACCAGGGTCTTGTAACCCCGGGTACACAATTCCATGGCTGCGTAACCACCACTGATGCCGGACCCTATGACAATGGCATCAAAATCGGTACTGACAGGTGTAATCATCGGTGAATCGCCCAGGCTGTGTTGTTGACGTCATCCACGGAAATGCAGGGCCTATAGGTTCCGGGAATCGGCAGGTAGTTGAGGTGATTTCTCGCCACGACCTCCGTCGTCAGGTAATAAGCCACCGCCTGCTGCTTGATCTCCAGCAACCCGCTGCGGGCGCCGGCCAACGCTTCGTCATCACTCAACTCAAGAGCGACCAACGCTTCCGCCTGCTGCCGTAGGTTCAGGCCAGCAAAATTGACACTATCCAGGTAGTGCTGCAACGCCTGCCACTGGGGACCAAACCGCGCCAGATGAACCTCGGGAAAAACCAGCCCAAGCATGGCGTCCATTGTACTCGGCACGCCCACATCGCTGGCTGACGGACTGTCCGTGCGCGGCAGCAGGGCATCGACCACCTGGGTTAGCCGCTGGAACTGTTCGGGAGAAAAATAGTGCAGGGTAGCCTGCGCGACTTCTGTCGCCTCGCGTGGCGACTCCGAGCAACCGGACAGAATCGCACTGGCCAACGGCGCGGAGACTGCAGCGCCCGTCAACCAGGCCGTGTAGCGCAAAACGTCGCGCCTGTTTAACGCATCTGGCAGGCGCCCAGCGGGTAGTTCGGCGGGATCGGTCATGATATCTGGCCCGGAGCTTCAAGTTGCTTATTGGTCTGTGGGCAATTATTGATCGAACAGCCCCGACTGGCAAGGTCTACCCCGCAATTGACATAACTTTACGCAAATACACCGGACTCAGGGCAGCGTAACCCTCATCACACCGCCGCCATAGAGCCCCAGAAGCAACAGCGTCTTGTCCCCCTGTGCGACGGCCAACATACTTCTAACCCCACCAAACAACTGCGTATCCGGGTGTTGATACTGCTTCCATGTTTTTCCGCCTGAGGTGGATATCTCCAGGATCAAAGGTTGCGGCGTATCGAAATTCTTGTCCCAACCAGCGGTGTATATCCAGTCGCTGGTAGGGTCCAGCGCAATATCAAAATAGAAACGATAGTCCACGTCGCCTATCAGTGTTTCCCAGGTGTCGCCATTGTCGTCACTTTTGAGCACACCGCCTTCGCCGCTGACATACAGCCGGCCGGCCTTTTCCGGGTCAAAGCGGATGCCGTAAATGACTGCCGGGCTGGGCAACAGATCGCGAAAACTGGTGCTTTCCTGAGTATCCAGGGAATAGCGTTCAAGCACCATTTGTTCCAACGCGTTCTGGCCCCCATACCAGATTTCATTGGTAGCCGGGTTCCTCCGCACAACGCTTTTGGGCTGTCCAAAACCGTCCCATATACCGTCCAGAAGCACCCAGGACCGGCCCTCATCATAAGACGCCGCCAGCGCCTCGACACCGGTGGCATAAAGTGCGTTATTGTCCCTGTCGTAATACAGCCCAAACAGGGTTTCCGGATCCTCGCCACCAAAATTGTGCTCCACCTCATACCAGTCAGCGCCACCGCTGACGGTCTCCATCAAGCGATCGGTAAAGATGCCCTCACTGGACACCTCCCGCACCGAGGCCAGATAGTGATCGGCGCCGAAATGTACCATGGCCAGCACCTGCTTGCCGACCAAGCCCCGAGAGCTCCACTGAGCGTTTCCGGATCGGACATAGAGCCCCCGATCCGTGCCGGCATAAATTGCCCCCTGATATTCATACAGCCCGATCACCACGTGGTTTGGCAGACCATCGTAGTTGAACTGGGGCTTGGGCTGATTACTGTCGCGGTTTGGAGGCGTACAGGCTACCGCCGCCAACACCAGCAGGGCTGCCAGCGCCCTTGAGAAAAACATACCAAAGCGAGCTATTCCAGACACGGGTTCAGGCCTCTGTTAGTTGATCGCCTATTGTGGATCAACCAGCCCTGGGAATCTGTAATGAATTGTAGCGTTATTGGTGCCTCTTTCACCAAGCCGGCAGCCGGCTTTACCGGCTACTTATCGAACCGAACTTTGTGCATATTGAAGTAGTGTATCACGGACAATATCGTGCCGATGGGGAAGCTCAGGAGAGAGAACCCAGCGAAAATATGCAGAGGAATTACACACCAACGCTTTCTTCGAAAGAATGCAACAATTGCGACCATCTCAGCAAGACAAAATAGCAGCAAGAACCCCGCCACCATCATCCCACTGTACTCGCCCATCAAGTACATTATGTACAGAAAATAAAGCATAGCCACGCCATAGACAATATCAATTACGAACCGGAACCCCCATATCATTTTAAGTGTTTCGAGGGCGGACGACTCCTCCATTTCCCTTCTTGATTCCGCCAGCCTCTCCGACGCTGAAAGCACCTTTTTCTCGGCACTTTCTAACTGCGATTTGGGTGTTTCGTAGATTGAGTTTTCCACTGGCTACCTCTAATAGATTTGAATGAATCGGCGGTCATCCAGCTAAGCGTCTATTCATACTTACTACTTTCGTCCCTGGCCCTGATTATACCTATTCCACGCAGGATCAGCTAGCTTACTATAGGCATAAAGCGCATAGAAGGCCGGAAGCGACAAAAGCCAACCAACAGCTGTACTAATGTAGAATTCCGCATCACTCATCCCCGCTCTTAAATCAACATCAGTAACAAAGTAGTAAACAATACTGTACGCAACGTATACAACTAATACCTGAAACCAGAAACTTGGCTTGTATATTGGCTTAAGAAACACAAAGCCAAAAAATCCCACTGTTGCAATCAGCCAAACAATCAATAAGACGTATTCGCTGACGCCAACATCTGGCTCAATTAAGAACGTGAGCATTCCAAATGCGGATATAACCGTAATGAAAAAGAAGTAGATTTTCCACCACAGTGATCTTTTAACCTGCTCGTCAATAGCGACGTCTGATCTTGGCGATTGATAAGGATTGTCTTCCATATACACCTCTTTAGATAATTCGATTTTACTGTATTGTACTTATACTAAAAGCCTGCCAATAATTGAGCCTACTATCATGTCGTCAATTACGCCGAAGTGGCTCAATTTTAATTGGCCGTTTTTGTCGAAAATTAGTAAAGACGGCGTTCCTCTAAGATTATAAGCCTGCATGGTTAATGGAACACCACTCTTTTCATCAGCTTTGTCAATGCCTACTGGAAAGGTGATCTTGTATTCATGCAGGAACACCTCTAAGGCATTTTTGCCCATCACATCATGATGCTCGAATACTGTATGCAGACCTAGAACAGCAACATCAGACTCATTGAAGCATTTTCTGATTTTTATCGCTTGAGGAATGCCATAAGAAACACAGCCAGGACACAGCATTTGAAATGTATGAACAACAACTACACGACCATGATAATTACGTAATTTTATATCACGATCTGCGTTTAGCCATGTTGAGGTGATTAAATCAATCGTATTTGAGTTCATGTTAGTTTCGGCGCCTCGTGAAAAGCATACCGCCGCTTACGGCGACCAAATGGCACGCCTGGTTATGCATCTTCTTCAAGCTGAAATAGAACGCCCTATATTCAATGCACGCTTGTAAAGGAAACTTGAAGCGCCAAGGGAAAGCAACCTCCACCATTGACGTCTATTCCCGGGCCGTGCGCCGGGTGAGCGAGTACTTCGATGCCCCGGTCGACACACTCTCTCAGGAGCAGCTAGAAGGCTACTTCGAATCACTGGTCAACACCCACTCCTGGTCCACAGTTAAGGTCGATCGCAACGGTCTGCAGTTCTTCTACAAGCACACCCTCAAGCGTGACTGGCAGTGGGTCGATATCGTCAAGTCCCCTCAGAGCAAACACCTGCCGGATGTGCTCACCCTCAAAGAGATCGAGCGGCTGATCAACGGCACCCGCGAGTAGCGCTACCAGACCTTTATTTTGGTGACATTCAGCATGGGGCTGCGCCTGAGTGTACGAACACTACCGCGAGCGCTTCCTTCGTCAGTACGGCCACCGACTGAGCACCGAGCTTTGGCTGCAGCGCCAGCAACAAAAGCTGTTGCGTCAGCACATGCTGCCCAAAGGCTTCCGGCGGACCCGGGGATTATGGCTTCCTGCATGGCAATGCCAAGCCATTGCTGAATCTGTTGCAGTGGTTTCTACGAATACCGAAGCCGCCACCGGTTGAAAAGCGCTCGGTGAACATGCCTTGCCCGAACTGCCAGGGGCGAATGATTGTGATCGGTATGCGATCCGCCAAAGAGCGGCCTGGCTGACAACTTGATCTGCCGACAACCCGACACACACCAAAACGGGAAGGGGGCCAACACCTATGTAAAATCTGTCCGCTTTTTATCGCCCCACCGGGGTGAGGATCTCGCTCGTCCGCAAGAAGGGCCGTTCGCCAAGGGCGGCCAAAAACTGCCAGCCTGAATACTATTTAATTACCTATAGAGAGAACGACAACCTCCGGGCTTGTTCAACAATGAGATATGTTGCGGCTAGCGCAACATATCCTTATTCGTTAGGTGTTTTGAACGAGGCTGATTGGATAATCAAGTGGCTCACCTATGAATGCTTGAAACACCGCTAACGAGATTTGAGAGTGGCTACTTTCCGGTGCGTCAAGCTGGTATAGCAGGCCGCTTAAGTCATCTGACCAATCAATCTGAGCCTCAGTATGCTCAGATTCACGGGCTTCCGCCCAATACGAGTTCCTAACACCTCGACTCTCTACAATTATTTCGTATGTTGCTAGCACGCCATCCTCAAAGGGCTCGACAGTTGGAGTTATGCTCACTATTTGCAACATTGTGATCTTCACCTAACGACGTGCGCATGGGCGCGAGTTTACGAGCGTCCCGCCGACGCTTGCGGCGGCGTAATGACGCACCTTGTTATATTCCATCACGCTCATTAGAAAAATTTTCATATTCTTTTTTGAATTCTATTTCCATTGCCGTTCTTATTAACCCTGGATAGCAAAACCAATATTGACGCCGCATCATATCGTGATATTTTTCCTCACCGATCTCCTCTCGATAAAGCTTCTGATGGAAGGCATCAAGGGGCTCTTTGTCTATATCCAGAAGTTGCTGACGGTGACGCTTTAGAAAAAGTCTAACCTGAAGCTTGGTCGTTATAGAAAACTGCTTCAACTCAGCAACAACTTCCTCCAACTCTTTCGCCGATGCGCAATCATTTCGCTTTGGAAATAAGTTTCGCATCATTTTCTGGAGATATGAATGATCGAATTCTTCCTGATCTATGGCCCTTCTTCGTTTCACTTTCGATATCTCTCAAAAAATATAACGCCGCCAACACGCGCCGCCTTGTAGTGGAGGCAAAGCCGCAACGAAAAGGCGGTCGCTGTGATTGGCTTGGTTAGGCATTGCTCCAGAAATCATTTCTGCGACAGCCACTGCGAAAGCAGAACAGCGTTGGTTATCTCATTTTCCACGAGCTTCCTATCAGCATCTGACAACGGGACTTCACGTAGGTTACAGGTCCATTCTTCCGCCTTATCAGAAGCTTCCAAGGCAATAAAGAGCTCAATCAAGTTTGCACAGGCAATAGCCCTTTCGACAGGCTCGGCCTTATCTCCGTAACGACGCAAGGCGGATTCTATGATTCTAGCTGCTGATTTATCATCGTTTTTAAAATCGCGGAATATACGCGCATTGTCCAAGGCCTTCGCGAGTCCCTGTAGCTTTTTAGAACCGCCGTACTCGAGCTCTTCTGGTTCATCACGACAAATGAAGACGATAGAGTTTCCGGATGGGTCAATCAATGTGAAACGAGATGCGCCTGCACGATAGCGAGTAATTCTTGGCCGCCCTTTAACTAAGATTTTCCCGTATGCCTGTTTCATAGCCTCTTTGAAAGCAGCATGATAAGGGGCAACAGAGTCGACCTCTATTAGACAGCCACCGCTTCTTTCCTCTGCCGGATCCAAGCCTTTGGGCGGGTCTTTAAAGTGTATCTCAAAACCACTGAACTCGAATGCCATATATAAGTATGGCTTTGTCTGTCGCCAGGTAGGCCTAAACCCAAGCGCCTGATAGAATTCAAGCGTTTCCTCTGGAGAAGTACAGGGGAGCATTGGCACCGCTGATTCATTTCGTCTTATGCTTTCGTTAGCCACTACGCTGCTTTCCGTTCTGGATCATTCTACGATGGTTAAATATTGCCTAACGCCAAGCACACGGGCGACAAGCCGCGCAGCGGGTTGGCGTCCCGCCGACCCCGAAGGGGGCGGCGTAGTGCTGCTTATGGTTATGTGTTCCTTCATTTTTAACCCCAGCCTTTAGCTTTTAGATATTTATCTGGGATTCGAAGCCTGACTTCGTTGTCTAGGATTTCCAAGCATTCTACTGATATGTGCCTACTTTCTGTAACTACATTTGGTGAATTAAGTTCAGTTTTCGTAATTGGTATGGACAATTCATTTTCTCTAATTGAAAAAAATGCTGAATCTCTTTCCACCGCTACAGTTACTTGAAAATAGCTGTATATGATAAAGTCAATGTCTATAGCGGGCGGAAAGCCAATTCCGGGTTTGCTGCAAAATCCAGAGACCTTATCTCCAAAAAATATCTTAAGTTCCTTTATTAAATTTCGCTTTAGATCGCTCATACGCTAGAACCCAAGTAACAAATACACATAACGCCGCCATAAACCGCGCGAGCTTGCGAGCGTCGGGCGACCGCAGGGAGCGAATTTAATGGCCTTGTTCTGTGGATTTTTGAACCCGCCCAACATTTGGCTATTGTAACGCATAAGCTTTGTAGGCCTCAGTAACATCACGAGTAATATCCTCGGCCGTGCTGCTATTGAGTTTGAACCGTAGCCGTGAACTTACTTCTTCCAGTTTTGATATTTCCAGTGCACGATCAGCGCTACCTGCGGTGCCATTGCTTAGTTGCTCCAGTCGTGAGGCGATTGTAATAACCAGGCTACCACCAAAGGTCCGCAGGCTTTGTACGTCTGCTCCGTCGTCGATCAATTTCATGACCGCTTCAAATGCTTGGTCCACGTCGGACTTCTGGTATACCTTCATACTTGCCTTACCACAGAACGCCAAGCACACGGGCGACAAGCCGCGCAGCGGGTTGGCGTCCCGCCGACCCCGAAGGGGGCGGCGTAGTGCTGCTTATGGTTATGGGGCGAACTGCCGCACACGCTACCGCACGGGAGCGTAGCGCAAGCGAAGCCGCTGCCCCGGAAAAACGCCGGGAAGAATACTGATATTCCCGACACCCAGTTTTCTCTTAGTGGCACACCACACAGAAAGCGATGATGTTGCCGATACCTCGTTG
>JBJHDF010000006.1:0-151626 GCA_050486405.1 Marinimicrobium sp. | reverse complement strand
GCTGGCAGGCAAGACCCTGGCCCTGAGCTTCAGGCCCGCCACCGACGCCGATGAGGAAATTCTGCTGGCGCAACTGCCGGAACCGGACGAGAACGGCGACATCGACCCCGACCGGCTGCCCACCAGCATTCCGGGCTACCTGATCAACCTGACCGCCGAATTCACCCTGGATGGCGAGGTGGTGGCCAGCGGCCCGGCGGGTACCATGGGTTCGGAACTGCATGAAACCCTGGGCCTGTGGAGTCCAAAGGAACGCTGGACCACAAGCACCAACTACAAGGAATGTCGTGCATATGAGGATGTTGCTATGCCTTCTTTGTTGTTTGTAATTTTCGTAGGAGTGCTGCTTTTTGGAACTGTAGCCCTGCTTCTTCTGCTGAGAAAGTGCGTGCGAAATAGTGCTGATTCTGGAAGGCTAAGGATGTTTTCGTTTTTGTACGGAATTGCGTTTTGCTCTTCGTGTGTACTTCTGTATTCACATTTTTATGGTGTTGCTAGGAGCGAGACTGCTTTCCTTGTTTTCTTTTCTCTGGCGATGCTTATGGTGTTTTTCTACGGGGCCAGTTTTATTTTGTTGGCGCTTCTGAAGAACGATGCGATTCTCAGAAAGTGGGCAGATACAACTACCAAAGGTCTGGATCACATTCTATGAAGCGTGGCTGACTGTACAAATTCAGTAGTTGCCAGGCCCCCGTGTCAGAGGGCACCAAACACCAACTACCCGACAGCTAGACAGTATTGCCGCTGCTGGCTGCCGAGATATGCTGCTTTTAGTGTCGGCGCGTAACCCATTACGCCCGGTTGCCTGAGTTACAAGCCCGCAAACTCAAACGGCTCCGCCTTGTTGAACGACGACAGGGCATTGCCCGCGTAGACTTCGTGGTTTTCCAGTTGCAGGCGCTGCACTTCGGTGCTGGCGAAGTCCACTTTGGTCAGGTCGACCCAAAAGGTGTTCGGGGTCAAGGCGGTTTCAAAGTAGTAGACGAGGTTTTTCTGGTCAGCTACCGAGCGCCAGCGGGTGGAGGAGATATTGGGTTCCTCTTCGGAGGAGATGCCGAAAGGAACCGATGCATTTCGGATCACGCTGAAGACGCTGGCCACGGCGATTCTGGGGTCGTCCACTTTCGGAATCGCATCAATATAAAAAGAGGCTCTGACAAAGCGGTCCGCGGCGCGGTTGGTGCCGGGCAGCATGGTCAGGCCGCCAATCTGTTGCCAGTAGCTGTTCAGCGCCAGTTGTTGCTCGAAGACCGGCGAGTTGGTCATCACCGTGTAGGCGCGGTCGTGGTGAATCACCAGTTTGCCGTCAATGTACTCGAAGATGGCGTTGTCGCCGGTGGCGTCGGAGATGGACAGATGCACGGTGGTGAATCGGTCTGTGCCGGGAATGGTTGAGGACACCACCACAAAGGGCTCATCGCGCAGTGCCGATACCGCTTCGTCCACGGTGGCGTAGTTGTCCAGTACATACTGCACCCAGGCGGCGATGCTCAACCCTGTCTGGCTGCCGTCGTATTCCGGGTATTCGGACTCCACCAGCCAGAGCAGGTTGGCCACCAGGCCTTTTTCGTTCATGCCGTCGGCACTGGCGATGTCGAAGGCACTGGCAACAACACTGCCATAGCGTGAGGTCCAGGTCAGGGAGTTGGGGCCCACGGCACCGTGCCGCTTCATCCCCCGGGGAAACAGCCACAGGTTGGCGGGGATCTCGTCCTTCCAGTCCATGGAGCGCCCGGTAATGATCAGGTCATTTGGCCCCTGGTACACCGCCCGGGTGCAGGCAAAGGCGGCGGCGGAAAACAGGGTCAGGCATGCGCAAGCCAGGGCGAGGGTGCGGACGAATGGTTTCATGACGGAGATGTCCCTATGGCAGTTGTTGGCTGTCCATCCTAAGAGAAGACGGCCAAAAACGCCATGGATGGTGTCGCAACTCACCTGTGGCACAATAGACCCATGCGAGGCCCATTGTGCGAGAACTGATCCGGCAATTCGGCTTTATGCGCCTGCTGGCGCTGGTGCTGACCTTCCTGCCGCTGGCGGCGGTGCCGCTGGCCGGGGTGGTGTGGCTGTGGCAGACCGGTTATCTGGCCCACTGGCTGCTGTTGCTGGCCGGCTGCGCGGCGCTGGCGTTTCTGATGCACAAGTTTCTGGCACTGGGCGACCGGCGCCGGGCGCCGGAAAACGTGACCGGCCCCAACGAGCAGTGGTCCTCCCGGGCCGAGGGTGCCTGGCTGCAGGTGGAGGCGCTGGCCGGGAGCATCGACCCGGCGGATTACTCCCTGGCCGATGGCACCGCTTTGTGGCAACTGGCCCGGCAGACCCTGGAGCGGGTGGCCGGGCACTTTCATCCGGAGCGGGAAGAGCCGCTGCTGGAACTGACTCTGCCCCACACCCTGCTGATCGTCGAACGCGCCAGCCGCGAGCTGCGCCATCAGATTACCCACAGTGTGCCCTTCAGTCATCGCCTGACGCTCGGTACTCTGGTGCGCGCCCGGCGCTGGCAGGAACTGGCCAACCGCTACCACAATGTCTACCGGGTGGGCCGGGCGCTGGTCAATCCGGCGGCGGCCATGTACAAGGAGTTCAGCCGGGCCGTGGGGGGGCAGATCATGGATTACGGCAGCGAGAGGCTGCAGCGCTGGCTGCTGCAGGAATACGTGCGCAAGGTGGGTTTCTACGCCATCGAACTCTACAGTGGCAACCTGCTGCTCAGCGGTGGCTGGCCCGGGAGTGCGCAGCAGGAGCCGCTGCGCATACTGGTGCTGGGGCGGGCCGGTGCCGGCAAGTCCAGCCTGGTGCAGGCCCTGGCGGTGGGCGAGGCGGAGCCGGTGCCGGAGGAAAGCGGCAAGCAACTGGAAGCCTGGCGCCTGTCGTCGCCGGAATGGGGTGAACTGCTGTTGTGGGACACCCCCGCCTGGGAGACCATGGCCCGGCGCCGTGCCCGGCGCGCCGTGTTTCGCGCCGATCTGATCATCTGGACCTGTCGTGCCGACCAGACCGATCTCGACTACGACAGCGGCCAGTTGCGTCGCCTGCAACGCTGGCTCACCGAGCGGGCGGGCCAGCCGGAAGCTCCTCTGCTGGTGGCGGTGAATCACAGCGATGGGGCCGGGGAGCCGGAGGCGGTGCTGGAGGAGCAGATGGTGCGCCGGCTGGGTGTGGCGCCGGAGCAACTGTTGCTCGTGAATCTGGCGCACCCGCAGGACGGACCTGCCGCCAACCGCCTGCGGCTGGCGATCGGTGCCCTGCATCCCCAGGCCAGTCGCGGCCAGTACTGGCGTCACCTGCGTCGCCAGCGCCGCCGGGAGAACAGCGAGATCGCCGGTCAGCAACTGCGCAATCTGGCCAGCGGGGTCTGGAATGCGGTCAAGGGCGCCTTTTCCCGCAAGGGGTAAACGAGTTTCGCCAGCGTTTCCAATGGGCAAAAAAAACCCGGGCACAAGGCCCGGGTTTTTGCTTTCCGCTTGCCTTACAGCGATCTGAGGAAGGCGAGCAGGTTTTGCCGCTGGGTGTTGTTCAGCGCTTGATACGCACTTCTGGACGCTGAGCCCTCACCACCGTGCCAGAGAATGGCCTCCTCGATGGTTCTGGCGCGACCGTCGTGCAGGTAGCCGTGCACCGGTGTGCACTGCCGCTGACCCTGAGGTGCGTTGGTCACGCCGCCGGTAACGCAGCCGGAGTGGCCAAGCCCCCAGAGAGGAGCGGTGCGCCACTCGGAGCCCGAAGCCTCACCTTCACCCAGATTGTCCGCCAGTTCCGGACCCATATCGTGCAACAGCAGGTCCGTGTAGGGGTGGATGGTCTGATCCCTGAGTTCCGCCAGCGGGTGGTTGGAACTGGTCTGGAAGGTGGGCGTGTGGCAATCGGCGCAACCGATGTTGTGGAACACGGTGCGGCCGGCCTGTACCGCCGAGTTGTTGTAGTCCCTTTGCGGGGGTACACCCAACAGGGCGATGTATTTCACCAGGTCATCCAGGCGCTGGTCGGACAACTGCACACCGCTGGGGCCGCAGTTGCTCTGGGCCGAGCCACAGTCAGGGTTCGGGAACACCGAGTTGGTGACACCCATGTCGGTGTTCAGGGCGCCGGCGATCTGGTGGCGCAGGCTGGCCTTGCCGGCCTTGTAGCCGAAGCGGCCCAGGCGGGTTTGCCCGGTTTCCGGATCCACCACACGGTTGGCGCGGCCGGAGATACCATTGCCACTGGAGTCATTGGGGTCTTCCAGAGCCAGTATCGCCTCTTCCGGTATGGCTTCCAGCAGGCCCATGCCCACCAACTGCGGGGCGATGCGGGCGGAGAAGCGCTCCGGGGTCACACCGCTGAACTGGTAGTTGGGCGAGCGCAGACCGTTTTGGGTAGTCCAGTGGGAGATGGACACCTGGCCTTCACTACTGGCGCCACCGACGGCCTGGGGCTGCAGTACGCTGCCCAGTTGTGGGTGGGGGTTGCCATTGGCGTCGGCGACCTTGAACACCCATTTGTTCAAGGGTACACCCGGCGCTTCGGGCACGGCGCGGCCGTTACGGACGTGACAACCGGTACAACTGTCGTTGATGAAGCGCGGTCCTGCCAGATTTTGCAACTGCGTGAACACCGGGTTGACGTGGGGGTTCTCGTCATGCACACCGGTGACAAACGAGGTGTGCAGGATCCGGCGGCCGCGCACGAACGGCTGGGCGTTGTCGAAGCCGAGGTTGGTGGCCATCTGCATAAACCGGTTGTGCGGCTCGTTGGACGTGTCGGCGTGGATGGTGGTGGTACCGCCCAGCCAGGCGCTTTCCGGAATCTTCACCGAGTCCTTGATGCCGCCGTGGGGTGTGGTGCCACCCACATCCCAGGGCACCAGGCCCTCACCGACGATGTACAGGAAGGTGGTGCCGTAGTAGGGCGCCCGGCCCCTGGGGACACTGGGGTCGAGGAACTGGCTGACCTCGAACTCCAGGCGGTCGCCAATCTGGATGGCGCGGTTGTGCCGACAGTTGTGGCTGCGTTCCTTCCAGTAATTGAAATCATCGATGACCTCCATGGTGCCGTTGTCGCAGAATTCGGCCACGGTGCCCACGCCGCGGTAGAACCAGCGGTTTTCCGCCTCCAGATCATTCAGGCGCCACTGGGTGCGCACGTTCATGCGAATGGTGTTGCCACCCTTGGCCACGTAGTCGACGATCTCGATGCCGGCGGTGCGGTGCTCCCAGTAGTGATCCAGGTAGTGATCGTAGGACTGGAACTGGTCTTCCTTGGCGTGACGGTCCCGGGCGCGATCAGAGATGCGCGTGATCAGGGCATTGTGCGTCTCGAACACAATGGGTGGTTCCAGCGGCGTATTGTTGTTGTACAGCGGAACTACATTGCCCAAGCCGCTGCTGCTGCCACCGCTGCTGCCGCCAGAGCTGCCGCCAGAGCTACCGCCAGAGCTGCCGCCGCTGCTGCCGCCAGAGCTGCCGCCGCTGCTGCCGCCAGAGCTGCCGCCGCTGCTGCCGCCATTGCCGTTACCATTGCCGTCACCGGGACCATCCGGATTAAAATTGATCCAGTTAAGGTTGAAACCGCCGGCGTTCATATTGACCCGCAGGGTATAGGTGCCATTGGAGGGCACGGTTACCTGGCCGATATTCTGGGTGATCCAGCTCTGCCAGCCACCGGTGTTGCCGACGTTGGCGCCACCGATATTGGTGCCGTTTAGGGTCATGGTGTAATTGCCGCCGCCAACGTTAGAGGCAACGCGGGCAGTGACGTGGTAAGTGCCGGCAGCCAGAGTGACGTTGTATTCCAGCCATTCGCCGGCGTCGATCCAGCCGACGTTGTAATCGCCACTGACGTCGGTGGTGGGTTCGATATCGACGTCGTCATTGCGGTAGGCGCCACCGGTATTGCCGGGAGTGGTGTCATGGTAGTTGTCGTAGTCCTGTGCCTGTACCCTGACATTCTGCGCGCTGGATTGGCCGGGAGTGCCGAACAGTTGCCACTCGGCCAGTTGCAGGATGTTGCCGCTGACATTGTTCATGGTCAGCCGGTAACGGCTGAAGGCGGCACTGTTGCTGAAGTTGAACTCCCGGGTCTGAAAGCGGCTGGAAAAGGTTTGGCCGGACCGGGTGTCGAGAGTGGTCCAGTTGCTGCCGTTGTTCGAGCCCTGCAGGGTCCAACTGGCCGGATCGCGCTGGGGAGCATCGTTGGCCGAGGTCAGGGTATAGCGGGTAACCACATAGGCGCTCGGGGCCTGATACTGTACCCAGGCCGAAGAGTTGAAGGTCAGGTACTTGGTGTTGACGTTGTTGTCGATGAGATTGCCAATACCTTCGCCCGACGGAGAGTCGTTGTACTGAGCTGTAATTTGGCCGCCCAGGTTGGTGATGTTTGTCAGGCCGCCGCTGCTGCTGCCACCGCTACTGCTGCCACCGCTACTGCTGCCACCGCTGCTGCTGCCACCGCTGCTGCTGCCACCGCTGCTGCTGCCACCGCTGCTGCTACCGCCTTCCGCGACCTGCAGAACTATCCAGTTCAGGTTGAAACCGCCGGAATTCATGTCTACACGCAAAGTCTGCGTACCCATGGAGCCGACAATAACCTGACCAACCGGTTGCGTGACCCAGCTCTGCCAGCCGCCGGTATTGGCGACGTCGTTGGTGCCGATGCTGTTGCCGTTCAGCCGAACGGTGTAGTTGCCGCCGCCGGTGTTGGAGGCGACCCGGGCGTATACGTCGTAGGTACCGGGGTTCAGTTGAATGTTGTATTCCAGCCACTCGCCGGCGTCGATCCAGCCGACGTTATAGCCACCGCCGGAGTCAGTGGTAGCCTCGATGTCCACACCGTCATTGCGGTAGGCGCCACCGGTGTTGCCGGGGGTGGTGTCGTAGTAGTTGTCATAGTCTTCCGCCTGTACCAGCAAGTCCTGGGGCGGGGGAGTGGATGGCTCCTGGCCGTAAATTTCAAACTGCCAGATGGAGTAGCCCCACTGGTTGCCGGCGCTGCGGCTGATGCCGAACATGCGTACATAGCGATAGACGCCGGAGACGTTGATCTGGTCCGTCCGGTGGCCGAATTGTCCGCCGGACTGGGAAGACAGGGTGGTCCAGTTGGAGTTGTCGTTGGAGCCGCGAATCTCGTAGACCTCCGCGTTGGCCGCTTCCCAGTGTATGACCACCTGGCTCAGCTGGTAGGGCTGCCCGAGGTCCACGGTAATGTGTGATGGGTCTGTCTGCGCTGCAGAGGCCCAGCGGGTATTCATATTGCCGTCAATGGCATAACTGGCGGACAGGTCCGCCGAACTGGCGGAGGCTGTGCCGTTCAGTGCCACATTGGTCTGGGCATGGACGGCGTGGAAGGACAGGGCCAAGAGCATACATAAAAAGGCGCCTGCTGTTCTTGGAATAATACCAGATGCTTGCATGACTGATCTCCGGTTTGCGACCAGCTACCTCAGGCGGTATTCATCTTTGACGGGGTTCGACGTTTTCTGGAACAAGAGCCGACGTCTAACAGTGTTTCCGATGGTTACCAACCCCTTGGTCTCTATGATTATTGGTTTACGCTTTGTGGTTTGGTTTTCCATAACAAAAACTCCGAGGCGTACAGGATCGCTCTACCGGCGACACAAGTCGTCACACTTTTTTTACAAAAGTGAGATTATTTGGATCGAATCACGACCTGCGTGGCCTGTAAGGGTGAAATTTTTTTTAAATTTTTTTCGGTTTTCCCAGCTTTCGGGGCTTATGGGGAGGGAATCTGTCTCGAATCACCCAATATCCGGCGTTTCCCACTGTCGGTTTTGCAATCTGGGCACGGTTCTGGGTGGCGTTCGCGAGAATCCTGGTGTTACCGGGGGTAACGCTGGTTCGGTTGGGCTGGCGATGCTGTTTAAGGTCCTTCATGCCACTCGTCAATTATCACAAGTAATAACTATTGCATAGGTGAAAAAAAAGCACTATGATGGCCTGCATGACAAAAAAGTTTACCAGTAAAACAATTTTTGTATTGAAATTTACTGGTTTTGAGCACTGCCTCATCACTACATACATAAGAAGTATGACTTATTCCGATCCCGCAGCACGGCCGGGCCCTTGGGGTTTTGGCCCCGGTCTGCCCCTGGTTTTCGCACTGGTCTGGGCGACGCTGATGTGGGGCGCCCTGGCGCCTGGCGCGTCCGCTGCTCAGTTGCAGGGGATGGTGCCGGTCGCGCCCCCGACCATTGTTTGGTTCGATCGTCCCGCCGCTGATTGGGAGCGGGAGGGTTTGCCCGTAGGCAATGGCGCCCTGGGCGCTGTGGTCATGGGCCATGTGGTTCGGGACCAGTTGCAGTTCAACGAAAAGACCCTGTGGACCGGCGGCCCAGGCGCCGAAGGCTACGACTATGGTGTGCCCGCCCAGGGTGACCAGGTGTCCGCTCTGCGTCGGGTGCAGCGCCAACTGGCGCAAAAGGGAGCCCTGACCCCGGAGGCCGTGGCTGAGCAGCTGGGCCGGCCCATGGTGGGCTACGGCGCCTACCAGAACTTTGGCGAACTGGTCATGACTCTCCCCCACGACGGGCAAGTGAGCGACTACCGGCGGGAACTGGACCTGCAAAGGGCCCTGGTGCGGGTCAGCTATCGCCACCGCGGGGTGCAGTACCAGCGCGAATACTTCGCCAGCTACCCGGACGGGGTTATCGTTGTACATCTGACCGCTGATCGCCCCGGCAAGATTGATCTGCAGGCGCAACTGGCCATTCCCGACAATCGCAGTGTCAACACCAGCGCTGAAGAAAATGCGTTGAGTGTGCAGGGCGCGTTGCACGACAACGGTTTGCGTTATGTGGCTGAGCTGCGTTTGCGCAGCAACGGCGGTCGCACCGGCTACGATGCCAGCGGTGTACTGACTGTTAGCGGGGCCGATTCGGCTCTGCTGGTATTGAGCGCCGGTACGGATTACGCGCCGGTGTATCCACGTTACCGCGGCGATGACCCTCGCCCGGCTGCCGTCGAACGGGCCGATCGCGCAATTGCCCGCGGTTACGCGGCGCTGTTCACCGATCACCAGACAGACCACCGGCGCCTGTTCGATCGGGTGGTCCTGGATATCGGGCAGTCCTGGCCCGAAGCGCCTACGGACCAATTGTTGGCGGCCTACCCCAGTGACGACCCGGCAGCGGACCGGGCGTTGGAGGCACTGTATTTTCAGTTTGGGCGTTACCTGCTGATCGGTTCGTCCCGGGATGGCTCCCTGCCGGCCAATCTGCAGGGGGTGTGGAACCACTCCAATATGCCGCCCTGGCGTGCCGACTACCACGTCAACATCAATCTGCAGATGAATTACTGGCCGGCGGATCTGACCAACCTCAGTGAAACCAACGGGCCGCTTTTCGACTTTGTGGACAGCCTGGTGGAGCCCGGCCGGGTGTCGGCGCGCAAACTGATGGGTGCAGACGGTTGGACCCTGTTTCTCAACACCAATATCTGGGGTTTTACCGGCGTCATCGAGTGGCCCACCGCTTTCTGGCAGCCGGAGGCCGCTGCCTGGTTGATGCAACACTACTACGAGCACTACCTGTTCAACCGCGACGAGGTGTTTTTGCGCGAGCGCGCCTGGCCCATCATGCGCGAGGCGGCGCTGTTGTGGCTGGATGCGCTGGTCACCGCCGAAGACGGCTCCCTGGTAGTGTCTCCAAGTTATTCCCCGGAGCACGGCGACTTTACCGTCGGTGCCGCCATGTCCCAGCAGATCGTTCACGAGTTGTTTACCAATACGCGAACCGTGGCGCTGCGCATGGGGGATCGCGCTTTTGCCCGCCGCTTGGGTCGCGCCCTGGAGAGGTTGGACCCGGGTCTGCGTATCGGCAGTTGGGGGCAGTTGCAGGAGTGGCGTCAGGATCTGGACGACCCGGACAACGAGCATCGCCACATCTCCCATCTTTACGCCCTGCATCCGGGCAATCAGATTTCCGTGTTGGAGCATCCCGCGTACGTCCAGGCGGCCCGGGTGTCTCTCAATGCCCGGGGTGACGGCGGCACCGGTTGGGCCCAGGCCTGGAAAGTGAATCACTGGGCGCGGCTGCTCGACGGTGATCGCGCCCACAAGCTGCTCAGCGATCAGTTGCAGATGAGCACGCTGCCCAACCTCTGGGACAACCATCCACCTTTCCAGATTGACGGCAACTTTGGGGCCACCGCAGGTGTGGCGGAGATGCTGCTGCAAAGCCATGCCGGTGCGGTTCATCTTTTGCCGGCACTGCCCTCGGTGTGGCCTGATGGCGCGGTGCGCGGATTGCGTGCGCGCGGTGACATTACCGTGGACCTGCGCTGGCAGCACGGCCAGTTGCAGGAAGCGGTGTTACACACCGGCAGGGCAGGGAAAGTGACGATCCGTTCGCAGATACTGGCCGGTGACTATCGGTTGGTGGCGTTGAGCACTGGTGAGCAGGTTCGTCTGCACGGAGAAGGAGAACAGAGAGTACTGGATGCCAGCGCTGGAGGGCAGTATTTGCTTCGGCGTGGGACATTGCCGTCCGCGGCAGCGCCGCTTCCAAATCCGGATGCCTTATAGGAAAAGATACCAAAACAATGCGGTATTCCGGGAGATGTCGATTTGTGAACTCCCGAAAGATTATGCCGGCGTTGCCACGATTTTTGTGCTGCCCTGCCCTTACGAGGGAGCTGGATGGTGGTTAAAAGTTTATCCACCAAGTGCCTCAGCACCGCACAAGAGAAAGAGCATGAAGTAGTCGCTTGACTGTAGACTCGTGCAATGGAGCCAACCTAACTTTGCGCCCGCAATTGGCTGTTGTCGATTGTGGGCGTTTTTTTGACCGTGTCGGCGTGAGCCATGTTGCTGTGTTGTTGCGTGATTCCGGGCTCAGGGAGCCCGGATGGCAGCTTCTCTAAGCGAATGAGCTTTGTCCAAGGATTCTCCCGTCATGCATCACTATTGGCATGTTTGTGGAAGTTGCCCGTTGTTTTGACATGACGAACTGCCCGTTAACCCCGTGACCTCTTCCATATGTATAGGGTGTGCCTGCCGTAGATCCAAATTCGGTTTCGTGAATATCGTGTGCCAATCCCATGTTGTGGCCAAGCTCATGGGCTAGCGTAAGTGCTCCTGCGGTACTGTGCACTACGGAGAACGCTCGTTCGGAATGGTTGCTTGTAGGCAGCCAGGCTACGCCTCCAACCCCACGATCTATTATAGTATAATTTGTGCAGCTTGAGGGGCCATTTTGGAAGCTAAATATGGGCGCGGTGGACCAATTTTCCTGAGTATACGTGGCAGAACTGATTATGTTGATAGAGCAGCTTCCTGATTGATCTATGGTTATTTGAGCGATGACATGATGGTCACGCTGCCTGACTAACAGGTGTACGGCTGTAGAGGCCCAGGTTGGGCTTACTTGATTCCAGATATAGCCGGGTGTCGTTGAGGAGTCGCGGGCGACGACTAAGTTGCTGACGCGAGCGAGCTGAACGACAAAGTCTGCACCATGCGAGTTTCGCAGATTTTTAACGTGGTTATCGTGAGTAATGTGGTTCAAATACGATGGGCGTCGCCGTGAACATTGTGTCTAATGGGGTCGAGCAGCCTTGGGCGAAGGTGTGTGTCGCTGTTTTGATACGAGGTATTTACGCTGTTAATTTGATTGCACATTCTTGTTCTGATTGGTGTGCGGCTGTCGGCGTTGGCTTCATCGGTATAGAGAACTAATACACCTACATCTGGAATGTATTGCGCGTTAGCCGTTGCGCATATGAGGAGCAACAACATTGTAACCATGCATGCTTCTATTAAATTTGAAAATGCGGAAGTCGTTGAAATCATTTTCTTGTCTCCTATGGTAATTTTCGGTATTTCACTCCACGAGTACGGCATCGGATTCACCGTGATTGAATATACCTTCATCTAGTTTTATCCAGCCAGTATTTCCGAGAAACTGAAAATCGTACAATCCTTGTGAGGTATGAATAGCGCCAGAAACGTATTCGCCTTCCATAGAAAATAAAACGGTGCCTCCTGTTTCGTTTTCAATTTTTCCAGTCCAACTTAGTAAATCGCCATCAAAACTCGTATTAAGCGAAGTAATCAGAACATCAAGATTTTCGTTTAGCTGGGGAATGGGCATGATAATACGGTCTCCCCAAAGCAGAGATTCCAGCACCAGAAGATTGGTTTCGATAAAAACGCGACCATCCATAAGTTTATGATCGTCTTTTGTTGAACTCCCTGCCCCTTCGTCTCTGTGACATGACCTCCAGCCGCTCATCAATATACGCTTCGCTACGAACGACGGCTTCTTCCGATTTCCTGGGAGGGGCATCCTCGGAAGTTGAGGTGGTAGGTGAAAAAGCTGGGGTTTCGTCTGGATCGGATTGGAGTGAGGGTATACTTTTTACGCCAAGTGGTGGCGCAGAGGGCTCAGAGTGGGAAAGCGCTAGAATCAATATGACTAGACATCCCAGAATCACAAAAAGCCATAGCCCTATATTCTTGTTCATGTCACTTCCATCTGTTGTTTTTCGTTTGTTGTATTTGTGTTTGGACGATCTTCGAAAATGCAAAGTTCGCCAAGAGTCAAGTGGTTGCTATAATGGCCCAGTTGGATGTTTTTTGGGGGGCGTGTCAAGTGCCTTTCTTATGCCTGTCCCCAAATGGCGCATTATTCTTTCCGGTTTCCGGTTTTGGCGAGAAAACCGGGAGGAAAAGGGTCCCTCGGGGGTATTTTCCGCTGCTGCGGCGCCGCACCGAAAAAGGAACCGTCACGGGTATGGAATCAGTAGCCTGACGACTCGTCGTGGAGCCATCCTTGCCTTGGGCCCGCAGATCGGTACACCTGACTGCGGGCCTTTTTTGTGTCCCGACTCGCGGCTGCCAGGGTCTTTGCTATACTCAGGCGAGAGAACTCCAGAGGCAGATTAAAGATGGTGGAAAACAGGCAGCGGCGGCACCGCAACGCGCTGGTGGTAGTGATGATGGCAGCGCTACTGTGCAGTTGGAGCCTGTCCGCCGTGGGCGGGCAGCAGACCATCCGTATTACCCAGATAACGGACGCCAATGATCGTCACGCCCTGGCGATGATAGAGCTGGCACTCAGCCGCATCGACCACAATTACCGGGTGGAGGTCATCCCCGGGGATATCACCCAGGCCCGAAATATCGAATACGTGGCCTCCGGGCGCCTGGACCTGATGTGGGCCGCGACCAACCAGGAGATGGAGGATGTACTGTTGCCGGTGCGCATCCCACTCTACAAGGGGTTGCTGGGGCATCGGATTTTCATCATTCACCGCGACCAGCAGCGGCGTTTCGATACGGTGCAGACCTTTCAGGATTTGCAGCGGCTGAGGTTCGGCCAGGGTACCACCTGGGCGGATACCGCCATTCTCGAGCACAACGGCCTCACGGTGGTAAAGGCCAACAAATTTGACAGCCTGTTTTACATGGTGGATGGTGACCGCTTCGATGCTTTTCCCCGGGGGGTGCAGGAGCCCTGGGTGGAGATCGAAACCCGCCCGCACCTGGATCTGGCGGTGGAGCGGCGCCTGATGCTGGTGTACCGCATGCCGTTTTACCTGTTTGGCAGCCGCGACAACCCGCAACTGGTGGCGGATATCGAGCGCGGGTTGAATATCGCCATTGCCGACGGTGGTTTTGACGAGCTGTTTTTTGCCACGCCGACGGTGCAGGACGTGTTGAACCGATCCAATTTGCAGGGTCGTTTGGTGTTTGAACTGGACAACCCCACCTTGCCGCCGGAAACGCCCGTAAACAGGCCGGAGCTGTGGCTGGACGTGTCTAACCTGTAGCCGGCGTTGGGCAGATGATATCCGGCCCCGGATCCTCCAGACTCCGGCAGCCGGTCAGGGCCATGGCGACCCGCATTTCCGCTGCCAGGCATTGAATCACTGCGCTTACCCCCGCCTGGCCGCTGGCTGCCAAGCCGTAAACCCAGGGGCGGCCGATCATCACGCCGTCCGCGCCCAGGGCCAGGGCGCGAACAATATCCAGGCCGCTGCGCACACCGCTGTCCAGCAGTAGAGTCAGCTCCTCCCGGCGCTTACTGCCGTCCAGAGCCCGGGCGATACCGGGCAGGGCAGTGATGCTGGACGGCGCGCCATCCAGTTGCCGGCCGCCGTGGTTGGACACCACAATGCCGTCGACTCCGGCGTCCGCCGCCTGGCGTGCGTCCTCACCGTCCAGAATACCCTTGATTATCAGCTTGCCCGGCCAAAGTGAACGCACCCGCTCCAGGTCCCGCCAGGTCACGGTGGGGTCGAAGTTGCTGCCCAACCAACCCCAGAACTCATCGATACCCGCCCTGTTTCGCAGTAGTGGTGCGATATTGCCCAGGGTGTGAGGGCGGCCCCAGAGGCCCACGTCCCAGCACCAGCCGGGTCGCCGCAGAGCCTGGCTGACACGCGCCAATCGTCGCCGTAACGGGCGGCCGCCAGCCAAGCCGCTGCGAATATCCCGGTAGCGGGTGGCCGGCACCGGCATATCCACGGTCAGCAGCAGGGTTTCCGTGCCCAGCTCGCGGGCCCGCTCCAGCATGGCCTTGAGAAAGCCTTTGTCGCGCATCATGTAGAGCTGGAACCAGACGGGCGCGCCGCTGCCCCGGCATACCTCCTCGAGGGAGCAGGCGGAGACGGTGGACAGACAGAAGGGCACACCGGCCGCCTGGGCCGCCCGGGCGGCCTGTACTTCGCCGCGGCGGGCGTAGAGACCGGCAATGCCCACGGGTGCCAGTACCAGGGGTAATGCCACCGGCTGGCCCAGCAGTTCGCCGGACAGACGGATATCGTCCACATTGCGCAGTACGCGCTGGCGCAGGGCAAGGTGCTGGAAGTCCCGACTGTTGCGCTCCAGGGTGGTTTCGCCGAAGGCGCCGCCGTCCAGATACTCGAAGAGAAAATGGGGCAGGCGCTTGCGGGCCAGGTTGCGGTAATCTTGAATACTGGCTGGGATCATGATCGGCTCGGTGACGGGGAAAAATTGAGAAACAGTCGTTTTATAAATAAACAATATTTTACATGCAAATTAAACCTGTGGTATACAGTGTAGGCGCTCCGGGGGCTGTAAACGATACCCCAGAAAAGAACCCCTTAGGTGTGGAATCTGATTATGCACAATAACAATAATCGCCTGAGCATTTGGGCGCCGCTGTTTCTTATAGTGAGCCTCTTCTTTCTCTGGGGCGTGGCCAACAACCTCAACGATATTCTGATCGGCCATTTTCGCAAGGCGTTTTCGCTGACCGACTTTCAGTCCGGGCTGGTGCAGTCAGCCTTTTACTTTGGCTACTTTGCCCTGGCCATTCCCGCTGCACTCTTTATGAAACGCTTTGGCTACAAGTCCGGAGTTGTGATCGGCCTGTTGCTCTACGGCGCGGGCGCACTCTTGTTCTACCCGGCTGCCGAGGTGCGGGTTTACGGTTTCTTTCTGTTCGCTCTGTTTGTGATCGCTAGCGGCTTGGCGTTTCTGGAAACCTCCGCCAATCCGTTGATCGTCGCCATGGGCGATCCGGCAACCGCCGAGCGGCGGCTCAATTTTGCCCAGTCGTTCAACCCCCTGGGCGCCATTTCCGGGGTGTTGATTGGCAAGTATTTCATTCTTTCCGGTATCGAACCCACGGCCGAGGAGTTGGCCGCCATGTCCGTGTCGGAGTTGGATGCCTTTCACGCCAGCGAGGCGGCGGCGGTGCAGGGCCCCTATCTGGTATTGGCAGCGGTGGTGCTGGCCTGGGCACTGTTCGTGCTGTTGGTGCGCTTTCCCCGGGTGGCGAGCCAGCAGGCGGCGCGGGAGGAAAGCGTTGGCCGCTGGAGCGACTACCGCAATCTGTTCTCTAACCGCTATGTGATGTTCGGCGTGGCCGCGCAGTTTTTCTATGTGGGCGCCCAGGTGGGCATCTGGAGTTACATGATCCGCTACGGCCAGGTGGCTCTGCCGGGCACCGGTGAGCGCGAGCTTGCCACTTATCTGTCCTGGTCGCTGGTGGCCTTCATGATCGGGCGTTTTGTCGCCACGGCTCTGATGGGCAGTATCAAACCGGCGCTGTTGATGATCGTCTTTGCCGGTATGAATGTCGCTCTGTGTTTTGTCGCCATCGTCTCGCCGGGACCGGTGGGTATGATTGCCCTGGCCAGTACCAGCTTCTTTATGTCGCTGATGTTCCCCACCATTTTCGCGTTGACCCTCAAGGGCCTGGGGCCGCTCACCAAGGCCGCGTCGTCCCTGCTGATCATGGCCATTATTGGTGGCGCCATTCTCACCGCGCTTATGGGTGCGGTGTCGGACTTTTCGGCGATGAACTATGCCATGGCCGTGCCTCTGATCTGCTTTGCGGTGATTGCCCTATTCTCCCGCACCAGCATGGTTCGAGAACGTTTGGTGGGGACCGCCGGATGATCGATGCTCACCAGCACTGCTGGCAGATCGGTTGTCACGACTGCACCTGGCCCACACCGGAGCTGGCCGCCATTTACCGGGACTTCGGTCCCGGGGACTGGCTGGAGCAGGCCTCCCCCGAGGGCGTCAGCCATTCGGTCCTGGTACAGTCCCAACCCAGCGACCGGGACACCGACTACCTGCTGCGCCTGGCTGATACCCACCCGCACATAGTGGCCGTTGTCGGTTGGGTGGACCTGGTCTCGCCCCGGGCCCCGGAGCGCATCGCCCAGTTGGCCACCCACGCGAAGCTGCGCGGACTCAGGCCCATGCTGCAAAACCTGGCGGAAGCGGACTGGATTCTGCGCCCGGAACTGGCCCCGGCCATGGCCGCCATGCAGGAGGCGGATTTGGCGTTCGATGCTTTGGTGACGCCCCGGCATTTGCCGCACCTGCTGCGCTTCGCCCAGCGTTTTCCAGGCTTGTCAGTGGTGATTGATCATGCCGCCAAACCCTTTATCGCCCGGGGCGAACAGTCGCCCTGGCGGGAGCAGATACTGGCCCTGGCAGCCCTGCCCAACGTTTTCTGCAAGTATTCCGGGCTACTCACCGAAGCGGCGCCGGGGCAGGGTACGGAGCAACTGCAGCCCTATGTGGATGTGCTCTGGCAAAGTTTTGGTCCCCGGCGGCTGATGTGGGGCAGTGATTGGCCGGTGCTCAACCTGGCCGGGGGGTACCGCACCTGGTTGGCGCAGGCCCGGGCCATGGTCAGCAACGGCAGCGAAGCGGAACTGGCTGAGGTGTTTTCCGGGTCGGCGCGGCGTTTTTACCGCCTGAGCTGATTGATTGGCTGGTGAAAAGCGCCATAGACCCGGCCGATGCAAGGCCAGAAAGCTGAAAGAGATTGTCCGATGCTGCGCCATCTGATAAGTTGGAACTCAGTGTTTTATATTTAAAAAGAACTCGGTCATGCCAACACAAAAAAACAATCGTACGATGGAAGAAGACAGTGAACGGCGCTATCGCGCCCCCGCCCTGGAAAAGGGGCTGGATATACTGGAATTATTGGCCCGTGAAAGCGGCCCCATGACAACATCGCAAATGGCCACTGCTCTAGGGCGATCGGTCAGCGAACTTTTTCGCATGGTCTTGGCCCTGGAGTTTCGCGGCTACATTGTGCCGAGCCGGTCGCGCGATGGTTACGAACTCACCAATAAGCTGTTCACTCTGGGCATGGCCCAGGCGCCCACCAAAAACCTGCTGGAAGCCGCCCTGCCGGTGATGAATGACCTGGTGCAGCGCATTGGCCAGTCCTGCCATCTGGTGGTGGTGTCCGGTGACCAGGTAGTGGTGGTGGCCCGGGTGGAAAGCCCCCGGGACCTCGGCTTTTCCGTGCGCGTGGGCTATCGCCGCCGTATGGTTGAAGCCACCTCGGGTTTGGTGTTGTTCGGTTTCCAGCCGGAAGATGCCCGCGAGGCCCTGCGGGCGACCCTGGCGGAGACCGAGCAACAGGATCGACTGGCTCAGTTTCAGCAGCGGGCTGCCGAGGCGGCGGAGCGGGGTTTTGTGAAATCCGACAGCGATTTTATCGAGGGCGTGACCGATCTGTCGGTGCCGGTGCTGGGCTCCAGCGGACCACTTGCCGCCTTGACCGTGCCTTTCGTCAAGGTGCGCCCCCAGATCTGTACGCCCGAGGAGTGCATCGAGCGGCAGATGGAGGCCGCGCGCAAAATTGCCAGTTTGCTGGGTGATATCACCCGTTGATCCTTTCCGGCCGGGCTTTGCCCGGTCGCTGCCCCATCCCGTCGCCTGACTCCCCGACTTTACGGCTTTCATGGGCTTGCACCCCACTGCGCGCGCCGCCTGTGATCAAAAAATATGACGTATTTGAGGTGTGTGCTCCTCGTCAGTCGTGCTATAATCGTTTTCACTAACAATTCATTTTTTATTTATAAAAAGAGGAAGTTGTTTGTCTGTCCTCAGCGCCAGACGGTGTTTTCTCGGAAGCAGTGGTGTCAGTCTGCCGCCGCTGGGCTTTGGCGCGGCCCCCATTGGCAATCTCTACCGGGAGGTGAGCGATGCCGTGGCGCGGCAGGCAGTGACTGCGGCGCTGGCGTCCGGCATCGACTATTTCGATACCGCCCCACATTACGGTTTCGGGCTCAGCGAACGTCGCCTGGGCAGATCCCTGGCCGATCGTGACGCCCCGCCAGTGCTGTCCACCAAGGTGGGTAGACGTCTGGAGCCAGCGCCGGCTGGGAGCCTGCCGGCGATACGTCACGGCTTCGCCGGCGCGCCGGCGCTGGAGCCGGTGTTCGATTACAGCTACGACGGCGTAATGCGCGCCTTCGAAAGCAGTTTGCAGCGGTTGGCCCGGGAGCGGGTGGACATACTGCTGGTGCACGACCTGGGCGAGCTTACCCACGGCGCCTCGCACCTACAGCGTCTGCAGGAATTTCTGGGCGGCGGCTACCGGGCCATGGAGGAGCTGCGGCGCGATGGGCGCGTGGGCGCCATAGGCGCCGGCGCCAATGAGTGGCAGATTTTTATGCGGCTGATGGAGGTGGGGGACTTCGATACCTTTCTGTTGGCGGGTCGCTACACCCTGCTGGAGCAGACAGCCCTGGATACGTTTCTGCCCGCCTGCGCCAAGCGCCAGATTTCGGTGATCGCCGCCGGCCCCTTCAACTCCGGCATTCTGGCCTCTGGCGTCAGCGGCCCCGGCCCTCACTATTACAACTACGAAGCCGCGCCGGCTGCAGTGGTGGAACGGGTGCGGCGCCTTGAGTTGATCTGTGAAGCCTACCAGGTGCCACTGGCTGCGGCGGCACTGCAATTCCCCGCTGCCCATCCCCAGGTGGCGACGGTGCTTACCGGATTGGCTGATGCAGCCCAGGTCGATCAGGCGGTGGCGTGGATGACCCAGGCCTTGCCGGGTGAGTTCTGGCGGGCGCTGAAAAGTCAGGGTCTGTTGGCCGAGCAGGCACCGGTCCCCACGTTTGCTTAGGGAGCTTATTTGTGAACAGCCAAGATGCGCAGCAATCCGCTGCGGAGTTATCGCCAAAACTGTTGCTGCTGGATGAGCGCGACAACGTTTATGTGGCCACCGCCAGTATTGCCGGGGGAGAGACGTTGGCACTGGGCCAGCGCACAGTGATCGTGAACGAAGATATCGGTGTGGGGCACAAGGTGGCGCGACAGGATCTGGCCACAGGCACCCGCGTGATCAAATACGGCGCGCCCATCGGCTCCATGATCCGGAGCGTGGGTGCCGGCCAGCACGTGCATACGCAGGATATGAAAAGTGATTACATTCCCAGCCACAGTCGCAATCAGGGGAAACGTTGATGACGATAGAGGGTTACTTGCGCAATGACGGTCGCAAGGGTATTCGCAATGTGGTGGTGGTGGCCTATCTGGTGGAGTGCGCGCATCATGTATCGCGTCGCATCGTCAACGCGGCGGATGATCTGGATGTCCATCTGGTGGGCTTTCCCGGTTGCTTTCCCAACGACTATGCCTATCGTATGATGCAGGCTGTGTGTACCCACCCCAATGTGGGCGCTGCGCTGTTGGTGTCGCTTGGATGTGAAAGCATGGACCGCGATCGCCTGCTGGCCAGCGTGCGCGCCAGCGGCCGCCCGGCAGAGCTGCTGGTGATTCAGGACGCCGGCGGCACCCTGGCCACCATAGCTGCGGGCAGGGAGGCGGTGCAACGCTTGCGTCGCGCCGTGGATGATGTTCCCAGAGCACCCATGAGCGTGAACGAACTCGTGGTGGGCACTATCTGCGGCGGTTCCGATGGCACCAGCGGCATTACCGCCAACCCGGCGGTGGGGCGCTGCTTCGACGAACTGGTAAAGTCTGGTGCCGCCTGTATCTTCGAGGAAACCGGCGAGTTGATCGGCTGCGAAAGAATCATGGCCGACCGCGCTGCCACCAAAGAGTTGGGCAGGGAAATTGAAGCCTGCGTCGCCAAGGCGGAAAACTATTATCGCATTATGGGGTTTGGCAGTTTTGCGCCGGGCAACGCCGATGGGGGGCTCAGTACCCTGGAGGAAAAGTCCATGGGTGCCTATTCCAAGTCCGGCTCGTCACTGATCAGCGGGCTGCTAAAGCCCGGGGATCAACCTCCCGGTGGCGGCCTCTATCTGTTGGACGTGGTGCCTGACGGCGAACCGCGTTTCGGGTTTCCCAATATTTCCGACAACGCGGAAATTGTCGAACTGATCGCCTGCGGCTGCCACCTGATTCTTTTTACCACCGGACGCGGTTCGGTGGTAGGTTCGGCCATTTCACCGGTGATAAAGATCTGTGCCAATCCCGACACCTACCGACGCCTGGCCGGGGACATGGACATCAATGCCGGCGCCATTCTCGAAGGCGACGCCACCCTGGAAAGTATGGGTGAGGAAATCTTCAATCGGGTGCTGGCGGTGGCCAGCGGCGAGCACAGTTGCTCCGAAGCCCTGGGCCACCAGGAATTCATTCTCACCTACAAAGCGTTCGAGCCCATTGGTCCTTCCTGTCTGCCGATACGGCAGGTGGTGTGAATGTTTGCCAACGGTTTTTCCCTGTCGGGCAAGACGGCGTTGATTACGGCGGCGGGGCAGGGCATTGGGCGCGCCACGGCACAACTCTTCGCGGCCTCTGGTGCACGGGTCTTCGCCACCGACATCAATGCCGCGGCACTGGAGAGTCTCGCGGAACATCTGCGCGGCGGCCATGTCCGTTTGCTGGATGTCACCGATGCCGAAGCCATCAACGCACTGGCCGACGAGGTGGGCGCGCTGGATGTACTGTTCAACTGTGCCGGTTATGTGCACTCGGGCAACATATTGCAGTGCGATGAAGTCAGCTGGGCGCGCTCGTTGGATCTCAATATCAGCGCCATGTACCGCACCATTCGGGCGTTTCTGCCCGCCATGCTGACCAGGGGCCAAGGCTCCATCATCAACATGTCCTCGGTGGCGAGTTCCATCAAGGGTGTGCCCAACCGTTTTGCCTACGGCGCCACCAAAGCGGCGGTGATTGGCCTCACCAAAGCAGTGGCGGCGGATTTTGTCCAGCAGGGTATACGCTGCAATGCCATTTGCCCGGGCACGGTGCAGACGCCGTCCCTGGAAGAACGGTTGCGTGCCACGGGTGACTACGATGTGGCGCACGAGGCGTTTGTTGCCCGCCAGCCCATGGGGCGGCTGGGCAAACCCGAGGAAATCGCGCATTTGGCCCTGTATCTCGCCAGTGATGCATCGGCGTTCACCACCGGAACGGTGCATGTCGTCGACGGCGGCTGGACCAATTCCAACTAACCCCAGGATACATTCAACCGATGAGAATGCTTCTCGCGCTGGCGTTCACTGTTTTGCTACTGAGCTTGACGGCTTGTGCTCTGTCGAATGACGTTGATCACAGGATTGATCTGTGGCCCGGCAAAGCACAGACGCAGGTGACGGCCTTTGTCGCCGGCATGGAAGAAAAAACTCTGACGAATAACCAACTGCGTCTGGGTGAAGAGGATTCGCTGTTCCTGGAGCGCGAAGGCACCGAACTCGTTCTTCGCTGGCGGGATCCGGGTTGGGCAGGGGTGCGTTTTAGCGGCGGAGACCACATGCAATTGGGTGATGTACACCGCGGCTATCTGGAGCTGACGTTGGAAGTGGAGGATGTCTCCAGTGCCGGTTTGGAGATCAGCCTGCTTGGCGCGGGTGGTCGGGAGCGCAGCCTGACGATAGACCGCCAGTTGCAGCCGTTGGCTGGCCAGGGACGACAAACCGTTCACTTGCCGCTGGCCTGCCTGCTCAGGGAAAGCGACGATGTCGGTGACTTTTTCGCCCGTCTGCGTCTGACCCTGGGTGGGCGAGGGCAGATGACGCTGAGCAACGCCAGCATCGGTTCCGGAGCGGCAAAGGGCGCTCTGACATTGATCTGTCCCGACAGTGCAACCCTGGCCATTACTCCCGCACCCCTGGATGCCCAGTGGGCCAGGAGTTGGTGGTTGCCGCGCCATCGGCACAAGCTCGTCGAGGCGGCCGCGAGCGATCCGCAGATTGTTTTCCTCGGTGACTCCATTACTCAGGGCTGGGAGGCGGGTGGTAACGACGCCTTTGCGCAACATTTCGGGCAGTGGCGCACCCTGAATCTGGGGTTTGGCGGCGACCGCACGGAGAACGTACTCTGGCGTTTGCAGCACGGTGCGGTGGACGCGATCAGTCCGGAGCTGGTGGTGCTTATGATTGGCACCAACAATACCGGTCACCGGCAGGATGAGCCAGCGCATACCGCGGCGGGCATCGAGAAAATCCTGCAGGAGCTGAGGGCGCGCCTGCCCGAAAGCCGGATACTGCTGCTGGCGGTTTTTCCGCGCGGTGCTGAAGCGGACAACCTGCTGCGCCGGATCAACGATGACATCAACCAGCGTATTCGCCATTTCGCCGACAACGAATACGTTTTCTTCGCAGACCTCAACGCCGTACTGCTGGACGCCCAGGGCCGCTTGCCGGAGGCAATCATGCCCGACCTGCTGCATCCCAACGCGCTGGGTTATGAGCGGATCGCCAGCGCCCTGGCGCCGAGGATCAGGGCGGTCGTCGGCGACCCATGATTGATACAAACAGGCATTGCCATGAAATTACTGCGTTTTGGTGACAGCGGTCGGGAGCGTCCCGGCATTCTTGATGACAGAGGCACTCTGCGCGATCTGAGTGGAGTGATTGATGATCTGGCCGGTGATGCCCTGAATCGCAAGCGCCTGGCCGGCATAGCGGGCCTGGATCTGTACAGCTTGCCCGCCGTGACCGGCCCTGTACGGATTGGTCCCTGCATCGGCGGAGTTGGCAAGTTTATCTGTATCGGGCTGAACTACGCGGACCACGCTGCCGAAACCGGCGCCCGGGTGCCCGAGGAGCCGGTGGTGTTCATGAAAGCCACCAGCGCCATTAGTGGCCCCAACGATCCGCTGCTCAAACCGCGCAACTCCACCAAGATGGATTGGGAGGTGGAGCTGGGCGTGGTGATCGGCGAGCGTGTCAGCTATGTGTCGGAAGCGGAAGCTGCCCGTTGTATCGCTGGTTACTGTGTGGTGCATGACGTGTCCGAGCGGGAATTTCAGCTCGAGCGCGGCGGCCAGTGGGCCAAGGGCAAGGGCTGTGACAGCTTCGGTCCCATAGGTCCCTGGCTGGTGACCCCGGAAGAGGTGCCCAACCCTCTCGATCTCAATCTCTGGCTCAAGGTCAACGGCAGGACCTATCAGAACGGTTCCACCCGGCACATGGTGTTCGGTCCGGCCTTTCTGGTGCATTACCTGAGTCAGTTTATGAGTCTGCACCCGGGCGACATCATCTCCACCGGCACGCCGCCGGGGGTGGGTCTGGGGCAGAAGCCACCTGTGTACCTGCAAGTGGGTGATGAAGTGGAGTTGGGCGTGGAAGGACTCGGAATACAAAAACAGATAGTCGTCAGTGCTTGAATCAGTGGGAGACTTTATTGTGAGAATAGTGCGCTTTATTCCCTGTTTGTTATTACTGGCGGGTGCTGCGTCCGTCGCCCAGGAAGATTACCGCTGGGATACCGTCAGAATTGGCGCCGGTGGTTTTGTCTCGGCGGTGATTCCCCATCCCACCGAGCCCGGCCTGGTGTACAACCGCACCGATGTGGGCGGCGCCTACCGTTGGGATCTGGACAACGAACGCTGGATTCCACTCAACGACTGGGTGTCCGACGATCAGGTGGGGCTGCTGGGTATCGAATCCCTGGCGCTGGACCCCAATGATCCGGACCGGCTCTACATGCTGGCGGGTATCAGTTACTTCAATAATGGCAATACCGCAGTACTGCGTTCCGAGGACCGCGGCGAAACCTTTGATCTGGTCAATGTCACCAACCAGTTTCGCGCCCACGGCAACGGCATGGGCCGGCAGAACGGTGAAAAAATGCAGGTGGATCCCAATGCCGGCAATATTCTCTACACCGGCACACGCTGGAACGGACTCTTCCGCAGTACTGACTACGGCGCCACCTGGAGCCGGCTGAATTCCCTGAATGTCACCACCACCCCCAACGAGAATGGCATCAGTTTTGTAGTGTTGGACCCCAACAGCGTACAGGGCGGCCAGACTCAAACACTGATCGTCGGCGTCTCCCGTTTCTCCAGCGTCGGTGACAACCTCTATCGCAGTGACGATGCTGGCGCTTCCTTCACACCCATCGCCGGCGCGCCCACACTCAATATGCCTCAGCGGGCGGTCCTGAGTAGCGATGGTTACCTGTATATCGCCTATGGCAGCGGCGCTGGACCCGGTGGGCACTGGAACCTGTCCAATGAGTCCATGGAGCAGGGGCAGGTGTGGAAGTACAACATGCAAAGCGGCAACTGGACCAATATCACGCCCCCCCTCAATCGCGCCTACGGTGGTCTCAGCGTCGATCCCAACAACCCGCAACGGGTGCTGGTGTCCACCATCAACACCTGGATGAATCAGAACGGTAGATGGGGTGATCGGATCTTTCTGTCGGAAAACGGCGGTACAACCTGGACCGACATCATCGATCGGGGCTTCGCGGTGGATTCCAACGACGCCACCTGGATTGAGGAGCACGCCATCCATTGGGCCGGTTCCCTGGAGTTCGATCCCTTCGACGGCAACAGCGCCTGGGTCACCTCGGGCAACGGTCTGTTCAAAACCAGCGATCTGAACGCGGTGCCCACGGTATGGAAGTTCGATATCCACGGTTTGGAGGAAACGGTGCCCCTGGGGCTGGTCAGTATCCCCGACGGCCCGTTGGTATCGGTGATCGGGGACTACGATGGTTTTATCCACGACGATGTGACCCAGTATGCGCCGATCCACCAGCCGCGCATGGGCACCACCACCGGCTTGACTCTGGCGGGTGCAAATACCAACCTGATGGCGCGGGTGGGCAATCAGTTGTATTACACCACCAATCAAGGCAGCAGTTGGAACCAGATCACCAATATGAACGGTAGCCAGGGCCGGGTAGCCCTGTCCGCGGATGGTGGGGTGTTGCTGCACAGTCCCCGGGATTCCAGCACTACCTATCGGAGTACCGACTGGGGCGCCACCTGGAGCACGGTCAGCGGCCTGAACCAGAACAATGCCCGGCCGATCGCGGACAAGGTGAATCCCAACCGGTTCTACGCCTACAATAACGGCAACTTTCTGGTCAGTACCGATGGCGGTGTCTCCTTCAGTGTCGGTTCGACCCTGCCCAGCGGCGGCGAGCAGTGGGTCCGTCCGGTGCCCGGTTGCGAGGGCGACGTCTGGGTGGCGCTCAACAATGGCGGTCTGGCGCGCAGTACCGACGCCGGTGCCTCCTTTACCGTGCTGAACAATGTGAGCAACGCCCACGCCATTGGTTTTGGCAAGGCGGCGGCCAGCAGCAACTATCCCACCGCCTACATCTGGGGCACGGTGGGTGGTGTGCGCGGCATCCACCGCAGCACCGATGCCGGTGCCACCTGGGTGCGGGTCAATGACGACGACCACCAGTACGGCGGGCCGGGCAATGGGCGCTTTGTGCTGGGAGACATGAACCATTTCGGAAGGGTCTACATGAGCACTGCAGGCCGGGGTATCGTCTATGGAGAACCGGCCGAAGCCACCGATGGCGCCGACCTGCCGGGCTCCGAGGCTGGCTGTCCGGAACCGCCGCCCCTGGCAAATGGCACCAACGGAAACGGCAATGGCAACGGTGGTGGAGCTGTTCCGCCGCCTGCCTCGGGGAGTTCCTCCAGCGGCGGCAGCGTCAGTCTGCTGTTGGCCCTGGTGCTTCTGCTGCTCGCGGCCCGGGCTTTTGTCCGGCCGGAGCTCGTGGTAAGGTTGGGGGCAGAACGTGTACGCCTTTAGCTGAATGACCAAGGGAGATTAACCATGGCCCGCACCCCTTCTAACATGCTGCCCCTGGGCACCCGGTTGCCCGATGTCACCCTGCCGGAGCCCGGCGGACATTTGGTATCCGTTCCCGAGTGTCAGGGCGACAAGGGGTTGTTGGTGATGTTTATCTGCAACCACTGCCCCTTTGTGTTGCACATAGCGCCTTTTTTGAAGCAACTGAGCACCGAGTTGGCAGCTCTGGGTATCCAGTGTGTGGCCATCAGCTCCAATGACCCGGAAACCTACCCGGACGATGCGCCGGAAAAAATGCCGGGGTTTGCTGAAAAGTACGGTTTTGATTTTCCTTACCTGTACGACGAAAGCCAGGATGTGGCCCGCATCTTCGATGCCGCCTGCACCCCGGACTTCTATCTCTTCGACTCCAAGCAGAAGCTCGTCTATCGCGGCCAGATGGACGGTAGTCGCCCCGGCAATGACATCCCGGTCACTGGTGAAGACCTGCTCGCCGCTGGCCGCGCTCTGTCCCGGGGCGAACAGCCCTCGCCGGATCAGCAGCCGAGCCTGGGTTGCAATATCAAGTGGAAGGTGGAGGCGTAAAGGACTCTCCCTCCGGTTGTGGAGGTTCGGCGCCGGGGCCAAACTGTTAAAAGGAGTTCACGATGACACTATCTGCAAAACGTTGCGTGTTGCGCTTATACTCCTTGCTGTTGTGCACCGTCATTGCGGCATCAGTGAACGCGGACACTCCAGAATCACCGCAAGTTGTGCCGCTGTGGGTGTGGGGAATCACCAGTACACGCATCGCCTATGAAGAGGCCGTTATCGGACTGGCCCTGGAAAGAACCCGTGCGGATTACGGTGATTTCCTCCTGATCCAGGACAACGAGCATCGCAGCATCGAGCGGGCCATACGCGAGTTGCGCGACGGCAAAACCATCGCCATGAGAAATGCCCCTATCTGGCGGGTGAACCTCCAGCCCGATCCTCCCATGACCGTAATCCCCACACCCCTGGCCAACGGTTTGATGGGCTACCGCAGGTTGATCGTGCGGCGTGAGGACTTGCCCAGATTCCAGGCCATACAGAGCCTGGATGACCTGCGGCAGTTTTCGGCGGGCCAGGGGGCTGGCTGGAGCGATATTGCGGTGCTGCAACATGCCGACCTACCCGTGGTGGAGGGCGCCAACATTGCCCAGCTCTACACCATGCTGACACGTAAGCGCTTTGACTATTTCCCTCTGGGCGCGCTGGAAGTGGAGGATTCGCTGGCCGCGTCGGGCTATGCCGAGCAATTGGCGATAGTGCCGGAACTGGTCATCTACTATCCTTTGCACATTCATATTCAGGTCAGTGTTAACCGCCCAGAGCTGAGCGAACGACTCACTCTGGGCCTGGCCAGCGCAAAACGTGACGGCAGTCTGGATGCGTTGTTCGAGGAGCACTACGGCGATTTTCTGGAGACGCTGCGCACACCAACGCCCAGGGTGATTGTCCTGGAGAATCCCAACCTGCCCGAAGACTTGGGCCGGGGTCAACCCGAGCTGTTGCCCGACGCCGATATTATCCGCTAGCGCGTCGCGCTTTGTCCGTGGCGGTGATTCCAGTACATGAAGATTGATTATTATGACCAGGTTTTCAGTTGGCATCGTTTTGCTGCTCTTCTGCATTCATGTGCATGGGGCATCAGAGAGCAGGTTCTCCCTCGGAGCAGGGGGTGGGCCTTTGTACGGTTCCTGGGGTGGCCCGGGGGGTGGAGTAGATTTGGCTTATCAGCATGGGCGCTTCGATGCTGGTGTAATCTATGGCACCGCGCGTAGGCCCGCCGTCAGGGCACACTACTATATCCGTTCGGGGCAGCCGCTCGTTCAGCCCAGGCTGAGCGTCCACTACGGCAACAATGGCTATTTGAACGTTTGTCCCTCGGACTCGGAGGGTAGCTGTTCGCTTTCCGACAAAGATGTTAGACGATTCTACGGGCTGTCGATTGGTGGTGGTTTGCGTCTTGCCTTGTCCAGAGATCGCCGCCACCGCGTGGACGTGGGTGCAATGTACCGTGTGTTTGACGGCGGTCGTTCTCGCAGAGAAATGGAATACCGAGAGCAGGGTCGTCTGTATCGCTCTGACCGGGATACGCATGTAATTTTACTTAGCAATATACAGAGGATTGAGGATAGCGACCTGCAGCTTTCTATCGGTTACAGCTACACTTTTAGGAGTTGGTAATGTTTGGGGCCGTAAGGCAGTTACGTAGTAATCGAGAAGCATAACCAAAAGCGCAGCCGCCTTAAGGCTGCGCTTTTGGTTATGGGTTTAGCTCGCGTCCAGGGAGCTAGACTGTCACATCCTCAATCTGCACAGCCGCAATTTTCTGCCCTTCGTTGGCCGCTTTCTGGTACTCCTCGATCTCATTGAAGTTCAGGTAGCGGTAGATTTCCCCGGCCATGCTGTTGATGTCTTTTACGTACTCCAGGTATTCCGCTGGGGTGGGCAGTTTGCCGATGACGGCGGCGACCGCCGCCAGTTCCGCCGAGGCCAGGTAGACGTTGGCGCCGTTGCCCAGGCGGTTGGGGAAGTTGCGGGTGGAGGTGGAGACCACCGTGGCGCCTGGCGCCACCCGGGCCTGGTTGCCCATGCACAGGGAGCAGCCGGGCATTTCGGTGCGGGCACCTTTGCGGCCGAAGATGTTGAAGTAGCCTTCTTCCATCAACTGGTGTTCGTCCATTTTGGTGGGCGGGGCTATCCACAGGCGGGTGGCCAGTTCGTCTTTGGTGGCGTCCAGCAGTTTGCCGGCGGCGCGGAAGTGGCCGATGTTGGTCATGCAGGAGCCGATAAACACCTCGTCGATTTTTGCACCCTGTACCTCGGAGAGTTTTTTCACGTCGTCCGGATCGTTGGGGCAGGCGAGGATGGGTTCCTTGACGTCCGCCAGGTCGATCTCGATCACGGCGGCGTATTCGGCGTCGGTGTCGGCTTCCATAAGTTCCGGGTTGGCCAGCCATTCTTCCATCTTGCGTGCCCGGCGCTCCAGGGTGCGCACATCGCCGTAGCCCTGCTCGATCATCCAGCGCAGCATGGTGATGTTGGAGTTCAGGTATTCGATGATGGGTTCCCGATCCAGCTTGATGGTGCAGCCGGCAGCGGAGCGTTCGGCGGAGGCGTCGGAGATTTCAAACGCCTGTTCCACTTTCAGGTGGGGCAGGCCTTCCACTTCCAGGATGCGGCCGGAGAAGATGTTCTTCTTGCCTTTCTTGTCTACGGTGAGCAGGCCCTGCTGGATGGCGTAGTAGGGGATGGCGTTGACCAGGTCGCGCAGGGTGATGCCGGGTTGCATCTCGCCCTTGAAGCGCACCAGCACCGATTCGGGCATGTCCAGCGGCATAACGCCGGTGGCCGCGGCAAAGGCCACCAGGCCGGAGCCGGCCGGGAAGGAGATGCCCAGGGGGAAGCGGGTGTGGGAGTCACCGCCGGTGCCCACGGTGTCGGGCAGCAACATGCGGTTGAGCCAGCTGTGAATGATGCCGTCGCCGGGGCGCAGGGAGACGCCGCCGCGGGTCATGATAAAGTCGGGCAGGGTGTGCTGGGTGTCTATGTCCACCGGCTTGGGGTAGGCGGCGGTGTGGCAGAAGGACTGCATGGTCAGATCGGCGGAGAAGCCCAGACAGGCCAGGTCCTTGAGTTCGTCCCGGGTCATGGGGCCGGTGGTGTCCTGGGAGCCCACGGTGGTCATATGGGGTTCGCAGTAGGTGCCGGGGCGGATGCCCTCCATGCCGCAGGCCTTGCCCACCATTTTCTGCGCCAGGGTGTAGCCCTTGCCGGTGTCTTCGGGTTGCTCGGGCTTGCGGAACAGCTCGCTCTCCCCCAGGCCCAGGGCTTCGCGGGCCTTGGCGGTAAGGCCGCGGCCAATGATCAGCGGGATGCGGCCGCCAGCGCGTACTTCGTCCAGCAGCACCTGGGACTTAAGGCCGAACTCGCAGATCAGCGCGCCGGTCTCGGCGTTGTGGATCTTGCCGTCGTAGGGGCGCACCTCGATCACGTCACCCATATTCAGGTCGTCCACCGGGGCCTCAAAGACCAGGGCGCCGGCGTCTTCCATGGTGTTGTAGAAGATCGGGGCCACCTTGCTGCCGATGCAGACGCCGCCAGTGCGCTTGTTGGGCACGCCGGGGATGTCGTCGCCGATGTACCAGAGCACCGAGTTGGTGGCGGATTTGCGGCTGGAGCCGGTGCCGACCACGTCGCCCACGAAGGCCAGCGGGTAGCCTTTGGTTTTCAGGGTCTCGATCTGTTGCAGCGGACCGACCTCACCGGGCTGGTCCGGGTTCAGGCCCCCGCGCTCCATCTTGTACATGGCGCGGGCGTGCAGGGGGATGTCCGGGCGGGACCAGGCGTCCTGGGCCGGGGACAGGTCGTCGGTGTTGGTTTCGCCGGTGACCTTGAAAACCGTGAGTTTGATGCTCTCGGGCACAGCCGGGCGGCGGGTGAACCACTCGCCCTCGGCCCAGGACTCCAGTACGCCCTGGGCGTGACTGTTGCCGGCCCTGGCCTTTTCCGCCACATCGTGAAAGGCCTCGAACATCAGCAATGTGTGCTTGAGCTCCTCGGCGGCCAGGGGCGCCAGTTCGGCACCGTCCAGCAGATTCACCAGGGTCTCGATATTGTAGCCGCCGTGCATATTGCCCAGCAGTTTGACCGCCTGGGCCCGGTCGATCAGGGGCGAGGCGGCTTCGCCGCGCACTATGGCGCTGAGAAAGGCGGCCTTGACGTAGGCGGCCTCGTCCACCCCCGGCGGGACCCGGTTGCTGATCAGGTCCAGCAGAAAGCTTTCCTCTCCGGCGGGCGGGCTTTTCAGCAACTCCACCAGGCCGGCGACCTGTTCGGCGTTGAGGGGTTTGGGGGGTACGCCTTGTTCGGCGCGCTCGGCGACATGATTGCGGTAGGCTTCAAGCACGATTGGGTGTCCTCTGGTTGTATAGAGCTACTCCTGCGGCAGGATCGCTACGTTAGGAGGCTATCCATGACGGTCATGGATGATATTGGCCGCATTGGCAAAAGGGGAGGGCAAGCACGGCAAATCGGGCGCGAATTATACACAATCGGGGGGTGGCTGTTCAATCCGCCAGCGGCGGGAGGGGGAAGTGGCCGTCCCTGGCCAGTAGCATGTCGGCGATCACTCCAGGGAGGAAGTGATTACCGTGTCGATCACGTGGATGATGCCGTTGCTGGTGTAAATGTCGAACATCACGACGTCGGAGCCTTCGATCTGCAGCATGCCGTCGACGATGTCGATGCTCAAATCTATGTCGGCGGCAGAGTTGACGCTGGTGCCGTTCAGCGTGAACGCGGTTACTGAATCCACGGCGGCTCCGCCCACCACGTGGTGCAGCAATATCTGGGTCAGTGTCGGTATGTCCGCCATCAGCGCGGTCAGCGTTGCGCTGTCGATTTTATCGAAGGCGTCGTCGGTGGGCGCGAATACGGTGAAAGTGGCGTCTTCGTCAGCCAGTACGCCATCGAGGCCGGCGGCGACCACGGCGTCAACCAGCGTGTTGAAGTTGCCGGCGGCAATCGCTGTTTCAACAATATTGGCAGTGGGCTCGCCCATTTCCGCCGGGGGCAGCATCACCTTGTCGATGACATGAATGACGCCATTGCTCGCCATTACGTCCGGGGTGAGCACGCTGGAGAGATTCACGTACAGAGTGCCGCCAGCCAGGGACAGGCCGGCGTTGTCACCGTTGGCCATCTCCACCAGGGAGTCGCTACCGCTGGCCACGCTGATGGCCGCATCGGCAAGTATTTCCGCGCCGGCGACAACGTGGTAGAGCAGAATGTTGCTGAGTGCATCGGTGTCGCCCAGCAGGGCCGTTATGGTTTCGCTGCCCAGCAGCGCAAAGGCATCATCGGTGGGAGCAAACACCGTAAAAGTGCCATCCTCGTCGTCCAGCACCGCGTCCAGGCCTGTCGCCTGCAGTGCGGTGACCAGAGTTGTGAAACCACCGTTTTCAACGGCCACGTCGACAATGGTGCCTACTTCGGGCGCCGGTGCTGGTGCGGGCGGTGGCGGCGGCGGTTGGCTTCCGCTTCCGTTACTACTGCTGCTACTGCCGCAGGCAGCCAACCCCAGGATCAGAGTAAACATGGATAACAATTTGAAGGTGCTGTTCATAACTGTGACTCCTTACACAATGACTCAAGAATGTGTGTCTGGCGGCCAGAGGGTCGCCAGCGAATGCTTGACTACCCGGTCTGATACGCTGTAAAAGTTGGCAGGGATCAATCGGAAAATAATTTGAACCGGAATGCTGTTGCGGTCGACCCACTAGTGGGCGCAAGAGGTTACGGACGCCCCGATCCTCCCACTGCTCGACAGGGATACGGCGTTAATGAACAAAACTCTGGTGGTATGGGCCTGCCTGCTCCTGCCGCTTCTATTGATTTCTTCTTTGGTCCGGGGCTCTGCCGATCCCTGGGGTGAACCGCTGCTTGTGGCGCTGGCGCCGCCCCAGTCCGGCAGCTTTCGTCAGCCCACCGAACCCCTGCAACTGCTGCTGCCCGATAATTTTCCCGCCGCCCTGCTGGATGAACTGACCTTGGAACTGGATGCCATCGATGTGTCCGCCATGGTGGACAGGCAGCCGAACCGGTTGGTGTTTGCACCGGTACAACCCCTGGCGGCCGGAGAGCGGGAACTGCGCCTGATGCACTACGCCGGGGATGGCAGGGTGCGCGAATTGGGTTTCTGGACCATAGACGTGCGGCAGTCAGCACTGGTCCGCCAGGCCAGCATGGCCGGTTACTACGACTTCAGCCTGGGACAGCGGCTGGCCGAGCGCAGCCAGAGCGACGGCAGGGAAACCACTGTGCAGGGCAGCGGCCAGTTGCAATCGCGCCTGGAGGGGGATCACTGGCAGATGAACGCCAGTGCCGATCTGCTGTATATGAACGACGAATTCCATTCGCCCACCGGGCGAACCTTCGATATCCCCACTTTTACCCTGGCTGCCAATTCCGGCCGCTACCGGTTGCGGGCCGGGGATCAGGTCTTCGGGCGATCGGATCTGCTGTTCGACGGCTTTCAGCAAAGGGGGCTGTCCACCGGGGTCAGCCTGGCACCGCTGGACACCTCTCTGACACTCTTCGGCGCCAGCACCAGTCAGCAGATGGGCCTGGACGCCGGCGCCGGCCTCGATGACCGGGAAAACCGCCTTGCCGGCGCCCGCTGGAGCAGCCGGCCGCTGGCAACCGACGCGGCCGATATCCATATCCAGTCGGCCTGGGTCAGCGGTCGCTATCGTCAGCCCCATTACGCCAGCATGGGTTTTGGCGACGACGCGGTGCACCGGGGCAGCGCCTGGAATCTGGCCCTGGACGGCCAGTTTCTGGAGCGGCGGGTGCGGTTGCGGCTGGAATCCGCCAGCAGCCGTTATGATTTCGCCGGCACCGGGCAGGGGGAGGACCTGATCGGTGACGATGCCTGGTCGGCGCTGCTGGTGTACAACCCGCCGGCCATCGGTCACGCCACGCCCCTGGACTGGAGTCTGGGCCTGGAAACCACCCGGGTGGGCACCCACTACCGAAGCCTGGCCAACAGCTTTCTGCCCGCAGACAAGGCTCTGCGGCGGGTGTTCGCCACTCTGGTGCGCGGTCAGTGGTACCTGGAAGGGGCCTACGCCATTGAAGACAACAACCTGGATGACAGCCCTGACTACGCCACCACCGAGACCCGCCAGTGGCACATGACCGGCGGCTACAGCAAGCAGCAGGCGCCCGAGCCCGGCAGCGCCCTGGCCTGGCTGGGCAGGGCGGATTACAGCCTGATGCTGTACAGCACGGTGCAACAGGATACCCACACCCCCGAGCATGCTTGGGAAACCGATAACACCCTATCCGGGATGGCGGTCAACGCCCGCTTCCAGTACAGCCGGGGTCACTGGGCGCTAGGTTATGGCGTGGACACCCTGGAAGATGCCACCGGCTGGCAACTGGACAGCCGCACCCGCAACACCCAGTTGCAGGCAGGTTATCGCCCCGGGCAGCGCTACAACCTGAACGTGGGTTGGCAGTTGCAGCAGACCCTGTATCTGGCTGATGACCATCTCGAAGCCGACGTCAGCAGTGACCGCCAGCTCTATTCCGTGGCCGCGTCCGCGGTACTGATTCCCAACCGTCTCTCCGGCAACCTGGCCCTGGGCTTGAACCGGACCGACGCCCGGAACGACCCATTCTTTGCTCAGTATGACCGCAGCACCTACGTCAACGGCAGCGTCCAGTGGCGGTTTCGCCAGCCGAAGAACAATCGCGCCGGGCTGGATCTGGGGCTGAGTTTTTCCCGCAACGATTTTAGAGATCTGCTGCAAACCGCCGACGGTCGCCTCAATGGTTACCAGGTGTTTCTGGAATTGCGCAGCAGCATGCCCTTTCGCTATCCAGGAGGCTCCCTGTGAGCGTGAAAACTATCGCTTTTGTCGTGCTTCTGCTGCTGGCGGTCAACGCCAGCGCGGAATTCAGCGCCCTGTGCAACACTGCCAACCCCTGCGTGGTCAACGGCCACGCCGTTGTTGGTCAGAACTCATCGGTGCAGTTGACCTGGCGTGGCCGGGTGCTCTTTCGCGAGCCGGAGCGCATACCCGGTGCCGGGCCGGCACCGGATACTCACCATGTGCCGGTGACTGTCATGTCCGAAGGCGGCATGTTCACGGCGGCGGAGACGTCTCTGGGCCACAGTCATCAGTTTCTGTCCACCGTTGTCAACCCTCCGGCGGGCGGCGGCGAGGCGCCGTTTCAGTTCAACGAATCCCTGCAAGTGCCCGCCGCCGTCAGTCATCAGGCGGCGGCCATGGGCGCCAGTCAGTTGCAGTATGTGCGCAGTTTTCACACCAGCAATGGAGATACCGCCGCTGGACTATTAATGATCGAGCTGCGGCAGCCGCCCATGATGCCGCCACCTCCACCGTCACCCGAGCCGGAGCCCGAACCCGAACCAGACCCCGGGCCGGCTCCCGGCCCGGAACCCGAACCTGTTGACCCGCGCACACCCATGGCCACCAGCTTGCAACTGGCACAGGTGGCGCTGCGTTTCGAATCCGGTGCCTTGACCCGCACCCTGGCCGTGGGTGAGCAGGCGGAGGTGGAGGCACACCTGCTCTACAACCGCAGTGGCATGTTCGATGCCGTCTGGGAAGTGGCCTCGCCACCGTCCACCCGGGGACAGCCGGTGTTTGTGCCGGTGGAAAATGTTCGCCAGTATCTGGGCGCCGGCGGCGAAGCCCGGTTGCGCAGCCCGCAACTGCCCGTCCAACAGCCGGGGTTGTACATGATCCGGTTGCGGGTGCTGCAGCCTGCCGGTACTCAGGCGCCCGTGGCGCTGCACTATGTGGTGACCCAACAATTGTCGGCAGAACCCGAGGCGGTGGCGCAGCTGCGCCTTGCGGGTCCGGCAGCGGCGGCCATCCTGGATGCCACTACCCGCTTCCAATGGCGTGGCCATTCTGGAGCGGTGGCCTATCAACTGGAGTTCTACGATGAACCGCCGGCCCAGGATTCGCAGCGCAGCGAACTGACCCATGTGATGCAACAGCGTGCTGCCGGTCTGTTGCTCCCCGCGACCACTACCGAGACGCGCCTGTCGGCGGCGGTCGTCGGCCGATTGGAAGCAGACCGGCTCTACTACTGGCGCGTGGTGGCTCTCGACAATGACGGTGCTATCATGGCGGCCAGTGAACTGCGGGAACTCCATACGGGTCCCCCGTGAGGGATATCGACATGTCAGAACCGGAACAGAGGGACGATACTCAACTCCTGGCGGCCATTGCCGCCGGGGATATGCCCGCCATGACCGCTTTTTACCGGCGCCACGAATCCCGCGTATACCGTTTTGTCTTGTCCAAATTGAACGACAGCTTCGCTGCTGCCGACATACTCAATGACGTGATGATGGAAGTATGGAAGTCCGCCGGGCGTTTTGCCGGCCGCTCCAAGGTCACCACCTGGTTGCTGGGTATCGCCAACCACAAGGTGCTGGATCACTGGCGCAGGAAAGGCGCCCGGGAATTCACTGAGCTGAATGAGCACATGGCCGACGAATCACCCGCCGCCAACATTGAACAGACCATAGATGCCGCCAGCGATGGCAAGCTGTTGCACCTGTGCATGAACAGGCTCTCGGCCGAACACCGGGAAGTGTTGCACCTGGTGTTTTTCGAGGAGCTGGGTTACACCGATATTGCCGGGATCATCAATGTGCCCGAAGGCACGGTCAAGTCCCGGGTCTTTCACGCCAAAGACCTGTTGAAAAAACAACTGGCGAAAGCTGTGGGGGCGCCATGAACGACGAAACAAACTACGAACTGAGCCGCGACGACGAAAAACTGTCACGCCTGCTCAGTGGCGAACTGGAACCGGCCGAACGGGAACGGTTGCGGCGCGAATACGAACAGGATCCGGCGCTGGCCAACGAACTGCGCTTTATGGATGCTCTGAGCCAGGGGTTGCGCGACAGCGCCGAACAGCCCCCCGGCGAGATCGGTTTGGCACGGTTGAAGCGGGGCATCAACCGCTTGCCAGCGACGGATACCGGCACCTTGGCAACGGCGGCACCGGCAAAACCGCGCAACCTCTGGCGGCCACTGGCGGTGGCGGCTTGTGCGCTGCTGGGGTTGCAGACCGCGATGCTGATCGGCACTTGGCAGAGCGACCCGCAGACGTTGGATCTGGTACCGCTCGCCACAGACTGGCAGGTCGCACCGGCGCAACTGCAACTGGTGTTTAGTGGCGACGCCACCGAGGTCGAGATTCGTGCGGCACTGCTGACGGTGGACGGGCGCATAGTCGATGGCCCCGGCGCCCTGGGCGTCTACGCCGTCGCCCTGCCAGCCGATCTGGAGCCCGCCGTTGCCGCGGAGCAGTTGGCGGAGCTGGCGGTGGTGGAGCAGGTGGTGGTGCTGGAATGACAGTTTTTCGCTGGGCGCCTCTGTTGCCGGGGCTGTTGTTGGCGGGGTTGCTGCTGACAGCTCCGGCACTGGCCCAGCAGCCAGCGCCCCAGCGCGATACCGTGCTGGTCAGTGGTGGTGGTGGGGATGACACGGAAAGGGAAGAGCGGGACAGGGGGGATGATCCTGACCATCTTGATCAGGACCGCGACCGACCGGGCAGTTCGGCGCCGCCCCTGGACGACCGGCGGGAGCCGGCCCGGGAGCGGAATGACGAAACACACCCGATACCGGGCGTTGCGCCGGAGAGGTCCCGGGAACCGGTGTCCGAGCCGGATCGCAGCCTTGAGCGGGATGACAGCCCTGAGCCGGTTCCCACTCCAGATCCAACACCGCTTCCAGAGCATGATCCCGCACCCACCCCCGCGCCCGCACCGACACCGGAGCCCGCTCCCGCACTGGCACCCCAGCCACCCTATGCGGCGCCACCGGAATCGACTCAGCCACAGCGACCGCTGGTGGATCGCAGCGGTACCCTGTTGGGGCGTCCCGTTCCACCGCCACCACCCCGGGGCTCGCGGCCCAGCCCCCAGCCGCAGGACGCGGCCGATTACGAACCGGGGGAACTGCTGTTACTCAGCGAAAATATGGACGCTGCAGGGGCGGCAGCCCGCTCCCTCAACCGCTACGGCCTGCGTATCAAGAGCCGCGAATCGCTTGCCAATCTGGGGTTGGTACTCAGTGTATTCCGTCTGCCCGACGGTGCTGATGTTCTCGCCCTGCAGCAGCGTATTCACAGCGATATGCCGGACCTGGAACTGGCAGTCAATCAGCGCTATCGCCCATTGAGCGACGATCGCCGTCACTATGGCCGGCAACTGATCAACTGGATCCAGCCACCGCCCCGCTGCACACGTCCGTTGCGTATTGGCCTGCTGGATACGGCTGTGGACAGCCGCCATCCGGTGCTGGAAGGTCAGGCACTGGTCTACCGGGGCTTTGCCCCCGGTGACAGTCCCGCCGAGCATGGCACGGCGGTGGCCAGCCTGCTGGTGGGGCGTTCCCTGGGGCTGCTGCCCGAGGCCCGGGTCTGGGCAGCGGGGGTTTTCCGCCGCCGCGGTCGGCAGGTGGACACCAGTACCGACCTGCTGCTGCGGGCCCTGGACTGGCTGCTGGAGCAGCGGGTAGAGGCCATCAATATGAGCCTGGGCGGGTCAGCCAATCGGGTGCTGGAGCTGGCCCTGCAGCGCACCCTGGACGGCGGCACTCTGCTGGTGGCGGCGGTGGGCAACAGTGGCCCGGACCAGCCGCCGGCGTTTCCCGCCGCCTATCCCGGTGTCTTCGCCATCACCGCCGTGGACGCCGCCCGGCGTCCCTACGGCAATGCCCACAGGGGGCCGGAAGTGGACTTTGCCGCGCCCGGTGTCGATATCTGGGCCGCTGGTGCCGACGCCGCCAGTCGCTATTACACCGGCACCTCCTTTGCCGTGCCCTTTGCCACGGCGGTGTTGGCCCTGGAAAGGGCCAACGGCGGCGACTGGCTGCAGCGCGTCCAGCGCCGGGCCCTGGATCTGGGGCCGGAGGGCAGGGATGAGAGCTTTGGCTGGGGACTGATTCAGTGGCCGGAGCGTTGCGGCAATTGATCCAGCACTGCGCCGGGGGAGTGTCAATTGTGGTATCGTAGGCGGCCTTTCCAAACCAAAAAACATAATTCTGTCACAGGGCGCTCGAACACAATCTGGAGTCAATCTATGAGAGTCATTACAGTTGTCCTGCCACTGGTGTTGACGGGCGGCCTGCTGGGCTGTGAACGCGGCAATCAGCAACCCCCGATCGACGAAAGCCATCCCGTCGGCGCGGCGCCGGTATCGGCGGAAGCACCCACGCCGCCCGTGACCGCGGTACCCCGCCCTGATCCCTGGTCCTGTCCGGACGAGCCGGGCACGGCGCCGTCCGGCACCCTGGTGGCGGAGCGCATCGACGCGGCCAATACCACCCGCACCGAGCCGGGACTCTTCGAGGGGCCGGTGTGGATCGACGGCGCCCTGTACTTTTCCGATTTCACCTTTGCCGAAGGCTTTCCGTCGCGCATTCAACGGCTGGTGCCCGGCGGTGAGATGGAAACCGTCATCCCCGACAGCGGTAGCAATGGCCTGGCGGTGGACAACGACGGCTACATTATCGCCGCCACCCACGATCGCAAGGAAATCTCGCGCTACAACCCCTATACGGGTGAACGCCAGTCCATCGTTGGCGAGTTTGAGGGCAATGTATTCAATTCGCCCAACGACCTGACCATGACCCGCGAGGGTGTTATTTACTTTTCCGACCCGGATTTCCAGCGCAGCGCCGCTCCCGGCGGGCAACCCGAAACCCGTGTCTACCGCGTAGAAGACGGGCAGGTCAGCGTGGTGGATGACACCATGTATAACCCCAATGGCGTGTCCCTGTCGCCGGATCAGGATGTGCTCTATGTGGCTGGCGGTGGAGAACACGGCACACTGCGCGCCTACCCCCTTGTCGACGGTGTGCCGGGCGAAGGCGTGGACATCGCTGAGCTGACCTGGCCGGACGGTATGGCCATCGACTGCCTGGGCAATATTTACGCCACCGAGCACGGGCTGCGGCGCATTCGCGTATTTACGCCGGAGGGTGAAGAGATTGCCCGCATCGAAGTGGACGCCAATGTCACCAACCCGGCCTTTGGCGGTCCCGAGCGCAAGACGCTGTATATCACCGGTGCCGGCGCGGTGTGGCAGGTGGAGTTGGATGTTGCAGGATTTCCTTACTAAACCGGTCAAAACGCCCTGTGTGGGCGTCTGTTCCACCGGTATTGGGGACAGCGTCTGCCGGGGCTGCAAACGGTTTGCCCACGAGGTTATCAACTGGAACCGCTACAGCAATGATGAAAAGCGGTTGATTATGGGCCGGCTGGAAACGTTTTTGGTGCAAGTGGTGAATAACTACCTGCAGGTGCAGAACCAGGCGCGGTTGCTGGAGCAGATGCGGCTGCAGCAACTGCGCTTTCGGCCGGAGCAGCCGCCCCAGTGCTGGGTGTTCGATCTGCTGCGCGCCGGCGCCAGCCAAATCAATGACTGGCAGAACTTCGGTTTGCGTCTCTTGCCCGCCGCTGTCGGTCTGTCTTCCGCTGAGCTGCGCGAGCGGATCGACAGCGACTACTACACACTGTCCTGTGCCCATTATGAACGCTATATTCTGCCGGGTCTGGATCAACACGCTTTGTAGCAAACCCTAAAACAAGCCCTATGACCGATATCAGCCACCTGCAGGCGTTTTTGGCCTGCCCCACACCCAACGCCTGGGTAGAAGCGGCACTGCGCAATCAGCGCCTGCTGTTGATCGACCACGCCAACTGCGAAAAGAAAGCCGCATCCACGGCGCTGACGCTGATGTACCGCTATGTGGATGACTTCGACATGATGCACAAGATGTCGCGGCTGGCGCGCGAGGAACTGCGGCACTACGAACAGGTGATGAGCCTGATGCAGTCCCGGGGCATCGCCTACGACCAGATTTCCCCGTCGCGCTATGCCGGTGAGTTGCGCAAACCCGTGCGCACCCACGAACCGGGGCGCTATGTGGATACGTTGATCATCGGCGCCATCATCGAAGCCCGCTCCTGCGAACGCTTTGCCAAACTGGCGCCACATTTGGACGAAGAGCTGCGGACCTTTTATCTGTCGCTACTCAAATCCGAAGCTCGTCACTATCAGGATTATCTCGGCCTGGCCAAAAAAGCCGCCGGCGATCAATCCATCGACGAACGCGTAAATCTATTTCTATGCAGGGAAAAGGAACTGATCGAAAGCCCGGACAGCGAATTCCGCTTTCACTCGGGGGTGCCGGTAGCCGCCAGCTGATCTGGCGGTAGCAGTCGAAAGTGTCCGGTCAGAGGGTGATCGAAGAGGGCGTTTTCTTCTCGCGCACCCAGGCCGATATTGTGGATTACCAGTGGCACTCCTCTGCGGGTCTTGCGGTCGCTGACGATCATGATGTGTGGCAGATTGCCGTTGACGCGACTGGTGACGATATCACCGGGAAGGAACTGTTCGGGTGAAGGGTTGCGCAGTTGTGCCGCTGTGGCCAGTTGGGCACCCTGACGCTGCAGCCAGGTTTCGATATTGGGAACCCGGCGATGGTCGATATTGCGATCCGGGCGCGTCAGCCCCCAGTGATCTGGGTAGGCGGAAAAATTCTCCCGCATATCTTCGTGGATCAGTTGCTGCAGATCGAGATTCCAGGCGGTGCGCAGGGCGCGAATCACAACGTCGGTGCAGACGCCGCGAAACCGGCTGATGTCGCCACCCGGATACTCAAGGCGCACATAAGACCGATCGTACAGAAAAGTCACGCCCACCTGCTTCCGGGCGGCACTGACCAATTCGGTGCCCGCTGCTTGCGCGGTAGCGGCCAGCACCCAGAGCAGCAGTACCAGCACACCTCCCAGTGTGTGTGTGCCAATTTTTTTATTCGACGCGGTCATTCCAGGGGCCAGGACTCCAGCGCCAGTTCATCGGGTGTGGCGCGCAGACACCAGCCGTGGCTGTGCCAGTCGCCGAGCACGATGCGCTCGGCGCTGCGGCCGTCCACAGTGAGCGCGTGGCGCGCCGGGCGGTGGGTATGGCCGTGAATCATCCGGGTGACCCGCGCCTCCTGCATTACCCGCAGTACTTCCTCGGGCGTGACGTCCATGATGTCTTCGGCCTTGAGGCTGTTCATGCTCTGGCTTTGTTGGCGCAGTTGCACCGCCATGGCGCGGCGCACGGCTAGGGGCTGTGCCAGTGCCTGCACTTGCCACTCGGGTGAGCGCACCATCTGGCGAAACGCCATGTACTCCTGATCCCTGGTGCACAGACTGTCGCCGTGCAGCAGCAGGGTGGGGCAACCGTACAGATCGATCATGGTGCCCTCGGGGATCAGATGGCCACCGGCGCCAGCGGCGTAGTCGTGCCCCAGCAGAAAATCCCGGTTGCCGTGCATAAAAAAGATATGGGTGCCGGCCTGATTCAGTTGCCGCAATCGTGCTGCCACCTGTTGCGGCAATTCGGCGTCGTCGTCATCGCCGATCCAGGCATCGAAAAAATCGCCGAGAATGTACAGGGATTCGGCGCCTGCGGCCCGTTCATCCAGAAACCGGTAAAACGCCCGGGTGATATCCGGGCGGGATTCGTGCAGGTGCAGATCGGAAATGAACAGGATGGTCACGGGTTGTCCTCAGCCGGCCACAGTTACCTTTTCAATCACAATGGGTTCCAGCGGCACATCGCCGTGGGGGGCTCGGTTGCCGGTTTCCACCTGGCGGATTTTGTCCACCACGTCCATACCCTCGGTAACCTTGCCGAACACACAATAGCCCCAACCCTGGGGGTTTTTGCCGGAGTGATTGAGAAAGCTGTTGTCCTTGACGTTGATAAAGAACTGGCTGGTGGCGCTGTGCGGGTCATTGGTGCGGGCCATGGCGACGGTGCCCCGGTTATTTTCCAGGCCGTTGTCCGCTTCGTTTTCGATGGCGGCCCGATCGTTTTCTTTGGGCTGCATGTCTTCGGTCATGCCGCCGCCCTGGATCATAAAGTTTGCGATTACCCGGTGGAAAATGGTGCCTTCGTAGAAACCCTCCTCGGCGTACTGCTTGAAGTTGGCGGCGGATTTTGGCGCCTTGTCGAAATCCAGTTCGATAACGATATCGCCGTAGGTGGTGTGCAGGGTGATCATGCGGGCTCCTGTTGTAGAGTGATTGTGGGTAGCTGTCAATAATAACCGCTTGTGCTTTTACTGGCCATTCATGTTACGCCTTATCGAGGCGGTAGCGGGCCTTGAGACCCGCTATCTGTACGTTCATCAGTTCATCCAGCACGCGTTGCTGGGATTCGGGGTGGCGTTCGGAAAAGGCCTCGGGCCAATTGTCGCAATAAATGGCACCTTCAACGCTGCCGGTGATCAGCAGGGTACTGATGCCATGCACCAGCGCCCAGGCGCTGAACGAGGCCTCGGCCGCCTGAGACTCGTCCATGACACCCTGTTCGCCCAGCAGGCGGACTATGGTTTCCCGCAGCAGGCCCTCGGCTCTTGACCCCGCCTCAATGCACTCCTGACTCAGACGCTCGTGGTCCGGGTTCCAGCTGAAAAGTACGTCGAACAGGTTGGGGTTGCCGCGTGCGAAGTCGATATAGGCCCGGCCCAGGGCGCGCAATTCGTCTTCGGCCGCGGCGGGCGCGGGCAGGGCGCCGAGCGCCTCGGCCATGGCGTCGCTCAGCTGGTGAAAGCCCAGGGTTTTCAGTTCCACCAGCAGTTCGGTCTTGTCGGTGAAGTGGCCGTAGACAGCGGTGGGACTGACGCCCTGTGCCTTGGCCAGACCGCGCAGGCTCAGGCTTTCCAGGCTCTCGCTTTGCAGCGTCTCCAGGGCGGTGTCCAGCAGGGCTTCACGCAGATTGCCGTGGTGGTAGCTGTCTTTTTTGCTTGGGGCCATGAGCGTCGGGTCTAGCGATTGCAATGCACAGTCTATCAGATTCGACCGTCAGAGGTTCCAGCGCAGGCTCAGCAGGAGCGTATCGTTGTGGCGATAGGGATGCAGCAACTGATCGGGCTTGGGGCCGCTGTATTCCACCAGGGCCAGACCGAGGGTCAGGGAGTCCGAGTAGTCCCAGTCGGCGTTCAGGCGCAGCACCCGGCCGTTGTCGCCGGCCAGGCGAATGGCCAGGCCGGACAGGGTGAGGCGCTCGTTGAACAGGGTATAGCGGGCGCGCAGCATGCCACCGGGTTGCCAGGTGCTGTCGGCCAATTCGTCCGAGTCCCCCCGGGTGTACTGGCCGCTGATCTCGCTGGTGAGAGTGAGGTTGCGAAAACCGGCGTACTCCGCGCCCAGCATGCCCCGCCACTGGTCCCGCTCCGGCCAGGGGCCCAGAGGGTCGTTCGGTTCAAGGCGCACACCGCGAAACAGGGCCTGCTCGCTGCGAAACAGCCAGCTGCCGCGTACGGTCTGCAGGGCGCCGCCCAGCACTTGCTGCCGCCAGGGGGTCAGATGGATATGCTCGGGCGGCGGATTGGCGTCATCGCCGGGCAGCATCCGCTCCGGCGCGCGGTCGTGGCTGTGGACATTGGCCAGCATCAGTTGTGCGTCCACACCCGGCCAGCGCTGCCGCCAGCGCAGAGCCCAGCCGGGTGAGTTGCGGCGCTCCAGATGCAGTTCGGGCGCCTGGGGCAGGTTGTGCAACTGGATATAGGGGTCGAACTCTTCACCGGCGGCGGGCAGCCGGTCCGGCGCGGTGTGACCGAGCAGCACCATATCCAGCTGGTTGCGCCAGGTGAGCTGCACGGCGGGCACCGGCAGGCGCAGGTCTTCCAGGTCTTCCTGCCCGGGCCAGCGCTGGTCGCGCCGCGCCAGCACGTCGGTGACCCTGACGGTTTCGGACTCACCCCAGGCGAGGGTCTGATAGCCGCCGCGCAGCCACCAGTCGTCCCGCTGCCAGTCCAGATAGCTGTCGGACAGTTCCAGCCGCCAGCGGCGGCTGTCGCGTTGCTCGGGGGTGAATTCGTAGCCGGACCAGAGGCCCCAGCGTTCGGCGTCGGGCAGCCAGTCGTGCAGCAGTGAGCCGGACAGGCGCAACTGCCAGGGGCCGTCGCGCCAGTTGAGCCGGTTGTAGACCCGGGTTTCCACCCGCGTCAGATCGGCGCTGTCCCGGGCGAAGCCGGGCGCGGGATCGCGGTAGCCGTAGCCAACGCTCTGCTGCACCCAGCCGCGATGACTCCAGGCACTGTCGGCCTCGGCCTGACGCTGGGTACGGGTCTGCACATCGCCAAAAAAGTCATTGGCGAGGGCGAGTGGTGTCACTATCAATGTGCTCACCAGGAGCGATTGCTTCAACATTTCTTTCCCGCTATATGTGCTACTTGGTCTTTATACTTCTGCCCCTTGTCCAGATTCGAAGTAACGATGTCGAGGAGCTTGGTACATGGTTTCCGGGACCGTACACCGCAGGGATGCGGTGTGCGAGCCCCCAGGGATGGGTTTACGGCGAGTCCCGGAAACCATGTACCAAGCTCCGCCGTTGGCACTAAAACATCAATAGCGTCCTTTATCGAATGCCTCGCTCCATCGCCTGGGTGGTAAACAACGACTCATCCGTATCCTCGTTGTAAACCATATTGCTGAACTGAAACACACTGGAGTGTTCGCGTTCGTCGTTGCGGGTGGTGACCATCTGCAACCGCATGGCGGTCCAGATGCCGTCGATTTCTTTCAGTTCCCGGGCGCTGAAGTATTTGATGCGATTGCCCCGGGTTACCCAGATCTTGGCCTGTACCTGCACCAGGTTGTCCTTGCGGATCCACAGGTGGGATTTCTCGTAGCCGGTTTCCCGGGCTACCCGGTCGGCGTATTCCTGTTTGGGGGTGGACTTGATCAGCCAGGCGTCGGCGCCGTCGACGCTGGTGTTTTCATCCAGCATTTCGTAGTCGTACCAGTCGATGGTGACGCCGTTGATGTCCGAGTAGGTGAAGTCGCTGCCCATGAATGAACCGGAGCGATCACCGGAAGCGACGCGGCGCACCTGGTTGAGTGCCGGCAGGTAGAGCCAGGAGTCGTCGTCGCGATCGTCGTCGTAGTCGTAGTTCATGTAGGCGGTGCCGGCGACATCGGTGGGCGACATGAAAAAGATGATGGACTTTTCCACATCACCCTGATCCAGAGTGTACATGCGCAGGTCGCGCACGCGTTCGCGGCCGCGGCGGTCGATCAGAATCAACTGGGCGTCGGCGCGGGAGGAGTCACCGGTGTAGCGGGCGTCGGCTTTTTCGACGATTTGCCGGGCGCTGAGTGCTTCTTCGGCGAGCACGGAAACGGGTGTCAGCGCGATGGTTGTCAATGTCAGCGCAAGTAATGGGAAGGCAAGAGTTTTCATGGGGAGCGGGCCTCCTGGGTGGGAAGTTCTTGGGAGTCTGCATGGCGGCTGTCGCGCGCGTCAAGCCGGCCGTCGATCAGGTAGAGCAGGGCGGGCAGGAATATCAGGTCGCCCAGCAGCGCCAGCGCCATGATGGTGGCGGCAAACATGCCGGTGTAGATGTAGGGAATGAACGAGCCCAGCAGCATGACACTGAAACCGGTGACCAGCACGATGGAGGTGAAGACCACGGCGCGACCCGCCTGGGTCATGGCCAGGGTGATGGCATCGTGGGTGCTGGCGCCGCTGCGTTTGGCCAGCAGGTAGCGGCTCATGACATGAATGGCGTCGTCCACGGCGATGCCCATGGTCATGGCGCCGACGATCATGGTGCCGAGGTTGAGCGGTATGCCCAGCACTACCAGCAGGGCACCGGTCATCAGTATGGGCACAATGCTGGGCACCAGGGCGATGATACCGTATTTCACCGAGCGGAAGAGCACCATGAAGCTCAGTCCGATGATGATCAGCGCCAGCAGGAAGGAGCGCGCCATGCCGTGATTGATGTAGATATCCTGGGCGTTGTACATCACCAGGCTGCCGGTGATTTCCACATCCAGTGCCGGGTGATGCTCGGCGATCTGTTGGCGCACCCGTTGCAGAAAGTCGGCGGTGGTGCTGGCCGGCATGTTGCGAATGGGCACGGACAGGCGCAGGTAGCGGTCGTGGTAGTCCCGGGCATCGGAGAGGTCTTCCTCCGGGCCGGTGTTTTCGTAGAGCAGCAGAAACTGCGCGGCCATCTCGCGGCTGTCGGGCAGGCGGTACCAGTCCGGGTCGTCGTAGTTCAGCGCCTGATTGATCTGTTTGTGAAAGTCCAGCAGGGAAACGGCGCGGCCGGTTTCCTCTTGTGCCAGCAGCCAGTCCTGCAACTGTTCCACCTGGCGCAGGAAGTCCGGCTCGTGGATGTTGCCGTCGTCGCCGCTGTCGATCATCAGATCGATATTCTGGATACCGTTGAAGGTGTCGTCGAAGTAAAGCAGGTCGGCGCGCGTGGGGTTGTCCGGTTTGAAGTAGGTGACAAAGTTGGAGTCCACCTGCAGGTTGGGAACCAGCCAGAGACTGAGCAGCAGCAGGGCGGCGCCGACGGCGGTTAGCGATCGGCGCCAGCGCCGGGTGAAGTCGGGCAGGCGTTGGGTCAGCACAGTCACGGCGCCGCGATTCATGACGTTGGCGGTGTGCGGATTGAAGCGGCTGACAAAACTGAGCAGCGCCGGCAGTAAGGTCATGGACAACAGAAACAGTATCATGGCGCCAATGGCACCGAGCCAGGCGAACTGGCGCACCGGCAGCAGTTCGGTAACGCCAAGCGCGAGAAAACCGGCGGCGGTGGTCAGCGCCGTAAACAGCGCCGGTCGCCACAGGTGCTCCACTGTCGAGGCGGCTGCTGCTTCCGGCGTTTGTCCTTTGGCGCGAAAGTGGTAGAACTCGACAATGACATGCACGCAGATGCCAACGCCGATAATGATGAGCGTTGGTACCAGCGCGGTGCTCACCACCGTGTGCGGCCAGCCCAGCAGCCCCTGGATGCCGGTGACCAGCAGTATGGCGGCGCCGATGATGGCCCAGGGCGCCACCATACCGGTGATGGAGCGAAAGCTGATAAACAGAATAATCACCATGATCAGCGCCATGGTGGGGTTGATCCAGCTCTGGTCGCGCTTGGTCAGCACTTCGAACTGTTCGGTGAATACCGGCGGGCCGCTCAGGTGCAGGGGGTAGCCGCGCGCTTCGTAATTGCCCTCGGCGATAAAGTCGTGCAGCGCGCTCATCAGCGACATGGTCAGTTTGGTGCTGCCGACTTCGTAGCGCATGCGACCGGCCACCCGGGTGTGGCGCAGGTCGTCGGTGATCAGGGTGCCCAGCGCCAGGGGCTCGTTGCGGATGATGTCGCGGGCGCGGGCCAGTTCGTCCGGGTCGTGAATGTCCTCGATCAGGTCGTCGGTGGCCATCATGCCGTCGCCGGAGTGGGTGTACTGGTACTTGCTCAGCGAGCGCACCCGGGTGATTTCAGGGCGGCTCTCCAGAAAGTCGGTGAGTTCCCTGATGACTTCCAGCGAACGGGGGGTAAAGAGGTCCGGGTCTTCCTTGGGGGCCACCACGCCGATGGTCAGGTACTCCACGTCGCCGTACAGTTCCAGCAGGCGGTTGAATGCCTTGAGGTTGGGGTCGCCCTGGACGAAGTAGTTTTCGTTGGAGTTGTCGTAGTAGAGGTTGCCCATGGGCAGAAACGACAGGCCCGCCAGCAGTGTCACCAGTGCGAGTATCAGCCAGCGGCCGCGAACGACCAGTTGGGCCCAGAAACGAATGAGATGACTCACCGGAATTCTCCTTGTCAGTGCATGCCCGCCGTGTGTGAGAGCAGCGGGAGGCGATAACTTAACACTGTAAACTTAACGATGTAAAGATATTTTTTGATGGTGTCGTGTAGACTTCGCTCCAGCACCGCAAACTGCTGTCAATTTGGCGTCAATACAGGGGTTTTATGACCGCGCAACGAGGCAAATTTATCACCATCGAAGGCACCGAAGGTGTGGGCAAGAGCACCAATCGGGATTTTGTCTATACCTGGCTGGAGGCTCGCGGCCTAGAGGTGCTGGTCACCCGGGAGCCCGGCGGTACACCTCTGGCGGAGGAGATACGCGCTCTGCTGCTGGCCAATCGCGTCGAGCCGGTGGCGCCCACGGCGGAGTTACTGCTGATCTTTGCCGCCCGCGCCCAGCATCTGGCGCAGGTTATAGAGCCGGCGCTGGCTCGTGGTGCCTGGGTACTCAGCGACCGCTTCACCGATGCCACCTACGCCTACCAGGGTGGCGGCCGTGGCCTGGACACGCACATGATCGGGCAACTGGAGCAATTGGTGCAGGGCGATCTGCGGCCGGACTTGACACTGATTCTGGACATAGACCCCAGACTGGGCCTGGAGCGGGCCAGGGCGCGGGGGAAACTGGATCGGTTTGAAAGTGAAGACCTGGCCTTCTTTCACCGGGTGCGAGCCACCTATGCCCAGCGCGCTGAGGTGGCTCCCGATCGCTATGCGGTGGTGGACGCCGGTCGGGCGCTGGCGCAGGTGCAGGCTGAGATTGAGGCGGTACTGCAGCGGCTGATAGCTCTCTAGAAGCTGACCCCCAGCCCGAGTGCCACACCGGCCGAGCTGCGATCCCCGCTGAGCAGGGCCATATCCAGAAAGAATCTGTCGCCCGGTGAAACACCAAATCCCAGGGAGAAACTGTCATCCCGACTGTCCCTGAGTTCCCGCAACACTCCCGCCCGCAGATGCAGCCAGGGCAGGGGCGTCAGCTCCGCGCCGAGCCTCAGCAGCTGACTGTCCTCGCCGCTGGCGAAGTCCGGCACCGCGTTCAGGTCCAGCGCTGCCTCCAGGGAGAACAGGGGGGCAACGTAGCCGACAGCGGTGGTGGCCTGGGTTCTGATGGCCAGGTGTTGGTGGTCAGCGGTGGTCAGATTCTGGCGCAGAAGGTTGGTCAGTGTAAGGCTTGTGCGCAGCCCACCGTGTCTATGTGTAAAACCGACATCCAGATTGAGATGACTGCTGCTGCGGGTGTACTCGGTCTGTTCGAATTCGTCTTCCACGTAATTGGCCACGGTGGCGGAATAGGCGAAATTCTCCACGTGCACGTAGCGCGGCGTCAGGCCGGCAGTCACCCGGCCGTTTGGCCCCAGCGGCAGCGATCGGGCCAGTGCCACGCCAAATTCCTGGGTAATATGTCCCTGTACCAGAATGGACGAGTCCATATCATCGGGGTAGAAGGGGGAGTGGATGGCGTTTTCGATCAGGTCATAGTCGCTTGCCTCCACCAGGGCAATGATTCCCAGATCGCCGCGAATGCGGTAGTAGGGCGCTGCGGACAGCATTGGGTTGGGAAAACTCAGTACCAGGCTGGCGTCGCCACGCAAGCGTGCGGATTTGTCCTCGACGCTGCGCAGATAGCTGATGGCTTCGTCGGCCATGCCCGGCTCCAGATCCTGCAGTGTTAGCGTCTGCAGGTATTCCAGGTAATCGATCAGGTCGTCGATACGGTCCAGAAAATCGTCCCGTTCCGCCAGGCTGCCGCTGCCGTTAAGGCCCGCAGTAAAGTGACTGCCGGGGCGATGAACCCCCGCAGCCGCGGGATTGATCAGGACACTGGTCCGGTGATCGCCAACACTGTAGCCGGCGCCGGACAGTGCGGTGAGGGTGCCACCACCCAGCTCGCCGGCATTGACACAGTGAACCGAGGGCGGGAGGATCAGGGACGCCAGGAGAAGCAGTGTCCGGGCTTTGGTCATGGGTACCTCGCGGGTTGAGAAGCGCTGCTCTTTTCACTGTAGCCGTGCGGGGCCTATTTTTCCTGTCTCCGGGCAGCAGTTCGCAGGTCCGCGTCGCAAAACTGGCAATCACTTGGTAAGCTTCTGCTTCTGTAACCTGATGGTGAATGCTGGCCGATGAGTGACTTTCCCGCTTTGCCCTACCCCTGGCAGCAAAACCTGTGGCAGCGCCTGGAGCGCAACCTGGACAGCGATCGTCTGCCCCACGCCCTGCTGCTGGCCGGCGCGGCCGGCACCGGCAAGCGGCATCTGGGTATGGCGCTGGCCCAGTGGCTGCTCTGTCGCGCGCCGGTGGTGGGCGCGGCCTGTGGCCGCTGCCACACCTGCGACCTGAACCGGGCCGGCACCCACCCGGATCTGCTGGTACTGGAGCCGGAAGAGGTGGGCAGGAAAATCCTCGTGGACAATGTCCGCCAACTGGTGGATTTTCTCGGCAAGACCGCCCAGCAGGGCGGGCGCAAGCTGGTGTTGCTGGAGCCCGCCGAGGCCATGAACGCCAACGCCGCCAACGCTCTGCTCAAGGGGTTGGAAGAGCCGGCGGCGGGCACCCATCTGATTCTGATCAGTCACAACCCGGGAGCAGTCATGGCCACGGTGCGCAGTCGCTGCCAGGTGCAGATGCTGGGAGTGCCGCCCCGGGACCAGGTGCTGCCCTGGCTAAAACCTCTGGTGGGCAATGACGGCAGTCGGGCTGAGTCCCTGCTGGACTTGGCCCGTGGCCTGCCCCTGAAGGCGCTGTCACTGCTTGCTGGCGACACGCTGGAGCGGCGCCAGCAATGGCTGGACGCGCTGGGCCTGCTTGCCCAGGGCCGTGGCTCTGCCATTGTTCTGGCCGGACGATGGGGTAAAGATGACCTTGGCGTGGCACTGGACTGGTGGGTGGATTGGCTGCATCAGTTGGCCCGTTGGCGGGTGGGAGGAGAGCGACCGGACCAGGTTGCCGGTGAGTTGGAGGCGTCCCTGTCCGGTTTTCCGGCGTCCCTGCTGCACCGCTTTGCGGAAAAGCTGCTGCTCAGCCGGCAACAACTGTGCAGCGGCGCCAATCCCAACAAACAGCTGCTGCTGGAAGAGTTGTTGCTGGGCTGGCAGGCGCTGGCCAGGGTTCGCAGATAGGGCCCGGTGTGCCCGACACCCGGGGGCGACAAGGGCGTCCGGTTGGGCTATCATTGAGAGTGAACAGACTGAATAGCGATTAAGGGTGGTTCCCATGCAAGCAGGTGGCGGTGCCCGCAACGGCATACTCTCTCTGACCATCAAGGACAAGGCGGTGCTCTACGCTGCCTATATGCCCTATGTGGCCAATGGCGGCCTCTTTATCCCCACCAACAAAAGTTACAAATTGGGCGATGAAGTGTTTCTGCTGCTCAATCTGATGGACGAGCCGGAAAAAATCCCTGCGGCGGGCAAAGTGGTCTGGGTCACTCCCCGGGGGGCCCAGGGCAACCGCGCTGCTGGCATTGGCGTGCAGTTCAACGAAAGTGACAACACCGCCACCAGTAAAATCGAGACCTACCTGGCAGGCTCCCTGGATTCCGAGCGTCCCACCCATACTATGTAAACCTCTGCCCCGGGTTCAGAACTATTACAAGCCAGGCGGGACCTGGCTTTTTCAATTCCAGCTTTTTCAATTCCAGGACTGGTTTTCATGCTTGTCGATTCCCACTGCCATCTGGACCGGTTGAAACTGGAGCCCTACAACGGCGACCTGTCCGCCGCCGTGGCCGCCGCCCATCAGCGGGGCATCCAGCAGATGCTCTGCATCGGCATCAGCCTGGACAATATTCAGACCGTGATCGATATAGCCCGGGACCACCCGACGGTGGTGGCGTCCGTGGGTGTGCATCCCTGCGACGTGCAGCAGGGCACCGCCAGCGCCGAACAACTGGCGCAGTGGGCGCGTCAGCCCAAGGTGGTGGCCCTGGGTGAAACCGGCCTGGATTACCACTACGAGACCGAGAGCAAGGCCCTGCAGCAGGAGAGCTTCGCCCTGCATCTGCGGGTGGGTGCCGAACTGGGTCTGCCAGTGGTAGTGCACACCCGGGAAGCCCGGGAAGACACCCTGGCCTTGATCGAGGCCCACGGCAGCCGCGAGCACGCCGGCGTGCTGCACTGCTTTACCGAAGATTGGGACATGGCCCGCCGGGCACTGGAGTTCAACTACTACGTGTCCCTGTCCGGTATAGTGACCTTCAAGAACGCCGAGCAGTTGCGGGATGTGGCCCGGCGGTTGCCCGCCGATCGCCTGCTGGTGGAAACCGACTCCCCTTACCTGGCGCCTGTGCCCTACCGGGGTAAACCCAATGAGCCCCGCTACGTGCGCGAGGTGGCGGAGTTCGTCGCTCAGGTGCGCGGCGTCAGCTTCGAGGAACTGGCCCGCCAGACCACGGAAAACTTTTACCGGCTGTTTCCCCTGGCGAAACAGCATTTGCCGCATTGAAGGAATCCACCATGACCACAAGCAAACCCGGCGCCCAACAACTGCGCGTCATGCTGGATCTGCAGGACCGGATGAACAGCCGCGTCAATGACCACTGGCGCCAGCAGGGCTTCGAGTGGTATCGCGCCATCTGGGTGGAATGCGCCGAACTCATGGATCACTACGGTTGGAAGTGGTGGAAAAAGCAGGCGCCGGATACCGAGCAGGTGGCTTTGGAACTGATCGATATCTGGCACTTCGGCCTGAGCATACTGCTGCAGGGCGGCGAGCCCCTGGCTGCCTTGGTGCAGCGCGTGCAACGGGAACTGGTGGTGGCCACCGAGCAACCGGATTTTCGTCTGGATCTGGAGGCATTTGCCGCCGCAACACTGGCCGACCGGCAGTTTCACCTGGACCTGTTCGGGCGTCTGATGGCGGGCGTGGATCTTTCCTTCGATGCCCTCTATCGCGGTTATGTGGGCAAGAACGTGCTCAACTTCTTCCGTCAGGATCACGGCTACAAGGACGGCAGCTACCGCAAGCTCTGGCACGACGGTCGGGAGGACAACGAACACCTGGTGGAAGTGGCCAGCCAGTTGGACGCCAGCCGAGAATCCTTCAAGGATGACCTATACACCGCCCTGAGCGAGCGTTATCGGAAGATCGATCTCTGAGCGGACCCATTAACGTGGCAATGTTTTGCGTGCCACTAAGGTGGTCGGCCAGTGAAGTCGGTAGCGGGAGCTTCGTAAGGGAGATGGGTACGGGCTTGCGGTACAGGGGTGTGAGACACGCTGTGAATACATCCCTGTAAGCTCTACACGCGCTTCCCGCGCGCGACGGTCTCACACCCCTGTCCCCCAATCCCTTGTGCCGGCTGATACTGCGCTTTGTTTTGGCGAGTACGAAGTACCGATGTTTGAGGAGGTTGGCACCCAGATAAATAGCAACTTGCCGGCGCTGGAGATGAAATTTTTCGCCAGTTCCCTATAATAGCCGCCCGGCAAGCTGCGTTTCACAACTCAGTTTCGGAGTTCCGTTCTTTCCGGTTGGCACAAGACGGGGCCGGGTATACCTTTCCGGGACCGTGCGCAGCAGGGCGACTGCATGGACGCAGGAGGTAGAGCAACGCAGGAGCAGTTGCCGCAATGCTGTGCTCGAGCCCCCAGGGATGGGTTTACGGCGAGTCCAGGAAAGGTATACCCGGGCGCGGCTCCTGGAATCGAAGTCCGAAATTTGGGTCACAAGACAGCATCCCAACTTCCCATAACCCCAGGGTGCCTCTGACGGCCGGGTGCCCAGAAGCTACGGAGATTTATCGTGAAAGCACCTGTACGTGTGACGGTGACCGGCGCCGCCGGTCAGATCAGCTACTCCCTGTTGTTCCGCATCGCCGCCGGCGACATGCTGGGCAAGGACCAGCCGGTGATTCTGCAAATGCTGGAAATCACCCCCGCGCTGGAAGCCCTCAAGGGCGTGGCCATGGAACTGGACGATTGCGCCTTCCCGCTGCTGGCGGGCATGGTGTGCACCGACGATCCGAACGTCGCCTTCAAGGATACCGACTACGCCCTGCTGGTGGGCGCGCGTCCGCGCGGCCCGGGTATGGAGCGCAAGGATCTGCTGTCCGCCAATGCCGCGATTTTTTCCGTGCAGGGCAAGGCCATCAATGATCACGCCTCGCGCAACATCAAGGTACTGGTGGTGGGTAACCCCGCCAACACCAACGCCCTGATCGCCCAGCGCAACGCGCCGGACATCAACCCGCGCCAGTTCACCGCCATGACCCGCCTGGATCACAACCGCGCCCTGAGCCAACTGGCGCAGAAAACCGGCACCAGCATCAACGACATTACCCGGCTGACCATCTGGGGCAACCACTCCTCCACCCAGTATCCGGACATTCACCAGACCCGGGTGAATGGCAAGAACGCCATTGAACTGATCGAGCAGGACTGGTACGAAAACGACTTTATCCCCACCGTGCAACAGCGCGGCGCCGCCATCATCAAGGCCAGGGGTGCATCCTCCGCCGCCTCCGCCGCCTCCGCCGCCATTTTCCACATGCGCGACTGGGCGCTGGGCAGCGCCGAGAGCGACTGGGTCAGCATGGGTGTCTACAGCGACGGCAGCTACGATATTGAGAAGGGGTTGATCTACTCCTTCCCCTGCGTCTGCAAAAACGGCGACTGGGAAATTGTGCAGGGTCTGGAGGTCAACGACTTCTCCCGCGCGCGCATGGGCGCCACCGAGCAGGAGTTGCAGGAAGAGCGCGACGCGGTAAAAGACCTGTTGCCAAACTGACACTAAGCAGCGCGGTACCCGCCAATCGTATGGCCGACCCGGACCTCCGGGTCGGCCATATTGCTTTCAGGCGGCCAAACCCGGGGCGTTACGCACTACCGGCGAATCAAACTCGAAGCGCATCGAGCGCAAAATGTGTTCCGGCCGGGACAGGGCAACGGCGTGCCCCCAGCGCGCCAGAGGCTCAACCCCGAGGCGTACATGCCCCAGGTGATTGGAAACCTCGGCATCCTCCTCGGGGTCCGTATAGCGGAATCCCAGGCCGATGCGCAGCGCTTCTATGTCAGCGGGGTGACCGGTCAGGAACTCCCAGCCGGGCCCGACGCCGCGTGCCCGGGCATAGTCGCGCAACACAGCAGGCGAATCCTCCTCCGGTTTCAGGGTAATGGAATAGAAAAAGATGTCGCGGCCTACGCGATCGCCCAACAGACGCTGAACGCCCACCAGATTCGTGGTCACGGGCAGGCAAATGCCGTCGCAGGTGGCGTACATAAAGTTGATCGCCACCTTGCGTCCCTTGATCAGATCGTCGTAGAAGCGAACCTTGGCTCCCCGGTGCGTGGTCAGTTCCACATTGTGCAGATTGAGCCTTCGCATCCGCTCTCGGGCCGCCAGCCTTTGCGGTAAAAAGCCGAGCTTGCGCATTCCTGACTTGCCCAGTTGTCGGGTCGCCTCGCGGTCGCTGGCCATGGCCCCGGCAGCGCCCAGCAGCGGCCACAAGGCGAGTCCTGCCAGCAGTTTGCGTCGTTCAAGGCCTGTGTTTTCATGTTCATTGTTCATGTTACACCTCTCAAGGCTCAGGGTTGTTGTCGCCCTGCTCGGCAATCTGGAACAGCAACATCATTGCGTGATCCTCGTGCAGAGTATTGTGGCAATGGATGGGAAAAGTGCCGAGAAAATCACGGAATCTGATAACGATTTCGATGTCTTCGCCGTGCCCAAGCCACACCACGTCCTTACGTCCGAACTCCAGTCTTGGGTCGCCGCATTTCACCTTCTTACCGTTGCGTTTGATAATGCGAAACTCCTCGGTGTGAATGTGAATGGGGTGTTTCCAGCCGCCGGAATGATTGGTCAGAATCCAGCGTTCGGCGGTGTTGCGCTCAAAGGCGAAGCGCCAATCGGTGCAATCGATGAACTTGCTGTTGATCTGCCACATACCGTTACCGCGCTCAAACCGGAAGGTGCGGGTAAGGCGGATATTGTCCTCGGGAATGGGGTTGTTGTCCGTGGGTAGATTGGGTAGGCAGATGGGGTGGAAGAAGCAGTCTTCCGGACTGCAGGCCACAGTCGGGTGCGACACCGGCTCAGGGTCAAAGCTGTTGTCCGTGACATTGTTGGGGCCGACCAGGCGAAACTCCATCATTACATTTCTGACGCCCTCCTCAAGCGGGTCCATAATGTTGTCAAAGTCGCCGGGTCCGCGCCCGTCAGTTTGTTCCAGCCGGTTTTCCAGGTAGATTCTTTCCGGATGACCGAAGTGATCCCAGATAAGCTTGAAGTCGATAATGACGTCCACACGCTCTGCCACGCTCAGGGGTACGCCGTTCATCATGCGCTGGGGCCTGGGCAACAGATTGCCGTCCGTGGTGGTAATCGCCCAGAGTGGAATCTTTTGGCCGGGGCTATCCGGGTTGGTTAGAAACAGGCGGTAGAAACGCGAGGGTCCGCCATCGAGAATCCGGAAGCGATAGCGGCGCTTGCTCACTTCAAAGAAAGGCTGAATCTTACCGTTGACGATCATCTTGTCACCCAGCCACCCGTCCTGTTCAAACAGATCAAAGCAGAACTCCCCTTCGTCGGTGAACTGTCGATCGGCTATCACCAGGGGAATATCGAAGTCGGGGAAGCTGGGCAGATGAAAGCCTGTGTTCTCATCCCCGGTATCAAAGTCATTGAATATGAAATGCATACCGGCGAGGCCTTTGTAGACATTCTCCGCCGTGTGATCAACGCGATGGTCGTGGTACCAGAGGGTGGTGAGGGTTTCCCGAATGTCGCCGTCGGTGGCGCTGTGTTGCGGGGTGTCAAACCCGGCGCGGGCCATAGTGTAAAAATAGTCGTAGAACTGACCGGGGAAGAAAAACCGGCCCTGCTCCAGAGGGTCAGTGCTGAATCCACCCGAAACCGGATCACAGGGGCCACCGTCACTGTCCGGGCCCGAGTGAAAGTTGTGCAGGTGAGTCGATACCTCCGGCACTCCGAATCCGTCCCAGGGGACTTCCAGTTCATTGAAGCGGCGAACCAACACTGGTGTGCCGTAGTGGGTCACGATAGTGGGCCCGGGCGAAGAAGGCATATCCGCGGCATTTTCTCCACCGAGATTGAAGCCCCATGTTAGCTGTGGTCCTATGGCATTGAGATTGCCAGGGTGGTCGCTGAAAGTTGCATTGGGGTTCGGCCGCATGCGGGTGGCAAAGAATTTTTGCGGTGGAAAACGATTGCGAAATTGATGTGGCAGGTTGCGTCCTTCAAAGGGAATGCCGGTGGCTGGATTGATATGACGATTGGGTTGTGTGTCTGGTGGAGAAAAGGTAAAGCTTGGGTCGACGTTGGGATCGCGCTCGGGCAGTACCGGCGGTATCACCAAGGGATCGACAAAGGGAGCGGTGGGCGGACTCTCCTCGAAGCGACAGCGACCTTCCCACCAGGGTGGTCTGAATGCATGCGCATTTAAACCTTTTTTCATGACCAAAAATCCAGAGCTGGTCAATAGTCCCATTTTCATCATTTCCCTGCGCGAAAAGTGGGCTCTCCGAATTTCCTGACGATTACGCAGCGCGATACGGGCCAATTTTGGCCATTGATACTTTAGAAGACGCATGGGTTCACCCCACGATGTTGGCGGTTAGTAGAGTATTATGAATGTGCCAACTTATTGATAAGATACGCTTATTTTTTTCTTGTTTGTCTGTCTTTTTATTCTTGTGTAAAGCTAGTCAATGAAGGCTGCTAAGCACAGGTCCACATTATAACACAGCGTGCTTTTTTGATCGAGAATTTAACTTTCTTAACGTGAAAATTTTGTGCGTATGAAGTAAAAAATTATTGTGTCGTGCTAATCAACAGCGGCAATAGTCACCTTACCGCTTTTGCATTCATTCGGAAGGATGAGCCAAGCGTCATCTTTTACCGCACCGCGTTCCACACAGATAAAATGTCGTTCGTTGTTGACGCCGATATCCTCAATGGCCGCAGCTTTTTGCGCACCGGGATTCCAGCAGATTACGCTGGGGCAATTTTGGTGGGTAATGAAAATGCGTGGGTCTGATTCTATGACTATGGGTGAGTGTACTTGAGTAAACAGGCGATCGGTTTCTGAATCAAACGTCAGATCTGTATTCTGTGTTGTCCGCTGCAGGTTATTCAGATTGTCCAGATACACTTTGTGCTTCAATCCACTTACCCGGACGGCGGCGGAATTCGTAACGGAAAAATAGCTGTGCAGAGCCCAACTGCAGGGCATGGTTTCCTGCCCGCGGTTGGTGATTGAAAGCGTCAATTGTACCTCCCGGCCGAGCAGTAACTGCAGGCGAGCCGTGAACGGGTGCGCAAACAGAGGTTGGTCTTCGCTCTGCAGGACCAGTTCAATCCGGCAGCGCCCGTCGTCCAGCATCGCCGCGTCGGTGAGCGTCCAGTCGCTGACACGGGCGAAACCGTGCTGGGGTTTGCTCTTGTCGCTGGGGTGGGGGCCGAACCAGGGAAGACACACGGGTATGCCGCCGCGAAGTGCCTTGCCGGGGGTGAATTGGCAGCGGGGGCTGAGCCAGAGCAGGTCCGGTTTGCCCAGCGGTTGAAAAGTCAACAGTTGCCCCCCCTGCAGGGCGATCAGCGCCTGGCACTGGTCCGTGGCCAATTGCAACAGGGACAGGCCTTCGCCGCCGCTGTCTGGCAGGACTTCGCGGCTGTTGGTCAGACGCAGGAACCGGTTGTTGGCCAACAGTTCCCGGATGTCAGCGGCGGCCGATACGGACATTGCTCGATATTCCCCCTGGTGCAAAAAGCGGTAATGTTACCGCAAACGAGCGGCAACTCCCAACGCACCGCCAGCGTAGGTCCAGGTGAGCCGGTCGGCTGCGACTGGTTTGCAAAGCAATTTCCGGTATCGGGATTTGGGTTTTACGCCCGACCCAAGTATCATGCACCACCCTGTAGATGTTTGATGTAAGACGATGATCGAACCGAGATTCATGATCGGCCAGCGCTGGATCAGCGAGACAGAGGCCGAATTGGGCCTGGGCATAGTGATGGAAGTGTCCAGCCGTCAGTTGACCCTGAGTTTTCCCGCCGCCGGTGAGCGCAGAACCTACGCCCTCAAGACGGCTCCCGTCAGCCGGGTACGCTACCGGCCCGGAGAGCGGGTACAGGATCAGGACGGCCTGGCCATCACTGTGGCCGAGGTACTGGAACAGAATGGCTGCTTGGCCTATCGTGGTCGCACCCGGACTGGGGAAGAGGTGCTGATTCCCGAGTTCGAACTGGACAGCTTCGTCCAGTTCAGCAGCCCGCGCGAGCGCCTGTTCGCTGGGCAGGTAGACCGGCATCAGCACTTCACCCTGCGCTATCAGACCCTGAATTATCAGCACCGCCACCGCCAGTCAGCCGTCTTCGGCCTGGCTGGCCCCAGGGTGCAGTTGTTGCCGCATCAGCTCTATATTGCCGATGAAGTATCCCGCCGCGCCGCGCCCCGGGTGCTGCTGGCCGACGAGGTCGGCCTGGGCAAAACCATCGAGGCGGGTCTGATTCTGCACCGGCAACTGCTGACCGGCCAGGTGCGCCGGGCGCTGGTGGTGGTGCCCGCCAGCCTGCAACACCAGTGGCTGGTGGAAATGCTGCGTCGCTTCAACCTCGGTTTCACCTTGTTGGACGAGGAGCGCTGCAACTCCCTGTTCGGGCTCGATGACATAGACCCTTCGCTTCTTCCGGACGACGAAGAAATCGTTATCGACGAAGCCGACGACAACCCCTTTGAAAGTGCCCAACTGGTGCTTTGCTCTCTGGGGTTTCTAGCCGACAACCCCGAGCGTCTGCAGCAGGCCTGTGAGGCTGGCTGGGACATGCTGCTGGTGGATGAGGCCCACCACCTGAAATGGAGCGAAACGGCCGCCAGTGACGCCTATTTGGCTATCGAACGGCTGGCGCTGCAGACCCCGGCGCTGCTGCTCCTCACCGCCACACCGGAGCAGTTGGGGGTGGAGAGCCACTTTGCCCGCTTGCGGCTGCTGGATCCGGACCGCTATCACGATCTGCAGCAGTTTCTGCACGAACAGGACAACTATGGCGCCCTGAACGACCTGGTGCAATCGCTGCTGGCGCTGCAAGCCGGAGGCGGACCCTTTCCCGCACCGGCCCAGCGTAAGGCGTTGGCGCACTACCTGCCACCGGAAACACTGGCCGAACTGGAGCAACTTGACGATGCTTCCGTTGCGGTGACTCGCGCCGTGGCACTGTTGCTGGATCGACACGGTACCGGCCGGGTACTGTTCCGCAATACCCGCGCCTCGGTGAGCGGTTTTCCCCGCCGCGAACTGCACCCGCATCCGCTGGAAGTGGAACACGACTATCAGGAACCTTTTGCCAGGACACCGTTTGCCGAGCAATTGCAACCGGAAGTTTTCTGGGCGATACAGACCGGCAGCGAATGGTGGCTGCAGGATCCCCGGGTAACCTGGCTGGCGGAGTGGTTGCGCAGCATGCGTCGCCGTAAGGTGCTGGTAATCTGTGCCAGCGCCGACACCGCCCAGTCCCTGGAATTGTATCTGCGGCTGCGCCGGGGGCTGGCCACGGCGGTGTTTCACGAGGGTCTGAGTCTGATCGAGCGCGACCGGGCTGCCGCTTATTTTGCCGATGACGAAACCGGCGCCCAGGTGTTGGTCTGCTCGGAGATCGGCAGTGAAGGCCGCAACTTTCAGTTTTCCCAGGACCTGGTGCTGTTCGACCTGCCCCTGAACCCGGACCTTTTGGAGCAGCGCATCGGTCGTCTGGATCGCATCGGTCAAAGCGGTGATGTGCGCCTGCATGTGCCCTACTATCGCCACAGCGCCCAGGAAGTGCTGCTGCGTTGGTACCACGAAGCGCTCAACGCCTTCGAGCAGACCTGCGCCATTGGTCAGTTGCTTTTCCAGCGTTTTGGTCAGGATTTGGTGAGCGTGGGCACCGAAGCGAACGACAAAAAGCTCGACGATCTGCTGCAGGCGGCTGCCACCTTTGCCGGGAATCTGCGCGAACAGATGCAGTCCGGCCGCGACCGTCTGCTGGAGCTCAACTCCTGCAAGCCCGAGCGCGCCGCGCATCTGCAGGAGGAGTTGCAAACGCGCGACAAGAGCGCGGCACTGACCGACTATCTGGAGCGTCTGTGCGACTGCTTTGGCATCGACTGCGAGGACCACGGCGACCACAGTCTGGTGTTGCGCCCCGGTGATCATATGCGCGTGGACCACTTTCCCGGTCTGCTGGACGACGGCATGACGGTCACCTTGTCCCGGCAGCAGGCGCTGTCCCGGGAAGACATGCACTTTCTGAGTTGGGAGCACCCGCTGCTGCGCGGCGCCGAGGAGCTGGTGTCCGGCAGCAGTTTCGGCAACACGGCCGTCTGCACTCTCAAGCTGCCGCCCTTGAAACCCGGCACTTTGCTGCTGGAGGCGCTGTTCGTGCTGCACTGTCCGGCACCGGCGCACTTGCAGTTGCCGCGTTTTCTGCCCCAGTCGTTGTTGCGGGTGTTGCTGGACAACAATGGCAAGGACCTCAGTCGCGCGCTGGAAATCGGCAAGCTGACCCGGTTGCTGCAAAAAGTTCCCCGCACCTCGGCCCAGGAACTGGTGCGCCACGCCCGCGCCCAGCTGATGCAAATGACTGAGCAGGCCGAAGCCCTGGTGGCGCCGCGACAGGCGGAGTTGGTCGCCGAAGCCCGATTGTTGATGACCACAGAGCTAGAAGGTGAACTGTCCCGATTGCGGGCGCTGGCGGCCGTGAATCCCAATGTGCGGACCAGCGAAATAGAAGCACTGGAGCAGCGCCTGCACGACGGCACAAAGTACCTGGGCCAGGCGAAGTTACGACTGGACGCATTGCGGGTAATTATGACGGTTTAGTTTAACGTGAAAACCCACGCCCTTAGGACGTTGTCCTGAGTGACAGGCTCCGCTTGTTACGATTTGCGGCTAGGTTTCGGTGCCACTAAGTTGGTCGGCCAGTGAGGTCGGTAGCGCCTTTGGCACAAATCGGCAGGATAGCCGATTTGCACAGCGAAGCTGCCCGAAGGGCGAGCCACAGGGACGTGGGGAGTGAATCCGGTGAATACATCCGTGTAGCTCCCGCGCGTCGTCCATGACGCGAGGGTTGCCAAAGACGCTCCCAACCTCCCTGTCCTCAGTGCAGGTTGAAATTCTGGCACTCTGTACTTTTACGTTCGAAGTGACACTGTTAAAGGAGGTTGGCGCGGTGCTTCCGGGACTTGCCGTGAATCCATCCCTGGAGGCTCGAGCACAGCCGTCCCTACGCGCTCCAAGCGCTTCGGGACACTTCCCACATCCATGTGGGTCGTCCATGCTGCGCAAGGTCCGCATCTAACCGCTCCTCTCGAGCCCCAACCTCCTTCAACATAGGTACTTCGAGCCCAAAAAAAAGCGCAGTACTTTCCGGCTTAAGGGATTGGGGGACAGGGGTGTGAGACCGTCGCGCGCGGGAAGCGCGTGTAGAGCTTACAGGGATGTATTCACAGCGTGTCTCACACCCCTGTACCGCAAGCCCGTGCCCATCTTCCTTACGAAGCACTGCACCAACCTCCGCCGTTGGCACCCAAACTAACAATCAACATCTTTTCCCTAGTCTTTCTTACCCCGATATCCCTTGTTCTTCTTGTCCCGCTCCCGAACCTTGACTTTCTTGGGTGCGGGCTTGGGTCCGGATTTGGCTGCGGGCTTTTTCCCCGTGTGTTTGCGCGGTGCCGGGGTAAAAGGTTCGTTGCCGCCGGTGTCGGCGCTGATGGCCAGGGGGCGGTTGCGTACGCGGACCTTTTTCAGGTGCTGGAAAATCTCGTCCGGCATGCCCTCGGGCAGGTCCACGGTGGAATAGTGATCGTAGAGCTTGATGTGACCGATGTACTGGCTTTCGATGCCCGCCTCATTGGCAATGGCGCCGACTATGTCACCGGGTTTGACGTCGTGTTCGCGTCCCACTTCGATGCGATAGCGCTGCATGCCCTCGTCGTTGCGTGGCCGTCTGTCCCGGGGCGGACGGGCGCCGCTGTCGCCAGCGGCAACGGGACGCTTGTCGTCGCGCGTCTTGCGTTCCGGTTTGGGTTCGGCAAACGCCACCTGCAAGGGCCGCTCCTTTTGCAGCAGATAGGCCAGCGCCGAGGCAATCTCTTCCGGTGAGCGGTCGTGCTCATGGCTGTAGGCCGCCAGCAGATCGTTGAAAAAGGTCAGGTCCGGTTGCTCGTCGAAAGCCTGGTGGATGCTCGCCTTGAACTGGTCGATGCGGTGCTGGGTGACCGATGCGCCGCTGGGCAACTCCATGGGGGTAATAGGCTGGCGTGTGGCTTTTTCGATAACGTAGAGCAAACGCTTTTCCCGGGGCGCCACAAACAGAATGGCCTTGCCCGAACGGCCGGCGCGACCGGTGCGACCGATGCGGTGCACATAGGCTTCGCTGTCGTAGGGAATGTCGTAGTTGACCACGTGGCTGACCCGCTCCACGTCTATGCCCCGGGCGGCCACGTCGGTGGCCACTACAATGTCCAGCTTGCCGCTTTTCAGGCGCTCCACGGTGCGTTCACGCAACTGCTGGTTCATGTCGCCGTTGAGTGGTGCGGCGCTGTAGCCTCGGGCTTCGAGTTTTTCCGCCAGTTCGACGGTGGCGGTTTTGGTGCGCGCGAAAATGATCATGCCGTCGAAGGCTTCCACTTCCAGGATGCGGGTCAGCGCATCCAGCTTGTGTGTGCCGCTCACCATCCAGTACACCTGCTCGATATTGTCACCGGTGGTGGTGTTGCTGGCGATCTTGATTTCGGTGGGTGCGTTCAGGTACTGCTCCGCCACCCGGCGAATGGGTTTGGGCATGGTGGCGGAAAAGAGCGCGGTCTGCCGTTGTGCGGGCAGGTGTTCGAGAATCCACTCTACATCGTCGATAAAACCCATGCGCAGCATTTCGTCGGCTTCGTCCAGCACCAGACTCTTCAGCCGGCTCAGATCCAGACTGTTGCGACGCAGGTGATCCATGATCCGGCCGGGTGTGCCCACCACCACGTGCACACCGCGCTTGAGCTGGCGCAACTGGGTGCTCATGCTCTGGCCGCCGTAGATGGGCAGCACATGGAAGCCCGGCATCTGGCTGGCGTAGCGCTGAAAAGCTTCGGACACCTGGATGGCCAGTTCCCGCGTGGGGGTCAGGACCAGAATCTGCGGTTCGCGCTGCTTCAATCCCAGGTGCGAGAGCAGGGGCAGGGCGAAAGCGGCGGTCTTGCCGGTGCCGGTCTGGGCGGTGCCGACGATGTCCCCACCGGCCAGCAGTACCGGAATGGCCTGGGCCTGGATGGGGGAGGGCTGTTCGTAGCCGACGTTCTGAATGGCGGCGAGTACCGGCCCGGACAGGCCGAGGTCGGAGAAATACATGGGTTCTGTGGACATTACAAGTTACCGTAAAAATACAGGCGGCCGCCCGCCCCGGGGCTGTGCCGGGGCGGTGCAGGTATGCCGTTTTGTCAGGTCGGCAGGGCCGACATTTGCCCGGATCGGTTCAGCGGCGGTGTCGCGAACGGTGGCTTGACCTCTTGGGTGGGTATACGGGCGCTCCAGGAACCGGCAACTCCGGTTCCGTTCAGCGTTGTCCCGCACCAACATTACTGCAGGCAGCCCGCTGCTCCTGGCCACGGATGGCCTTGTGCAAAAGACTGGTAGAAAGGGACGCTACTGAAAGTGCGCGGATTATAGGGACAAAGTACCGCCATTGCCAGCGGTAATTATTATCGGGAGAACGGCCTCCCTCATTTGCCATTGCTGTGCGGTGCAGTACACTGGGTCGAAATTGCAGTGGGTATTGGCATGTCGGCAAAACACCTTTCCACCACGGCGCTGGCCCGGCAACTGGGCAAGGAGCGCAAGGAGCTGTTCTCCCTGCTGGCCAGAAGCGGCTGGATCCTCAAGGTGGACGACCATTGGCAACTCACCGCAAAGGGCAAGTTCGAAGGTGGTATCTACGTCAACCACCCCAGGTACGGCGAATACATTGCCTGGCCCGAAGCCCTGCTGGAGCATCCACTGCTGGCGTTGCTGCCGGAAGCGCCGCTCACTGCCGGCAACCTGGGCCAGAAGCTGGGGCTGCCGGCGCGGCTGGTGAACCTGCTGCTGGCGGAGCGGGGCTGGTTGTTAAAGGCCCTGCGCGGCTGGCTGTTGACACCCCGGGGCAAGGCGCTGGGCGGCCAGCAACAGCGGGCGGAGTCCTCGGGTATTCCCTTTGTCACCTGGCCCGAAACCCTGTTGGAGGAGCCGGCATTGCTGGCGGCAGTGGCCCAGTTGAATCCGCAGGTGCCTTTTGCCCAGGAGGAGCCGGCGCTGGACGGTCATGTGGTGGCCAATCACGGGCAGCGACTGATCGACAACTGGCTGTACCTGACCGGCGTGGTACACGCCCGGGGGCGGACGCTGGTGTTGCCCGACGCCGTCATCACGCCGGACTTCTATCTACCCGGTTCGGGATTGTGTCTGGACTACTGGGGTGAAGAGTCCGGAGGCGGTGAGATGACAGCCAAGATGGAGCGCCAGGCCCTGTGCCGTCGCTATGATATCCCCTACGTGGAGTTGCGCAGTGAGGAACTGGTACACCTGGATGAAGTCCTTTCCCGTATACTCTTGCAATACGATATTGCGGTTTATTGAAGCTGTCACAGTTCACTGCCGCCCGGACCAACGGAGACGCAATCATGGCAAGCGTGTTTACCCAGATCATGGCGGGCAAGATACCCGGGCACTTTGTCTGGCAGGATGAGGTGGCGGTGGCCATCACCACCATCGAGCCCATCCGGCCCGGCCACCTGTTGGTGATTCCCCGCCAGGAGGTGGATCACTGGGACGACCTGTCAATCGAAGTGATCAATCACCTGATGACCGTATGCCAGAAACTGGCCAAGGGCCTGAAAGTGGCCTATCCGGCCAAGCGTGTGGGCATGATGATCGCCGGTCTGGAAGTGCCCCACACCCATATCCACCTGGTGCCAATGGATTCCATGGACAACCTGAATTTCGCCCACGCCCGCTCCACCGATATGGATGTGCTCGGCGAGGTGGCCGAGCGCATCCGCAAGGTTTTGCAAGGGCAAGGCCACAGCGAAGCAGGTTAAAGCCGTCTCATAAACTACTGCGTGCACGTCTGGCGGTGTTCGGCGGTGCTCGGAATCCTCATGTATTGCATATACACGGCGGCTTTGGCTCCTCGGCTTTGGCATCCTGCGTCGCCCTACCTCCCAAGTCCATTTGGTCGTGCGTCGCTCTCGGCCTCTGTTCCGGACTCGGCTCTACCGCCTACTTCCGTGTAGGCGTACCGCCTGCGTCCATGCAGGCGTCCGGTTCCTGCGCTCCAGCGGCCACCACCAGCCGCATACTCGCTACGTTTATGAAACGGCTTTAGGTTGTCAGTTGTTGAAGTGCCGGGCGCCGTAGGGCAGCTGCGGCAGGTGTGGCTCCATGGTGGCCAGGGCGCGGTTGTACAGGTGCTCGATATCGGGCTGCATGCGTAGAGCGATGCGGCGGGAAATCATGGTGACTGGAAAAACACACTCCCGGGTGCCTTGCGCGCAGACCGCGCGGCTGCGTCCCTTCTCGTCTTCGTACACCTGCCAGTGCAACTGCGGCACCTGGTTCACCAGCACATTGCCCAGAGCGACGCCCATGCCCTGAAGATGGAAAACGTCATCGGCGGCAACCAGCTGCTCGTCCAGCAGGCGCTGCAACACCGCCAGATCGCTGCGCTGGCCCTCCAACTGAGCGCCAAAGTTCAGCCCGGCCAGACGGTTCAGATGTTCTACCTGTTGGGTCATCTGGTTGCGATCCATCCAGCTCAATTCCTCCAGTTTTACGCCATAGCGATCCTGCGCCAATAGCGGGCCGGCGCCGAGCAGCAGCGCGGTGGCCAGCAGGGCGCGCCAGAATGAAAGATGAAGGAAACCGTGGCTGACAGACTTCATAAAGTACCTCGCAAGCTCCCGAGTCGTTCCCCCGGGGTCGATATGATATGCTCTTTTCCGGCCATAATAACATTTCACAGGCTCCGCCCATGAACCTGATCAAAATACTGGCAAGTATCCTGGTGGCGCTACTGGTGGTGCTGGCTGTGGCCCTGTTCGTGGGTTACAGCAGCCTCAGTTCCCTCACCGGGCTGGCCATTGAAACCGTGGGTCCCGAGGTCACCAAAACCCGGGTTCAGGTGGAGCGGGTTGAGGTGGATCTGCCCAAAGGCCTGGGGTTGCTGCAGGGTATGACCGTGGACAACCCGCCAGGTTTCAGTGACGAGCCCGCCCTTTACCTGGAACTGGTCTATGCGCAACTGGATACCGCGACCCTGGCCGAGCCGGTCATTCTGGTCAACGAATTGCTGGTGTCTGGTGCCCGCGTTCGCTACGAGGCTGGCGACAATGGCAATAACCTCGCGCAGTTGTTGGCCAATGTGGAGACTGTGCCCGAAATTGAAGTTTATCTGCCCAGCACGGCGGGGCCGGATCTGCGCTTTCGCATTGCCCGGGTGCTCTTTACCGACATGACCCTGGAGGCAGGGGGCGAAACCTGGGCGCTGACCGATTTCGAACGGCAGGATTTGGGTGAAGCGGCGCTGGGCTCGGCACAACTGACCAGGGAACTGTTGCGACCGATTCTTGTGCAGGCCCTGGAGCAACTGACTCAGTAGAGCAGCGCGTGTATTTTTTCCAGCAACTGTTGTTTGCTCAGTGGTTTTTCCAGGCAGCCGCGAATACCGACTGATGCGTCGGAAATGGGGCGGCTCTGGCAGGGGTGAGCCGATAGCAGCAGTATGGGAATTGTTGCGGTGGACGGATCCCGGGTCAGATCCCGACAGATCAGATTGTTTTCCTCGTCGGCACTGACCGCGTCCATAATGATCAGGTCCGGGCGTACATCCAGCGCAATTTCCACCAGTTCATCCGGTTTGTCAGTGGTGATGATATTGCATTCCAGGCGCAGCATGCGGGCGTGATGCTGCAGTTCCTCCTGGTCGGGGTCGAGAATCAGTACCGTCTTGTGGGTGGCGACTTCGTCCAGCACCGCTTGGTCACGGCCGCCGTGTTTGGCCCGGTAGAGGGCGCGGTCGGCGCATTTGACGATTTCTTCCAGTGAGTGGCTGGCTGGGTGTGAGCAGACGGCACCGCCCACGCTGACCGTCACCACCCGGCTGGTGGGCGACACCTCGTGCTTGAGGGCCAGCTCCCGCACCTTTGCATTGATGCAACTGGCCACCTGCCGGGCGCCGGCCATGTCTGTTTCCGGCAAGAGGATGACAAACTCCTCACCGCCGTATCGGCCCAGTAAATCGTAAGGGCGCTGCACACAGCTCCTCAGGGCAGCGGTGACCTGCTGCAGGCAAGCGTCGCCGGCAGGGTGACCATAGTGGTCGTTGTACAGTTTGAAGTGATCCACGTCGATCATCAGTACCGCGGTGGAGCTCTGTTGCCGGGTGGCCTGCAGCCACTGTTGTTCACCGCGCTCGTTGAAGGTGCGTCGGTTGAGTATCTGGGTCAGGCTGTCGAGTTGGCTCAGTGCTTCCAGTTCCTGGTTCAGGTGGTGCAACTGGTCGCGCATTTCCGAAATGCGCTCCATCGCCCGGATCTTGGCCTTGATGATCATGGGGCTCACGGGCTTGACCAGATAGTCGTCGCCGCCGGCCTCTATGCCCTCCTGGTAGCTTTCGTCGCCATTGTGGCTGGTGACAAAGATGATGGGAATCCAGTGGCCGGCCAGCCATTCGCGGATCAGGCGGGTGGTTTCGAAACCGTTGAGCCCGGGCATTTCCACGTCCATGATGATCATGTCCACCGGGGTGTTCTCCAGCAGTTGCAACGCCTCTTCGCCGCTGTGGGCAATCAGCGGGCTGTGCCCGGCCTCGGTGATATACTGGCTCATGGCATGGCGCAGGGTGGCACTGTCTTCAACCAGCAGGATTTTCATTCGGCGCGTCGCTCAGGATCCCTGGATTATTGTTACGGCTGTTGTGCAAGACATTCTAGCCGTTAATCGGCCCGATGGGAGAATGTTAGTCGCCAGCCGGGCGTCAGTCGACGCTGGACGGACGCTGCGCCCTGTATTTGAGACATAATACCCTGCCCAGGCGAGGTGGGGGTTTTTACTTTGGCATAAGCAAGGCGCTGCTGCCGGTGGGGGTGAACTGGCAATTCCCGGACCTTTTCGGTATTTTGTCCCGCTTTCCGGCGCTGGCTGCTGATCGACTTTCATACTGTGTGACTTTCACGAGTGATTTAATGAGTGATTTTGACGATATCCGCCCCTACCGGGACAGCGAAGTAAGGCCCACGCTGGAGCGCCTGCTGCGCGACCCGGAGCTGGCCGATGCCGTGGCCCGTCTCCGTTTCCCCCGGCTGCCTCGCTGGCTTATACCTTTGCTGCGTCTACCCGTGCGCCGGGCCATGGCCCGGCAGTGTGCCGGATTGGACTCGGTGCGGGATTTCCAGAAACTCGTCGAGCACTACATGCTGCAAATGATGGACAGCACCGGCACCCGTCTCAGTGTGTCCGGTCTGGACAGCTTGGACCCCCAGACGCCCTACCTGTTCATCAGCAATCACCGGGACATCGCCATGGACCCGGCGTTTGTCAATATTGCGCTTTATCGCGCCAGCTTCAACACGCTGCGTATCGCCATTGGCGACAACCTGCTGACCAAGCCCTGGGTGTCGGACCTTATGCGCCTGAACAAGAGCTTTATCGTCAATCGCTCGGCGAAAAAGCCCCGAGAGAAGCTGTTGGCGGCGCGCAAGTTGTCGGCTTATATCCATCATTCGCTGGTGGAAGAGGGTGCGAATATCTGGATTGCCCAGCGCGAGGGCCGGGCCAAGGACGGTTGTGACAAAACCAATCCGGCCGTGGTGGGCATGCTGACCCTGAACCGCCCCAAGGCCATGGATTTCGCCGGGTATGTGCGTTGCCTGCACATAGTCCCGGTGGCCATATCCTATGAGCTGGACCCCTGCGACGCGGCCAAGGCCCGGGAGGTGTACCAGTTGCGCACCCGGGGCGAATACTTGAAGGAAACCCATGAGGATGTGCACAGCATTGCCCGGGGCATAGACGGCCGCAAGGGGCAGGTGCACGTGGCTTTCGGTGAGCCGTTGACGGCGGACTATCCGGACAGCGAAGCCGTGGCAGAGGAAATTGACCGGCAGATCCTTGGCAACTATGTATTGCATGCCACCAACTGTTTTGCCTATCAGATGTTGCACGGAACTGCCCCAAAGGTGAACTACGGTCCGGCGGCGGTGCCTTTCGAGGCCGGCTCGCTGGAGCAGCAGCGACGTGAATTTGAGTTACGCATTGCCGCCATTCCCTCGGAGTACCGGCAGACGGCATTGGAGGCCTACGCCAATCCGGTGTCGGCCAAGCTGCGCTCCGGTTGACGGACAATCCATGCTGAGCGACGAGTTGAAACAGGAAATACAGCGGGCCTACAGCGACTATCTGTCTGGTCGTGGGCTCCAGGCCCGCCACGGGCAAAAGCTTATGATCGCCGAAATTGCCCGCAATCTGGGCGGCATCACCCTGGACGAACAGGGCGGTCTGCAGGGCGATGCCCCCATCTGCGTGCTGGAGGCCGGCACCGGCACCGGCAAGACTGTGGCCTACCTGTTGCCGACGCTGCTGATTGCCCGGGCGCTGGGGAAGAAACTGGTGGTGGCCACTGCCACCGTGGCCCTGCAGGAGCAGATCGTCAACAAGGACTTGCCGGAATTGCTGCAGCACAGCGGTCTGTCCTTCAGCTATACCCTGGCCAAGGGCCGCAGCCGTTACCTGTGCCTGACCAAGCTGGAAAACCTGCTGGCGGAGGTTGCCAGCGGCAGCGATCCCACCCGGGCCCTGTACGAGGACGAGCGGCCCCAGGTCAGTGCCAGCGCCGTGAAAATCTACCGCGATATGGAAGAGGCCCTGGCCGCCAACCGCTGGAATGGCGAGCGCGATACCTGGCCCGAGGGGCTCTCCCAGGCCGAGTGGCAGCCGGTGACCACCGACCATCGCCAGTGCGCCGGTCGCCGCTGCGCCAATGTCTCCAGTTGCAGCTTTTTCCGTGCCCGGGACACCATGAACAGCGCCGATTGCATCGTCACCAACCAGGATCTGGTGCTGGCGGATCTGTCCCTGGGTGGCGGCGCGATTCTGCCGGCGCCGGAGGACACGATTTACGTGTTTGACGAGGGCCACCACCTGCCCGACAAGGCACTGGGCCACTTCGCCCATCACAGCCGGCTGCTGGCCACCCGCAAGTGGCTGGAACAGAGCGACAAGGGTCTGCCCGCCATGCTGGAGCATATCGGCGATGCCGGCGACACGGCGCGCCTGGCGGCCCAGTTACCGGCGGCGCTGCAGGATGCCCGGCAGATTCTGGAGCAGATATACCCCCAGCTTGACGAATTGATGCAGCAGCGTGAATCGGAGCGTCGCAGCAATGATACCCCCCGCTACCGCTTTCCCGAGGGGTGCGTGCCGGAAGCACTGCGATTGCCCGCCGCCGAGCTGTCCCACAGTTTTGACCGTCTGGCCACGCTGCTGGGCAAGATTTACGACGAACTGACCGAGGCGCTGGATGACCGTTTTTGCCCGGTGCCCAAGGTGGATCTGGAAAATCACTACCCGGTGATCGGCGCCTGGCAGACCCGGGCCGAGGCCAACACTGCGCTCTGGGCCAGCTACGCCGCCACCGATCCTCCCGGAGCGCCGCCCCGGGCCCGCTGGCTGACCCTGGTGGACAGCGCCGGCACCCTGGACCTGGAGGTCTGCTCCAGTCCCATCCTGGCCGCCAACACCCTGATGGAAAACCTCTGGTCCCGCTGCTGCGGCGCCGTGGTCACCTCCGCCACCATCGCCGCCCTGGGCCGCTTTGACCGCTACCGCATGCGTGCCGGCACACCGGAGCAGGGTAGCTACCAGATACTGCCCAGTTCCTTCGATTTCAGTCGCGCCACCCTGGCGGTGCCCGCCGCCGCCGTGGATGCCAAGGATGCCCAGTTGCACACGGAGTCCCTGGTGCGCCTGCTGCCGGATATCCTGGACGAGGAGGAGGCCAGTCTGGTGCTCTTTTCCTCCCGGCGGCAGATGGAGGCGGTCTATGAGGCGCTGCCCGAGTCCTGGCGGCGGCGGATCCAGGTGCAGGGCGACAGTTCGCGTCAGGATATGCTGGACAAGCACCGGCGCCGGGTGGATCGCGGCGAGGGCAGTGTGCTCTTTGGCCTGGCGAGCCTGGCCGAGGGGGTGGATCTGCCCGGGGACTACTGCCGCCATGTGGTCATCGCCAAGCTGCCCTTTGCCGTGCCCGATGATCCCATCGAGGCGTCCCTCAGTGAGTGGGTGGAGGCGCGCGGTGGCAATGCCTTTATGGAGATCACCGTGCCCGATGCGTCGCTGCGCCTGATTCAGGCCTGCGGCCGGCTGTTGCGCCACGAAAACGACAGCGGTCGTATCACGCTGTTGGATAAACGTGTGGTGACGCGTCAGTACGGCCGCGCGATTTTGAATTCGTTGCCGCCCTATCGGCGGGTGATAGGTTAGTATTTCCAGGTTCGGACTTCGATTCCGGGAGCCCGGTCCGTGTATGCCTTGCTCCGGGATTCGTCGGAAAGTTGAGTATCTGTATGAGTGCGATTGTTGTTGCGGAAATTTTGTTGGATGTGGAGTATGAGCTGCGTCGTCTGGAGCTGTGGGAGCGGCAATCGCCCCCCGCTGAGGCGCTGGCGAGTACTCAGCCGTTTGCGGTGGATACTCTTACTTTTCCCCAGTGGTTGCAGTTTATTTTTATCCCCCGCTTGCACAGCCTGATTGAGGCAGAGCAGCCACTGCCGACGACCAGTGGCGTGGCGCCCATGGCGGAGGTGTATTTTCAGGCGCTGACGCTGGATGGGGATATTCTCGTCAACTATCTTCGTCGTATTGATCGGGTGTTGAGCGACTCTTATTAACCCGTCAAAGTAAATATCCGGGTTCAAAGAACCCGGGCTCTAACTGCTCCGCTCGCGCCCTAAAAGGGGCTTGTCGTTTCTATCACCCTTGGGTGCCAACGGCGGAGGTTGGCGCAGTGCTTCCGGGACTCGCCGTGAACCCATCCCTGGGGGCTCGGACACAGCCGCCCCTACGCGCTCCCGGCGCTTCGGGACACTTCCCACATCCATGTGGGTCGTCCATGCGGTGTACGGTCCCGGAAGCACTACCCCAACCTCCTCAAACATCGGTACTTCGAACCCAAAAGAACACAGTACCGGGATCTCAACCGCTAGACTTCACTGGTCGACCAGTTTTGTGGCACGCAAACCTGGCCACTAATCGTAACAGGCTGAGCCCATCACTCATGATCACGTCCTTAGGACGTGGGTTTTCACGTTAAGCTAACTCAAGTTTCGGAGTTCAACTGCTTCGGTATGGCACAAGTCTGGGCCGGGGATGCTCTTCCGGGACCGTACACCGCATGGACGACCCACATGGATGTGGGAAGTGTCCCGAAGCGCCGGGAGCGCGTAGGGGCGGCTGTGTCCGAGCCTACAGGGATGTATTTACGGCGTGTCCCGGAAGGGCATACCTGGACCGGGCTCCCAAGTTCGAAGTCCGAAACTTGAGAAACTATATTGCCCTACATTTGTTCCATCACTTCAATACCCAACAGATCCAGCCCGCGGGCCAGGGTGCGGGCGCTGAGGTGGCACAGTTGCAGGCGGCTGGCGCGATCTTCCGCGGCCACGTCCGATTTGAGGATGGGGCACTGTTCGTAAAAACTCATAAACAGGCTGGCCAGTTCGTACAAATAGGTACACAACAGGTGAGGCAGGGCGTCGCGGCCCACCTGGTCCACCACCTCGCCAAACTGCAGCAGTTTCAGCGCCAGTTCCTTTTCAACCTCAGTGCCGATGATGACCTTTCCCTGCAACTGCTCCGGCGTCAGGCCGGCCTTGCGGAAGATGCTGCGGATGCGGGTGTAGGCGTACTGCAGATAGGGGGCGGTGTTGCCGTCGAAGCTGAGCATGGTGTCCCAGTTGAAGACATAGTCGTTGGTGCGCGTCTTGCTCAGATCGGCGTATTTGACGGCGCCAATGCCCACCTTGCGCGCCACTTCGGCGGCCGTGTCGGCGTCCAGATCCGGATTTTTTTCACCGATCACACCGGCCGCGCGCTGTACCGCCTCGTCCAGCAGCTGTGCCAGCTTGACCGTGCCGCCGGTGCGGGTTTTGAAGGGGCGGCCGTCGCTGCCCATCATGGTGCCAAAGGCGTGGTGTTCCAGGCTGACGTTCTCACCGGCAAAGCCGGCCTTGCGTGCCACGGCAAATACCTGCTGCATATGCAGGGACTGACGGGCGTCGATAAAGTACAGGATGCGCTCGGCCCCCAGCTTGCCGACGCGGTGGCGAATGGCGGCCAGGTCCGTGGTGGCGTAGAGGTAGCCGCCGCCCTGTTTCTGGATGATCACCGGTGAGGGGTTGCCATCCTTGTCCGCCAGTTCCGGCAGAAACACTACCTGGGCACCCTGGTCCTCGACGGCCAGGCCCTGTTCGCGCAACTCCGATACCAGCAGCGGCAGGTCATCGTTGTAGAAGCTCTCGCCGCAGACATCCCCGGTGCTCAGGGTGACATTGAGCTTGCGGTAAATCTCGTCGCTGTGCTGCAGGGACACGGCGCGGAATTTTTCCCACAGTGCCAGCACCCGGGCGTCGCCGGACTGCAGTTTCACCACCAGTTCCCGGGCCCGGTCGGCGAAAGCCGAATCCGAGTCGAAATGCTGCTTGGCCTGCTGGTAGAAAACCTCCAGATCCTGCAGGGCCAGCTCGGCGTCCTCGCGGTTCTGCAGGTGTTCGTCCAGCTCCGCCAGCAGCATGCCGAACTGGGTGCCCCAGTCGCCCACGTGGTTTTGCCGGATGACCCTGTGCCCCTGAAACTCCAGCAGCCGCACCAGGGCGTCGCCGATGATGGTGGAGCGCAGGTGGCCGACGTGCATCTCCTTGGCCAGATTGGGGGAGGAGTAGTCCACCACCACTGTCTGGGGCGGTTGCGCCGGGGCCACGGCCAGGCGCGGGTCGTCCAGGGCCGTCGCCACCTGGGCGGCGAGCCAGGCGGGGTTCAGGTGGATATTGATAAAGCCGGGGCCGGCCACCTCCACCCGATCGGCGATGCCGCTCAGGTCCAGCTGCTCAATGATGGCCTGGGCCAGTTCCCGGGGGTTGCGCCCGGCGGCTTTGGCGGCGGCCATGGCACCGTTGGCTTGATAGTCGCCGAATTGCGCATTTTTGCTGCGCGCCACACTGGGGGTGAACCGGGCTGGTATTCCGGCGGCCAGCATGGCCTGCTGCAGGCGGTGGTTCAGTTGGGCGCGGATGGTCATGGCAGGACAGGTCCGGTAAAAGGCGGCAATTGTAACTGCCCGCACCGGGCCTGTCATCTTGGCGGCTGCCCTCCGGCCACATGGCGGGTGCCGGGCAAATAGGATAAACTGGCCGCCTTTTTGGGCACGCCGTACGACAGTGGAAGCGCAGGCGCTACTGGCCGCTCGTATTTATTGACGGAGTTCGTAAAACCCTGTGACTGACCTCAGCCATATCCGCAATTTTTCCATCATCGCGCACATCGACCACGGCAAGTCCACCATCGCCGACCGCTTTATTCGCCTGTGCGGTGGGCTCAGCGAGCGGGAGATGGCCGATCAGGTGCTGGACTCCATGGATCTGGAGCGCGAGCGGGGCATCACTATCAAAGCCCAGAGCGTCACCCTCTACTACGAAGCGCGCGATGGCAAGCGCTACCAGCTGAATTTTATCGACACCCCGGGTCACGTGGATTTCTCCTACGAGGTGTCCCGCTCCCTGGCGGCCTGCGAGGGTGCCCTGTTGGTGGTGGACGCCGCCCAGGGTGTGGAGGCCCAGTCGGTGGCCAACTGCTATACCGCCATCGAGCAGGGCCTGGAGGTGATTCCGGTGCTGAACAAGATGGACCTGCCCCAGGCGGACCCGGACCGGGTGTCCCAGGAAATCGAGGAGATCATCGGGCTGGATGCCACCGAGGCGGTGCGCTGCAGCGCCAAGTCCGGCGAGGGCATCGAGGACGTGCTGGAGGAACTGGTGCGTCTGGTGCCACCGCCCCAGGGAAACGTGGAGGCGCCGCTGCAGGCGCTGATCATCGACTCCTGGTTCGACAACTATCTGGGTGTGGTATCCCTGGTGCGGGTGACCCAGGGTCGACTCAAGGTGAAGGACAAGATCATCACCAAGTCCATCGGCAAGGCCCATATGGTGGACAGTGTCGGCGTCTTTACCCCCAAGCTCACCAAGTGGCAGGAGCTCAAGGCCGGCGAGGTGGGTTTTGTGGTGGCGGGTGTCAAGGATATTCTCGGCGCCCCGGTGGGGGATACCATCACCCACGCCCAGACCCCGGATGTGCCCGCCCTGGCCGGGTTCAAGAAGGTCAAGCCCCAGGTTTACGCCGGCATGTTTCCGGTGAACTCCGATGACTTCGAGTCCTTTCGTGATGCCCTGGCCAAGCTGACCCTCAACGACGCCTCCCTGTTCTACGAGCCGGAGAGCTCCGATGCTCTGGGTTTCGGTTTCCGCTGCGGCTTTCTCGGCATGCTGCATATGGAAATCATCCAGGAGCGGCTGGAGCGGGAATACGATCTGGACCTGATCACCACGGCGCCCACGGTGGTCTACGAGATCATCACCACCAAGGGCGAAACCCTCTACGTGGACAACCCCTCCAAGCTGCCGGAACCGGGGCTGATCGACATCATGCGCGAGCCCATTGTCGAGGCCAATATCCTGGTGCCCCAGGAGCATCTGGGGGCGGTGATCACCCTCTGTGTGGAAAAGCGCGGCGTGCAGAAGGACATGCAGTACACTGGCAGCCAGGTGTCCCTGCGTTACGAACTGCCCATGAACGAAGTGGTCATGGACTTCTTCGACCGCCTCAAGTCGGTAAGCCGGGGGTTTGCCTCCCTGGATTACAGTTTCTCCCACTTCCAGGACGCCCGTCTGGTGCGCCTGGATGTGCTGATCAACGGCGATCGGGTGGACGCCCTGGCGCTGATTGTGCACCGGGACGATGCCCAGCGCATGGGGCGGGCCCTGACCGAGAAAATGAAGGAACTGATCCCCCGGCAGATGTTCGATGTGGCCATTCAGGCGGCCATCGGCGGCCAGGTGATTGCCCGCACCACGGTCAAGGCGCTGCGCAAGAACGTCACCGCCAAGTGCTATGGCGGCGATGCCACGCGCAAGAAAAAACTGCTGGAAAAGCAGAAGGCGGGCAAGAAGCGCATGAAGCAGGTGGGCAGCGTGGAGATTCCCCAGGAGGCCTTCCTGGCGGTACTGAAAGTGGACAATTAAATGAATATCAATCTACCCCTGATTCTGACCCTGGCGGTACTGATCACCGGACTGATCTGGGTGCTGGACATTGTCTGGTTCGCCCCCCGACGGCGGCGCGCCCTGGCGGCGGTGGAGCGCCGCTATGCGCGCGGTGACCTGCCGGCGGCTGCCAACCAGGCGGCTTTCGAGGCCGAGTATGCCGAGGTGTCCCGGGAGTCCGCCTGGATCGAATACTCAAAATCCTTTTTCCCGGTGCTGCTGATCGTGTTTGTGCTGCGCTCCTTTGTGGCCGAACCCTTCCAGATTCCCTCCGGCTCCATGGAGCCCACCCTGCAGATCGGCGATTTCATCCTGGTCAACAAGTACACCTATGGCATCCGCCTGCCGGTACTGAACAAGCGGATCATCCGCATCAACGAACCCCAGCGGGGGGACGTGATGGTGTTCTTTCCGCCGCACCAGCCGGATATTTACTATATCAAGCGGGTAATCGGCGTTCCCGGTGACGAGATCCAGTACGTCAATAACCAGCTCTATATTAACGGTGAACTGATTGAAGAATCCGACGAGGAACTGCTGCCGCCCCAGGCGCCACGCTACCGCCGGGTCACCGAGACCATCGGTGATGCCAGCTTTACCGTCTACAAGAATATCCACGGAGGCCAGCCCTTTCGCGATACCCGTTGGGTGGTGCCCGATGGGCATTACTTCACCATGGGAGATAATCGCGACAACAGTCTGGACAGCCGGGGTTGGGGTATGGTTTCCGAGGATGCTATAGTGGGTAAGGCATTCGCCGTCTGGATGCACTGGGATTCGTTTTTCAGCCTGCCCAGCTTCAACCGGGCCGGAGCCATTGAATAATAGCGGCTTTTGAATAAATGCCGGCCGCAGGCCGGATCAAGCGGAATCGGAAGGAACAGTTTATGAAGACTCTTCGTAGGCAACGCGGTATCTCCCTGCTGGGTTTGCTATTCCTGGCGCTGATCGCCGGCTTCTTTCTGACGCTGGCCTTCAAGCTGGTGCCCATCTATGTTGAAAATCGCTATGTTGTAACCGGCCTGCGCACCCTGGCGCCCGACGCCAATGCGCTGCGCTCCATGAGTAATAACGAGATACGGGCGGCTCTGCGCCGTTACTACACCATCAACGGTGTGCGCAGCGAGGGCCCCCAGAACATCGAGGTTCGCCGCCTCGGCAATCAGGATGTGCTGGTAACGGTGGACTATGAGGTGCGTACCAATCTCTTCTACAACATTGATGCGGTGGTGTCTTTCCAGAACCATCTGAACAGCACGCGCTTTGATAGTTGCTGTCGGCCCGAAGAGTAAACCTGTTGGTGACGGGGAGTCTGGCGCAACTGCAAGGCAAGCTGGGGTATGAGTTTTCCGACCCCGAGCAGTTGCGGCTGGCCCTCACCCATCGCAGTCACGGTGCCTGCCATAACGAGCGTCTGGAATTTCTCGGCGACTCCATTCTGAATGTCATTATTGGTGAAACCCTCTATCATCGTTTTCCCGACATGCGGGAAGGGCAGTTGAGTCGTTTGCGTTCCCAGTTGGTAAAAGGCACCACTTTGGCGGAACTGGCCCGGGAATTCGGGCTGGGCGCCTTTCTGCTGTTGGGCGAAGGTGAACGCAAGAGCGGTGGTGCGCAGCGGGAGTCCATTCTTGCGGATTCCCTGGAGGCCATCATCGGCGCCATTTATCTGGAGGCGGGGTTCGAATCCTGCCGGGGCACAGTGTTGCGCTGGTATCATCAGCGCCTTGCGGCCCTGTCCGGCGACGAAACCGCCAAGGACGCCAAAACCCGGCTGCAGGAGTGGCTGCAGTCCCGCGGGCAGCCGCTGCCGGAGTATGTTGTGGTCGAGGCGGCTGGTGCCTCCCATGAGCAGCGCTTTGTCGTTGAGTGCCGGGTGGCGCAACTGCGTGTACCCACCCGGGCACAGGCCAACAACCGCCGGGTTGCGGAAAAACGTGCCGCAGAACTGGCGTTGGATAAATTGCAGTCGGTACCAGGTTCATGACGACTTCCGGGAACGATACTCCGGACAGCTCCGGACTGCGTTGTGGCTATGTGGCCATTGTCGGCCGTCCCAATGTGGGTAAGTCCACCCTGCTCAACCACCTGTTGGGACAAAAGCTGGCTATCACCTCGCGCAAACCCCAAACCACCCGGCAGAACATGTTGGGTATTGTCACCCGGGGGTCGGTGCAGATGATTTTCGTCGATACTCCGGGCATTCATGCGCAGCAGCACCGCGCGATCAACCGCTATATGAACAAGGCCGCCAGCAGCGCCATGCAGGGCGTTGACGTGGTGGTGTTTATGGTGGACCGTTTTGCCTGGACCGACGAGGATGAACTGGTGGCCCGGCAGCTGCATCATCTCCAGTGTCCGGTGATTGTGGCCGTGAACAAGGTGGACAAGGTAGACGACAAGGAGTCGCTGCTGCCCCATCTGCAAGCCCTGGCGGACAAGTTGCCGGTGGCGGAAATTGTACCCCTCTCGGCACTGCGCGATATCAATCTGGAGCGCCTGACCGATCTGATCGCCGGCCACATGCCCGAGTCCCAACACCTGTTTCCCGAAGACCAGATCACCGACCGCAGTTCCCGCTTTATCGCTGCCGAAATGGTGCGGGAGAAAATCACTCGGCAACTGGGAGACGAGTTGCCCTACCAGATGGCGGTGGAGATAGAGGAATTCCGCCAGGAGGGCAAAGTGCTGCACATTTCCGCGCTGATTCTGGTGGAACGGGAGGGGCAGAAACGTATTCTTATCGGCGAGAAGGGTGAACGGCTGAAAAGTATCGGCCAGCAGGCGCGGCAGGAGTTGGAGAAACTGTTTGACAGCAAGGTCATGCTGCGGCTCTGGGTCAAGGTCAAGTCCGGTTGGTCGGACGACGAGCGCGCCCTGCGCAGCCTGGGTTTCGGCGACTGATCAGTGCCATGAGCGCGTCTGCCGAATTGCAACCGGCCTTCGTGCTGCACACCCGCGCCTACCGCGACACCAGCCTGCTGGTGGATCTGTGGACCCGCGACGCCGGTCGCATAGGCGCTGTGGCCCGGGGCGTGCGACAGCGCAAGGGCGGGCTGCGGCCTCTGCTCAACCCATTTGTGCCGTTATTGGCGTCCTGGCGTGGGCGCACATCCTTGAAAACGCTCACTGGCGCCGAAGCCAATGGCCGGGCCTTGCGCCTGCAGGGGCAACGCCTGTACAGCGGTCTCTATGTCAATGAACTGCTGGTGCGGTTATTGCCGGAGGGCGATCCACACCCGGCGCTTTACCAGCGTTATCTGCACAGCCTGGAGCAACTGCAAAGTGAGGAAGCGTTGCTGGAGCCGCTGTTGCGACGTTTCGAGCTGTGCCTACTCGCTGAGCTGGGCTACGCCCCGGATCTGCATCGGGACGTAACCGGGGAACCGTTGCAGGCCGGGCGTCTTTACCGGCTGGAGCCACACGAGGGTTTCGTGCCAGTAACTGTTCAGCGGCAGGCGCAAAATGTGTTTGCCGGTGCACAGCTGCTGGCGGTGGCGACAGGCGACTTCGCTGCATCGGACGCCGCCGCCAGTGCCAAGCGGTTGACGCGGATACTGTTGGCACCGCTGCTTGGTTCGCGGCCGCTGAAAAGCCGCGAACTGTTTGTCAGTGGCTCACGTTGATGCCAAACAGGGCGTTGATGTCGCGCTGGTAAGCCCACTTCATGATGTCGTTGATGGCGCTGTTGAGTGTTTCCATGGGGGCGTCGAGCTGATCGAACTGGTTGTTTTGCAGCAGCTTGTCGACCAGTACACTGATGCATTTCAAGTAGGGTACGCCGCAGTAGCAGCAGCTGCCGTAGAGCTTGTGCACCAGTGCTTCCAGTGCCGCGTAGTCTTTCTTGCGGTAACTGGTGTTGATCAGCTTTTGCTCGGAAGGCAGGTTCTGCAGCAGCATGATCAGCATGTCTCTGGCCAGTGAGGGTTTGTTATTGGCCAACTGCAGGCTCAGTGGCACATCGATCGGAGTTGGGGAAGCCTGTTTTGCTGGATTTTTCTGGCGGTCTTTGGTGCTTGCGCCGGGTGCCAGGTCAATGGGCTCTGGTGCGGGGTCGCTATGCACCTCGGATATGGTCTCGACCAATCCGGGGCGAGGCACCTTGGGGGCGGAACTCTGGGTCCAGCGGCGAATAATGTGCTGCAATTGCGACTCGCTGACAGGCTTGCGGATGCAGTCGTCCATGCCGGCGATCAGCAATTCTGTTTTTTGTTCGGTGAGGGAATGGGCGGTCAGAGCAATGACGGGTGTGCGGCGCCCGGTGTCTTCTTGTAGACGCAACTGCCGGGTGGTTTCGATGCCGCTGAGCCCCGGCATTTGAATATCCATCAAAATCAGGTCGAAGCTCTGTTGAGCGCACAGTTGCAGCGCCTGCTGGCCACTGCTGGCCTGCACTGCTCTGACGCCGAGCCCGCGCAGCAACTCCGCTGCCAGTTGCAGGTTGGCCGGGTTGTCGTCTACCAGAAGTACCGTCAAACCGGACTCGGGTTCCGGTGTCGCAGGGGGTTCCCGCACGCTCCGCAAGTCCCGGCTGGGGATATCCAACTCCTTGGCCAGTACCTGGAGTAGATTATCACTGGTGGCGGGCTTGTTGACGTAGCTGATAAGGCTGCTGCTGCTCTCGGAGCGAAACAGGCGCTGGTGGGCCGGTGTACAGCAGACCATCAGTTTGCAGGAGAACTCTTCCTGCAATTGCTTGCCGAGGCTGTGCAATAAATCGGCTTTGATATTCCTGTCTTCCGGCGCTACATCCAAAATGACCAGATCTACCGGTTCCTGTCTGGCCAAGGCCTCACGCAGTGCCAAAAAAGTGTCGTGCAGCGCGTTGATGGAAGCGTGTCGGGCCTGCCACAATTCCAGCAGGGACTGCAACTGCTGCCGGGATTCTTCGTTGTCGCTGCACAGCAGAATGCGATGGTCGCGCAGTACCGGTTGAGACTGCTGGTTATTGTATTGAATATCCAGGCCGAAGCGGGCGGTAAACCAAAAGCGCGCACCTTCGCCAGGCTTGCTTTCCACACCAATCTGACCGCCCATGCGCTCCACCAAGCCCTTGCATATGGCTAACCCAAGGCCGGTGCCGCCATGCTTGCGGGAGCTGGAGTTGTCCACCTGGGAAAAGGCGTTGAACAACTGCGCTTGCTCTTCCCGACTCAGCCCTATACCGCGATCGGTGACAGAGATACGAATCTCCACCTGGTTTTCCTCTTTGGATACCAGTTCCGCCTGGATGGTGATATTGCCCTTGTCGGAGAACTTGATGGCGTTACTGATCAGGTTGGTCACCACTTGCTTCAGGCGCAATTGGTCGCCCAGCAAGTGCCCGGGGATTTTGGGGTCGATCATGGCGATCAGTTGCAGGTTCTTCTCGTGGGCATTGGGGCCCAACATGTGAATGGTTTCCTCCAGGGTGCGGCGCAGCGGCAGGGGGTGGTAATCGAGTTTCAGTTTGCCGGCTTCGATTTTGGAGAAATCCAGAATGTCGTTGATGATGGTCAGCAGGTTGTGGGATGAGTCGCGAATAGTGTTCAGATATTCGCGCTGTTGTTCGTCCAAATTGGTTTTCAGTGCCAGATTGGTAAAGCCGAGAATGCCGTTCAGCGGTGTGCGAATTTCGTGACTGGTATTGGCCAGAAACTCAGACTTGATGCGGCTGGCGGCCAGCGCGTTCTTGCGCGCCAGATTCAGTTCAATATTTTGCACTTCAATGGTTTCCAGAGTCTCGCGCAAGTCTTCGGTGGATTGTTCCAGATAGGTCTGCATGTCCTGGCGCCGCTCTTCCACCGAGGTCGCCATGGCGTTGACGGAATCCGCCAGCCGGGAAAACTCCAGGCTCTGATTGGTCTTGGCGCGATCGGCCCGGGCGTGCAGTTGTCCAGAAGCCAGCATGCGCACCACGTTGTTCAGGTGTTCCAATGGTTCGGTAATGTTTTTGTGCAGGCGTATGGCCAGTACCGCCGCCAACAGGAGGCACAGCGAGGCCGCCGCCAGCGTGAGCAGGATGATCTGGTAGCGCACCAGCAGGTAGGGCGCGTTGAGAATCTCCACTTCCAGCCAGCCACCGGTATCACCCTTCAAGGGTTGCCAGAAGCTCAGGGTCTGGCGGCCGCTGCGGACGAAGGGTGCGCTCCGCCCGGCGGTGGGTAATTCACCGTCCGCAAGCCCCATGGGGCCCGCGTGGAGCGGCGGTTGTCCCGCCGCGGGATAGAGTCGTAGAGCGCGGATATAGGGCTCCTCGATAGACAGATCCAGAATGTCCTGTACCCGATCCAATTGGCCCTGAGCCAGGGGTTGTTGCAGCAGCCTGGCGGTCTTGGTGGCCAGGGCCTGCCCCCGGGTTTCCACGAAGTTGTCCAGTTGCGCCAGATAGAGATAGCTCAGGATCCCGGTCAGCAGGAGGGTGATACTCAGGGCGGGTATGAGAATCAGGCGCCACACTTCTGCGCGAATACTGTTGCGTGTCATGGAATGGCAGTTCCCTCGGTCATTTCTGGCGCACCTGCACCGCCCGAGTGGGGCGGTTCCACCTTATCATATTCAGGGTTAGAATAGGCCTCTTTTGCGGCGCTCTCCAGCGGGGAATCCATGCACGAAACCGCCACCGGCCACTCCAGCGGCTATCCCACCATTGAATCCCTGATCGGCAATACGCCACTGGTGCGTCTGCAGCGCCTGCCTGGTGACACCACCAATACTCTGCTGGTCAAACTGGAGGGCAACAATCCTGCCGGTTCTGTCAAGGATAGACCAGTACTGTCAATGATTCGCCGGGCCGAGGCCCGGGGCGATATCAAGCCTGGCGATACCCTGATCGAGGCCACCAGCGGCAACACCGGAATTGCCCTGGCCATGGTGGCGGCCATCAAGGGTTACCGCATGATACTGATCATGCCCGAGAGCAGCACCGCTGAGCGCAAGGCGGCCATGACCGCCTATGGTGCCGAGTTGGTTCTGGTGTCCAGGGACGAGGGCATGGAGGGTGCCCGGGATCTGGCGCTGCGTATGCAGGCCGAGGGTCGAGGCCGGGTGTTGGACCAGTTCGGTAACGCCGATAACCCCCAGTCCCACTACGATACCACCGGCCCGGAAATCTGGCGGCAGACGGGTGGCACTGTGACCCATTTTGTCAGCTCCATGGGCACCACCGGTACCATAATGGGCGTGTCCCGCTTTCTCAAGGAGCAGAACCCCGCTATCCAGATCATTGGCCTGCAACCTGACGAGGGGGCCTGTATCCCCGGCATTCGCCGCTGGCCGCCGGAGTATCTGCCGAGTATCTATGACCAGAAGAGAGTGGATCGCATAGTGGGTATGTCCCAGCAGCGGGCCGAGGACACCATGCGTGCCTTGGCGCGGCGGGAGGGCATCTTCTGCGGCGTTTCCTCCGGTGGCGCCGTGGCCGCGGCCCTGGACCTCAACCGGGAGTTGGAGCATGCCGTGATTGTCGCCATCATCTGCGACCGTGGCGATCGCTACCTCTCCTCGGGGGTGTTCAACGCCTGAACCGGGCAACTTTCTCCGCCCGGTGCAGTCTGACCCCTAGCCCGTTTGGGTGGGTCGACAAGCCCCTGCGGATTGGGTATGGTGCCGACACCCTGTGGGCAGTACGCCACCAGACAGTTGGTGTGGCGAGCAGAATAACGGGATTTGACCCCCTATGGTAAAAGTCCGGAAAGACCACCCCATCGCCGCCGACGGTCAGGTGGATATCGACGCCTGGATTCAGCGGCTCAATGGTCTGCACGCCCAGCCTGACAGCACCCGGGTGGAATTGGGGAGGGCTTGCTGTCTGGCCCAGGAAGTGGACCCGGTACCCACGGATACCGCCGTCAGTTGGGGCGGTGATACCAGTTGCTTCCGTATCGGCTTGGAGATGGCCGAAATCCTCGCCGATCTGCAGATGGACCAGGACACCCTGGTCGCCGCCATTCTCTACCGCTCCGTGCGCGAGCAGAAACTGTCCCTGGACCGGGTCCGCGAGGACTTTGGCGACACGGTGACCAAGCTGATCAAGGGCGTGCTGCGCATGGCAGCCATCAGCTACCAGCATTATGATCACGACGAACGGGTTTTTGGCCGCCAGTCCGCCGAGCAGGTGGACAATGTGCGCAAAATGCTGGTGGCTATGGTGGACGATGTGCGCGTGGCGCTGATCAAGCTGTCCGAGCGCACCTGCGCCATCCGGGCGGTCAAGAACGCCACTGTTGAGCGCCAGCGCCATGTGGCCCGGGAAGTGTCCGAGGTCTATGCGCCCCTGGCGCACCGCCTGGGCATCGGCCATATCAAGTGGGAGCTTGAGGACCTGTCGTTCCGCTACCTGGAGCCGGACGACTACAAGCGCATCGCCCGCCTGCTGGACGAACGCCGCCTGGCCCGCCAGGAGTATATCGACCATGTGCTGGAGGTGCTGCGCGGCGAGCTGCTCAGCGCCGACATCAACGGCGAGGTCACCGGCCGCGCCAAACACATCTACAGCATCTGGCGGAAGATGCAGCGCAAGGGCATCGGCTTTTCCCAGGTGTACGACATACGCGCCGTGCGCATTCTGGTGCCCACGGTGCGGGACTGCTACACGGTACTGGGGGTGGTGCACAGCCTTTGGCGCAACATCCCCCACGAATTCGACGACTATATCGCCTCACCCAAGGAAAACGGCTATCGTTCGCTGCACACGGCGGTGATCGGGCCGGAAAACAAGGTGCTGGAAATCCAGATCCGCACCTTCGCCATGCACGAGGAGGCGGAACTGGGTGTCTGCGCCCACTGGCGCTACAAGGGCACCGACACCGACGGTGGCCGCGACAGTTACGAGCAGAAAATAGCCTGGCTGCGCCAGGTGCTGGAATGGCACGACGAACTGGGCGGCGACGTGGTGCCCCTGCAGGACGACCTGCGCGGTATCGATCAGGATCGCATCTATGTTTTTACACCCGAGGGCCATGTGGTGGATCTGCCCAAGGGCGCCACGCCTCTGGATTTTGCCTACCGTATCCACACCGATATCGGTCACCGCTGCCGGGGCGCCAAGGTCAACAACCGCATAGTGCCGCTCAACTACCATCTGAACAATGCCGATCAGGTGGAAGTGCTTACCGGCAAGCGCGAGATGCCCAGCCGCGACTGGCTGTCGCCGGCCCTGGGCTACCTGAACACCGCCCGGGCCCGGGCCAAGGTCCAGCACTGGTTCAAGGTGCAGGCCCGGGATCAGAACATCGCCGAGGGCCAGGCATTGCTCGATCGCGAGTTCAAGCGATTGGCTCTGCTGGACCTGGATTTCGAGGCCCTGGCGCAAAAGCTCAATATGAAGACCCTGGACGATCTCTACGCCGCCGTGGGTGCCAGCGATATCGGTGTCGGTCAGGTGCTCGGTGCGGCCCAGCGCCTGCTGGACGCCAAGCTACCCAGGGAGCCGGTAATTCCTTTCCGCACCCGCTCCCCGTCGGGCAAGAAAGGCTCCGATGTCTATATCGAGGGGGTGGGCAACCTGCTCACCCATATCGCCCAGTGCTGCAACCCGGTGCCTGGCGACGCCATTGTCGGTTACATCACCCTGGGGCGGGGCGTGTCCATTCACCGCCAGGATTGCAGCAACGTATTGCAGTTGCAGGCCGATGAACCGGCGCGCATCATCAAGGTGGAGTGGGGCGAGACGCCCCAGAGCACCTACTCGGTGGACATCATTATCGAAGCCTACGACCGCTACGGCCTGCTGCGCGACATCACCGCGCTGCTGGATGCGGAGAAGATCAATATCAGCGCCATGCAGACCCTGTCCGACAAGCGCAAGAATACCGTGGATATGCTGCTCACCGCCGAGATTCGCGGCTTCGACGAACTCAGCCGGATCCTCACCAAACTCAATCAGCTGCCCAATATCGCCTCGGCGCGGCGCAAGCACTGACCCCAGGCCAATTCTTGTTGCGACAAGGGGTGCGACAATATGCCGCATTGTCGCCCCGCCCGGCTGCCGGGATAATTCACGCACTTTCCCTGTGAACGCTTATCAACAGGAGTGCGGCGTGAGTTTGCCTGACAATCGATGGCCGGCGGTATGTTTGAGTGTTTCCGTGGTGTTCTGCGCGACAGCGCCGGCCTCGGCCAGCACCGAGGCACTGCAACTGCAGGATACCCTGGTTGTGACCAGTACCCGGGAAGCGCGCTCCAGGCGCGAGCTGCCGGAATCGGTGGCGGTGCTGGATCAGGAGTCCATAAAAAATGTCGCGCCGTCGCACCCGGCGGAACTGCTCAACCGGGTGCCGGGCGTGCATGTGAACAACCTGGGGGGCGAGGGGCATATGACCGCCATCCGCCAGCCCATTACCACCGGCGGCCTCTATCTGTTTATGGAGGATGGCATTCCCACCCGGCCCACCGGTTACTTCAACCACAACGGCCTCTATGAAGTGAATATTTCACAGTCCGTGGGTGTGGAAGTCACCCGCGGTGCCGGGTCGGCCCTGTACGGCTCCGACGCCATTGGCGGCATCATCAACACCCTGACCGCGCCGCCGCCGGTGCAGGGCACCGCAGTGACGGGTGATCTCGAACTGGGCAGTCACGGCTGGGCGCGCGCCCTGCTCAGTGCCGGCGCCGGTCGCGGTGAGGGAGCGGGTGTCATTTTGAATCTCAATGTGACCGACAGTCAGGGCTACCGGGATCACGCCGGTTACGATCGTCAGTCGGCCACTCTGCGCTGGGACACGCCGGTGATGGATGCGGTGCAGGTGAAAACCATTGTTGCCTGGAACCGGATCGGGCAGAGCGGTGTGTCGGGCCTGGATGAAGAGGACTATCGCGGCGACCGGCGCCGCAATTACTTCCAGGGCGATATTGCACAGCGGGAGGTGTATGCACTGCGCCTGTCCAGCGAGTGGGCGCTGGAACTGAGCGAGCAGACACTGCTGACCCTGACCCCCTTTTACCGGGACAACCGGATGGACCTGATGCCGAGCTGGATGATGGGGTTCGACCCCCAGGTGTACAGCAACTCATTCCAGAGCTACGGTCTGCTGGCCAAGTATCGCTACCATATTCCCGCCATCAATGGCCAGATCATTACCGGGGTGGATATGGACAGGACGCCGTCGCGCTATCGGGAAGATCGCATCAGTGTGCTGCGCGACGGCAAGAATCTTGTCGACCACGAGCTGACCGGTCGCCGCAATTACGACTTTGCCGCCAGGCAAGAGTCCCTGTCACCCTACGTGCACCTGGAGTGGCAGCTGCTTGAGGTACTGCGCCCATCGCTGGGATTGCGCTACGACCATTTTACCCTGGATTACGAAGACCGCCTGGATGCCGACGTGGCCCAGGTTGGCCCGATTGAATCCGGTCGTCCGGCCTTTGTGCACCACCGGCCCGAAGATCAGCGCGTCAGTTTTGATCAGGTCAGCCCCAAGGCCGGGTTGGTGTATCGGGTGAGCGAGCGACTGGATATCTACACCAACTACCGCCACGGCTTCCGCACGCCCACCGCCGGACAACTGTTCCGCGCCGGTGCCAATGCCGACAGTACCAGCCTGCAGCCCATACGCAGCGACAGCGTGGAACTGGGCACGCGGGGTACACTGGGTCTGGGCGCCACCGAATGGCAATACGAGGCGAGTGTGTACCATATGGCCATTCGCGACGATATTGTCGGCTATATCGAGGAGGGAGTGCGCCACACCACCAACGCCGGGCAGACCCGCCATCGTGGGTTGGAGCTGGGGCTGGAAAGCCAGTTGAACCGGGAGTGGGGCACGGCTCTGGCCTGGGCCTGGAACCGACACGAGTACCGGGATTTCAGTTATATCTGTTCGCCGCCGGTCTGCGCTCCCGCCGCCACCCGGAATTACAGCGGCAACGATATGGCCCAGGCGCCGCGTTACGCCGGCAATATCAGCCTGCATTATCAACCACTGGCTCTGGGCGGCCTGCGTCTGGAACTGCAGATGGAACGCCTGGGTAGCTATTATCTGGATGAAACCAACACCGAGTCCTACGGCGGCCACAGCCTGTTTCACCTTCGCGCCCGTTACGAACTCGGCGATTTGGAATTCTACGCCCGCATCGAAAATCTGAGCGACGAACGCTACTCCACCTATGCCAGCAAAAACACCAGTGGCCAGGTGGAATACCGCCCGGGCCTGCCCAGAAGCGGTTACCTGGGCGCACGCTATCGGTTCTGACAATTATGAAAATAAAAAAGCGTCTGATTCAAACCGGTTTTCTGCTGCACCGCACGGTGATCTGGGTGGCGTTGCTGGCTCTGGTGCTGTTCGCCGTGTCGGGCTTTTTGCATGTGTTGCTGACCTGGACCGGACCTCAGTCCAATGTGCATCGCGCACCACAGCAGACCTTTAGTGTGGCGCATTTGCAGGGGGTGGCGCCGATTCTGGAGCGGCTTGAACAAGAGGGTGTGAGTGAGGCCGAGGTGGTCAAACTGGTACCTTCCCCCCAGGGGCCGCTGCTGCAGGTCACCACCGACACCATGGCGCCCCGGCGTTACTTCGATCCTACCACGGGAGCCGAACTGCGCGGATACGACGAGCAGTTGGCGCGCTGGTTGGCGTCGCACTATTTACCCGACAGTGATCGCACTCTGGACGAAGTCACGTTTCAGACTGACTACAGCAGCGAATACCCCTGGGTGAACCGCCTCCTGCCGGTGTATCGCCTTCGCTTCTCCGGCGACGATGGCCTGACGCTGTTTGTACACACTGAAACAATGGCCCTGGCCAATATCAGCGACAACTGGAAGCGGCGGGTGCAATGGTTGTTTCGCAACCTGCACACCTTCGCCTGGCTGGAGGAGGTCCGTCACCTGAGGGTGCTGTTACTGGCACTGTTGCTGACCTGTCTGCTGGGCATGCTCGGTAGCGGTCTGGTGCTGCTGCACACTGTCAAGCGCAAGGGCGGGCTGACTCCCGCGCGCCGCGGGCATCGCATTCTCGCCCACACGGTGTCGATACCTCTGCTGGGTTTTGCCGCCAGCGGCTTCTATCACCTGCTGCACAGCGAGTACTTCACGCCCCAGCGGGACTTCAATATTGCCCAACCCCTGTCGCTTTCTCAGAGCTTGGACTTTGATGCGGCGGCACTGGAGCTGCCCGAGCAGCCGCTGCAGGGCGTCAACCTGCTGTCGGTGGCGGGAGAGCTGTATTTTCGGGCCAGCCTGGCGCCGGCGGACAATACGGCTGATGACCAGCAGCACGGCGATCACCATCACGGTGGCCGCCAGCAGCGTTTCGACGGCATAGCCCGGGAGCGCGGCGGCCGCTACTTTTCCACTGCGGGTCGCAGTGACGAGTTGACCGACGAACAGGTGGCGCGACACCTGGCCATGGACTATCTGGGCCTGACACCGGAGCAGGTGTTGGCAACGGAGGAAATTACCCGCTTTGACCAGGGCTACGATTTCCGCAACAAGCGCCTGCCGGTATGGCAGGTTGCGGTGGATCACCAGCCCTGGGATCGGCTGTTTATCGATGTCGCCAGCGGCCTGCTGGTGGATCGCAATAGCCCGGGTGGCCGCCTGGAAGGCTACTCTTTTTCGTATCTGCACAAATGGAGTTTTCTCTCCCATCCCCTGGGGCGGGAAAAGCGCGATGCCCTGCTGGCGTTGTTTTTAGGGCTCAGCCTGACCCTGGCAGGACTGGGCGTGTGGCTGCGCAGCACGCGGTGGCGCACCGGGGCCTGAACAGCGGCTGTGCTAAGATGCCCCGTCTGCCAGTGCGGGAGCCACCCATGTATACCATCGACGACTTGCAGTACCTTATGAGCCGCCTGCGGGACCCGCTGGACGGCTGCCCCTGGGACCAGAAACAGACCTACGCCAGCATTGCGCCCTCCACCCTGGAGGAAGCCTACGAGGTGGTGGACACCATCGAGCGCGGTGATCTGGCGCACCTGCGGGAGGAACTGGGAGACCTGTTGTTTCAGGTGATCTTCTACAGTCAGTTGGGGGTGGAGGAAGGGCGTTTCAGCTTTGACGAAATCGTGATGGAATTGTGCGCCAAACTGGTGCGCCGACATCCGCACGTCTTTCCTGGCGGGGATCTGCACAGTCGCACCGGTACCAGCGGCGACGATGATCCGGCCATCAAGGCCCGCTGGGAGGCGATCAAGCAGGAGGAGCGGCAGGCCAAGGGCGCCGCCGGCATCCTGGACGATATTCCCCTCAATCTGCCGGCCTTGAGTCGGGCCGCCAAGTTGCAAAAGCGCGCCGCCGCCGTCGGTTTTGACTGGCAAGAGGTCACTGGCCCCATTGCCAAGGTGCGGGAGGAATTGAGCGAGGTGGAGCAGGCGCTGCAGGCCGGTGACCGGGACGCCCTGGAGGACGAACTGGGGGATCTGTTGTTCGCCGTCACCAATGTCAGCCGCTTCCTCAGGATCGACGCCGAAGCCGCCCTGCGCCGGGCCAATCGCAAGTTTGAACAGCGTTTCAGGCAGATGGAAGCCCGCAGTGACAGGCCTTTGTCCGAAATGGATGCGGAAGGACTGGACCGGCTCTGGGAAGAGGCCAAGACCCAAAGCGGAGCCCGGGAATAAACTGTCAAAGCCGATGTCGCTGGTGCAAGCTGCTCCCATTGGTTAAAATAACAGCAGTCAACCCTTTAGCTCGGCCCTTCTGGTCGAGGCGCCTGCGAGGTACCCTTGGATAGCCGCGAAGTCCGTCCCGGATATGTGGATTCTGCCCAGCGCTCGGTGAAAATTCATGTATCCGAGCTGAAGATCGGCATGTACGTGTCGAAGCTGGACCGGGATTGGCTGGATACGCCCTTTCTGATGCAGGGGTTTACCCTGGAAACCCTGGAAGATATCGATACCGTAGCTCACTACTGCGACCACGTCTGGGTGGATCAGGTGCAGAGTGAATGGGTTCGCCCGGAAGAGCGGGCAACGCTCTCTGACAAGCCCGCCGGCAAGCGCACCGACTACGTCAACAAGGTGGCGGCCAGGGAGGAACACCAGCGTGCCCTGGGTGTCTACCGCGAGGCTCGCCGTTTGACCCGCACCCTGCTGGAAGAAGCCGCCTTGCGCGGCGTGGTCGACACGGAGCAGGCCAAAAGCACGGTGCGCGACTGTGTGCAGAGTGTGTTGCGCAACCCCGACGCCCTGTTGTGGATGTCCAAGATGCGGGATCAGGACGAATACACATCCGAGCACTGCCTGAATGTGTGCATTCTGTCCATCGCCTTTGGTCGCCATTTGGGCAAAAGCGAAAAGGAGCTGGAAAAATTGGGGCTCTGCGGGTTGCTGCACGATGTGGGCAAGATGCGGGTGCCACCGGAAATTCTCAACAAACCCGGTGCGCTTACTCCCAAGGAATTTGGCGTGATCCGCGCCCACACGGTGCACGGGCGCAACCTGTTGATGTCATCGCCCAATATGTATGACGGTGCGGTGGACGTGGCCTACAGTCACCACGAACGCATTGACGGCACCGGTTATCCACGCAAGCTGCAGTCGGCCGGCATTTCCGAGTACGCACGCATCGTTGCCATCGTCGACGCCTATGACGCCATGACAGCCGACCGCTGTTACGCGCCTTCCATTCCCACCACCGATGCCCTGAAAATAATCTTCAAGGATCGCGGTACCCACTTCGACGATCAACTGGCCCAGGAGTTTATCAAATGTGTAGGCCTGTACCCCCCGGGTAGCCTGGTGCAACTGGTCAACGACCAGGTGGCCTTCGTATTGGAAACCAACAAGCGCTATCGTCACCTGCCGCGAGTCATTGTTGTGCACGACGTCAATGCTTCGCAGGATTTCAAGGAACAGGTTCTGGATTTGGCAAAAATTGAAAAGGGCGAACTGGGGCGGGAGTTTCTGATTAAAAAAGTGCTGCGCGATGGTTCGCACGGCATCTACATCAAAAATTACCGGGAAAAAGGTCTAATCTTCCGGGTTTAAAAAAACCGCCGTCCCTGGCGGTTGAAAGATCACTCGGGTTCAACCGGACCTGTCCAGAAACAAGGCCGATCTTGGTATTCACTCAGCCGGGACACCGGGTGAAAGCCCAGGCGCATGGCATCGGGAATATTTTCGGGGTTGATCTGGTACACGTTGATGATGCCGGTGGGCCCATCACACACCGGTGGGTACAGCAGGCCGTCCCGGGCTTTTTGCGAACACTGCACATCGATGCCTGCCCGGCGCAGCTCTGCCGCCATCACGTGCAGGGGAATGCCATCATCATTGCACTGGGTGGAACCGTCGTACTTGAATACCTTGGGTATTTCCGGCCGGCAGGGCTGATCCTGATAATTTTCCAGCTCCCACACCGGGGCGAATCCCAAACGCCGGGCCAGCGGTAGATTACCGGCGTCGATCTGATAGATGTTGATATTGCCCGTTGCGCCGCCACAGACGGCGGGGTAGGCGTTGCCGTCGTTGCCCTTCTGGGCACAGTGGACTCTGATGCCGGCCTCGGTCAGTTCCTCCTGCATTTTCTCCAGGGGAATTCCGTCGTTGTTGCACTGGGTGGACTGGTCGTATTTGTAGACCTTGACCAGCCGCTCTGGTCCTATGATGTCGTCCGCAGCGGGGTTGGCGCTTGCACCCGCAGTCAGCAGCAAAGCCATCAGGCTACACAGCAGCAGGCTAACCCATCGGCGCGAGCGCGAAATTGGTGAGAGGTTGCTCATGGTATCCTCCTTCGATACTCGGTCAGTGCTCGATAATTTCCGGTGCGATGCAAAGAAGACCACACAGGCCGCAGTCTAAACAACCACGGTTGGCTCTGGCTGCAGTAAAAGTGTGGTAGTTTGTGTGAAATTGTAAAAATCGGAAGTGTTCGGTGTTGGCAGCGTGCCCTGCTTGGCAGTGGTGCTGCCAACCCGAATGTTTTTGTTGGCGTAGTTACTGCTCGTAGGGTTTGTATTCGATGGCGGAGATAAAAAATGTCTTTTGTCCGTCAGGGCGTTCAACGGTAATTTCGTCGTCCACCTGCTTGCCCAGCAGGCTTCTGGCCAGTGGTGAATCCATACTGATCCGGCTGGCGCTGACGTCGAACTCATCCGGCCCCACTATCTGATAGGTTTTTTCCTCGCCGGTGTCGTCGTCTTCCAGCGTCACCCAGGCGCCGAAAAACACCCGGCTGCGATCGTCCGGCAGGCGATCCACCACCGTCAGGTTCTCCAGTCGTTTGCTCAGGTAACGCACCCGGCGGTCAATTTCCCGCAGGCGTTTCTTGCCGTAGATATAATCGCCGTTTTCCGAGCGGTCGCCGTTCTTGGCGGCTTCGTGCACCGCATCGGTCACTTTCGGGCGCTCGACTTTCCATAGGTGTTTCAGTTCTTCCTGCAGGCGTCGGGCACCGGCGGCGGTGATATAGGCCGAGCTTTTCGGTGATGGCGGACGCCAGCGGCTCACGGCGTCTGCTCTCGCTCGCGCAGGTGGGCGATGTTCAGCGGTGTCACCGGCTCGGGCAGATCAAACCGGAAAATCCGGCTGTAGAAGTACAGCTCCGCCTCCAGCGCCCGCTGGATATTGGCCGCCTGGCGAAAGCCGTGGCCTTCCTCTTCAAAAGTGACCAGGGCGTTGGCGATACCCTTGGCGTCCAGGGCCGCCGCCATGGCTTCGGCCTGGTTGGGCGGCACTATGTTGTCCTGCAACCCCTGCAGGAACAGCACCGGGCAATTGAGCTGATCGATATGGTGTATCGGCGAGCGCTGACGATACAGATCCTGCTGTTCGGGGTAGGGGCCCACCAGCGAATCCAGGTAGCGGGACTCGAATTTGTGGGTATCCCGCGTCAGCGCCTCCAGATCGCCGATGCCGTAGAGACTGGTGCCGGCGGCAAAGCACTGACTGAAGGTCAGCGCCGCCAGCACCGTATAGCCACCGGCGCTGCTGCCGCGAATGGCCAGCCGCCGGGGGTCCACCCGGCCCTGAGCCACCAGGGTCTCGGCGCCGGCGCAGACATCCGCCACATCCACCAGCCCCCACTGGCCCTTCAGCCGCTCGCGGTAAGCGCGGCCGTAGCCGGTGCTGCCCCGGTAATTCACATCCAGCACGGCAAAGCCGCGACTGGTCCAGAACTGGATCTTCAGGTTCAGCGCCGTGTCGGTGGCGCCGGTGGGGCCGCCGTGGCAGGTCACCAGCAGCGGCGGCAACTCCCCCTCCGGTGCGCGGAAATCCGGATTGACGGGCGGGTAGAAAAAGCCGTGGGCTGCCTCCCCGTCACCGCTGGTGAAGCTGATCGCCTCCGGGCGGGACAGATAGGCCGGCGGTGGCGCCTGCTCGGTGCTGCGCGCCAGACACAACAGCGGGTCTCCGTCGCGGTACTGCCACAGGGCGCTGCCCTGGGTGGCGCCGGCACCGATCAACAGGCCCCGGGGCTGCCCCCGCCCCGAGCCGCACAGAATGTCGGACAGGCTGCTCAGGCCGGTGTCCAGCAACTCCAGGCGGCGCGGTTGCAGATGCAGTCGGGCCAGTTGCCAGCAGCCGTCCTGGCTCAGACAGCAAAGAATGGTACCGGCATCGAGAAAACCGTAGGTGGACATGCCGAACACCCACTGGGGCGTGGCAAATTCCGCATCCAGCGGACACAAGGCCTCGCAGGTATTGCCGTCGTGGCGATACAAATTCCACCAGCCGCTGCGGTCCGAGACAAAATACAGGCGTCCGTCCGGCGACCAGGCCGGCTGAAACACCGACTCCTCCGGGCCGCCAGCCACCCGCCGGCTGCGGACAATCCTGCCGGCGTCATCCAGTTGCGCCAGATGGCACTCGGTGCCCTCCCAAGGCATTCGCGGGTGATTCCAGCACAGCCAGCTCAGTTGTGTACCGTCCGGGCTCAGGCGGGGATTGCTGTAGAAATCCGCCCCGGTCACCAGTATCTCTACCTCTATCTCTGCCGGGTCTCTGTCAAGAGGCAGCGCGACAATCTCCGCACGCTCCTCCCGGTCCGGATCGCTGTGATCCTCGCGCACACAGATCAGGCGGCGCCGTTGGCTGTCCAGGTGCAGATCGGCATAGCGCCAGGGCCCCTCGGGGCTGACGGGCTCCGGGCTGTCGCTGTCCGGCGCCAGCCGGTAAATGCGCTGGTCGGCATCCAGTACCGCGTAAACCCAGCCGTCACCCACGGTATAGGCGCCGCCGCCGTACTCGTGAGCCCGGGTGCGCACACTGTGCGGCGCGGGCAGCCGGTCCCGGCGCTCGCCGTCCGGCCCCTGTTTTACCAGGGCGCTGCGTCCGCGCTCTTCAGGGCGCGACTCCAGCCAATAGGTATACTCGCCATCCAGCAGGGGCTCGCCCAGGCGAACGCTGCGGGCGGTAAGACTGCTGGCGGTGATGGGCGAGCGCCAACTGCCGTAGGGCGCGGTGGTTTGTTCGGTCATGGATAAATCTTTGTGCATCGTGGAAAATGTGTGATTACTGGTACCCGAGGGGCCACCAGTCAGAGCGCCGGACAGGGTAACCCTTTCTGACGCGCGTGGTAAACACGTTACTTTTTAGCTCGGAGGTTTTGGTGCCACTAAGATGGTCGGCCAGTGAAGTCGGTAGCGCCTTTGGCAGGGTGCTTCGTAAGTGAGACGGGTACGGGCTTGCGGTACAGGGGTGTGAGACACGCCGTGAACCCATCCCTGGGGGCTCTGCACGCGCTTCCCGCGCGCGAAGGTCTCACACCCCTGTCCCACAATCCCTTGTCCCTGATAGTACTGCGCTTTGTTTAAACCAGTTCGAAGTACCGTTGGTAAAGGAGGTTGGGGTAGTGCTTCCGGGACCGTGCGCAGCAGGGATGCTGTGCTCGAGCCCCCAGGGAGGGGTTCACGGCGAGTCCCGGAAGCACTGCGCCAACCTCCGCCGTTGGCACCCAAGGTGATTAAAAACAGTGTCCCCCTCAAAGGGTCAGAGCACAGCACTCAAGCGAAAACTCTTTTCGAGCAAATGGTGAAATGACAATCAAGTCCATCCCCGAAGCGCTGGAGCCATTGCGGCAATTGCACCCAACAAAATGGTGGGTGGCGCTCAGTGGTGGTCTGGATTCGGTGGTACTGCTCCATGCTCTGGTGCAATTTGCGCCGCAACAACCGCTGGTTGCCATTCACATCAACCACGGCCTCTCCCCCAACGCCGACCAATGGCAAAGCCACTGCCAACAACTCTGCGACACCCTCGGTGTCGAGCTGATCTGCCAACCGGTGACCGTCACCCCCGAAGGCCGCGGTCTCGAAGACGCCGCCCGGCAAGCGCGCTACCGGGTGTTTGCAGAGCGTTTGCAAGCCGGCGACCTGCTGCTCACCGCCCACCACGCCGACGACCAGGCCGAAACCCTGTTGCTGCGCCTGCTGCGCGGCAGCGGCACCCGGGGCCTGGCCGGCATGGCCCGGCAGCGTCCGCTGGGGGCCGGTAGCTTGCTGCGCCCTTTACTGGGGCTAACCCGCGCCCAACTCGAAGACTACGCCCGGCACCACCAACTCCAATGGTGCGACGACGAAAGCAACAGCGACACCCGTTTCGATCGCAACTACCTGCGCCAGCAGGTCATGCCCCTGTTGCGGCAGCGCTGGCCGGAATTTGCCGCCCGCTGGCAGATGGCGGCGGAGCATCTGGCTGAAAGCGAGCAGATGCTGTCTGATCTGGCCGCACTCGACCTGGCGGCTGCCGAGCCCCGGGCCGAGCGGGTAGGGCAGAGCCTGTCCCTGGACGCTCTTGGGCGATTGGATCGGCCCCGGCGGCACAATCTGCTGCGCTACTGGTGCCGCCAATTGGCGCTGTCCGCGCCGGAGCGGGTGCATCTGGCGGCGATGGAGGAACAACTGCTGTGTGGTCGGCCGGACGCCCGGGCGGTGGTGAACTGGGGCAACGTCAGTCTGCGCCGTTTTCAGCAGCGGCTCTATCTGTTGCCGTTGGCGCAATTGCCCCGGGCGGGGGAGGGCACCCTGCCGCTGGCACCCGGCAATGTGCAACTGCCCGGCGGCGGTCAGTTCTCACTGGTCGCCGAGCCTGCAAAGCCATCAAAGGAAGCCACGCCCTGTCTGCGCACCGATCTGCCCAACCTCACCCTGCGCTGGCGCCGGGGCGGCGAGCGTTGCCAGCCGGACTGGCGCGGCCACTCCCAGACGTTGAAAAAACTCCTGCAGGAGGCAGAACTGGAACCCTGGCTGCGCGATGCCCTGCCGTTGATCTACAGCGACGGAACCCTGGTGGCCGCCGGTGATCTCTGGGTCTGTCGCGGTTTTGCCGCCGAACCGGGGCAGCCCGGTTACTGCCTGCAGTGGCAGCCGGCGACAAGTTTCCATTGAGGCATACCGGCCTTTCTGGTAATCTGGCGCCCCGTCCTGATGACAAATACCCAGCGCTCGCAAATCCCCTGTGCGGGCGTCAGGCCGCCGCCTGTTGCGTATTTGGCTGCTGTCCGCTCTGATTGAACAAGGCATTACATGACGCGATACATATTCGTAACCGGTGGTGTGGTCTCCTCCTTGGGCAAAGGCATCGCCTCCGCCTCCCTGGCTGCCATTCTTGAAGCCCGGGGATTGAAAGTCACCATCATGAAGCTGGATCCCTACATTAATGTGGATCCGGGCACCATGAGCCCGTTCCAGCACGGTGAGGTGTTCGTCACTGAAGACGGCGCCGAGACCGATCTGGACCTGGGGCATTACGAGCGCTTCATCCGCACCAAGATGACGCGCCGCAACAACTTTACCACCGGCCGTGTCTACGAAACCGTACTGCGCAAGGAGCGTCGCGGCGACTACCTGGGCGGCACTGTGCAGGTCATTCCCCACATCACCGATGAAATCAAACGGCGCATTCTCGAAGGTGGCCGGGATGTGGACGTGGCACTGGTGGAAATCGGCGGCACCGTGGGCGACATCGAATCGCAACCCTTTCTCGAGGCGGTGCGCCAGCTCAAGGTGGAACTGGGGCCGAAGCACTCCCTGCTGATGCACCTGACACTGGTGCCCTATATCGCCACTGCCGGCGAAATCAAAACCAAGCCCACCCAGCACTCGGTGAAGGAGCTGCGCTCCATCGGTTTGCAGCCCGACGTGCTGCTGTGTCGCTCCGAACGCGAAGTGGATCAGGATTCGCGTCGCAAGATTGCCCTGTTCACCAATGTCGCCGAGCGCGCCGTGGTGCCATTGCCCGATGCGCGCACCATCTACGCCATTCCGAGTCTGCTGAAGGGCTTTGGTCTGGATCAGATTGTGGTGGAGCAATTCGGTCTGGAGTGCGCCGAGGCGGACCTGAGCGAGTGGGATCGCGTGGTGGATGGCCTGCTCAATCCCGAGCACGAGGTCACGGTGGCCATGGTGGGCAAGTACATGGATCTGCTGGATGCCTACAAGTCCCTCAACGAAGCCCTGATGCACGCCGGCATTCACAACCGCACCCGGGTCAATGTCAGGTATATCGATGCCGAGCGCGTGGAAAACGAAGGTGTCACCATTTTGCAGGACGCTGACGCCATACTGGTGCCCGGTGGTTTTGGCGAGCGCGGCGTGGAAGGCAAGCTGATGGCGGTGCGCTACGCCCGGGAAAACAAGGTTCCCTATCTCGGCATCTGCCTGGGCATGCAGTCGGTGGTGATCGAGTTTGCCCGCAATGTGCTGGGTCTGAAAGACGCCAACAGCACCGAGTTTGACAGGAATACACCGCACCCGGTGATCGGCCTGATTACCGAGTGGGTCAATGCCCGCGGCGGCGTGGAAAAACGCGATGAGCAATCCGACCTGGGTGGCACCATGCGCCTGGGTGCCCAGGAGAGCCGGCTGGTGGCCAATTCCCGGGCCCGGGAAATCTACGGCAGCGATGTGATTGTCGAGCGCCACCGGCACCGCTACGAAGTGAACAACAACTACGTGGACCAGTTGCAGCAGGCGGGCCTGCGCATCGGCGGCTGGTCCGCCGACGATACCTTGGTGGAAGTCGTGGAATTGCCGGAGCACCCCTGGTTTGTGGCCTGCCAGTTTCACCCGGAATTTACCTCAACGCCCCGCGATGGTCACCCGCTGTTTGCCAGCTATATTCAGGCCGCACTGAAACACAGGCAGGGTTGATCCCCTGCTGATCATTTCCTCATGGCCCGCATGGTTCGAATGGAGAGTCTTTTGACAGAAAAACAGGTCACAATCGGCAAGCTGACGGTGGGCAACAGTCTGCCGTTCACGCTGTTTGGCGGCATGAACGTGCTGGAATCCCGGGATATGGCCCTGCGTGTGGTGGAGACCTACGTCGAGGTCACCGGCAAGCTGGGTATTCCCTATGTGTTCAAGGCCTCTTTCGACAAGGCCAATCGCTCGTCCATTCAATCCTATCGCGGTCCGGGCCTGGAAGAGGGGCTGAAAATTTTCAGTGACATCAAGCAGACTTTCGGCGTGCCGGTGATCACGGACGTGCACGAACCCTGGCAGGCCAAGCCGGTGGCGGAGGTGTGCGATGTGATCCAGTTGCCGGCGTTTCTCGCCCGGCAGACGGATCTGGTGGCGGCCATGGCCGCCACCGATGCGGTGATCAATATCAAAAAGCCGCAATTTTTGAGCCCCGGGCAGATGAAAAATATAGTCGAGAAATTCCGCGAGGGCGGTAATGACAAAATCATCCTCTGCGATCGCGGCACCAATTTCGGTTACGACAATCTGGTGGTGGATATGCTGGGTTTTCGCACCATGCGCGACGTCAGCGGCGGCGCGCCGGTGATCTTTGACGTGACGCACGCCCTGCAGTGTCGCGACCCCATGGGCGAAGCCTCCGGTGGTCGTCGTCATCAGGTGGCAGAGCTGGCCCGCGCCGGCATGGCCGTGGGGCTGGCCGGTTTGTTTCTCGAAGCCCACCCGGACCCGGCCAAGGCCCTGTGCGACGGCCCCAGCGCTTTGCCTCTGGACAAACTCGAACCCTTTCTGGCGCAGATCAAGGCATTGGACGACCTGGTCAAGAGCTTTGCGCCGTTGGATATCCAATAGTTTTTTCGCCTTTCCAATTCACACATTATTCACGTACAAAACGGAGTCTGATTGCCATGAGCAAAATTGTTGACATCAAAGCCTTTGAGGTACTGGACAGCCGGGGCAATCCCACGGTCAGTGCCGAGGTGATTCTCGAATCCGGTGCCATGGGCTCTGCCTGCGCGCCGTCCGGCGCTTCCACCGGCTCGCGCGAAGCTCTGGAACTGCGCGATGGCGACAAGTCCCGCTACCTGGGCAAGGGCGTACTCAAGGCGGTGGAGAATATCAACACTAGCATCCGTGATTTGCTTTTGGGTATGGATGCCAGCGATCAGCGCGCTCTGGATCAAGCCATGATCGACGCCGACGGCACCGAAAACAAGGCGGCGCTGGGCGCCAACGCGATTCTCGCCGTGTCCCTGGCTGCCGCCAAGGCCGCCGCTGCCGACAAGGGCGTGCCGCTGTACGCGCACATAGCCGAACTCAATGGCACCTCCGGCAAATTCTCCATGCCGGTGCCCATGATGAATATTCTCAACGGCGGTGAACACGCCGACAATAATGTGGACATCCAGGAGTTCATGGTACAGCCGGTGGGCGCCAAAAGTTTCTCCGAAGCGCTGCGCATGGGTGCGGAAATTTTCCACCAGTTGAAAAAGGTATTGAGCGAGAAGGGTCTGAGCACCTCCGTGGGTGATGAGGGCGGCTTTGCCCCCAATCTTACCTCCAACGAAGAAGCGCTGAAAGTGATCGCCATCGCCGTGGAAAACGCCGGCTACAAACTGGGCGACAATGTCACCCTGGCTCTGGACTGCGCCGCCTCCGAATTCTACAAGGCCGGCAAGTACGACCTGTCCGGCGAAGGCAAGGTGTACTCCTCCAGCGAATTCACCGATTACCTGGCCAACCTGGCCGCCAACTATCCCATCATCTCCATCGAAGACGGTATGGACGAGAGCGATTGGGAGGGCTGGGCCGAGTTGACCCAGAAAATTGGCGACAAGGTGCAACTGGTGGGCGACGACCTGTTTGTCACCAACACCAAGATTCTCAAGGAAGGCATCGACAAGCGCATCGCCAATTCCATTCTGATCAAGTTCAACCAGATCGGCTCCCTGTCGGAAACCCTGGACGCCATCAGGATGGCCCAGGACGCCGGTTACACTGCCGTGATTTCCCACCGCTCCGGCGAGACCGAAGACACCACCATCGCCGATCTGGCCGTGGCTACTGCCGCCGGGCAGATCAAAACCGGCTCCCTGTGCCGCTCCGACCGCGTTGCCAAGTACAACCGCCTGCTGCGCATCGAAGCCGAACTGGGCAGTGGCAAGGCGCCCTACAAGGGGCGGGCTGAATTCAAGGCCTGATCCCTGGCTCGCCGCTGCTGCAGGACAGGCCCAGCCTGTCCTGCGCGCCTTATACCCTTGCTACTGGGCATGCCTTACAACCAAGCCAGCTGTGGCCCGAATGATTAACCCGACAATATAATTGCCGGGTTAATTCCCGTTTGTAGTGCAACAGTCTGTTAATGGGCCCGGGTAATGCGCAGCCAGTTAATGTTGTAACCGCCGGACGGCACATAGATGGCCACCAGTTGCTGGCCGGCATTGAGCTGGACATTGTGTGAAATAGTGGTCCAGTTCTGCCAGCCGCCGGTATTGGGAACACCGATGGTGCCGTACACGGTGCCGCCGCCTCCCTGTTCAAACCGGATGCTGCCACCGCTGTTCGGACTCGCCACGCGGTACTCTACCGTGTAGGTGCCGGAAGAGGGCAGGTTGGTGTTCCATACCATCCAGTCACCGGCATCGATCCAGCCCACGTTTAGCCCGCCACCGGAATCACTGGTGTTTTCGGTCTGTACCCCGGACATGTAGACGTAGTTTTCGGCCTGGATCTGGGTCGACCAACTGCTGGCGGCCGGGTGGATACTGAACCAGTTGATATTGTAGCCGCCCGAAGGTACGTAGATGGCTACCTCCTGCTGACCCGCGCTGAGCTGAACATTGTGCGAGATGGTGGTCCAGTTTTGCCAGCCACCGGTGTTGGGTACGTTGATGTTGCCGTAGACGGTGCCACCGCCGGCTTGCTCAAAGCGAATGACGCCACCGCTGTTGGGGCTGGCGACGCGATAGGACACGGTGTAGGTGCCGGAGGAGGGAACATTGACGTTGTAGGTCATCCAGTCGCCGGTGTCGATCCAGCCCACATTCTGGTCGCCGCTGCTGTCGCTGGTGCTCTCCGTCTGAATACCCGACATCCAGTGGTAATTCTGTGCTTGCACCGTACCCGGCAGATTGTGGTTGGTGCCGGGGCCCTGACCGGGTGCGCCGCCGCCGGCAAGCTGATATACCCGCACGTAATCCACTTCCATGGTGCGCGGCCAGATATTGGGGTCTACGCCCTGGGCGCCGCCCCAGAGGCCGCCAACGGCCAGGTTGAGGATAATCTGAAAATCGTGGTTGAACGGCCAGGACTGCCAACCGGTGCCGTCGTTCCAGACGGTGAAATAGTTGGTGTTGTTGACGTAGAACTCAATTCGATCCTCATACCATTCCGCCGCGTATACGTGCCAGTTGTTGACCGGGTTGTTGACGGTAATGGTACCGGTGCGCTGGGTGCCCACCGCCCAGAAACAGCAGGCGCTGTGGGTGGAGGCGTGAATCACGTTCTGGTCATAGCCGACATGTTCCATGATGTCTATTTCACCGGCGTTGGGCCAACCGAAATTGGTGATGGGGTTGGTGCCGTATCGGAATTGGTCCACCGGGTACAGCCAGAAGGCCGGCCAGGTGCCCCAGCCGCCGGGCACCCGTATACGGGCCTCGAAACGCCCGTAGGTCCAGGCCTGGGTTGAGTTGAGACGGGCGGAATAGTAATCGTTCTGCCCGGTGTTGGGATTGTAGACCGCCGTGGCGGTAATTTTCAGGGTGCCGTTGGAAACATGGGCGTTGCTCAGGTTGTTTGTGTAGTGCTGCAACTCCTCGTTGACCACGGCCGGAGGCCACACCTCCGGACGCCAGCGGTTGCTGTCGGGATAGCCGGTATAGTTGAACTCATCGCTCCACACCAGCTGCCAGTTCTGTGCCTGGACGGCGGGTGCGAGACATAACAGGCAAGACACTACAACCAGGAGGCTACGGAGTCGGCGGGTTGGCGCCGATGGCTTCGGAGCCCGACTGCAAGGGTTCAACGCAGTGGCAGCCCAATCTTCTGTGTAAGGGTTGTCGCTTATCATGGTGTATATCTCCACTTATATAGTTATTGTTAACGGCATGGATCATCGGTAAGTCCGACCTCTACTACTGATTTGAGGCGACAACGAATTACCGTATGCCACTTTAGCGTCGGTTGGGAGATGGGATCGTCCGGCTAAAGGATTTTGTCTGGTCGTACGGGTTCGGATGAGCGATTCTCAACCGAACCCCGCGCCACTGCTGAGGGTCCGGCCCATATTTCCTTTGGTAATAAAAACGGGTATGGAAGTGCGGTTGCGGTTGGGCTGACTGCCGATCGGCAGTCGGCGGCTAGCCCGCCTTGGCGTTTTGCCGGTATTGCGAGGGCGTTGCTCCCACCATCTTTTTGAAAAACGTATTGAACACCGACTTGCTGTTGAAACCGACCTCGATAAAGATGTCGGTGATGGTCTTGTCGTGGTGACTTTCCGCCAACAGCAGATGCTTGGCTTCGTCCACGCGGTAACGATTGACAAATTCGTAAAAGTTGACGCCGAAATGCCGATTGATGATCATGGAGAGGTCCTTGGCCGGCACATCCAGCTCCGTAGCCAACTGATCCAGCGTAATGTCCGGTTGCAGGTAGGGCTTGCGCTGCTGCATGGCCTGGTCGATTTCCCGCGCCACTTCCGGGTTCAAAAGGTTTTCATTGATCGTCTTTTTCGCGCCGTCCTTTTGTGAGACCGGGTAAAAGCTGGAGAAGTAGCGAATGCTGGTAAATACCAGCAGATTCACCAGGATGAACATGGAGTAGTAGCTGGTCAGCCCAATGTACTCAAACACGATTAGCTCAAAATTCAACTTGAGGCTGATTGCCTTGGCGGCGCTCAGTGTAACTTCCATCAACATGACGATGAGGAAGCCGATGACCAGGGTGGTGACCCAGGTGACATCCCCTCTTTCAATATTCGAATGAACGCTTTTTAGCCGGCTTTTGTATTTGATTATCAAAATCAGGCAGAGAATGGCGTAGCCCAGGCGCAGCAGTTTGCACAGAAATTCAGCGAACACGTAGTAGCCGCCATAGACGAACTCTTCCGATGTGATCATCGCCAGTCGCTGGGCTTCGGGCAAGCGGTAAAACACCAGCCACATGAATCCGGCGAACAGTAGCAGCGGCAGCAGGTGCAGGGCGTCGCGCTTGCGCAGGGTGAAATCGCGAAAGACCAGGGATTTGATGCAGAAATACAACAGAGGGCCATCCAGGAAGTAGGCATAACCACCGATAAAATACAGCTCAGGCCATATGTCCCGGATTTTCAGCTTGAATACCGCGCCCCAGAGGATCAGCTCGTGCAGGGGAATAAAGACATGCGCAAGCAAAAATGCCGCCAGGAAGTAGGTGCTGGTGATGTGGCGGTTATTGGTGGCAAGCAGGAGTACAGCGAAGAACAGGCACTGCATGGCCGTCATCCACAAAATCACATCGTGGAAGTTAAAGAGGACTTCGGTCATGGTGTCGGGGACCCACGCTGGTCAGTTTTCCCGGGATCATAACGCATACTGTGTTGCCCGCCAAGAGTGCCCCTGGGGCGGTTCCTGCGCTGCCCCGGCGCCGCTTGCGGCGGGGTTCGGCTGGGCTGTGCGTAACAGAACGGGTTCGAATCAGAATTTTGAGCGAAAAAAGTGGCAAACGAACGACGCGGGCTCTGGGTTTCCATAGCCTGTATGGCTGGCAATGGGGTTGCGACCCCGGCTATTGCCGCTACGTAAGCCAGTCTGGCTGGTTCGATAATAATGTTAAGAGACTAGCAGGTATCAATATGATAATTCGCATGACGATAGGCGCCTTGGCGCGCCTGATGAAGCGCACCCTTCCGCCCTTCGGCGCTCTCGCCGGCAGGGGCTTGATAATGGGCACATTGTTTGCCGTCCTTTTGCCCACTGCGGCCCTGGCCCAGGTGGCGGTGCCCGGCACCATACAGGCACAAGATTATGACCATATGGACGGCATCCAGACCGAAAACACCAGCGATACCGGTGGCGGCCAGAATGTGGGCTGGATAGACACCGGCGACTGGCTGCTCTACGAAGTGGATGTGGCGGCCAGCGGCCTGTATACCCTGGAATACCGGGTGGCGTCCCCGAACAGCAGCGGCAGCGTCATTCTCGGCCAGAACGGCAGCGACCTGACCGATGCCACGCCCATTCCCAATACCGGCGGCTGGCAAAACTGGACGACCCTGGAGACCGAGGTTCACCTGGAGGCGGGACAGCAGCATCTGGTGGTCTGGGCGGAAACAGGCGGCTGGAACCTCAACTGGTTCAGGCTGACCGGTCCAGTGGACAGCGGCCAGGGCGCGCCGGTGCCAGGCACAGTGCAGGCCCAGGACTACGAGGCCATGTCCGGCATCCAGACCGAGGCTACCAGTGACGACGGTGGCGGCGAGAATGTTGGCTGGATAGACGCGGGCGACTGGATGTCCTATGCGGTGAATGTCAGCAGCGCCGGTTGGTACGACGTTGAGTATCGCGTGGCTTCGCTCAATGGTGGCGGCAGCGTGATTCTCGGGCAGGACGGCCAGGACCTCGGCGAGCCCCTGGCGGTGCCCACCACCGGCGGCTGGCAAAACTGGACCACCATACAAACCACCGTATTCCTAGAGGCGGGCGCCCAGAGTCTGCTGGTCTACGCCCAGAGCGGCGGCTGGAATCTGAACTGGATTCGCTTCAGCGCCGGAGAAGACCCCGGTGGCCACGTCAACACCCTGCCGCTGTTGCAGACCGATGGTCACCTCTGGGTGGACGAGGATGGCAACCGGGTCGATCTGGTAGGCACCAATATTGGCAACTGGCTGCAGCTGGAATTCTGGATGATGAACCTGGGTCACCAGTTCTACGATCAGTGCTCCCTGGAAGACAACCTGACCCAGCGTTTCGGTCACGCGGAAAAAGAGCGCTTGATGCGGGTGTTCCGGGACAGCTGGATTACCGAACGGGACTGGGATCTGATGGCGGAGTTTGGCCTCAATGTGGTACGGCTGCCCTTTTGGTACAACCTGGTGGAGGACGAAAACAACCCCTATACCCTGCGCGATGACGCCTGGGATTATCTGGACTACGCCATCGACGAGGCGGAAAAGCGGGGCATGTACACCATACTCGACCTGCACGGCGCCGTGGGCAGCCAGGGTTGGGAGCATCACTCCGGTTGCGCCGGCATGAATGAACTGTGGGATTCCGCTGAGTACCGGGACCGTACCCGCTGGTTGTGGGACATGATTGCCAGCCGCTACGCCGGACGCAACGCCGTGGCGGGCTACGGGCTGCTCAATGAACCCTGGGGCACCGACGCCCATACCCTGGCGGATTTCATGACAGAGTTGTATCACGTAGTAAGGGCCAAGGATCCGGATCGCATTGTCATATTGCCCGGTCATGATTCCGGTATCCACGCCTACGGTCACCCCTCGGACCGGGGGATGGACACTAATGTCGCCTTTGAAATGCACTTTTATCCAGGGCTGTTTGGCTGGGGTCAGCAAAACTACCAGGTGCACAACGACTGGTTGTTCTGTGGCGGCACGGGTCAGGGTGGTGTGTGTGAGTGGCAGGACCGCATCACCGATCTGGACACCCCCTTTCTGGTGGGTGAGTTCCAGCCCTGGACCATTTCCGGCGCTCAGGGCGGACCCCTGACCGCGCTCACGGTCAACGTCTACCGCAATATGGGCTGGGCCTCCACCAACTGGGCCTACAAGACAGTGTCGGCCAGCGGTATCAGCGGTGACGGCTCCCAGAGTTGGCCCTGGGGCATGGTCACCAACTCGTCCGACGGCGGCGCCATGCCCAGTATCAATCTGGCCAGCGCCTCAGCCAGTCAGATCGAGAACTTCTTTCGCAGCTTTGCCACTCAGCCACTGATTGCCAACGAAGCAGTAAAATCCTGGATGGCCATGGAAAACAACGCGCCGGGTCGCATCGAGGCACAGCACTTCAGTTGGCAGTCCGGTGTCCAGTCCGAGCCCACCAGCGATACTCAGGGCGGCATCAATATCGGCTGGATCGATACGGGTGACTGGTTGAGTTACACCGTGGATGTGGCGGTTTCTGGCTGGTATACCGTGGAGTTACGGGTGGCGTCCGCTGTCGGCGGCGGCCAGGTGATTCTCGGCCAGGATGGGCAGGATTTGACCGCCGCGCTCACCGTGCCCAACACCGGTGGTTGGCAGAACTGGACCAGCATCCACGCTCCGGCGGTATACCTGGAAGCGGGGCAGCGGGACTTGGTGGTCTGGGCCGAGAGCGGCGGCTGGAATTTCAACTGGTTTGCCCTGCACTTACAGTAGGGCGGCGATGACAACCACCCTGTTCGAAAGCCTCGGACTTGTGCCGAGGCTTTCATAACCAGTTGATATTGTTAGTAATTTGGCGACGTTCGGCTGGGGTTACGGTACCCGAACCAGCGTTTCCCGTTTTTTTTCGTTCGAATAAATCTACCAGGACGACGCGGCAGTGAAAGAGCTCCTATTCTGCCGCTCATCATTATAACAACCATGAGGTAACACGTATCATGACCAACTTGACAATAACCCAAGGCATAAAGCGCGTCCTAGCGCTGTCTCTGGTGACCGCATGCTTGCTGATTTCTGCCTGCGGCAGCAGCGGCGGATCTTCCAGTAGTAGCTCCTCTGGCGGTAATGGCAGCAGCAGCGGTAATGGCAGTGGCGGTGGCTCCGATGAAATGACCATGCTGCGTGCCGATGGCACCCAGTGGGTCAAGGCCGATGGCACCCCCATACTGTTGCGCGGCACCAATCTGGGCAACTGGCTTCTGCAGGAGTTCTGGATGATGGGGCAGAGCACGGCGGCGGTCAACGATCAGTGTACGTTGGAGTCCGTGCTGGATGATCGCTTTGGCTTCGAGGAGCGCGAGCGGCTTATGCGCATGTTCCGGGACAACTGGATCACCGAGCGTGACTGGGATCTGCTGGTGGATTTTGGCATGAACGTGGTGCGCATTCCCTTTATCTGGAATCTGATCGAGGACGAGCACAACCCCTTCACACTGCGCGACGATGCCTGGCACTACCTGGATTACGCCCTGGACGAGGCCGAAGCGCGTGACATCTACGTGATTCTCGATCTGCACGGCGCCGTGGGCAGTCAGGGTTGGGAGCACCACAGCGGCTGTTCCGATCTGAATCTCTATTGGGATACCCCCGAGTACCAGGAGCGCACCATCTGGCTGTGGCAACAGATTGCCGAGCGTTATCGGGACCGCGTCGTCGTCGCCGGTTACGGGTTGCTCAATGAGCCCTGGGGCACTTCGCCGGAAAACCTCGCCGATGTCATGGAAACTCTGTATCACGCCGTGCGCGAGGTGGACCAGGAGCACATCATCATCCTGCCCGGCCACTACTCCGGTATCCACGCCTATGGCAATCCGGCTGATCGCGGCATGACTAATGTGGCAATGGAGATGCACTTTTACCCGGGCATTTTTGGTTGGGGTGAAATTGGCTACGAAGTACACCGCGACTGGCTGCTCTGCGGTTCCGCAGGTACTACCGGCGTCTGCGAGTGGGATCAACGGCTCAGAGCCATAGACACACCTTTCCTGATTGGCGAATTTCAGCCCTGGACCGGTCTGGGTCTGGAACTGGGCGCCCAGATTACCCGCGCCACCTACGATATCTACGGCCAGTACGGCTGGGCGGCCACTAACTGGGCCTACAAGGTACTGACCAACACTGGCGGTCAGGGCGGTGGCACCTGGGGCATGGTGACCAACCAGCGCGACCTGGGTGTGCTGACCAAGGCCAACACCTGGGTGTGTCCCGGCTGGGACAGCAGCCTGGAGGACGCCTGCGATGCTGCCACGGAAACCCTGGTTGTGCCGGGAGAGGGCGAGCAGCTCTACTATCTGGTGATCAAGGCCGGCTCCCTGGTCGGCGAGTTGGATATCACCTTTGATCAAATCAGCCTGGTGAACGATACCACCCAAGAAGAGGTGGTTATCAACGGTGGTTTTGGTTCCAGTGACGGTTGGACCAGTTGGTACGCCGCTGGCGAGCCGGTTATTGATTTTGGCTACGAGGGCGCTCAGGGTTTGCCCAGCGGCGCGGCGGCGCCAGTGCTGCGCGTCAGCGCCGCTGACGGTGAAACCGGCTTTATCAACGGCGGCATCTATCAGGCGGTTACTCTGGAGGGAGGGCAGAGCTACAGCCTCAGCGGTTTCTTCAAGGACAACGGCAGCGCCGACGCCTGGGGAGAACTGTTCCTGGTGCCGGATGAGCCCCAGCCGGGTGTGGATGTGACCGGAGATGCGCTGCCGCAGTTGGACTTCCCCAACGCGCCTCTGGAAGAAATCGAAGCGCTGTTCCAGGCGTTCGGCACCCTTGAATACGATGTGCACGAGGAGTTGATGTACTGGATGACCAGCAGTGAATCGCCCGACATTTTCAATCCTCCGGCGCGGCCCACCGGTCTGACCCTGACTATCAGTGCAAGCGGTGCAGAGCTGGTTTGGAACGCCAATACCGAGGCGAATCTGGACGGTTACAACGTCTATCGCAGCACGACTCCCGGCGCCAACTATTCGTTGCTGGCGGAGGGTATCAGCGATCCTTTCTATACCGACACCAGCTTCAGCGATGACGTGACCTATTACTATGTGGTGACGGCGTTCAGCGGCATCGACGAGAGCCACTACAGCGATGAAGTTGCCAGCGCCATAGTGCGTGCGGCCATTCCGGGCACCATTCAGGCGGAAAACTACAGCGCCATGTCCGGGATTGACACCGAACCCACCACGGATACCGGCGGCGGCTACAACGTTGGTTGGTTGGACCCGGGTGACTGGTTCGAGTACGAGGTGGATATTCAGCAGGCCGGTACCTACACCGTCGAATACCGCGTTGCCAGTCAGGGAGGCAGCTCTGGGTTCCAGTTGTCCGTCAATGGCAGCGTCATTGACACCCAGGGGGTGCCCAACACTGGCGGCTGGCAGAACTGGGTCACGCTGAGTGCCACCGTGACCCTGCCGGCAGGCGAACACACACTGCGCTTCGATGCGCTCGGTGGATCCTGGAATCTGAACTGGATTCGCTTCACTGAGGATTTTTAGGCCAACCCAAGGTGGCGGTACGTTGTTTGTTCGTAAAGCCGTTGCCCGCTTGCCTGTGCCGTCAGCGAAAGTCTGCTGGCGGTGCAGGATTTTTATTCAACTAGGGGATACCAATGAATAAGAGGGTGAAACACCTGTTGTCCGCACTGTCGACGACAGTGTTGGTCATGGCCCTGGGGGTAGGCAGCGCTGTGGCAGCCGATACCAACACGGACCAGAGCGTGGAGGCACGTGTCGAGCAGTTGCTGGCTCGTATGAGCCTGCAGGAAAAAATTGGGCAGATGTCCCTGCGCGACTGGGGAATCTATGGCGCCGATGACGTCGAGGGGGTCAAGCAGGCCATTCGCGAGGGGCGTATCGGCGGCTTTCTGAATGTCGCCTTCAGCAGTGTTGACACCAACGCGTTTGCCGAATTGCAGCGCATTGCCGTGGAAGAGAGCCCCAACGGCATTCCCCTCATTTTTGGTCAGGACGTGATCCATGGTTATAAAACCATCTTCCCCATCCCCTTGGGGCAGGCGGCGACCTGGAACCGGGACCTGGTTGAGCAGGGCGCCCGGGTGGCCGCCGAGGAGGCCACCACCATGGGCATTCGCTGGACCTTTGCGCCCATGATTGATATCTCCCGCGACCCGCGCTGGGGCCGTATTGCAGAAACCCTGGGGGAGGACCCCTATCTGGCGTCCGAACTGGGCGTCGCCATGGTGCGGGGGTTTCAGACCGATGACCCCAGCCAACCCAACACGCTGGCAGCCTGCGGCAAACACTTTGCTGCCTACGGTGCCGCCGAGGGTGGGCGCGACTACAACTCGGTGTACATGGGTGAGGGATTGCTGCGCAACGTCTTCCTGCCGCCCTTCAAAGCGGCCATCGACGCCGGCATGATGACCATCATGACATCCTACAGCACACTCAACGACGTGCCGGCCACCGGCAGTGCCTTTTTAATGCAGCAGATACTGCGCGATGAGTGGGGTTTCGACGGCTTTGTGGTGAGCGACTGGAGCTCCGTTACCGAGATGATTCCCCACGGCTTTGCCCGCGATGAAAAACACGCTGCGCAGCTGTCGGCCAACGCCTCTGTAGACTTTGAAATGTTCACCGATACCTATGAAAAGTATCTGCCGGAGCTGATAGAGGAGGGCAAGTATACCGTTGCGCAGTTGGACCAGGCTGTGCGGAATATGCTGCGCATCAAGTTGCGCCTGGGGCTCTGGGAGCACCCCTATCCCCGTGGTGGTGCCGACCAAGTGATCCTCAACGATGACTTTCTGCAGGCCGCCAGAGTCGCCGCACAGCAATCCTTTGTATTACTGAAGAACGACAAACGGGTATTGCCGCTGAACAAGGAACAAACAGTGGCCTTGATCGGCCCCCTGGCGGACGCGCCCCACGAGCAGTTGGGCACCTGGATTTACGACGGGGACAAGCGCGATACCCGCACTGTGCTGCCGGCACTGCGAGAGTATCTCGGCAGTGACAAGGTGCTCTACGCCCCCGGATTGACTTTCAGCCGCGATCGCAGCACTGACGGCTTTGCCGAAGCCCTGGCCGCAGCGCAAAAAGCGGATGTGATTGTGTATGTGGGCGGGGAGGAATCGATTCTGTCCGGCGAGGGCCACAGTCGCGGTGACATTCGTCTGCCCGGTGCCCAGGCGGAACTGATAGCCCGCCTGGCCGCCACCGGCAAGCCCCTGGTGCACGTCATCATGGCCGGCCGGCCCATCCAGTTGGACGAGACGCTGCAGCAGTCCGACGCGCTGATGATGGCCTGGCATCCGGGCACCATGGGCGGCCCGGCCCTGGTGGATGTGCTGTTCGGCGAGGTCTCGCCCTCGGGGCGCCTGCCGCAAACCTGGCCGGTGGCGGTGGGGCAGATTCCCATCTACTACAACCACATGAGCACCGGCCGGCCGGCCACCGACGATAACTACACGCGCATCGATGACATTGGTATTGGCGTCTTTCAGCACCAGCCCGGCAACTCATCCAATCTGTTGGACCTGGGGCACCGGCCGCAATTTCCCTTTGGCTATGGCCTGACATATGGTCAATTTGAATACTCTGATTTGAAAATCAGCCGAAATCGACTGGCCATGGGGGAGAGCCTTGAGGCCTCGGCCCTGATCAAAAATACCGGCAGGGCTGAGGCGACGGAAGTGGTACAGCTTTACGTCCAGGATATCGTCGGCAGCGTGACGCGGCCGGTGCGGGAACTGAAGGGGTTTCAGCGTGTGACGCTCAAGCCTGGCGAGTCCCGGCGGGTGTCGTTTCCCCTGCACACCGATGACCTCGCCTTCTATAACCAGGCGATGAAAAAAGTCACCGAACCTGGAGATTTCAACCTGTGGATCGCTCCCCATGCGGAGACCGGATTGCAAACCCGCTTTGCCGTGGTTGATCGTTGATCCGCTAAAGTGGGTTGCTTTTGCGCGCCGCACTGGTCAAGATGGTGGCCATTCACTCGAATAATGCGCCCACCTTGTGCCAGGTGGGCAAAGTGGGACGACTCGGGGTGTGACCTGGGTCATATATGCCCGCGATTACCTGGCCGAATGGAGCTTTGTGTCGGCACGTAAGGTTTGAACTGACGGAGCGGAATGGTGTATGGTAACCGGTTACATCGTTGGTGGCGTGAACAGTGTCGCCCGGGATGGTTGTAGCGGCCTCTTCTGGTGCCCGAAACTTCACTGGTTGCGCCGCTTCGCAGGCCTTTAATGGAGTTTTGGCGCCGCTGCCGACGGTTTCGGTACTGTTCGAAGAGGCCCGAGCCATTGACTTTGCTGGAATTTGTTGTATGGTAGCGCTATCATGGTGAGCGACGCGAAATCGTTTGAATGGCTGCGGCGACTGCTGCTGGCAGGTCAAGCAAAGAGGGTTTTTTGCGCCTGAAACCGTTTACATTGCGCGGGAGAGGACATTTCCTGTTGCATAGAGTTCCCGGTTGCCGTAAATTCATGCTGGTATTCGCCATAGGTGCGGTGGCGAGTGGTTATTGAAAACCGTGCCAGCCAGGGAGTTGGTGTTACAACAAGACAATGCTGGTCCGTGATTTTCCGGAAATGCGGACGCGAGAAATTCGCTTTACTAAGCGAAAGGCCCTTACTGAAATGAATCCTTGCCTCGGCAGTGGTTTGCGTCGGTCTGGGTTCTACGGTGACGGAATATTCTTCCTGGCGTACATTAGCGATGGCGATAGACGGAATATTCTTCCTGACGATAATAAAAGGAGAGCTCCATGCATACTAAAAAATCAATGTTCAAGAAAAGGCTGATTGCTTCGGCAGTGGCATCCGCCACAGTCGTGGGCCTGGGCGCACCTATGGTCGCTCATGCGCAGCCTGATTCGATCGATGAGGTTATTGTCGTAACCGGTATTCGTGCGTCTTTGGACCGTGCAGCGGATATCAGACGGCATTCTCAAGGCGTGGTGGATGCGATCGTTGCCGAAGATATCGGTAAGATGCCTGATACCAACCTGGCGGAATCCCTGCAGCGGATCACCGGCGTTTCCATCGACCGCAGTGGCGGCGAAGGTAGCCGGGTTACGGTGCGCGGCCTGGGTCCCGATTTTAACCTGGTAACCATCAATGGCCGCTCCGTGGCCAACACCACCGGTGGTCGCTCCTTCGAATTCGCCAACGTGGCGGCGGAGATGGTGTCTCAGGTAAATGTTCACAAGACCGGCGACGCCACCATGCCCAGTGGCGGTATGGGTGCCACCATTAACCTGGTGACCTTCCGTCCGCTGGACAACCCCGGACAGCGTTTTGTCGCCAGTGGCAAGCTGCTGCATGACACCTCCAGCACCAAGAGCAGTGTCACCCCCGACATCACGGCGCTTTACTCCAATACCTTTGCCGACGATACTTTCGGTGTCACAGTTGCGCTGAACTACCATCAGCGCAAGGACGGCAGCCGTGAGGCTCAGGTGGGCACCACCTGGCGTGGCTTTGACGCTCGCCAGAACGTCGACTGGGGTGACCCCTACACCCCCGAGTGGGGCGCGGTGCCGGACAGCGGTCACATCAATCGTCCCACCCAGGAAGGCCAGTTCTACGCCGTACCGCAAACCATCGGCTACTTCTTCACCGAAGAGCAGCGCGAGCGTATCAACGGCAATCTGGTGCTGCAATGGCGGCCCATGGACAACCTGACGGCCACCTTTGACTACACCCGTCTCCAGCGCACGGTAGAGACCCAGCAGAATGACGTGTCCGCCTGGTTTACCTTTGCGCCGTCGCGCAACGTTTTCAACGACGCTCCTGTGGCGACACCGGTTATTTACTCCGAGACCTATTTCGGTGGTGATGGCGTCGCTGGATCGCTGTGTTCCGACAGTCCATTCCGTAATACGGTAGTAGTTGGCGATAGCTCCTTCTGCCCGGAAGACTTCTCCATGGGTATACATGACTTTGGCAACCGCTGGACCACGGACGCCTTTGGCCTGAATCTGGAGTGGGATGTTCTGGACAACCTGAGTCTGTTTGCCGATTTCGCCTACTCCGAGGCAAACCGCGATCCCTACGGTGAGTTCGGTAACGGCAACGTTATCTCTACTGCCGCCATGATTCGGACCTCGGCCTCGGGCGATTTCACCACAGATATCCCCACGCTGGTGGTGGGTGGTGGCAACAATGTGACGCCCCAGGATATGGTGCTGACCGGCTCGGTGATCAGCAATTTCTTCGACTCTCAGGAAGTGACTCAGTTCAAGCTGGGCGGTAACTTCGAAATCAACGATATGCACAATATCGACTTTGGTTTCGAATATTCCGACGTTCGCAACCATCACTATGGTGCCAATGTACAGCGCAACGACTGGGCGGGTGAGGGTTACTTTAGTAATGCAAACGCCATTTTTGGTGAAAGGCAAACCATCATCGATCAGTTCGACGGCAGCTTTGGCAACTTTAGCGATGCCTCCCAGTTGCCTCACGGCGGCACTCTGGAAGACGGTACAGTGCTGAGTGAAGATCAGCTGAACGCCTACTTCGCGCCCAATTTCCGCGATATCCGCAACGCTGCTATCAGTGGTCAACTCGTTGACGCCAATGGAAATCCGGTGAGTATTCCTGAGCACCGGTTGTCGGTTACCGATGATTTTGTGTTCGGTGATGCCGCTGCGGACCGTGATACCACTGAGGAGACGATGGCGTTCTACGCGCAGTACAACTTCCAGTCGGATTTTGGTCTGGATGTCCAGTTGGGCCTGCGTTATGAAACCACTGACGTGACTTCCAGTTCGCGTTTGCCGTCGTTCAGCGGCGCTCGCTGGATTGCCGATACCGAGATCGAGCTGTTGCCGACCCTGGACTCTCAGGGCAACCCCGTTTCCGCCGACCTGACGGAAACCGGCAGTTATGACCATGTACTGCCGAATCTGAATCTCTCCTACGAGATTCAGGATGGCCTGATTGCCCGCTTTAGCGCCAGCAAAACCATCGCGCGCGGCAGCTACAACGATATCGCCGGTGGCCAGAGCATTGGCAACCTTGCCAATCAGGCCGGCGGCGGCGGTTCTCAGGGTAACCCGGGGCTGTTGCCGTTTGAATCGGTGAACCTGGATCTGTCCATCGAGTGGTACTACGCTGAAGGCAGCTATGTGTCTCTTGGCTACTTCCACAAGGACGTCAGCAACTTTATCTCCACGGAAAACGTGCAGCAGAATGTGTTTGGCATACGTAACCCCGCTCAGGGTGGACCGGCTGCCGAAGCGCGCGGCGTAGTGGGTGGTCAGGGTGTGGATATACGGAACTACATCTTCGACAACTTTGCCCATCTCGACAGCGTGGACCCGGATGCACGGCACATCTACGGTACCGAACAAAACGATCTGATGATTTTCAATATCGCCACGCCAAACAACGCTGGTGAAGACCAGTCGTTGGACGGTATTGAGTTCAACGTTCAGCATATGTTCGGCGACTCCGGTTTTGGTGCCATCTTTAACTACACTTATGTGAACCCGGAGAAGGAGTACGACGTTACTCACAGTGTGCGTAGGAATCGCTCTGACGAGGATCCAATCCTCCTCTTGGCGGATCAGGAAGCGCTGCTGGGTGTAAGTGATACCATGAACATCATCGGTTTCTACGATAGGGACGGTATCAATGTGCGTCTGGCCTACAACTGGCGCGATAAGTTCCTGGCCAGTCGGTTCAGGGACGGTGCCACGCCGATGTTCACGGATAAGTTCGCCCAGCTCGATCTGAGTGCCTCCTACGAGATCAACGACAACTGGACTGTGTTCCTCGAGGGTATCAATATTCTCGACGAACCCAATCGCCTGTACGGTCGCGACTCTCGTCAGACGCATCACTATGTTGAGCGTGGCTCACGTTGGGCCCTCGGTACTCGCTTTACCTTCTAAGCGACCGCTGGCACTACGCAAGCCGAAAAGCCACTGGGCAACCAGTGGCTTTTTTTGTATTATGGGCCGCTTTAACCGCGCTCTTGAATGATGGGTATGCTTTCCGCCAAAGCGGCCCGAGAGTTCGTTAAAATCGGCAAATTTCGGGGTATTGGGGGCGATAATGGCCAATCATGTTTTATTGAACAGCGTGGAGCACGCTGATTTAAGGGTGATCACCGAGCGCAGCGAACGCTATGGCGACAATGTGTGGTACGCGTTGACCTTTCCTGCCGAGTTTCGTACCGCGCAGATGTGTTATCCCATCTTCTTTCAGCAGTCGCCGGAATCGGGTCAGTTCATCGCAGTAACGCTGTTTGGTTTCGAAGACGGTGAAAACCTGTATCTAAACGATGCGGGCTGGGATGCGCCTTACATTCCCATGACGATTCTACGCAAGCCCTTTCTGATTGGATCGCACAAAGTTGTGCAGGATGGCAATGAGACCATGCAGCGCGTTATACATATTGATATGGACGATCCCAGGGTAAGTCAAAGCGAGGGCGAACGGCTCTTTGGCGAATTTGGTGGAAATACGCCATACCTTGATCGTGTGGCCAGTGTTTTGGAGGTCATTCATCAGGGCATTATTGATGCGGATCAATTTGTTGAAGCGCTGATACACTATGATTTGTTGGAGCCTTTTACGCTGGAAGTGGAACTTGTCGATGGCAGCAAGAATCAGTTGGTGGGGTTTCACACCATCAATGAAGACAAGCTGAAAGCCCTTGACCCGGAGGCAGTTGTGGACCTGCACAAGCGCAACTTCCTCGAACCCATTTACATGCAACTGGGATCGCAAAGCCATATCAACCGCCTGGTGGTGGAGAAAAACAGGAGGTTTGCTTCGGCGCAGGAGTAGAGCCTAATTGCGATGTAACCGTGATTGATGACAACCGTTGATACTATGATGCCTGCACCGATTACCCAAACCAGAGTCAGGGAGCTGTGCGGAATCACGCCTGAGACCCTTGACGCCAGTGTGCTGACCTCCACTCAACCGCTGTTGCTGCGAGGCTTTGGTGAGAGCTGGCCCATAGTTAAGGCGGGCAAGCAGTCCTTTGCGCAAGCCGCGCAGTACATTAAACAGGTGTACTCCGGTGAACCTGTTACCACCTGCCGTGGCGCTCCGGAAACGCAGGGTCGGGTCTACTACAACGAGCAGATGACGGGCTTCAACTTTGCTGCCACGCCCGGTGATTTGGGAGCGTTTCTGCAGGAAATGCTGGATGAGGCCGGCGCCAGCAACCCCCGTACCCTGTACATGCCTTCTACGGATATCAATCGCTGGTTTCCGCTGTTTGCCCAGGAACAGCCGGCGGGGTTGGACCACCTGAAGCCCATCAAATTGCTCTGGGCCGGGAATCGCACGAGAATAGCCGCGCACTACGACTTTCCCGACAATATCGCCTGTTCGGTTGTCGGGCGACGCCGCTTTACGTTGTTCCCGCCGGATCAGGTTGGCAATCTCTATCCAGGGCCCATGGAATTTGCCCCTGGGGGGCAAGAGATCAGCATGGTGGATCTGCATGCGCCGGATCTGGAGAAGTTTCCCAAGTTTGTTCACGCTATCGAGCGGGCTCAGGTGGCGGAACTGGATCCAGGTGATGCGCTGTTCCTGCCGGGCATGTGGTGGCACCATGTGGAAGGCCTGGACGACCTGAACGTTCTTTACACCCACTGGTGGCGCAGTTCACCGGCGTTTATGGGGCGACCTACCAACGCCTTGCTGTTGGGTATACTGAGTCTCAGGGGCTTGTCCCGGGAGCAGCGCCAGGCATGGCGTGCACTGTTCGATCACTACGTGTTTAACCCGGAAGCCGGCGATGTAGCCAGTATTCCAGAAGAGGTGCGTGGTATGCTTAAGCTGCCGATGGATGAAGTCAGTGCCCGTAGGTTGCGCGCTGAGCTGCTGAATCGACTGAAGGTATAGATGAGGTGATCATTTGAATCCATCCCAGCGAATTACGAAGGTCGTCATTGCCGGTGGCGGTACTGCCGGCTGGATGGCGGCTGCGGCAATTGCCAGGCTGATAGGCAAGCATCTGCAGGTCACTCTGGTGGAGTCCGACGCCATTGGCACCATAGGTGTGGGTGAGGCGACAATTCCCACCTTGCACATATTGCACCGCTTGATGGGCATCGACGAGCCGGAAATCATGGCGGCCACCAACGCCACCTTCAAGTTGGGAATCTCCTTTGAGAATTGGCGGGATGTTGGTAAGGACTATATTCACTCCTTTGGTCTTATAGGGCAGGACTGCTGGGCCGCGCATTTTCACCACTTTTGGCGAAAGGGGCTGGACAAGGGCTACAGCGACGATATCGGTGACTACTGCAGGGAACACCTGGCGGCGCGACGGGGTCGCTTTGCGGTGATACCGAAGCAGCCGAGAAATCATGCCTATCACCTTGACGCTACTCGTTATGCCGCCTATTTGCGTCGCATGGCAGAGAAGTATGGCGCACGGCGCGTCGAGGGTAAAATCGCCAATGTGAAACTGCGTGAAGACAATGGCTACATCCAATATCTGGAGTTGGACAGCGGTGCCCGCATAGAGGGCGACCTCTTTATCGATTGTACGGGCTTCAGGGCGCTGTTGATCGAAGGCGCACTGCAAACGGGGTACGAAGACTGGTCGCACTGGTTGCCCATGGACAGCGCTATTGCCATGCAGACTGCGGAAAAAGACAAACCTTTGCCATATACCCGCTCCATCGCACATGGTTGCGGCTGGCAGTGGCGCATTCCGCTGCAGTCCCGCACCGGTAATGGGCTGGTATACAGCAGCCGCTATATGTCCGACGACGATGCAATCAAGTTACTGCGGAGCAATGTTGCAGGGCAAGCCATCAATGAACCGAGAGTAATAAAATTTACTACCGGCACCAGGAGTAAACACTGGAACAAGAATTGCGTTGCTTTGGGGCTGAGCAGTGGTTTTATTGAACCCCTGGAGTCCACCAGTATTCATCTGATTCAGCGCGGCGTGCTGCGTTTGTTGCAATTGTTTCCTCTGGTTCGGATTTCTCAATGCGACATAGATGAATTCAATAATCAAACCCGGTTCGAAATAGAGAATATTCGCGATTTCATCATTGCTCACTATCATGTTACTGAGCGGTCGGATACTGATTTTTGGCGCTACTGCCAATCCATGTCCATTCCTGAATCCTTAACTCACCGGCTTGAGTTGTTTAAAACCAGTGGTCGAGTCTATAAGCACGATGAGGAGCTTTTCAGCGTCAGCTCCTGGGTACAGGTGTTGATGGGGCAGGGAATGGTGCCAAGCCAGTATCACCCGATAGTGGATATGATGAGTGACAATGAGTTGAGGCAATTTCTCGACGGGATAAAAGGCTCAATTGAAGGTGCTGTGGCACAGTGGCCTGATCATGTGGATTTTATTCAGCGCTATTGCAAATCTGATGTTGACGCCGATCAGCCACGAGCAATGGCACAATAATTACTGGTCTATACGTGGTCGGAAATGCACTATTCCATTGATCCGAAACCCAATATACGAGTAGCCAGAGTGGGACCGGAGGATGTGCCCATCGTGGTGTTGGACGATATCGCCACCGATGGTGGTGCCAGGTTGTGCGCGGAAGCGCTAACAGCCGGATTTAAGAACGAAGACAAGTATATGTACCCTGGTATCAGGGCACCATTGTCGGCCGAATATGTTTTGGAGGTGCTGCAGCCTGTATATCGACAGTTGTATTCGATCTATGGAATTCCCAATAACAAAGTGCTCAGGCCCACGCAGGCGTGTTATTCGCTGATTACTCTGCCTGAACGGGAACTGACACCCATGCAGTGTATCCCGCACTTTGATACCTGTGATCCGTATTTTTTTGCGGTATTGCATTATCTGGCTCCGGGTGAACATGGTGATACGGGTCTGTTTATGCACCAGCCAACTGGATTCTGTCGAGTTCATCCAGATAGGGAAGAATCGTATTTTCGCAGTATGCAGCACTATTTTGATTTGCATGGGCCACCCAGGCGGAGTTATATCACTGAAGACGACGGCCAGTTCCGCCTTTACTATCGAATACCGTATAAGGCAAATAGGTTAGTAATATATCCTGGCAATATGCTGCACTCCACTATTGTCAATAAAGACAAGGATATTGATCCGAGTCCGGTATCCGGCAGACTGACGGCCAATGTCTTCGTGCGCTACGAATGAGGTTGCACAACGTACAACTGCACAGCAAATTGTGCTGGGGGTAAAATTTGGAAAACGAGAAAGTTAAAAAGGTTGTAATTGCCGGTGGGGGTACTGCAGGTTGGATTACGGCAGCCTTGCTGTCCAAAGTGATGGGAAAATCCCTGGATATCACGCTGATTGAATCCGACGCCATTCCCACCGTGGGCGTTGGTGAGGCGACCATACCACCACTGCTGACCCTGCATGAGATGCTGGATGTCAGTGAGAAGGAATTTATGGCCGCTACCAACGCCACGTTCAAATTGGGAATTGCCTTTGAAAACTGGCGCGACATAAATACCCGCTATATTCATTCGTTTGGCTACGCCGGCCGGGATGACTGGGTTTGCCCTTTTTTCAACTATTGGTTGGCGGGAAGGGCGCGCGGGGTTGCCGTGGACTATGGTGATTACTGTACCGAACATTTGGCTGCCCGTGAGGGCAAGTTTGCGGTATTGCCGCGCAACGGCCTGAGTTACGCCTATCATCTTGATGCCGGGCTCTATGCCCGTATGCTGCGCAGCTACAGCGAGGGGAAGGGGGTGCGGCGGCAAGAGGGAACCATTGCGTCCGTCAATCTTCGTCAAAGTGATGGTTTTATCGAGTCCTTGACACTGGCAAGTGGCCAGATGGTTGAGGCCGACCTGTTCGTTGATTGCACCGGTTTTAGAGCGTTGTTGCTTGGCGAGGCGCTGAAGACCGAATACGTCGACTGGAGTCACTGGCTGCCCTGTGATCGCGCCTTGGCTGTGCAGACTGAGTCAGTATCCGATCCGATTCCCTACACTCGATCTATAGCGCATAAGAGCGGTTGGCAGTGGCGGATACCGCTGCAGCACCGCGTTGGCAATGGTTTGGTGTACAGCAGCCGTTTTCAGAATGACGACGATGCCCGAAACCTACTGCTGTCGAACCTGGAAGGTTCGACGATTACTGAGCCAAAGCCCATTCGTTTTCTCACCGGAACTCGGGCGCAGCACTGGCAAAAGAACTGCATCGCTATAGGGTTGTCCAGTGGTTTTCTTGAGCCCTTGGAGTCAACCAGTATTCATTTGATTCAGCGCGCCGCGACTCACCTTATCCGCTTCTTCCCGACGTCGGGTGTGCGGCAAATTGATGTGGACGAGTTTAATCGTCAGATGCGCACAGAAGTCGACAATGTCCGCGACTTTATTATTCTGCATTACAAGGTTACCGAGAGAAACGATAGCGACTTCTGGAATTACTGTCGCACCATGCCGGTGCCGGATAGTTTGCAAAGAAGGATCGAACTGTTCAGCGAAACCGCCAGGATATTCAAAAAAAGCGACGAGCTGTTTGGGTCTGAATCCTGGATCCAGGTTATGATTGGCCAGGGTTTGTATCCAAAAACCTTTCATCCTGTCACCGATGAAATGAACGACGACGAACTGAAAGAGTTTCTCAAAAGTTGTCAGGATAGAGTCATGCGGGAAGTCAAGACGCTGCCTAAACACGTTGACTTTATTAACTATTATTGTCGCTCTGGCATGGTTCAGGAAGCGGTATGAGCTGCCGGGTTGCTATGAAAGTGAGGGGTGCAGACAAGGAATATGGACAACCTGATTGCAAGTCCAAGTTTGGAAATTGAGGTATTGAGCGTCGGTCAGGAGTGTACTCCGGTGGTCGTGGCTGATCGCGTGCTCGACAATTGCGGCGAACTGGAACAGTACGCCGCGCAGCATTGTGAGTTTCATTCAGTCGCCAGCGATTCCTACCCGGGTGTAAAAGCCAGTGCGCCGGAAGAGTTGTCGCAGACGTTATTGGATACGGTAATGCCAGAGTTGCGCAGTGCATATCAGATACCCGATTATCTGCATCCTCATTGTATCGAGCAGTCGTTTTCCCTGGTTGCCACGCCACCTGAAGAATTACACACGCTGCAAAGACTTCCTCACTTTGACAGCAACCAACCGCGTTTTTTCGCACTGTTACTGTATATGAGTAAGCGGGTGTTCGGGGGCACCGGTTTTTTCCGTCATAGGCCAACCGGCTTTGAACGGATAACCTCCGCCCGTTTGCCCACGTACATTCGCTCGGCGCAAAGCTTTATGCGGGAGCATGGCCCCCCTGAAAGTCGTTATGTGGACGGCAGCGACGAGCATTTCGAGATGATTGAAAGCGTCGATCACAAGAGAAATCGCTTGCTGGTTTACCCGGGCAATTTGTTGCATTCCGGGTTGATTGATCCGGAAAGGGATTTGGATGACAGCCCCGAGACAGGTCGTCTCACCGCTAACGTGTTTGTTGAATTTGTGTAAACCTAGCCAGGTCGCGACCATGAATGAGCGTATCGAGCATATTGTAGTCGTTGGTGGAGGGTCGGCCGGATGGATCACTGCGGGCTTGATTGCCGCCGATCACTCGTGCAGGTCGTCCGCTGGCGTGAGGGTTACGCTGATCGAATCCCCCGATGTGGCCACGATAGGTGTGGGCGAAGGTACCTGGCCCAGTATGCGCGAGACCTTGCGACGCATTGGCTTGTCCGAGGCCGAGTTTATAGCGGGTTGTGACGCCTCGTTCAAGCAGGGCTCCAAGTTTATTGGTTGGAAGGACGGTGCTCCCGGCGACCAGTATTATCATCCGTTTATGTTGCCCGAGGGGTACTTTGAGTTTTCCGTGGGAGACGCCTGGTTGACGCTGGATACCAAAAGGGCGTTTGCCGATGTAGTTAGTGCTCAACCACCGCTGTGTGAGCGTGGCCGGGCGCCCAAGCAGGCTTCGACCCCGGACTACGAAGGCATCATGAATTATGGTTACCACTTGAATGCCGGCTTGTTCAGCGAGTTACTGAAAAAGCATTGTGTTACCAAGCTGGGAGTGAGCTATATCAAGGATCATGTAATTGCCATCAACGAGGCTGCCAATGGCGACATCGCCTCCCTGTCCACCAAGCAGAATGGCTTGCTGTCGGGCGACCTTTTTATTGATTGCTCGGGAATGAAAGCGCTGCTATTGGGCGAGCACTATGGTATTCCCTTTGTCAGCAAAAAAGACGTCCTCTTCAATGATCGCGCCCTGGCTGTTCAGGTGCCTTATCCACAGGCCGATGCCCCCATCGCCTCAGCAACCCTGTCGACAGCTCAGGAGGTGGGTTGGATCTGGGATATTGGCCTGCCATCCAGGCGGGGCGTAGGTTACGTCTATTCCGGCGCCTATTGCGAGGATATGGCCGCTGAGGAAGCGCTGCGGCGCTATCTGGCGCAGTCCTTGCCGCCACAGACATTGTCCCTTATCGAGCCCCGTAGCATCACTTTTGAGCCGGGGCACAGGGCGAAGTTTTGGCACCGCAACTGCGTGGCGGTGGGTATGTCATCGGGCTTTCTGGAGCCTCTGGAGGCCTCGGCACTGGCGTTGGTGGAGCTGTCCGCGAAAATGATCAGCGACGAGTTGCCCATGACCAGAAAGACCATGGCGGTGGTGGAAAACCGCTTTAATGAGCGCTTTCAGTATCGCTGGTCCCGGATTATCGACTTTCTCAAACTACATTATGTGCTCAGCAAGAGATCCTCGTCCTACTGGATGGATAATAAGAATGATGTCAGTATCGAAGATTCCCTGTCGTCCATGCTGGAAGTCTGGGGCCTGAGGCCGCCCAGTCGCAACGACTTTTTCCACTACGACGAAGTCTTCCCGGCTGCCAGTTACCTTTATGTGCTCTATGGCATGGGGTTTCGCAGTGCCGGGGTTGATGGTGCGCGGGCTGGAAAGGAGGCTGCCAGGGCCCGGGCGCAGTTCGAAAACACCCAAAAAATGATAGACGGTTACCTCAAAATCCTGCCCGACAACCGGGCGCTTATCGAGCAAATCGGAGCCTTTGTCCGGCGCGCCGGTTAGCACCCCTCCCCTCGCAGCTCACTTCCGTCCCGCTTTACCCTCACAAAAGTGACGCAGTCCACATTAAGTTCATCGCTAAAGTGGGACGACACATGATTCCACTTTTCTGCAGGATATGTACTTGGAAGTGCCCTTAGCTTCCTTATTGCAAGAGTCAACCCTTTAACCCCGAAAGTCCCTGCCTGCGCAGGGTACTTCGGGGATTTTTTCCCAGAGATGGGGATGTGGTTTGGGTGACTTTATCCTTGGCCCCTGGCGGCGTGCTGCAATCTGCCGGCCTCCGATCGCGTAAGGTGAAGATCAGGGGAATTAAATAAATAAATTGCAGAATTCCAGAATTCAGTGCAACAAGGCGGTTTACAGAGGTTCGGGATGACTAAATTGTCCAAGTGTTGCGAGTGGGTGGCTCTGTCGGTCCTGTTGTCTGTGCTTGCCGGCTGTGAAGCGGCCGCGCCTGTCGACCCTGGCCCCGAGCGTGATGCATCCCTGTGGCCAGTACTGCAGAGCCCCTTTGCGCAGGATCCGGCCATGGAGGCCCGCATAGACCGGCTGTTGGCTGACATGACTCTCGAGCAGAAGGTTGGGCAGGTCATTCAACCGGAATTGCGCAATATCACAGCTGAGCAGATTCGCGAGTATCACATAGGCAGCATACTCAACGGCGGAGGCTCCTATCCCAACGAAAACAAACACGCCCCGGTTGAGGATTGGCTCGCCCTGGCGGATGCTTTTTATCTGGCCTCCATGGACACTAGCGAAGGTGGTGTGGCTATTCCGCTCATGTGGGGTACAGACGCCGTGCATGGCCACAATAACGTAGTTGGCGCCACTATTTTTCCACACAATATCGGCCTGGGCGCCACTAATAATCCGGAGCTGATCCGGCGTATCAACGCCGCTACGGCGCTTGAGGTGGCGGTCACCGGCATAGACTGGAATTTCTCGCCCACCCTGGCTGTGGCCAGGGATAGTCGCTGGGGGCGTACCTACGAGGCTTACTCGGAGGACCCGGCGCTGGTTAAAGTCATGGGTGCTGAAGCGGTGCTCGGTTTGCAGGGAGCTCCCGGCAGTGATGACTTCATGGGCGCGAATCGGGTGATTGCCACCGCCAAGCATTTCGTCGGTGATGGTGGCACCCGCGACGGTATAGATCGCGCGGATGCGGCCATCAGCGAGGAGAAGCTGAGGGACGTTCACTCCCCGGGGTACTTCAGCTCAATTGAGGCCGGTGTTTTGACGGTGATGGCCTCTTTCAACAGTTGGCAGGGTGACCTGCTGCACGGTCATCACTATCTGTTGACGGAAGTGCTAAAGGAGCGCATGGGTTTTGACGGTCTGGTCGTGGGCGACTGGAACGGTCATGAATTCATTGATGGCTGCACGCAGGCCAGTTGCGCCCAGGCATTCAATGCCGGGGTAGACATATTTATGGTGCCCGATCAATGGCAGGCGCTGTACTACAACACGCTGGCTCAGGTGCGCTCTGGCGAGATATCCCGTGAGCGTCTCGATGACGCCGTGCGGCGCATACTGCGGGTAAAAATGCGCGCCGGGCTGTTCGAAAAGGGGCTGCCTTCGCAGCGGCCCTACGCTGGTCGCAGTGAACTGCTGGGCGCACCCGAACACAGAGCAATTGCGCGTCAGGCTGTACGTGAGTCCCTGGTGTTGCTAAAAAACGATGAGCAGCTACTGCCGCTGGACAAGAATATCAGGGTACTCGTTGCCGGTGATGGCGCTGACAATATCGGCAAGCAATCCGGCGGCTGGACCTTGACGTGGCAGGGCACGGGCAATACCAACGAGGACTTCCCCGGAGCCACCTCCATTTATCAGGGGATCGCCGATGCGGTGACATCTGCCGGCGGCACTGCTCAACTGAGTGAAGATGGCAGTTTCCACGAAAGACCTGATGTCGCCATAGTGGTGTTCGGGGAGGATCCCTACGCCGAGATGCAGGGTGACGTTGGCCATCTGGAGTACCGCTCTGCTGAGGATTTGGCGCTGATTAGGGGCCTTCGCGAGCAAGGAGTGCCGGTGGTGTCGGTATTTCTGACTGGTCGCGCCTTGTGGGTCAACCCCTTTTTGAACGCGTCCGATGCCTTTGTGGTCGCCTGGCTACCGGGTAGCGAAGGCGCGGGTGTGGCTGATGTTCTGTTTCAGAGTGCTGGCGGCGCTGTCGGTCATGACTTTACCGGACGCTTACCCTTCTCCTGGCCTAAAACTGCAGTACAGTCGCCCCTCAACATAGGGCAAAGTGGATACGAGCCACTGTTTCCTTACGGCTTCGGTTTGGCCTATTCCCGTCACGCAGAGCTTGAATCCCTGTCGGAAAGTAGCGGCCTGAGAGTCACCGAGACAGTCGAAGAGCTGGCGATCTTCAGAGATCGTCCCTTGTCTCCCTGGGAACTGACCATAGGCGACAGCGGTAATCGCGCCCTGGTGGTTACCGGCAGTGGCGGCAGATTATCCGATATCGTCGTGCAGTCCGTTGATCGTTTTGTGCAGGAAGACAGTCGCAGAGTGCGATGGTCGGGGGCTGGGCAGGCATATTTTGGTTTTGTTTCCAATCAGCGCACTGACCTGTCCGCCTATCGCGGCGATGGCGCTGCCCTGGTCTTTGATGTCCAGGTTCACCGCGCCCCCGATCAGGAGGTTCGTCTGGGTATGCGTTGTGGTCACGACTGCGGCGTTTATCGGGATGTCACCGACTCTTTCCGCGCTTTGCCGTTGGCAGAGTGGCAGACCTTGTCCATGAGTCTGGATTGTCTGGCAGATCAGGATATGGACTTGTCTATGGTGATTTCTCCATTTGTCGTCGTTACCGATGGCAATCTGGATATGGCGTTACACAACGTCAGAGTAGCACCGGTGTCCAGTGCATCGATAGTGTGCGATTAAGTAAGAAAAGTGCGGTATTGACTAAAGTGGAATACAACCGTGAGGTGTCCAATATGAATAAGCATAACTATATAGCGCTGTTGATCTGTGCCTTGGCGCTGGTCTTGTCAGCGTGCGGTAGCAGCAGCTCCTCGTCTTCTTCGGAGCCGCCACCCCCGCCTCCGCCACCTCCGCCGCCAGCGGCCGGTGAGTGGACATTGGTGTGGTCCGACGAGTTTGAAGGCGATAGCATCGATATGACCAAGTGGTCCCACGAGGTCAATTGCTGGGGTGGTGGCAACGACGAGCTGCAGTGCTACACCGATCGCCCAGAGAACAGTTATGTGGAAGACGGCAGGCTGCACCTGGTGGTGCGAGAGGAAACCTTTAGTGGCCCGGCCGTTAACGACGACCACCCGAGCTACGACCCCGATAGCACGGCCGCAACCAGAAACTACACTTCTGCGCGTCTTCGCACTGTTGGCAAAGGCGACTGGAAGTACGGTCGCATCGAGGTCAACGCCAGAATGCCCGAAGGGCAGGGAATGTGGCCCGCCATCTGGATGCTACCCACTGACTGGGTGCACGGAGGCTGGCCGATGAGTGGTGAGATCGATATTTTCGAAGCGGTCAATCCCAATGGTACCGGTGGCAACGAAATATACGGAACCCTGCACTACGGCCGCGCCTGGCCCAATAACGTGCATAGCGGCACGGGCTTCACACCAAATGCCAATATTTGGGAGGAGTTTCATACCTATGCCATTGAGTGGGAAGAGGGCGAGATCCGCTGGTATGTCGACGATACCCACTACGCCACGCAAACCGACGATGGCTGGTTTACGTTCTACTGGGGAGGGCAAGAAGTCGGTTATATATTGGGCGAAGGCGCAGCTCCTTTCGATGAGGCGTTTCACCTGCTGTTGAACGTTGCGGTAGGCGGTCACTGGCCGGGTTTCAACATCGAAGCTGACCTGCCACAGATGATGGTGGTGGATTATGTGCGTGTCTATGAGTGCAGTGTGGACCCGGAAACCGGAAGAGGCTGCGCTTCGAATGTTGATTCCAGCGTCCATGTTGACGGGCATCCTGCTCAGCAGCGCAGTTTCAATCTGTTTCAGAATGGTCCAGCAACTCTGAATCTGACCGCTCACGGTAGCACAGTGAACAATACTCTGGTTCCTGCTTACTGGGAGGCAACTGGCGGTAACATTGTTTCCGATCCCAATATGCCGGCGGATGACGACACGGTATGGGACGTGCAGTTCAACGGTCCCGGCAATATCTTCCTGCTGTCCGGGGATATGTCCGAGGTGAACCACGTTGATGATGGTTTGGTGTTCTCAGGTATGCATCAGAACTCTGAAATCATCTTCGAAATGCGGGTGCTCGATATCGAGGAGAGCACTGACCTGCAAGTCAAGCTGGATAGTGGCTGGCCCAACGTCAGTTTCCACACCATTACCACGCCGCCGGCTGGCGAGTGGACAACCGTCTCTGTACGGATAGCTCAGATGTCTCCCAACAATATCGAAACGGGGCAGGTTAACCTGAGCGATATTGTTGCTCCCTTTGTACTTGAGGCCGTTGGCGGCACCGCTCATGTACAGCTGAACAATATTCGTATTCGTTGCCTGTCGCCCTGTGGCATCAACCCGCAGTTGGATGGCACTGTACCAGACGACGCCGGAGACCTTCAGATCTATGTGGGTGGCCTGGCGGACGATTGGTCCAATCCAGGCTGGGGCATTTGGCAGCAGCAAGGTCAGAACATCATTCGCACCATGGTGGAAGACTCGGAAAAAGGCATAGTTCCACAGTACGAGTTCCAGCCCGTTGGGGAAGGCATCATGTACATCCAAAGCGTTACTCCCCAGGACCTGAGCGCGTTTTCTGGAGGTGCCGTGAAGTTCGACCTGAAAGTGATCAATGCCGGGTCGAATACTTCAGGCTTCAGGGTGAAGGCTGACTGTGTATTCCCCTGTACTTCCAACGAGATTGAAGTTCCCATGCCTCCAGACGGTGAATGGCACGCGATTAGCGTACCGATTTCCGTGATGACCGCAGGATCCGGGTTCAACATTACCAATGTTAATACCCCCTTTGCGTTCTTCCCCGTCTTTGGTCAGCAGGGAGTAACTTTCCGGCTCGCCAATATTCGTTGGACTCACGAGTAATCGAAGTTTAGGTGCCGCGCCGTAGTGCGCGGCACCTTTGCTCCAGCCGCTACAGGATAGATGGAAATTCTATTGCGGTATGTCGTTGCTTGCCCGTATCAGTGGACGTTTTCCATAGCGCAAGTAATTTTTCGTTCCGGAGAAACCCGATTCGGGTTATTACAATAACGAGAGCATAATTATGAACAAGTTAAATCTACTTAAACTAATAGGCGCTTCGCTATTTCTGGTACTGGCCAGTTGTGGCGGCTCCACTTCCACGGGCACTACCGAACCCCCGATTGTTCAGCCCCCCGAGCCCCCACCGCAAGTAGAGGAGCCGCCAGAGGTAGAGCCTCCTGCGGAAGAGCCTCCAGCTGAAGAGCCTCCTGCGGAAGAACCCCCCGCAGAAGAGCCCCCCGCAGAAGAGCCACCTGCGGAAGAACCCCCCGCAGAAGAGCCACCTGCGGAAGAGCCCCCCGCAGAAGAACCCCCTGCGGAAGAACCTCCGGCAGACGAACCCGGCAACGGCTGGACCCTGGTTTGGCAAGACGAGTTTAATGGCAGCTCCATCGATATGACCAAATGGTCCCACGAAGTGAACTGCTGGGGTGGCGGTAATAATGAGCTGCAGTGCTACACCGATCGCCCGGTCAACAGCTACGTCGAAAATGGCCGCTTGCACATTGTGGCGCTTCAGGAGGCCTTTTCCGGCCCGGCTGTTACCGATGACCATCCCAGCTATGACCCCGGCGACGTGTCGGGCAGTGGTACCCATACCTCCGCACGCCTGAGAACCAAGCACAAGGGCGATTGGCGCTATGGCCGCATCGATGTGAGGGCGAGAATGCCGGAAGGCCAGGGTCTGTGGCCTGCGATCTGGATGCTGCCCACCGACGAGGTATACGGCGGCTGGCCTCTGAGCGGCGAGATCGACATCTTCGAGGCCGTCAACACCAATGCGTCTGGGGGCAATACTATCTATGGCACCCTGCACTATGGTCGGGAGTGGCCTAACAACCTGCATGCAGGCCAAGCTTATACACCGGTGGCCAATATTGCTCAGGAGTTTCACACCTATACCGTGGAGTGGGAGCAAGGTGTTATTCGCTGGTATGTCGACGGCCTGCATTTCGCAACTCAGACCGATAGTGGTTGGTTTACCTACTCCTGGCAGGGCCAAGAATACGGGTATCAACTGGGCACAGGTGCCGCGCCCTTTGATCAGGAGTTCCACCTGATCCTGAATGTGGCCGTAGGCGGCGATTGGCCCGGCAACCCCGACGGCGGCACTCAGTTTCCCCAAACCATGGAGGTGGAATATGTTCGCGTTTATGAGTGCAGTTTTAATACGCTAACCGGCGCGGGTTGTGCGTCCGACGTAAACCCCTCGGTGGGTGTCAGTGGACACTCGGCAGCGCATCATAGCTTTCCGCTCTACACCAACGGCGCTGGCGCCTTGGATGGCGCGGCCTTGGCGCCTGCCTTTTGGGAGGCATCAGGCGGTAATGTGGTGGCTGATCCGGCACTGGATATCGGTGGTGGTCAAACTGTATGGGACGTGCAGTTCAATGGCCCGGGTAATATCTTCCTGTTGGCCGATGCTGGTGCCAATATCGACAACTTTATCCTTGCTGATCCCTTCGACGGCGCTGGTTGGAACGATACCGGCGATCTGATCTTTGACCTGCGTGTACAGGCCATACAGCCTGGTACAAGCTTGGAAGTGAAGCTGGACAGCGGTTGGCCCAATGTCAGCTACTACGCTATCGATGTGCCGCCCACAGGTGAGTGGACCACGGTAGCCGTGCGCTTCTCCGATCTGATCCCCAATCCCCATGATGGAGGTGGTCAAGCAGATTTCGGCAATATAGTCGCGCCCTTTGTAATGGAAGCGGTGGGTGGTACTGCCCATGTGCAGATCAATAACTTGCGGCTGCGCTGCCTGTCGCCCTGTGGCGTCGACTCCAATGAGTCTGACACAAGCGGAAATCCGGTGATCACCGAAAATATGGATGTGTTTGTTGGTGATTTGGCGCCAAACTGGGGTAATCCAGGTTTTGGGGTTTGGCAGAGTGGTGGTCCCGGGATAGTGATCGATGTCGTTGGGGACCCAGATCAGACGGGAAATGTGATTGAGTTCACCTATAACCTGTCTGGTGGAGATATTGGTTTGGCATTTATTCAGGATGCTCAGCCAAAGGATCTTAGCGCGTTCAGCAGCGGTCAACTGGTATTTGACCTGAAAGTCATTAGCCAAGGAAACAACACCGATGGCTTTACCGTCAAGGCGGACTGTATACATCCCTGTCAATCGGCGGAGCTGTCCGTTCCGCTGCCGGGTGACGGAGACTGGCACCCTATCAGTATCGATATTGCCGACTTCTTTCCCGGCACTGGCTTTGATCTTAGCCAAGTTGATGCGCCTTTTGTAATTTGGCCGGTATTTGGTCAGCAGGATGGTGTGGTTTTTCGGGTTGCCAATGTCCGTTGGTTGCTTCCATAGAAGACTTTGTAATTAGCACTGCAAATGCCGCCCCTTCGGGGCGGCTTTTTAATCTCTGACTTTGAGTTGTTAACAATAAGAGAATGTAGTTATGAATAGGTATGGAATGTTAAAGGCGTTGATCGCCTTGATTATTCTGGTGTTGGCAGGTTGTGGTGGAAACTCGAATCCTAGCCCTATTGTGCCTCCTCCGATAGATAACCCGCCGACCAACGGAAATGGCGATGGAAACGGGGATGGAAACGGGGATGGAAACGGGGATGGAAACGGGGATGGAAACGGGGGTGGAACTGGCAATGGCGGTGGAACCGGAGCCGACAACGGCAATGGCAATGGAACCGGTAATGGTAGTGGTGCCGACAACGGTAACGGCGCTGACAATGGCAATGGAGACGGCAACGGGACCGGCAACGGCAGCGGAACCGGTAATGGCAGCGGAACTGGTAATGGCACTGGCAATGGAAGTGGCAACGGCTCCGATAATGGCAACGGAAATGGCGGCGGCAACGGAAATGGCGGCGGCAACGGAAATGGCAATGGCAACGGCAACGGCAACGGAAATGGTAACGGCAATGGCAATGGCAACGGAAATGGCAACGGAAACGGCAACGGCAACGGCAACGGAAATGGTAACGGCAACGGCAACGGAAATGGTAACGGCAATGGCAATGGCAACGGAAATGGCAACGGAAATGGCAACGGAAATGGCAACGGAAATGGCAACGGAAACGGCAACGGAAATGGCAACGGAAATGGCAACGGAAATGGCAATGGCAACGGCAATGGCAATGGCAATGGCAACGGCAGCGGCGGTTGGACTCTAGTTTGGAGCGACGAGTTTGACAGCGCCACCATAGACCCCACCAAATGGGAGCACGAAGTCAATTGCTGGGGCGGTGGTAACGAAGAGGACCAGTGCTACACAGCGGATCCGGCCAACAGCCGTATCGAAGGCGGACGCCTGATTCTCGAGGCGCGGCAGGAGCACGTTTGCGGGCCGGCGCACAATCAGGAAGATCCCGCCTACGATCCCAACGATACCTCGGTGTGCAAGAATCACTCCTCGGCGCGCCTGCGTACGCGCAACCTGGCGGAGTGGACATACGGCCGTATGGAAGTGCGCGCCAGAATGCCCGTTGGCAGAGGTATGTGGCCGGCGATCTGGATGCTGCCCACCGATACTGCTTACGGCGGTTGGCCGCACAGTGGCGAGATCGATATCTTTGAGGCCTTTAGCCCTGGCACTACCGATTTTGACGCTCACCCCAACACCGTACACGGTACGCTGCACTACGGCTTTTCCTGGCCCTGGAATCAGTACAGCGGTGCCTCCTTTGTGCCCGATGCCAATATGTGGGACGAGTTCCACACCTACGCCATTGAGTGGGAAGAGGGGGAAATCCGCTGGTATTTGGACGATGTGCACTTTGCCACCAACAGCGGCAACTGGTTTAGTTACTACTGGGGCGGTCAGGAACTGGGTTACCAGGTTTCATCTGATGCCCAGCCGTTCGACCAGCCCTTCCATATGATTCTCAATGTGGCTATTGGCAGCCCCTGGCTGGGCTATCCCGATGGCACCACCAGCTTCCCGCAGCAGATGGAAGTGGAGTATGTGCGTGTCTACGAGTGTTCGGCTGATCCTGTCTCGGGTGTGGGTTGTGCAACCCCAGGAAATCCCGACCACGCGCCGCAAAATATCTCGGGCCATATACCTCCGGCTGACGCGCGGGATGTTCTGACCCTGTTCAACGACGGTGTGCAAACGTTGAACCTGGTTCAGGGTGGTGAACCTGTGGAAAGCGGTTTGACACCTGGCTACTATGACGCCGGTACCGGCAACATTTCCTCCAATCCGGCGTATGTGGATGGGGGTTCTGTGGTCTGGGATATCGTCTTTAACGGCGCTCCCAGCGTTGCCTTTTTGACGTCCGACGATGGGCTCAATTTTGGCGACAACCTGCACAGTCGCGCTAGAAACCTGGGCGAGTTCAAGTTTGACCTCCGAGTGCTGGAGATTGGCGACGGCACCCGGCTGCGCGTCAAACTCGATAGCGGCTGGCCTGAACTGAGCCAACACGAAATCGAAACTCCCCCGCTCAATGAGTGGACGGAAGTGGCGGTGCGTTTCTATTCGATGGCTCCCAACGATGGCGAATGGTGGCTTCCCACCGTGGATTACAGCAATATCGTCAACCCGTTTGTGATCGAGACAGTGGGAGGCGACAACTACGCGCATATCCAGCTTAACAATATTCGTATTGTCTGCTTGGCTGGCGTGGCGAACTGCGACATCAGTCCGTTGGAACCACCCGTAGTGTTGACCGATGATTTCGACGTATTCATTGACGCCGTCGATCCGCTGTGGGGTGAAATCGGACAATGGGGCACGGATGGAGGTCACGTTCAGATAGGTGTCGTGGCTGCCGACGACCCCTCGCGCGGCCAAGTCTTTGACGGCCAGTTTACGGTTAACGGCGCCAATGGTCTGATGTTCATCCAGACTGACACCCCTCGGGATCTCAGCGCCTTTGCTTCGGGCTATGTGGTATTCGACGTGATTGTTCACGATTACGGTGATAACACTTCTGGCTTGGTGTTTGAGGTTCACAGCCCCGGCGGCAATGGCCAGCAGAGCCTGGGTGTGGTGGGTGACGGCGCCTGGGAGACCATCGTGGTGCCGGTGAGCAGTTTGGGCGGGTTGGGGCTCAGTACCGTCAACACCCCCTTTGTATTGCTGCCCACCTGGGGCGATCAGAACGGGGGAATTCACATTCAGGTGGATAACGTACGTTGGGTACTGAACCACCCCTAGAGGTGCTTTACGCAACTTCTTTATTACGCTGGACGGCCGGGGCCAACCCCCGGCCAGCTCTGGCAGGCGGCCCAAGGCAGCCTGCCAGAGCACCTGCGCTGCCCCTCCCTCCTATCCTTTGCGGCCATCCCCCTCTATAATCCCCCGTAGCGCACCCAGCGCTTCGGGTATAAAAACGTGTCTCGATAGATCCCGGGGCGATTCGGACGCCGAAAACGGTTGGCTTATTGCTAAAAAATATAAAAAACCCATATATAGTTGGGGTTATAGCATAAAGATATGAAAGACCATATTTTTAATATCCATGACGTTGTGCTGCTGATGACAGCAGCCGTCTGTATTCTGTTGGCGCTGTTCCAGGCGGCGTTGCCGGTCAAGAAGCGTCTCTACAGTCGCCTTTTGGCCGCGTTTTTGTTGATTATTGCCACCGTTGCTGCGGCTACCCTGTTGCTGTGGCACGAGGTGCTATCCACCGCCCTGTCCTTCGACAAGTACTTCCTGCCCTATTTTCTGCTGGTGGCCTTGATGCTCAAGGGGCCGGTACTGTTTTTGTATGTGATGTCCATCACCAAAACCGGCTTTCGGTTGCGGACCGTGGACTTGTTGCACACACTGCCTGCACTGGTGAGTGTTATTTTGATCGCCGCCTTTGGTATCGACAGTGAGCACCTCAGTTTTGCGCCGCTGCCGGAAGCAGAACAGGCGCCTGAATTTGTCGTTACCCTGTTGTGGGATATGGCCAAGCTGGTGCCCCTGGCGTATGCCTGTGCTTCGGTGGTGGTGGTATACCGTTATCGTGCCCAGCTCAAGGACGAGTACTCGCACTTTTCCACCACCGAGCCCAACTGGCTGAGTGTGTTGACCCTGGGCTTCCTGGCCAGTTGGACCTGGAGTGCCATAGTGCATGTGATTGCCAAATACTCGTCAGAAGAAACGGCGGACCTGCTGGGAATTGCGGATAACTATATTACCTTTGTGCTGATCAATGGCCTGTTTACCTACAGCATTGCCTACGCCCATAATCTGTTGGCCACTAACTCGGAAACCGCAAAGGAGGGCAAGAACCTCAAGCCCACCGAGCCGGCGATCGACAACGTAAACAGAATGATGCTGGAAGAGAAGATCTATCTGGAGCACAACCTGAATATCGAACAGTTTGCCTCGCGCATCGGCATGCCGGTCAAGGAGGTGTCATCAGTGATCAATAAGCACTTCGGTACCAACTTTTTCGAATTTATCAACTCCTATCGTGTGGAAGAAGCCAAACGCATGCTGTCCGATCCGCAGGAAGAGCATAAGACAGTGCTCGATGTTTTGCTGGAGTCGGGTTTTAACAGCAAATCGGCGTTTCATCGCTTTTTCAAACGACTTGTGGGCATATCGCCCACCGAGTACCGCAAGCAAAAACTGGCCGAAGCTGAGAAGAGTCAAGAGACCACAAACTGACGCGTCCATGTGCCGCGGTATCACTCTTGGTGTAAGATGGGCACACTTGGCTCGCTCCGTTGGTTCTGTCCTATGAAATGGCTTCTCGCCGTGCTTTTGGCTATGTTCCTGATACTGCAGTATCGCCTGTGGATCGGCGAGGGCAGTCTCGCCGATGTGGCGCGACTGGAGCGGGAGATAGAGCAGCAGCGCCTGGACAACGAACAGGCGCGCGAGCGCAATCGCCAGCTTGCCGTGGAAGTCGAAGACCTGAAAACCGGGCTGGATGCCATCGAAGAGCGCGCCCGCCAGGATATGGGGATGGTGGGCGAGGGCGAGACTTTCTTTATGATTGTTGAAGACGGTACCGGCGGTGACTGAGGGGATAGGGAAAAGGGAGCGCCTTTGGGTGTTGGTGCCGGCGGCCGGGATAGGGGCGCGTATGGGCGGGGGTGTGCCCAAACAGTATCTTCCCCTGCGTGGCGCCACAGTGTTGGAGCAGACATTGCTGCGACTCCTGGCGCTGCCGGGTCTGGCGGGCTTGGTGGTGGTGGTCAGCCCGGATGATGCCCATTGGCGCACACTCGCCATCAGTGCAGACCCTCGCGTGATCACTGTGCACGGCGGTAGCCGGCGTTGCGACTCGGTGCTGCGGGGGCTCAACTACCTCGCCCTCAAGGCGACCGCCGACGACTGGGTGTTGGTGCACGATGCGGCCAGGCCCTGCGTGACGGCCGAATCCATCGCCGCCCTGCGCAGTGCGGTGGAAACGCATCCGGTGGGTGCCATTCTCGGTGTGCCGGTGGCTGACACTCTCAAGCAGGTGGGTGCCGGGCGCGATATTCAGGGTACACAAAGCCGCGAGCAGCTCTGGCAGGCGCAGACGCCCCAACTGTTTCGCTATCAGTTGCTGCACCAGTGTCTGGCCCGGGCGCTGGGTCAGGGGCAGGAGGTGACCGATGAGGCGTCGGCCCTGGAACACGGCGGCTACGCGCCGCTGATGGTGAGCGGTCGGCGGGACAATATCAAGATCACTCACCCGGAAGATTTGCCACTGGCCGAACTTATTCTTCAGCGTCAGGAGCAGGCTCCATGACAACAGGCGCTTTTCGTATTGGTCAGGGTTATGACGTGCACTCCTTTGGCCCTGGCGAGCGGCTGGTGTTGGGCGGTGTCGCCATCCCTCACCATCGCGCGCTGGTGGCTCACTCCGATGGCGATGTCCTGCTGCATGCCCTGAGCGATGCTCTGTTGGGCGCTTGCGCCCTGGGCGATATCGGCCATCACTTTCCCGACACGGATCCACAGTACCGCAATGCCGACAGTCGTGCCTTGCTACGTCTGGTGTATGCCCGGGTATTGGCGGCGGGCTGGCAGTTGGTCAACGCCGACATGACGGTAGTGGCTCAGGCGCCAAGGCTGGCGCCGTACATAGAGCGCATGCGCCGACACATTGCCGAAGACCTGCAAACCGCCGTCGATCGGGTCAACGTCAAGGCCACCACCACCGAGCGGCTGGGCTTCACCGGACGTGAAGAGGGTATCGCCGCTCAGGCGGTGGTGCTGCTGTGCGCGGTCTCCGCGTGAGCGGCGCGGACACCACCGACACCGCCCGGCACTTTCTTCTGGACTTCCCCAGAGCCTGGCCACTCTTGCCCCTGAGCGCCGATTTTCGCAGCCTGCCGGAAGACTTTCAGGTGGATGAGGATTTGGGCTTTGCGCCCTCCGGGCAGGGCGAGCACAGTCTGCTGCAACTGCGCAAGCGCGGTGCCAACAGTGCCTGGGTGGCTGGCCGTATTGCGGCACTGGTTGGTTGTGACCAGGGCGCCGTGGGTTACTGCGGACGCAAAGACCGCCACGCGCTGACCAGCCAGTGGTTCAGCGTGGCGGTTTCCCCCAGGCGCGAGCCGGACTGGCGCGCGCTAGAGCAGGACGACATCCAGTTGTTGCAGTTTGCCCGCCACAGCAAAAAGCTGCGCCGGGGTGATCACCGGGGCAACCACTTTATCATTCGCTTGCGGCGGCTGGCGGGCGCGGATCGCGACAGCCTGGAAGGGCGCTTGCGCGATATCTTTGCCCGGGGCGTGCCCAATTATTTCGGTGAGCAGCGCTTTGGGCGCGAGGCCGGCAATCTGCACCGGGCGCAACGGTTGCTGCAAAGCGGTGGCTGGCGCCGTCGCCACCGCGGTGAGCCGGGGCGCGATATGGCGCTCTCCGCGGCCCGCGCCTGGCTGTTCAATCTGGTGCTGGCCGAACGGGTGCGACGCGAGCAGTGGCGCTTGCCCCTGGCCGGGGAATCCGCGCCCGCGGCCACGGGTCCGCTCTGGGGGCGGGGACGCCATGGTGGCCTGCCACTGGAGGCGGAAGTCCTGGCGCCCTGGGCCGACTGGTGCGAAATGCTGGAACACACAGGCATGACCCAGGAGCGCAGATCCCTGGTGCTGTTGCCCCGGGAGGGAGGCTGGCGGTGGCCGGAGCCAAATACCCTGGAGCTGCGTTTTTTTCTGCACCAGGGCGAGTTTGCCACCGCCGTACTGCGCGAGCTGGGGCGCCTTGAAAACCGCGCAGCCACCGTCTGAGCCGGCGTGGTTGTGGTATAGTTCGCTCCTATAATCAGTAGTACCACGAGGGCTGATGCTTGAGTAATCTGACCTTGCAAGGGGTGGGCATGACCTCCCAGCGCACCCGGGAGCGGTTGATCCAGCGCCTGCAGGAGCGCGGCATTCGCAACCAGCGGGTGCTGGAGGCGATGCGCAATACCCCCCGCCACCTGTTCCTTGACGAGGCCCTGTCCCATCGTGCCTACGAAGACACAGCCCTGCCCATTGGCTACGGCCAGACCCTGTCGCAACCCTATATCGTCGCCCGCATGACCGAGGCGCTGCTGCAAACCGGTGGCAGCCGTCTGCAGCGGGTTCTGGAGGTGGGTACCGGCTCTGGCTACCAGGCGGCCATTCTCTCGCCGCTGGTGCCCGAGGTTTACAGCGTGGAGCGCATCAAGCCACTGCTGGATCGGGCGCGACAGCGTTTTCGCGAGTTGGGCCTGCGCAACATTCAACTGGACTACGCCGATGGCACCCTGGGTTGGCCGGCCCGGGGTCCCTTCAACGGCATCATCACCACTGCAGCGCCGCGGGAAGTGCCCCAGGAGTTGCTGGCGCAACTGGCGCCGGATGGTGTGCTGGTCATACCCGTGGGTGGCGATACGCAACAATTGCGGGTTATCGTGCGCGAAGGCGACAGCGATCAGTTCAACACCCGTATCCTGGAAACGGTCAAGTTTGTTCCCCTACTGTCCGGCCTGCAGAATCACTGATAACAGCCTGGAGTTCACTTGCGGCGTTACGCTTTGCGACGTTACTTTCTGATCTGGCTGAGAGGTGTGGCCATGGGCGCGGCGGACATAGTGCCCGGTGTGTCCGGCGGCACCATTGCCTTTGTGTCCGGTATCTACGAAGAACTGGTGGAATCCCTGCGCCGGCTCACGCCGAAAGCGCTGGGCGTCTGGCGGCGACAGGGGCTCCGGGCTTTCTGGCGGCACATCAACGGTGGTTTTCTGGTGGCGCTGTTGACTGGCATTCTCGTCAGTCTGTTTACCCTGGCCCACCTGGTCAACTACGCGCTTGCCCATCACGCGGTACTGGTGTGGAGCTTTTTCTTCGGTTTGATCCTCGCTTCCATCGTGCATATCGCCCGGCAACTGGCGCTGCGACAGTGGCCGGTCTTTCTCGCCCTGCTACTGGGTGCTCTGGCTGCCGCCGGTATCGCCCAGTTGCCACCGGCAAATTTGCCGGACGCCTGGTGGGTCATGCTCGGTGCGGGCGGTCTGGCCATCTGCGCCATGATTCTGCCCGGCGTGTCTGGCAGTTTCATTCTATTGTTGATCGGTGTCTACCCGCTGTTTTTACAGGCCCTGGCGCTGCGACAGTGGGATTTGTTGGCGGCGTTTGCCACCGGTTGCGCGGTGGGGCTGCTGGCGTTTTCCCATCTGTTGTCCTGGCTGTTGCGCCGGTTTCGCCAGGCCACGCTGGGTTTGCTGACCGGGTTTCTAATCGGCTCACTCTGGCTGGTTTGGCCCTGGCGCTACCTGGCGGGCGGTTTGCCGGTCAATCTGTCCCCGGCGGAGTACGCCCGGGTTACCGGCGCCGACGCGCAGTTGCTGCCGGCGTTGCTGATGGCATTGCTGGGGTTGGCGCTGGTGCTGGCTTTGGAAGTGATGACTGGCCACAGAAATTGTGCCGGTGGTCAGCCAGGGTCGGATTAACCCGGTGTTGTCACCATGGAATCTCGGAAATTCTGTGACGCAGTGCTGGTTTTTGTGTTTTGGGAATCACAAAATTTAGACGGTTTTATCATAAATCTCTGCTATTAAGTGCCAAAACACATAACGGCATCGAGTATTCAATGGCTTGTGACGAACTTTCTTATGCTCCGATCCTGTAATACGGCCTTGCCTGCGGCGACCAGGGTGTTCATTATCCTGATCATCGGTTGCTTGTCGGCTTGCGCCACGCCGCCGGCGGCGCCGGTCAGCGAGCGGGAGCCGCCGCCGGGCCGCCGCATCCAGGTGCACCAGGTATCGGCTGGCGATACCTTGTACTCCATTGCCTGGCGCCACGGCCTGGATTATCGGGAACTGGCCAGAATCAACGGCATCTCACCACCATTCACCATCTATCCCGGCCAACAACTGCGCCTGGTTGCCGGCGCCCGCCTGCAGGACCCGCCACCACCGGCAGTGGCGACGGCACCTCCGCCGTCCAGACCCGCGCCTGCCGCGCAACCCCGAACCACTGCGCCGCCACCAGCGCGCCCGGAACCGGCGCGTTCGGAACCGCGAACATCACCGGCGGCGACATCCACGCCGCCACCGCTGGTGAGCGCGCCACCCCAGTGGCGCTGGCCCACCGAGGGGCCCTTGCTGGCGCGGTTCGGTGCCAACAATTCGTTGAACAGGGGTATTGATATCGGCGGTAATTTGGGACAGCCTGTCATTGCGGCCGCCGATGGACAGGTTGTTTATGCCGGCAGTGGGCTGCGAGGTTATGGTAATCTGTTGATCATCAAGCACAACGATACCTATCTGAGTGCTTACGCCCACAACCGCCGTTTACTGGTGGACGAGGGTGAAAGTGTTAAAGGCGGGCAGCGGATTGCCGAAATGGGTTCCAGTGGCACCGATAAAGTGATGCTTCACTTTGAGATACGCCGCAACGGTACGCCGGTGGACCCCATGGGCTATTTGCCCAGGCGCTGAGGAGAAGAGGCGACGGGCGAGTCGCAGGGAGTGAGGTGACAGGAGTTGTCGTGAAAAGGTAATAGGGAAACGGCTACTCCCGTTCAGGCAGTACGGGTGGGCTATCAGAGAACGAGAGAGGAAACGATGATGACGCCATCCAGCAAAGACACCGGCGCCTACGATGCCACCGACGACGATCTGTTGGAGTCCGACAACGACCTGGACACCCTTGAAGAAGACGAAGAGCTGGAACTGTCGGTAAAACGCCGGGAGGAGGAAATCAGTGAGCGGCTCGGTGACGACAAGTTTTCCCGCAGCCTGGATGCCACCCAGCTCTACCTCAATGAAATCGGCTTTTCACCGCTGCTCAGCGCCGAGGAGGAAGTGTATTTTGCCCGCCGTGCACTGCGCGGCGACGACGCGGCCCGCAAGCGCATGATCGAGAGTAATCTGCGTCTGGTGGTGAAGATTTCCCGTCGCTACGTCAACCGCGGCCTGGCGCTGCTGGATCTGATCGAAGAGGGCAACCTCGGCCTGATTCGCGCCGTGGAAAAGTTCGATCCCGAGCGGGGCTTCCGCTTTTCCACCTACGCCACCTGGTGGATCCGCCAGACCATCGAGCGGGCCATCATGAACCAGACCCGCACCATTCGCCTGCCCATCCACGTGGTCAAGGAGCTCAATGTCTGCCTGCGCGCCGCCCGGGAACTGGCGCAGAAGCTCGATCACGAACCCACCCCGGAAGAAATTGCCACTTTGCTGAACAAGCCGGTGGCGGATGTGGAGCGCATGCTGGGGCTCAACGAGCGGGTGGCCTCGGTGGATTCTCCGGTGGGCAACGCCTCGGACCGCACCATCGTCGATACCATTCCCGACCAGCAGGTCAGTGACCCGGCGGCGCTGCTGCAGGACAGCGACATGAACACCAGCCTGGATCTGTGGCTGGACGAGTTGACGGAAAAGCAGCGGGAAGTGCTGTCGCGGCGTTTCGGTCTGCGCGGCCACGAGGTCAGCACCCTGGAGGAAGTCGGCCGGGAAATCGGTCTCACCCGGGAGCGGGTGCGTCAGATTCAGGTGGAAGCCCTCAAGCGCCTGCGGGACATCATGGAGCGCCAGGGCCTGAACAGCGAATCCCTGTTCAGTCTTTGAACTATCATTGCTTCGGATCATAAAAAAACCGCGCCTGGCGCGGTTTTTTTATGATTGTCGGTGCGCAATCAGCGTTCGAGATACTGCAGTTTGTCCGGTACGCCATCCCATTCCTCGGCGTCTTCCGGGGCGTCTTTCTTCTCGGTGATATTGGGCCAGACTTCCGCCAGCTCGGCGTTCAGTTCCAGGAATGCCGCCTGGTCCTCCGGCAACTCATCCTCGGAAAAGATGGCGTCCACCGGGCACTCCGGCTCACACAGGGCGCAGTCGATGCACTCGTCCGGGTGGATCACCAGAAAGTTGGGGCCTTCGTAGAAGCAGTCCACAGGGCAGACTTCCACACAGTCAGTGTGTTTGCACTTGATGCAGTTTTCGCCGACGACAAAGGTCATAACAGCTGTCTCGTTTGCGGTGGTCGAATTTCAGGAGCGCGCATTTTACCAGCATTGCCGGGATTTGCCAGTTCCTTGCTACAACAACCGTTTCAACCGATAAAGCTGTTCCAACGCCTCCCGTGGCGACAGATTATCGGGATCCACCGCCCCCAGAGCCTCCACCACCGGGTGCGGCGCATCAAACAGCCCGGCCTGGAAGGGCGCGTCGCCCCCGGCACCGGCAGCCGTCACAGGTGCAGGACTGCCGCCCTCACTGGCCCCCGGCAAATGCTCCCCGCGCTCCAGTTTCGCCAACTGCTCCGCCGCCCGGTGTAGCACCTCCCGGGGAATGCCCGCCAGCCGCGCCACCTGCAGGCCGTAGCTCTTGCTGGCCGGCCCCTCCTGTACTTTATGTAGAAACACAATACCCTCGCCGTGTTCCGTAGCATCCAGGTGCACATTGGCGATGCCGGGGATGCTCTCGGGCAGGCTGGTGACCTCGAAATAGTGGGTGGCGAACAGGGTGTAGGCCCGCACCGTTTCCGCCAGGTGCCGGGCGCAGGCCCAGGCCAGGGCCAGGCCGTCGAAGGTGCTGGTGCCCCGGCCTATCTCGTCCATCAGCACCAGGCTGCGGCCGGTGGCGTTGTGCAGGATATTGGCGGTCTCGGTCATCTCCACCATAAAGGTGGAGCGGCCGCCGGCCAGATCGTCCGAGGAGCCGATGCGGGTGAAGATGCGGTCCACCAGCCCGATGCGGGCGCTGGCGGCGGGCACAAAGCTGCCGATCTGGGCCAGCAGCACGATCAGCGCCGCCTGGCGCATATAGGTGGACTTGCCGCCCATGTTGGGGCCGGTGACGATCAGCATGTGCCGGTCCGGGGCAAGGTGCAGGTCGTTGGGCACAAAGGGCGCTTCGGTGACCTGTTCCACCACCGGGTGGCGGCCGGCGCCGATGTCGATGCCGGGCGTCTCGCTCAGCTCCGGCCGGCAGAAGCCCAGAGCGTCTGCCCGTTCGGCCAGGGTGGTGAGCAGGTCCAACTCCGCCACGGCGGCGGCCGAGTCCTGCAGCGGCCGCAGTTGTTCGTTGAGGGTGTCCAGCAGCTCGTCGTAGAGGGCCTTCTCCCGGGCCAGGGCGCGGCTCTTGGCGGACAGGGCCTTGTCCTCGAACTCCTTCAATTCCGGCGTGATATAGCGCTCGGCGTTCTTCAGGGTCTGGCGGCGGATATAGTCCGCCGGCGCCTGTTCCGCCTGGGCCCGGGTCAGCTCGATAAAGTAACCGTGTACCCGGTTGTAGCCCACTTTCAATGTGGGGATGCCGGTGCGCGCCCGCTCGCGGGTTTCCAGGTCCACCAGATACTGGCCGGCGTTGCTGCTGATATTGCGCAGCTCGTCCAGTTCCGGGTCGTAGCCCTCGGCGATAACGCCGCCGTCGCGGATCACCACCGGCGGGTTTTCCACCAGGGCCCGGTCCAGCAGCGTTACCAACTCCGGGAACTCACCCATCTGTTCGGCCAGGTATTGCAGCCGGGGCGTGGCGGCCTCGCCCTGCAGTTGCTTCAGGGCCGATTGCAGCTCCGGGTAGCAGGCCAGGGAGGTCAGCAACCGGGACAGATCCCGGGGCCGGGCCGAGCGCAGCGCCAGGCGGCCCAGGATGCGCTCCAGGTCGCCCACCTGCCGCAGGCTCTGGTGCAGCACCTCGAAGCGGTAGTTGTGTTGCAGGGCCGCCACCGCCTGCTGACGGGCCTCCAGGGTGGGCAGGTCGCGCAGCGGGCGGTTCAGCCAGCGGCGCAGCAGGCGGCCGCCCATACTGGTGGCGGTGCGGTTGAGCACCTGGTAGAGGGTATGGTCGTCGCCGCCGGCCAGGTTGGTGTCCAGCTCCAGGTTGCGCCGGGTGGCGGCGTCCATCAGCACCGCGCTGTCGCGATTCTCGCTGGCCAGGGCGCGCACGTGGGGCAGGGCGGTGCGCTGGGTTTCCCGGGCATAGGCCAGCAGGCAGCCGGCGGCGGCCAGGGCCAGTTCCAGGTGATCGCAGCCGAAACCAGCCAGATCCTGGGTGCCGAACTGCTGGGCCAGCAGGCGCCGGGCGGTATCCAGTTCAAACTCCCAGGGGCCGCGCCGGCGCAACCCCCGGCGGCCTTCAGTGAGTGCGTTGCCGGCCAGGTCGTCGCTGACCAGCAACTCCGCCGGACTCAGGCGCTGCAACTCGCTCCGGGCGGCCTCCTCGCCCTCCACTTCCAGTACCAGAAAGCGGCCACTGGCCATATCCAGGGAAGCGATACCGTAGCGCTGCCCCTGCTGGTGCAGGGCCACCAGCAGATTGTCCCGGCGCTCGTCCAGCAGCGCCTCGTCGCTGACGGTGCCGGGGGTGACAATGCGCACCACCTGGCGCTCCACCGGCCCCTTGCTGGTGGCCGGATCGCCGATCTGCTCGCAGATGGCCACGGATACGCCGGCGCGCACCAGCTTGGCCAGATAGCCGTCGGCGGCGTGGTAGGGAATGCCGGCCATGGGAATGGGCTGGCCGTTGGACTTGCCCCGGGCGGTGAGGGTCACATCCAGCAGCTCCGAGGCCCGTTTGGCGTCGTCGTAGAACAGTTCGTAAAAGTCGCCCATGCGGTAGAACACCAGCTCGTCCGGGTGCTGGGCCTTGATGCGCAGGTACTGCTGCATCATGGGGGTGTGGCTGTCGGCGGCGGTGGTATCGGGCATGGTATTGAACTGGTTGTCCGGGGGTAAGGCGGGTATTCTACGGCAATCGTTCCAGGGTCAAAACCCATGGCGGTGGAAACATATAAATGCTGAGCTGTTGACGCACACAACCAACACAAGCCTCTTGCAACTGGCCACCGCTCTGCCAACCCCTTTGATCCTATGGCACTAAGTGCTATACTTTCTGCCAATAACAAGGATGAGGCCATGCAGGCATTTAAAAGCAGGGCGTTTAGCAAATGGGCCGCCAAGGAGGGGTTGAGCGACGGTGCCTTGCTGGCTGCCGTCGAGGAAATAGACCGAGGCCTGGTGGACGCCGACTTGGGCGGTCAGGTGTACAAGAAACGAGTGGCCGTTGGTGGCCGCGGTAAGAGCGGGGGCGTTCGAACCCTGTTGGCCTACCGAGCCGGTGACAAGGCCTTCTTCATCTATGGCTTCGCCAAGAATGTGCGAGCCAATATCCGCGACAAGGAGCTGAAGGCCCTGAAGTTGTATGCGGATACCTTGCTGAGCTACAGCAAGGCCGAGTTGAACAAAGCCGTCAAACACGGCGCATTGATTGAGGTCGTTATCGATGGATAAATCAATCCTGGACACCATCCACGAAAGTGCCAAAGAGTTGCACGATGCCGGCGTGCTGAACGATGTCACCCTGCGCGAGTTCGATGCCCTGTGCCTGCCGCCGGTAAAAGCCTACACGCCAGCGCAAATCAAGCGCATCCGGCGGAAAACCCGCGCCAGTCAGGCAGTGTTCGCTGCCTACCTCAACACCAGTCTGTCCACGGTGCAGAAGTGGGAGGTCGGCGGTAAAAAGCCCAACGGTCCGTCATTGAAACTGCTCAATCTGGTGGATAAGAAGGGCTTGGAGGCGTTGGTCTAAACCGGAGGGAGGGTCAGAGTGGTTGTTGGAGGAGTTGTCAGTTTTTCGGCTCTCCAAGGGGACCGACTTTTCAAGAACTCTGACCCCTTGATTTGTGAAGTCAACGGGCTCAATCAGTACACCAGCGTGGATGGCATTGGGTATCAGTACGACCCGAACGGCAATCTGACGCTGACGGAAAGCAATATCTATGAGTATGACGTGGAGAACCGCTTGCTGGAAGTAACGGGTACCTACAATGCCAGTTTGCGCTACGATCCTATGGGCCGGCTTTACGAAGTGGTTGATCATGATGTTCAGGAAGCTACGCTATTTCTGTACAGCGGTGATTCTGTAATTGCCGAATACCGCAATGGAGTTATGACTAACCGCTATGTGCATGGCGGCGGCGGACGCCTGGCACCGCTGGTGAGCTACGAGGGGGCCGCGGTTAGCAGCGCCAACCGACGCTTCCTTCACACCAACCACCAGGGGTCGGTGATTGCCACCAGTGATAATTCCGGGGCTGTGACGCAAATCAGTACCTATGATGCCTTTGGTGTGCCCGGCGAGGAGAACCATGGGCGCTTTGCTTATACCGGGCAGATGTATCTACCGGAGGCGGGGCTGTATCACTATCGGGCTCGGGCGTATAATCCTCATATTGGGCGGTTTTTGCAAACCGATCCGATTGGGTATGAGGATCAGATGAATCTTTATGCGTATGTGCGTAATGATCCGTTGAATAATACGGATCCGACGGGGATGGTATGTGTACCGTGCTTAGGTGCTGTGATCGGTGCTACATCAAACGCCTTTACTCAGGTGAGAGCTGGGCTAGGCGAGGGAAAGAGTTTTGGTGACTCCGTAAAAGGTATTAATCCTGGAAAGGTGGCTGGAGCTGCTGCATTCGGAGCGGTTGGGGGGCTTGGAGGACAAGTAGCTAGAGCTGGACTAACGGGGTCGATTAGAGCGGGAGGCCAAGCCGTAAGAGTGGAGGGTGCTGCAGCTAGAGGCACCTTGGCCGTAACTGGTGCAAGCAAAGCTGCAATGGCAGGATCAGGGATCGGATTTTTAAATGAGCAAGATCCTGGAAATGGAGCATTGGTGGGCGCAGCTAATGCTTTAGCGGGTGTTCCTATAGGTACCGTTGTCAATTTTGCAGCGGGAAATCTTGAGCTTTTTGGGTACTCTGCAGAGTCCCCGGTTAACCCCGAGGGTTCTGACTCCCAAGGAACTACCGTAGTAGAGATCACGCGCGGCAATGACGCCCACTGTTTTTCTACATCTGGTCGTGAGCCTAATTGCTAGTAACTTAAATTTCTACGTAGCGAAATTGAACTGACATAAATATGAAAGTAAGTAAATTTTCTAAAATCTCCAGCCATTCCCGTTATAAGTCATTACGGCAGATTATGAAGGAGAGCTACAAGGAGGCTCTTTGGGTATATGTTATGCTGGCGCCTGCATATGTATTCTCAGGCTTTCGATTTAATCAACATGAAGACAAGTTATGGGTTTTGGCACTGATAGTAATATTAATTGGTGTATCTTCACTTCTGATATATTCCTTGGGAGTTTATTTAAAAAACTTATTGATAGTTCTTCTGAGTCCGGACGTGTAATCGGAGACAGGTAATCCGGGACACCCATACTTTGGAGACTGGGCGCAAAAAAGGCCAGGAATCAAGGGGTCAGAGTGCTTGGTGCGATGGCCATGGCCGCTATTGCGAATCAAGGGGTCACGAATCCGAATCAAGGGGTCAGAGTGCTTGATGCGATGGCCGCTATTGTGGGTGGCACGGCCTCCAGGATGAGTGGGGGTAAGTTTGCGAACGAAATCAAGGGGTCAGAGAAATCAAGAAATCAAGGGGTCAGCAGCGGCCTGGCAAGGCCGCACATTCTAGCGGGTGTGACTCCCGCCCGGGCAACCGCTAGCCACGGGCCCGGTATCGAGCCTTGCAGTCAGCGCGGCAACGGGTTGATTGATGCGTAGGCACGAAAGCAGGCGAGGTGCAAAGGTAACGGGTAGTGCCGACCCTGAAGGTGTAGAGCCCCGAAAATTTTACTTGGAGAGTGCCGACGGATTTGTCCCTCCGGCAGGCAACAAGCGGCACCGCACGAACGGCAAGTGGTGTCACTACTCCCCGGGGTCCGAGGCCGTGTCGAGCCTGACAATGCGAATGCGCGGTAACCAGGGAGATCCCGCCTTCGGCGCACAGGCAGTGCGTACCCGCGGACAAGCGATAAAAAGCGAGGAAGCGGGCGGTGATGGTGGGAAGTCGGAGCCACCCATAGTAGCGCTGAGCCCCGGTAATGCGGGGGGAGCCAAGGGGTGGCGGTTTGAGACAACGCGAAAGGGCAACACGGACCTACGCAGAGAGGAGCAACCCGTGCAAACACGACTGGAGCGTTTCACACAGAAGGCGCGCACGGAGCCGCGACTGAAGTTCACGGCCCTTATGGGGCTGTTAGCGGAAGAAGAAGGGCTGTGCGCCAGCTTCATGCGCCAGGACGGACGAAAGGCGCCTGGAGTGGATGGGATAAGGAAAGAGAACTACGCCGAAGGCGTAACGGAGCGCCTAGCGGCCTTGTCGGCGCGTGTGCGGCGGATGGGCTACCGGCCCAAACCGGCGCGGCGGGCCTACATTCCCAAAGGGGATGGCCGCTATCGTCCGCTGGGCATCCCCAGCTTTGAGGACCGACTGGTGCAGGACCGGCTCAGCCGGATACTGCAAGCGATCTGGGAACCGGAATTCCGCGACTGCTCCTATGGTTTCCGCCCGGGACGCGGCGCCCACCAGGCGCTGGCCCGGCTGGCGGAAGTCATTACCAACGAGCAAAGCCAGTGGGTAGTGGAGGCGGACATCAAAGGTTTCTTTGACCACGTTCACCACGGCCACCTGATGCGGTTTCTGGAGCACCGGATACAGGATCCCAATATACTGCGGATCATTCGCCGCTTCCTCAAAGCGGGTATCATGGAAGATGGGGTTTTCGATGCGACACTGGAGGGGACACCGCAAGGCGGGCTCGTCTCCCCGGTGCTGGCGAACATCTACCTGCACTACGTACTGGACCTGTGGTTCGAGAAGCGCTTCGCCCGGCAGTGTC
>JBJHDF010000005.1:0-162258 GCA_050486405.1 Marinimicrobium sp. | reverse complement strand
ACCTATTACCTGGGCCAGCGCGATCCCGTCAGGCTGCAGGCGGCGGCCTTTCAGTACCGGGAGCTACCGCCAGAGCGGATGTCGTCGGTGACCCGCTATCCTTATAAGGCCCGGGACGGGTTGGAGATCGATGCCTGGCTGACGCTGCCGCGGGGTGTCGAAGGCAAGAATCTGCCCACCATCATGTTTCCCCACGGTGGCCCCCATGCTCGGGATGCCGGAACCTTTGATGTCTGGGCACAGTTTTTCGCCAGCAAGGGATACGCTGTATTGCAAATGAACTTTCGCGGGTCATCGGGTCAGGGTATCGATTTTCGCAATGCCGGCCTGCAGAACTGGGGCAAGGAAATGCAGGACGATATCGAAGACGGCGCCCGTCGATTGATCGAGGAAGGCATCGCCGATGCCGACCGCATCTGCATTGTGGGTGCCAGCTACGGTGGTTACGCGGCCTTGATGGGGGTGGTTAAAACTCCGGAATTCTATCGTTGTGCCATCAGTGTCAATGGCGTCAGCAACGTCTATGACCTGGTGCGGGACCGCCGTGATTTTCGGCAGCGCTACAACGTGGTCGAAGAGCAGATAGGTGGTCTGAGCCGGCAGTTGCGCGATATCTCGCCGGTGAATCACGCCGACCAGATCAAGGCGCCGGTGCTGCTGATACACGGTGAGATGGACCGCCAGGTGGAAATCAAGCACAGCGAGCAGATGCGCAATGCGCTGGAGCGGGCCAATAAACCGGTGGAGTTCCTGTCACTGCCCAACGAGGATCATTACCTATCCAATGAAGCCAACCGGTTGGCCACTTTCCGGGCCATGGACGCCTTCCTCGACGAGCATCTGTCAGTCAGCACTCCTCGCGAGGCGGCTCCCAGCCTCCAAGCGTCTTCCAGCGATTGACGATGTGGCAGAAGAGGTCGGCGGTTTTTTCCGCGTCGTAGGCGGCTGAGTGAGCGCTGTTGTTGCTGAATTCCAGCCCGGCAGCGCGACAGGCCTTGGCCAGTACCGTCTGGCCGTAGGCCAGGCCGCCGAGGGTGGCGGTGTCGAAACAGGAAAACGGGTGGAAGGGATTACGCTTGATGCCGCAGCGCGCCACAGCGGCGTTGACAAAACCCAGATCAAAGTGGGCGTTGTGCCCCACCACCACTGCCCGGGTGCAGCCGTGTTCGCGCACCGCCCGACGCACCGCCTGCAGCAGATCGGTCAGGGCCATTTCCTCCGGCTCGGCAATGCGATCCGGGCTTTCCGGGTCTATGCCGGTAAAGTCCAGGGCGGCCTGCTCGATGTTGGCGCCCTCGAAAGGCTCGATGTGAAAGTCGAACGTTTCGTGGCGGTGCAGCAGACCGTCATCATCCATGCGCAGAGTGACGGCGGCGATTTCCAGCAGCGCGTCACTGGCGGCGTTAAAGCCGCCGGTCTCCACATCCACCACCACCGGTAAAAAACCGCGAAAGCGTTGCGCCAGGGGCGATTTGTAGTCGCCATTTTCCTCGGGTTGATTCACAAAAAGCCTCAGTTGCTCAGGACTTGCCAGCCCAGGGTGTTACCGGCCCGCAGGGGAATCAGCGGTTGCTCGTCCATGGCCAGCTGTTCCGGTACCTGCCAGTCGCTTTTGATGAGCGTAACGGTGTCGCTGTTGCGGGGCAAGCCGTAGAAATCGGCGCCGCGAAAACTGGCGAACGCCTCCAGCCGGTCCAGGGCGCCGGCGCTCTCAAAGGCCTCGGCGTAGAGCTCCAGGGCCGCGTGCGCGGTATAGCAACCGGCACAGCCGCAGGCGGCCTCTTTTTTGTTTTTGGCGTGGGGCGCCGAGTCGGTGCCGAGAAAGAATTTCGGGTTGTCGCTGGTGGCGGCCGCAATCAGCGCCTGCTGGTGTTCGTTGCGCTTGAGAATGGGCAGACAGTAGTAGTGCGGGCGGATACCGCCGGCGAGCATATGGTTGCGGTTGTACAGCAGGTGGTGTGCGGTGATGGTGGCGGCCAGATGTGGCCCGGTGGCACTGACAAAGTTCACAGAGTCCGCCGTGGTGATGTGCTCCAGCACCGTGTACAACTCGGGAAACTGCGCGGTGAGCACCCGCAGGTGGCGATCGATAAACACCTTTTCCCGATCGAAGATGTCGATGCTGCTGTCGGTGACCTCACCGTGCAGCAGAAAACGCATGCCGGTTTCCTGCATGGCTTCCAGTGCCGGATGGATGTGTTTCAGATCGGTGACGCCGGAATCGGAATTGGTGGTGGCGCCAGCCGGGTACAGCTTGGCGGCCACTACGCCGGCACTGTGGGCGGCCCTGATATCCGCCGCCGAGGTGTTGTCGGTGAGGTAGAGCACCATCAAGGGCTCAAAGCTGTTCCTCTCCGGGCGGGCGTCGAGAATACGCTGGCGGTAGGCCATTGCCTGTTCGGCGTTGACCACCGGTGGCACCAGGTTGGGCATGACAATGGCCCGGGCGAAGTAGCGGGCCACGTCCGGCACGGTGCGCTGCAGGGCGGCGCCATCGCGCAGGTGGATGTGCCAGTCGTCGGGGCGGGTAATAGTCAGTCGGGAGGTCATGAAATCCGGGTCCGTGCGTCGCAGGGGCCTATGCTACCAAAAAAAGAGGGTTAAAGCGCAGCGTCCCGGTGCCGATAGCAGAGGCGAGGACAGAGAACTGACTATGACCCGCACCCTGAATTTTCTCGGCACCGTCTTGTTATTGGTGGCGGCTCCGGCGTTGTCGGCGCCGACGGTGACCTATGAGGCAGCGGTGGGCGAGACCCGCTGGCAATTGCACGCCTCGGTGTTTCAGTGCCAGTTGGTGCACCCGGTGCAGATCTACGGGCAGGCGGTGTTCAGTCATCGCGCCGGCGAGGAGCCGCGTTTCTATCTGCGCCAGTGGAATCGGCAGTTCGCCGCCGGGCAGGCGGAGGTGAGCGTGCTGGAACCCCCCTGGCGATCTCTGCCGGACCAGCGCCCTCTGGGCCAGGTGCCGGTGACCCTGGGGGATTACCCCGTGCAACTGGACTGGCGCGAGTCCCAGATGCTGGTGTCCCAACTGCAGCGGGGCCTGCGTTTGAGCTTTGAGCAGGCGGCCTGGTACGGTGATGGGCAGCCGGTGCAGGTACTGCTGGAGCCGGTGGGTTTTCGCCCGGGCTATCAGGGATTTCTCGAATGCGGCGCCGGTCTTCTGCCCGCCAACTATGACCAGATCGCCCGCACCGCCATCTATTTTGGCTCGGGCACCGATGAGCTGCCGGACCGGGAGATGGAGAAGTTGGATCACCTGGCACTCTATGTGCTGGCCGACGACCGGGTGCTGCGAATCTTTGTGGACGGCCACACCGACGGCGTGGGCCTGCGGGCGGAAAACCTGGAGCTGTCCGAGGAACGCGCCAACATGGTCACCGGCTACCTGCTGGACCGGGGCGTGCCGGCGGATCTGATCATCACCCGCTGGCACGGCGAGCGCTACCCCGTAGCCAGCAACCGCACCGCCGAAGGCCGCGCCCAAAACCGCCGCGTCACCCTGCGCGTGGACCGAAGCGAACACTTCCAGTCCGCCGCCACCGACTAAAGCCACTCGCTCACCCCTCTATATTCCCTTTTCCCTGATTCCTTGATATGGGGAATTATCACCCCCACATCTGGTCAAAACCCCGCGCCGCTGTTTTGCAATGTGTGGCGCTTTACAGACAATGACTGACACATGGGGAGTAGGCATGTTGCCAGCAACACTTAGAATCTGGAGTTTGGTTTTTTTGGCGGCGCTGATAGTAGCGCCCGCCCAGGCAAACACGCGGGGTTTGCCGGACTTTACCGATCTGATCGAACAGCACTCACCGGCGGTGGTGAAAATCAGTACAGTGGAGCGTGCGTCCAGCCGACGGCGGGGTCAGCCACCGCTATCTCAGCATCATGACATTCCGGATATTTTTCGTCACCTGTTTGAGCCCCCCGCGCTGCCGGAGCGCGAAGTGCGCTCCATGGGCTCGGGGTTTATTATCTCCAAGGACGGCTATGTGCTGACCAACCACCATGTGGTGGATGGCGCCGATGAAATTGTGGTGCGCCTGATCGACCGGCGCGAGTTTGATGCCGAAGTGGTGGGCAGCGACTCGCGCTCGGATCTGGCGTTGCTGAAAATCACGGCGGAGGACCTGCCGGTGCTGACCTTTGCCGAACCCGACAGTGTGCGGGTGGGCGAGTGGGTGCTGGCCATTGGCTCACCCTTTGGCCTGGATTATTCCGCCAGTGTGGGGATTGTCAGTGCCATCGGTCGCAGCATTCCATCGCGTCAGCAGGACCGTTCCACCTATGTGCCTTTTATCCAAACCGACGTGGCCATCAATCCCGGCAATTCCGGCGGGCCGCTGTTCAACCTCAGGGGCGAAGTGGTGGGTATCAATTCCCAGATTTACACCCGTACCGGCGGCTCCATCGGGCTGTCCTTTGCCATCCCTTCGGGGGTGGCTCAGGATGTGGTGGCGCAGTTGCAGGCCAGCGGTCGCGTGGAGCGCGGTTGGCTGGGGGTGGTGATTCAGGAGGTGGATCGGGATCTGGCGGACTCCTTTGGATTGGATAAACCCAGCGGCGCCTTGATTGCCCAAATGGAGCCCAACGGCCCAGCGGAGCGCTCGGGCCTGAAGGTGGGTGATGTGATTGTCCGCTTTGGCGCCAATGAGGTGCCGTCTTCAAGGGAACTGCCGCATCTGGTTGGGCGCACACCGCCCGATACCGAGGTGCCGGTTACGGTGATGCGCCAGGGCCGTGAGCAGTTGGTTGCGGTGACGCTGGGCGCCCTGGCCACCGAGGACGCGCCGCGTACGCCTTCGCCGACGCAACCGGACAATGGCGCAGATCGCCTCGGGCTGGTGGTGCAGGAACTGGACGAGCGCTTGAGTCAGCGGGTGCAGGTTGACAGTGGCGTGGTGATTCAGGAAGTGCAGGCGGACAGCCCGGCGGCTCGGGCTGGCTTGCGGCCGGGCGACGTGATTCAGCAATTGGGCTTTCACCAGATAGAGTCGCTGGAGGACTACCAGCGGGTGCTGGAGGAACTGCCGGAAGACAGGGCCGTGCCGGTGCTCTTGTCCCGCAGTGGCTCGCCTACCTTCCGCAGCCTAACAATTTCTCCAGAGTAAATGCCCAAAGCGCTCGCGGCGCAAACTCTTCAGCGGCCCAGGGATGGGCTGTGTAACGTCAGTCGCCGATCGGATTTTTCACGCCCGGACCGGTGACGGCGTCTATGCCGACTTGTTGCAGAGCCTCTATTTCCTCCGCTGTCTCCACTCCTTCCGCAATCATCAATATGCCCAGGGAATGGCCGATGCGGCACAGGCTCTGTAGAAAGCTGCTGTTGCCCGGATCGCTGTCCAGGGCGTGAACCAGCGCCCGGTCCACCTTCAGGTAGTGCAGGCCGAGATCCTGCAGATCCTTGAGGTAGGTGAATGCCGCTCCCACATGTTCCAGCCCCACCCGGCACCCCAGCGGTGTCACCAGTGCGCAAAAGGCGCGCAGATCCTCCCTGTGCCGCAGGGCGCAGGCTTCCGGAAGCTCAAGCCACAGCCGGGCGGCCTTGTCCGGCACCGCCGCCAGCTCGGTAGTCAAGTGGTTGCGGAACCAGGCGTCGCGGAGGGAATCTTCGGAGAGGTTGATGGCCAGGGAGGTATCGCGGCTGTCCAGTTGTTCCAGCGCGGCACGCACCACTAACAAGTCGATGGCCGGCATCAGTTTCAGGCGATTGGCCCAGGAAATGAAATGGCCGGCGGGTTGCCATTGGCCGTCCAATTCCAGGCGCACCGGCGCCTCCAGATGCAGCAGTTCACCGTTCATCCGATTGACGGCGAATTGACCCAGTTGCAGTCGCTGTTGCTCCAGTGCCTGGTTGAGCAGTGTGCGCCACTGATCGGGACTGTGACTGAAGTGGCTGCCCGGTTCGTCGAGTATCACCAGTGCCCGGTCACCTTTCTGTTCGGCTTCGGCCAGCGCGCCATCCAGACGAGTGAGCAGGCCCACCCGCGTGTCGCCACCGCTGTAGCTGCAACCGGCCACGGGCAGGGCTACATCGGACAGGGTCTGCTGGCGCAGTTGATCGTCCAGCAGTCGTGCGAGTTCCGTGCCCAGCACAGTCACCGGGCCCGGTGCCATAAACACAAAATCGCTGCCGTTCAACCGGCCGGCGTGGCTGCCCGGATGATTGTTGCTGAGCAGGTGAAAGACGGCGGCGATATCCTGCAGCGCCCGATCGGTCTGGCGATGTCCCAGGCGACGGTTGAGTTCCGGCAGGTTCCGCACCCGGGCGATCAGCAGGGTACCGCTGCGGTCGCTGTCCTCGCGGCGCAATAGACTGTCCAGGAGCTTGAGAAAGTGCTCGCGGTTGGCTAGTCCGGTGAGCAAGTCCTGCTGGGATTCTCGGCGCAGTTGCTCCAGCTGTTGTGTCTCGTGTTCCAGCATGGTCCGGACGCTGTTCGAGAGTTTGTTCATGGCCCGAACCACCCGCTGAAATTCCCGCGTCCTGGGCTCGCGGTAGGTGACAAAGCGTCGCTCGCCGATGGCCTCTGCCTGACCCACCACCATGTCCAGCGGGCGTGAAATGTATTTGAGCACGGCGGTGCCCAGTAGTCCGCTGAGCAGGGCGGCGATGACAAACCACAGCAACAGGCGCTGGGTGCCCTGCCAGAGGGATGCCCAGGCGAAATGGGAGTGACTCTCCAGAGTGAGGGTGCCGAATTGCTGCCAGCCGTCCTGTATCTGGGCTGTGCCCGGTGCCGCTTCCAGCGACAGCAGTCCCATGAACCAGCTCGGCGCCGGCCGCGCTGCCGTGTCCTGATAGTGGCGGCCCGCGATAAGGTTGCCCTGGGGGTCGCGCAGCTCAATGCGCTGGTAGTGGCCGGTATCGAACTGGGCCGCGATCAGCAGTTCCAGCAGTACTGGGTCCTTTTCCATCTGGGAGATGGAGAGCGCCAGGGAGGAAGCGTTGTCGATATTTTTCAGCTGCAACTGCTGCTCCAGATAGGTCTTGGCGGACCAGGTACTGACGGCAAAACTGCCGCCAAAGGTCAGTAGCAGTAGCAATGCGATTCCGAGCCATAGCTGTTTGATCAAGGACATGACAAGGCTTCCCTCGTGAAAGAATCAGTTGAACAGGACAGGCCCATCAGCGCAAGCCCTCCTGCTCCATACGTTGCAGCACATCCCGCCAGCGGGACAACCGGGCTGTGGGGTCCGCCTGGGGTTGGGTGTTGCTGCCCACCCAGAGGCCGGCGCTGTTGAAGCTGAACACCGGCCGCAGGTCGGGGCGTTGTTGGGCGGGCAGTACCTGGGGGTTCAGGTTATCGAGGATCAGTGGCGCGGCGTCGGTGGTGGCGTAGTAGCCCAACACCATGTGCGCCTGGGAGTGGCCGCCGGTTAACTGCGCCCGCACATAGATGAGCCGCAAGCGCTCCCGGGGTATGCCCAGCATTTTCAGGGACATGTATTTGGCGATGGCGTAGTCTTCGCAGTCGCCGCGGCGCACGCCCAGGGTTTCCAACGGTGTTGCCCAGTAATCCTCCACGCCCCAGATATCCCGGTCTTCGGCAAAGCGGATATGGCGATTGAAGAAACTGTTGACCGCCTCCACCTGCTCGGTTTCGGCCAGGTCGCGGTTGTCGTTCAGCAATCTGAACCAGGCTTCGAGAATGGCGCTGCCTTCATCGCCGTAGCGGCTCTGCATCACCTCGCGCATGCGCTGTTGGTCCACAGCCGCGGGGGACAGCAACCCCAGGCCGGCGAGACCGAACAGCAGCAGGGCGCAGCAGCGCCGGAGTGGACGAACAGGCATGATCTCCCTGGCCGGGTGGCAAAACACCCCTCCAGTATAGGCCAAGCCCGGCGGCTTACGATTCCGGGAGTACGCCCAGTTCCCGCAGCAGTGAGGCGTCCGGGAAACCGTCGGCCACCCGCTCGTTGGCGTGCTGCCAGGCGCTGATGGCCCGCCGGGTGGCGGGGCCGAGAATGCCGTCGGTGCCGCCGCTGTCGAAACCCGCAGCGGTCAGGGATTCCTGCAACTGCTTGACCTGGGCGCGGCTCAGGCGCGGCACATCTTCCGGCGGCGGCCGGTGCAGGCCACCGCCCCCGGCGACCCGGTCCGCCAGCAGACCCACGGACAGCGCGTAGAATTCCGAGCGGTTCCAGCGCATGATGACGTGAAAGTTGTCGTACACCAGAAAGGCCGGACCCTGGTGGCCGGTGGGCACCAGCAGGGAGGCGTCCAGGTCGGCTGGGGGCAGGGGTGCGCCGTCGGCCCGCCGTATGCCCAGTGTTGCCCATTCCGCCAGGGGTTTACGCTGGTGCAGACCGGCCTCGTGGTAGTGAGCGAAATTTTCCGGCAGGCGCACCTCCCGGCCCCAGCGCTGGCCTGTCTGCCAGCCTATGCCGCGCAGAAAGTTGCCGGCGGACGCCATGGCGTCGGGCAGGCTGCCCCAGAGATCCCGACGGCCGTCGCCGTCGTAGTCAACCGCGTACTGCAAAAATACGGAGGGCATGAACTGGACATGGCCCATGGCGCCGGCCCAGGAACCCTCCATGCGCTCGGGGCTGATGGCGCCTTCGTCGATGATGCGCAGCGCGGCGATCAACTCGCCGGTGAAGTAGTCGCTGCGGCGCTCGTCACAGGCCAGGGTGGCCAGCGAATCCAGCACGGACATGCGGCCGAAAAAACTGCCGTAGTTGGTTTCCAGACCCCAGAAGGCAATCAGGTACTGGGCGGGCACCCCGAACTCCGCCGCCACCTTATCGAGCAGGTCGCGATGGGTGAGCAACAGTTGCCGGCCGAGAATGACCCGCTCGGTGGTGACCCGGCGGTTGATATAGTCGGCAAAGCTGGTGGTGAACTCCGGTTGGCGGCGATCCAGCTCGATCACCCGGGCGTTGAAGCTGACGCCGTCCAGACTGGTTTTCACCACAGAGGCGCTGACGCCCTGCTGCTGTGCCTTGTTGCCAATGGTCGCCAGGCAGGCGGCGAAGGTTTGCTCGTCCATGGCGGATACCGCCTGGCTGGCGAACAGCAGACCCGCGGTCAACGCCCAACTGCGATACCTCATAGTGACTCCTGGCTTGTCATTCTCATGGACAGATCAATGGCCCTGCAATGTTTGGTCAGAGCGCCTATGGAAATGCAGTCCACGCCGGTTTCGGCTACGGACAGCAGATTACTTTCGTCGATGTTGCCCGAGGCTTCCAGCAACACCTGCCCGGCTGCGCTGTGTTCGCGGCGCAGCGCCACGGCCTGCCGCATCATGTCCAGGTCGAAATTGTCCAGCATGATGATGTCGGCCCCGGCCGCCAATGCCTGTGTCAATTCCTCCAGGGTTTCCACCTCCACTTCCACTGGCGCCCCGGGGGCCAGGGCGCGGGCGCCGGCCACGGTGGCGGCAATGCCACCGCCGGCCGCCAGGTGGTTCTCCTTGAGCAAAAAGGCGTCGTACAGGCCCAGCCGGTGGTTGTGCCCGCCGCCGCAGGTGACCGCATACTTCTGTGCCAGCCGCAGGCCGGGCAGGGTTTTGCGGGTATCCAGCAGGCGCACCCCGGTATGGGCCACCCAGTCCACAAGGCGACGGGTGGCGGTGGCCACACCGGAGAGCAGTTGGACAAAATTTAGGGCAGTGCGTTCGCCGGTGAGCAGACTGCGGGCCGAGCCCTCAAGGGTGAATAGGTAGGCGTTGGCGCGCGCCGGTTGACCATCCGCCAGGTGCCAGGTGAGCTTGACGTCCGGGTCAAGTTGGCGGAATACCTCTTCCACCCATAATTGACCACAAAATATACAGTCTTCGCGGGTGAGCACCTGGGCTCGCATCCGTTGTGTCGCCGGAATCAGCCCGGCGCTGATGTCGCCGTCGCCAATATCCTCATCCAGCGCCGCGCTAACCCCGCGACGGATGTGCTCCTTGAGCTGGGTGGGGGTATCGCGAGGGAACTGAGGCATGGCGGCAGGTCTGAATTGGGGGCAGTAATCGGCTTTTCATTATAGCGATTCTGTACCTTTTTGAGCGGTAAACAGCAAAAAATTTATATGTGCAACAAGCGGTTATAACAAATTGTGATGTGCCTCTCGATATTGCAATGCGGTGCTGGGCAGGGGTTGGTGCTTGGTTATACTTCAATGGACAGGAAACCAATCAGAGCCATACCGGTGTATTGCCATGACCGACCACAGTGAGCGCGAGAATGTCGTGAGACTCAACGCGGAGCGCAAGGGCCCCGCAGAGGTTGCCCTGGCCCGGTTGCCCGCGGCTATGCATACCCTCCGCGACAAGGCCCGCCAGCAATTACAGGGGGTGCTGCGGGAGTTGTTCGAAAAGGCCGATGACGCCCTGTTTGAACTGGCGGACAAGGCCGTCAACAACCAGGAGCAGAACCTGTACTTTGATTCCATGCGGGAAGTGCGGCTGCGCCGCCGCGCCGTGGAAGCCACCTTCTTTCGCAAGATCGACATCCATTTTGCCCGGTTGCTCAATCCCGAGGCCCACAGCGACGAAGTGAGGCCGGAGAAAGACGATATCTCCCTGGATGACCTGGCGCTGGTTCAGAACGATGAACTGGAGGAGATGGTTGCGGTTGAGGGCCTGACCAACAAGGTCAACGAACAGTTTGCCGAACCTATACAGCACCTGACCATGCGCATTGATCATCTGGTGCCGGTGAAGGTTTACCAGAAGAACAATCCCCTGGGTGGCGATGCGATCTGCGGTGCTTTTGTCGAGGCCATGGAGTTGGTAGAGGCGGACGTCAAGGCCAAGCTGGTATTGTTCAAGCTGTTTGACAAGCTGTTGATGAGTGCGCTGGAGGTCATGTACCAGTCCCTCAACCAGTTGCTGGTCGACGCCAATATCCTGCCGTCGCTGAAAACCGCACGGGTCAAGAAAACCACACAGGCCACACCGCCCGGCGAACGCTACGGCGCTGGCGCCAGTGCTGCGGATAGCGCTCAGACTGCGGGCTACGACGCCCAGGCCGATGAGATTCTGCACACCTTGCGCGATCTGCTCGGTCGCGGTGGTCAGGCCAGAGGGGCGGCACCGGCCGCGTCTTCTGGCGCCAGCGTGGAAATCGACAGCGGTGCGCTGGTGTCTTTGCTGTCCCAGGCCCAACATCAGGGCGTGGCGCAACCCGCCAGTGGCGAAGTGCGGCCGGTGGATGTCAGAGCCCTGCTGAACGACCTGTTGAACAGGCAGCAGCAGGGTGCGGCCATCAACCAGGTGGACGAGGATGTCATCAACCTGGTCAGCATGATGTTCGAGTTTATCCTCGACGACCGCAACCTGGCGGCGCCGGTCAAGGCCCTGTTAGGCCGTCTGCAGATTCCGATGATCAAGGTGGCCATTGCCGACAAGTCGTTTTTCAGCAAGGGCGGCCATCCGGCCCGCCGGCTGCTCAATGAAATGGCCACCGCCGCCCTGGGTTGGCAGGAGAGCGGGGAAGCGACCCAGCGTCGTGACGGACTCTACAGTAAATTGGAATCCATCGTCGGCACTATCATCAGCGACTTTGAAGCTGATATGGGCATCTTCAATACCCTGCTGCTGGATTTTCGCTCCTTTCTGGAGAAGGACCGGCGACGGGCGCAGATTCTCGAACAGCGCACCATCGACGCCGAGGACGGCAAGGCCAAGTCCGAGCGCGCTCGGGCTCAGGTGGACGCTACTTTGGCGCAGCTGGTGGGTGACCGCGCCATGCCCTCCGCCGCCGACCGGCTGTTGCGCGATGCCTGGGCCAATGTCATGTTTATCGACTGCCTGAAACACGGCACCGAGAGTGAGCAGTGGCAGGCTTCCCTGGAAACCGCGCGCATTCTGGTGTGGAGTGCGGTGGCGCCGCTGGATCAGCAGAGCCGCCAGAAACTGCTGAAAACCGTGCCGGTGTTGCTGCAGAAGTTGCGCCAGGGGCTGGAGAGCATAGCCTTCAATCCGTTCAAAATGACCCAGATGTTCAAGCAGTTGGAAGCTCTGCATCTGGAGCGCCTGCGCGATGCGGCCAGAACGCCGGTAGGCGAGGCTCCCCGGCCGACAGTTGCTGCTCCCCAGCCGCGCCAGCCCGCTGCCGACAACGTCGTCGAGCCAGCGGCTCAAGAGCCCGTAGCTGAAGCGCCCAGGGCACCGGCGGTTGCGCCACCTGTGGTCGCTGCACCTGCAGCTCCAGCGGCGGCGCCCCGGACGGAAGCTGCCAGCGAACTGCCGGAGAAGCTCTCCGAGCAAGCGGCTGCCGAGGCGGTCACTCAGCCTATGATGGCGGCCGTTTCTCCGGCTGAGCCGACACAGGCGAATCCGGATGACGGTGACCGCTACCTGACGATGGCGGCCAATGTTACCCAGGGCAGTTGGTTTGAGATGCAGGGCGAAGCGGGACAGAAATACCGCTGCCGTCTGGCGGCCATCATCAAGGCCACGGGTAAGTACATTTTTGTCAATCGTTCGGGCATGAAAGTCGCTGAAGAAACCCGCAATGGTTTGGCATTGGCGCTTCAGTCCGGACGCCTGCGTTTGCTGGACGACAGTATGCTGTTTGATCGCGCCCTGGAGTCAGTTATCGGCAATTTACGCGCTTCGCGCACATCTTCTGCCTGATTTTTTGGTTTGCATAACAACGCTTCCGGATGACCGCAGTGAGGTCATCCGGTTTTTTTTGCGTTGTCACTGGGCTGACCGTCGTTAGATATCCTTACTCCTGGTCATGCTGACTTCGAGTTGCTCAAGGGATTGCCCCTTGGTTTCCGGAAGCAGCCAGTACACCAGTACCAGACTGACCAAAGCACAGGCGCCATACCCAAAAAACGTCATGGAAATGCCTATGGTCGACACCTGCCAGGGAAAGATAAACTGCACCAGGAAACTGACCGAGCTGTTGAACACCCCGATAATTGCCATGCCCACGCCGCGCAGCGCATTGGGGAATATCTCTGACAGCAGTATCCACATCACTGGCCCCAAGGAGGCGGCAAAAGAGGCGACGAACAGCAGTATGCCAAACAGTACCAGCCGGTGATTGATCTCAGTCGCCGCCATGATTATCTGACCTTGGTGCGCACGCAGTTCACCCTCTGTGAGAATAGTGCGCAGTTCGGCTCTGAAAGCGACATCATTGTTGTAGACCACACCTTCAATGGCGCTGAGCCTGGATTTGATGTCTTCATCGTCAATTTCAATAGCCGCCACATCGTTCAGCACAAAGTCGGATTGCTTAAACGCATAGGAGCAAATGGCCATACTGATGCATATGCCTACCAGGCCCATGATCAACAGGGGCCTGCGACCAATGCGATCAACCATTACCATGGCGATAATAGTAAACGCGACGTTGATCAGGCCAACCCAAACGGCTTGCACAAAGGCCGCGTTGGTGCCAACGCCGCTCTGTTCAAAAATCATTGGTGCGTAGAAAAACACCACGTTGATGCCGGTAATCTGCTGCGCCACACCGATAATCAGGCCGATCATAAAAGCCAGGCGAACCTTCGAGCTGAACAGCTTTTTCAGCCGAATCAGAATCGGTTCAAGGTGGCTGTGCTGGGAAGCAATGAGGTTGGCGACTTCGGTGTCCGGGTCCGAGTTGGGCAGTAATTTTGCCAGTACATTGCGGGCCTTGTCGCGTTTGTTGTTCAAGACCAGCCAGCGTGGGCTTTCCGGCACTGTCATCATCAGGGCCGCGTACAGCAATGCCGGCACTATCTCCAAGCCCAGCATCCAGCGCCAGGTATTCTGGGCCAGGCCAATATAATGCACCCAGGCTTGGCCTGACTGCGACAAATTCAGAATCGCATAATTGGCAAAGTAGGCGGCGGAAAACCCGATAACAATATTGAACTGGTTGACCGACACCATGCGCCCGCGTATTGCTGGCGGCGCGATTTCGGCGATGTATATGGGAGCCAGATACAAGGAGGCAAACGCCAGGCCGCCGATAAAACGGGCGGTAGTGATGGTCAGGTAATCGGGTGCCAGAGCGGACATGATCGCCGAGACCAGGTACAGGCAGGCGATCAACTGCAGCATTGGTCTTCTGCCAAAGCGGTCGCTCAGCGGACCCGCCAGGGCACCGGCAATAATACCCCCCAGGGTGGGAGCCGCCACCACCATGCCCAACTGCCAGTCGGTAAGGTTAAAATCGGCGCCAATATAATTGGCCGCGCCGGATATGACCGAGGCGTCAAAGCCGAAAAGAAAACCACCAAGCGCGACAATAACTGCGAGACGATAGGCCTGCGTAGAATGAGTCATTATTACTATATCCATTGGCTGTCAGCGCGCCAATGGTAATTCAGAACCGCACTGCGGGTCCAGTCTGTGAAGTGGCGCTATTAAGCCACCCCCAGGCCCTTTGCCGAGGGCCGGTGCGATGGGTGCTTTGCCGGTAAGGTCGCGTTAAGATGAGGGGCCCTGACAATTATGGACAGCTTTGCAAGCATGACCTGGGAACAGACGGCAATATTCGCCATTCTGCTGGCGACCATGACCTTGTTTTTTTGGGGGCGTTGGCGCCACGACCTGGTGGCGGGCGCCGCCCTGTTGGCCTGCGTGTTTGCCGGGCTGGTGCCCGGCGCCGAGGCCTTTGCCGGTTTTGGCCACCCGGCGGTGATCACCGTGGCCTGCGTACTGGTACTCAGTGCCGGACTGCAGCACAGCGGCGCCATCGACAGTGTGACCCGGCGCCTGCTGCCCGCCAACGGTGGTGCCATGGCAGGTATTGTCGCCCTGACGCTGCTGGCGGCGCTGCTATCCGGTTTTATGAACAATGTCGGTGCTTTGGCGCTGTTGATGCCGGTGGCAGTACAGATGGCCCGCAAGCACGATCTGCCGCCGGGTCGGGTGCTGATGCCCCTGGCGTTCGGGTCTATTCTCGGTGGTCTGACCACCCAGATAGGCACACCGCCCAACCTGATTGTCTCCGGGTTTCGCGCCGAGGCGGGGTTGGGCAGCTTCGGTATGTTCGATTTTACCCCGGTGGGGCTGGCGGTGGCGGCAGTAGGTCTGCTGTTTCTGGTGACCCTTGGCTGGCGGTTGGTGCCGGATCGGGGAAGCACGGATAACGGTGGTTTTGATACCGGCAGCTACTTCACCGAAGTGCAGGTGGAAGAAAAGAGTAAGGCGGTGGGCCAAACCCTACGTCAGGTGGAAAGTACCCTGGAGGAAGCGGATGCGCAGATAGTGGCACTGGTACGCAACGACCTGCGCATCAGTGCGCCGGGGCACTACCGCAAGTTGCGCTCAGGCGACATATTGGTGATTGAGGCCGAGCCGGAAACCCTGGCTGATGTACTCTCCAGGTTGGGGCTGGTGTTGGCGGAAAGTGCCGAGAGTACGGACAAGGGCTCAGCGCGGGACGGCGCGTCGGCGGTGAGCGACGATAACGAACAGTCGGACCGGGAAGAAACCCTGTTGCAGGAGGTGGTGGTCATGCCCGGCTCGGCCGTCATTGGCCGCTCTGCCACGGATATCAAACTGCGCAGCCGCTACAGCCTGAACCTGCTGGCCATTTCCCGGCAGGGCAGCCGTTCTATTCGCCGCCTGCGCTCCACCGGCCTCAAAGCCGGCGATGTATTGCTACTGCAGGGCGCGGCGGAATCCCTGTCCGGGTTTGCCAATCATTTTGGCTGCGTACCCCTGGCGGAGCGCGATATTCGCGTGCCGGAAAAGGGTCGCGCCCTGCAGGCCGGCTTGATCATGGCGGCGGCCATCGTCGTCACTGCCCTGGGCTGGTTGCCGGTGTCCGTGGCCTTTGCCACTGCTGTATTGGCCTATCTGCTGTTGCGTATCGTCTCACCCAACACCGTGTATCAAGCGGTGGACTGGCCGGTGATCGTACTGCTGGCAGCGCTGATTCCCGTGGCTGGCGCCATGGCCAGTACCGGCGCCGCCGATCTGCTGGCCGGTGTTCTTTTGGAGCAGGTGGCTCAGGGCAACCCGGTGCTGGCGCTGGCGCTGATCCTGGTGGTCACCATGACCCTGTCGGATTTTATGAATAACGCTGCCACGGCGGCGGTGATGTGCCCCATTGCCCTGAGCGCCGCCGGCCACTTGGGGGTACAGCCGGACGCTTTCCTGATGGCGGTGGCCATTGGCGCTTCCTGCGCCTTCCTCACGCCCATCGGCCACCAGAACAACACCTTGATTCTCGGCCCCGGCGGTTTCCGCTTTGGCGACTACTGGCGCCTGGGTCTGCCGCTGGAGATACTCATTGTGTTGGTCAGCCTACCCATGTTGCTTTGGGTCTGGCCGCTATAAAAGGGCGGAAGACATTCGCCGCGTCGGCCCCTATAATGCCCCTTCGATACATTTGTTACTCAAAAAACAGTACCCGATAGACCAACGTCAAGCGAGACCAGCCATGACCGAAGACAAGCGCCGCCGCGTATCCAGCAAGGTAGTCGATGGCGTCAACAAGGCACCGGGCCGCGCCATGCTGCGCGCCGTGGGCTTTACCGACGAAGACTTCAAGAAGCCCCAGGTGGGCATCGCCTCCACCTGGAGCAACCTCACCCCCTGCAATATGCACATCAACGAACTGGCCTGGGAAGCGTCCCGGGGCGCCGACGCCGCCGGGGGCAAGAGCCTGATCTTCAACACCATCACCGTCTCCGACGGCATTTCCAACGGCTACGAAGGCATGAAGTACTCCCTGGTGTCCCGGGAAGTGATTGCCGACTCCATTGAAGCCGTGGCGGGCTGCGAGGGCTTCGACGGTCTGGTGGCCATCGGTGGCTGCGACAAGAACATGCCCGGCTGCGTTATGGGCCTGTCCCGGCTCAACCGGCCTTCGGTGTTTGTCTACGGCGGCACCATCAAGCCCGGCGCCAATCACACTGACATTATTTCCGTGTTCGAGGCAGTGGGCGCCCACGCCAAGGGCGAGATGTCGCTGATCGATGTGAAACAGGTGGAAGAGACTGCCATTCCCGGCGCTGGCTCCTGCGGCGGCATGTACACCGCCAACACCATGGCGTCGGCCATCGAGGCGCTGGGCATGAGTTTGCCCGGCAGCTCGGCACAGAATGCCGAGGACAACGACAAGATGGAAGACTGCCGCGCCGCTGGCGCCGCCGTGCTGGAACTGCTGGAAAAGGACATCAAGCCCAGCGACATCATGACCCGCCAAGCCTTCGAGAACGCCATTACCGTGGTTATCGCCCTGGGCGGTTCCACCAACGCCGTGCTGCATTTGCTGGGCATGGCCCACACCGCTGGCGTCGAGTTGGGTCTGGAAGATTTTGTGCGCATCGGCGAGCGGGTGCCGGTGCTGGCGGATCTGCGTCCCAGCGGCAAGTACATGATGTCGGAGCTGGTGGCCATCGGCGGTATTCAGCCGCTGATGAAAATGCTGCTGGAGGCGGGCCTGCTGCACGGCGACTGCATGACTGTCACCGGCAAGACCATGGCGGAAAATCTCGCCAGCGTGGCCTCCTATCCGGGCGATCAGGACATCATTCGCGCCCTGAACAATCCGATCAAAAAGGACAGTCACCTGCGTATTCTGTTTGGCAATCTGGCGCCCACCGGCGCGGTGGCCAAGATCACAGGCAAGGAAGGTACACAATTCAGTGGCCGCGCCCGGGTGTTCCACTCCGAGGAAGAAGCGCTGGAGAAAATTCTCAATGGCGTGGTGGTGGCCGGCGACGTGCTGGTGATCCGCTACGAAGGCCCCAAGGGTGGCCCGGGTATGCGCGAGATGCTCAGCCCCACTTCTGCCATTATGGGCAAGGGTCTGGGCGACTCGGTGGCGCTGATCACCGACGGTCGCTTCTCCGGTGGCAGTCACGGCTTTGTCGTGGGCCACGTTACGCCGGAAGCGGCTGAAGGCGGTCCCATTGCCCTGGTGGAAGACGGCGACACCATTACCATCGACGCTGAAGCCAACCAGATTGTGCTGGAAATTAGCGACGAGGAAATGCAGCGTCGCCGCAGTAATTGGCAGCCGCCCGCGCCCAAGTACACTCGCGGGTTACTGGCCAAATACGCGCGCCAGGTCAGTTCCGCGTCGGAAGGTGCCGTCACCGATAAGTAAAATGGAGGAGGTCGGCGTGACGTTCCGTACGGCGTTACCCGGCCCGGCAACCCCGGGAGACATCTCATGGCAGAACAGTCCCGATCGGAACCCCGGCCGCGTTTTCTGCTCAAACTGTCACTCATGCTGCGCGGCATACTGCTGCGTCTGGCTGATCGGGTGGTGCCCGCCGACACCGCCATGACTGAGCGCGCCGCCGGCATGGCGCATACCCAGATTGCCGGCGTATTGGCTCGCTATCGCATCCCCGATTTTCTGCAACAGGGTCCCATGGATGCCGCCACTCTGGCGGAAAAAACCGGCACCGATGCGGATGCCATGCACCGCATCTTGCGCGCCGCCAGTACCTCGGGGGTGGGCGCCATGCTGCCGGACGGGCGCTTTTGCAACAACCACCTGTCCCTGGCGCTGTGCAGCGACAGCCCCGGTCGGGTGCGCGAGTTTGCTCTGCATTTTTCCTCCGAAGCCAACCGCGCTGCCTACGGCGAACTGGATCGGGTGCTGGAAACCGGCCGCGAAGCCTTTTCCAGCGCCAATGGCATGTCACAGTGGCAGTGGTTTGACCAGCACCCGCAGGAGCGGGACGTTTTTGCGCAGATGATGGCGGGCATGACCCGAGCTCAGGCGCCCATGATTGCCAAGCTCTACCCTTTTGCGGAAGTGCAGCGCCTGTGTGATCTGGGTGGCGGACGCGGTACCCTGTTGTCGGAGCTGGTGTTACGCCATCCACATTTGCGGGGGCTGCTTTACGAGTGCGAAGGTTTGCTTGAATCCGCCGGTGAGTTGATTCGGGCCAGGGGCGTGGAGGATCGCATCGAAACCCGGGCCGGCGATTTTTTTACCTCGGTACCCACCGGTTACGACGCCTACCTGCTCAAGAATATTCTGCACGACTGGGGCGATGATCACTGCAAAATCATTCTTGATAACTGCCATACAGCCATGGCGCCCGGTGCCCGCCTGCTGCTGGTGGAAACACCGGTGGAAACCAACGACCGCCACAACTTTGCGTCCTTTCTGGACCTGCATGTGCTCACCGCTTTCGAGGGTGGTCGCGAGCGCGGCATCGAGGAGTACCACGCGCTGTTCAAGGCCAGCGGCTTTACGCCGGGGCGTGTTTTCCGCTCGCCGATTATCTCTGTTCTGGAAGCGGTGCGCTGACAGCGTCGGTATTGTTCACCTGAATAACCACATTACCCCGCTTGCGCCCGGTGTCCACATGACGGTGCGCATCGGCAATCTGTGCAAAAGGATAACACCGTTCGATAACGGGTTTGAATTGGCCCTTCCGAACCAGCTCCACCAGAAACACCAGGTCCGCCTTGCGCTCCGGCGCCGGGCCAGCGATCACTTTGTGCGGGCTGGTCATGGTTATCCAGGGTGCCTTGAGCAGCGCCGGCAGGTCGCCCAGTACCGCCAGCAGGCGACCGCCGGGATTCAGAACCTGTTTGCAGCGCGAGTAGGGCGCCGTACCCACCGTGTCGACAATCACATCCCAGGTTTCACCGCTTTCGGTGAAGTCTGACCGGGTGTAGTCGATAACGTGGTCGGCGCCCAGTGAACGCACCAATTCCGCGTTGGCACCGCTGCAGACGGCGGTGATCTCGGCACCGTGATGGCGCGCGATCTGGATCGCAGCGGTACCCACGCTGCCGGAGGCGCCGTTGATCAGTACCTTCTCGCCTTTTTGCAAATGGCCCCTGCGGAAAAAATCCAGTGCGGTCAGCCCCCCGAACGGCAGGGCGGCGGCCTCTGCAAAGCTCAGGGTGTCGGGTTTGCCCACCACAGCGCCGGTTTCCGCCAGGCACTTGTACTGCGCGTGGCAGCCCATGCCCATACCGCAAATGCCGAACACGGCATCGCCGGGCTTGAAGGTGGCGACATCTTTACCGATGGCTTCCACCACGCCGGCCAATTCGGTGCCCAGCACCCGCTTTCTGGGGCGACGAATGCCGAATACCAGCCGGGAAATCAGACCGAACCCCCGGGGCATGGTGAGGCTGCGAATTCTGCAGTCGGCGGAGGTGACGGTGGTGGCGTGTATCCTGATCAGGATTTCGTTGTCTTTGGCAACGGGTTTGTTCAGCTCCTTTATCTCGAGCACATCTGGAGCGCCGTACAATTTGTACTCAATGGCTTTCATGCTGTCGGTGACCACTGTGTTGGATTAATTTTTGTAGGCGCGCCAGTGGCGCATGCTGCCGGGCTCGGCAACGGGAGTAATGCGATCGCCTTCAACGCGACCCACGTAGCGGGTGTTGAGCACATCAAACTGAATTCGTGCGCCTTCCAATTGGGCGTTGCTTAGCGGCACCCAGTCGCCGTTGACGATAGCGTAACCGTCGATCTCCTGGTATCTCTGGTTCAGCGACAGAGTCATGCTAACGTCGTCGTCGCGCTCGATGCGCCAGTCGCCGGCCACCCGGGCTGGCACCACCCACATGTAGATCTGTAAATAGTCGTCGGCGTCGTCGGGTTGCCAGTCCTCCATGGTAAATACGTGGGAGACGACGCGGGAGCCGGGCGCCATGGAGTCCAGGATAACCGGACGCAGGCGGTTGTTGAGTGGTTGCAGGAGAAACAGCGTGAGTACCGAGGCATCGGAAAAGTCCAGCTCAAACAAATCGCCGGTGATAAAGGTGACGCGATCATCGACTCCGGCGCGGCGCGCACTCTGGCGGGACTGGGTCACGAGCAGTGGGTCTATCTCCACACCCAGTCCCTGGCGCGCGCCCCAGTCCTGCACGGCGCTGATCACGATACGACCATCGCCGGAACCCAGGTCTATGACGTAATCGTCCCGTTCCACCCGACCCAGCTCCAGCATGCGGTGTACGCTTTCCATGGGTGTTTGCACATAGGGGACATCGGGTTGGCGCGCGGGGAAGGGATCCTCCGCAGCGCTGGCCGCTGCTGGCAAGCCCAAAAGCAGCAATAGGAACAGTGATTTTTTGCTAACCCACATGCGCTACACCAGCTCCATATCGCGCGCGAGCCAGGCTAGACAGGCGAGCAGCGTGACACCGGATATGCCGGCGCCGGTTATCAACACGGTCAACAGATCGGCGGTCAAAGCCCATTGCCATATCTGCTGGGTCGTTTCGATCAGCGGCAATTGGCCAAACACCAGCAGGCCGACAATAACCGCCGGTATTCCGACCAGCAGTGTTCGCGCCCATCGGGGCGAGCGTTGGGGCGCTGGAATGTTGGCCATGACCCGGCTGGTAAAGCCGTCGTCGGGCAGATAGGGGTGGCTATCCCGCAGGTGTTTTGTCAGAAGCTCGTCCAGATCAGGGTGTTTGTTCATGGTGTATGGCTCCAGGACGCTAAAAGCACCTCCAATTGCTGTTTGCCCCTCAGTATATGGGTTTTGACGGTGCCCAGGGGAATGCCCATGATATCTGCTACCTCCTGGTGGGAGAACCCCTCTTCATAGCACAGGCGAATGGCCAGTTGCTGCGGTGCGCTGAGTTTGCCAAGCGCGGACTCCACATCCTGCTTGATAGCAAAGTTCTGTATGTCGCAATTGCTGGCTTCGACCTCCTGGTTGTCCTCCAGTTCGCACCAGAGAACTTTCTTGGCGCGCCAGCGATTGGCCGCCAGATTGAAAGTGATGCGGTACAACCAGGTGGAAAACTTGGCCTGGGCGCGAAACGCGGGCAAGGCCGCGTAGGCCTTGATAAAGGTTTCCTGAGCCAGGTCGTCGGCCAGGTGAGCATCTCCGTCGCACAGGCGCCTGGCCCAGTGCCGTACCTGTGACTGATAGCGCAAGACCAGCTGCGCGAAGGCGTGCTGGTCTTGCTTTGCCACCACTCTGGCAATCAATGTCTGATCGGATGTGGACATGAGCGGCCGGCCCTTCAGGCCGCTTCTTTGGATTTATCGTTTTCCAGTTTCCAGATTAACAACTGCGCGGCCCCGATGCCAATCAGGATAAACCCCAGGGCACCGACTTTTATCCCGATAAGGATTGTCAGAGCCAGCAACAGGCCAGCGCCCAGACCGATGTTTTTTATGCCCTTGCGCAAATTGTCCGCCGGCTTGTCCGCACCGTCTATATTGGTCAGCTCGCTGGGTATCTCCTGCCCGGTCTCCAGAGCCCGAAGGGTGCACTCCGCCCGTATTTGGGCTATGCGGTTCTTGGAGCGGTAGTGCAGTATCGCTATGGCGATGATCACGAGCACCGGCCCGCCGAAGATAAAGATCACGGTAAAAAGAGGGATCAACAGCCCCAGACCCACCACGCCCCTGGCATTGTTGAAGCCACTGGCTTCCAGGGCTTCCCGGATTTCCCGGCCAATTGATTGGTCCGTTCCTTCCCGGGGCTCTTCCCGAGACAACTGCTCGGTATCGTCTGCGAGCAGCGCTGGCACAGGCGCTGGCTGGACGGCGGTATCCAGTTGGTGCTGGGAGTCCTCGGCGACGCCAACCCCGGGTATGAGCAGGGCGCAAAGGCAGACGGTCAGCAGCCACGCTTTAACGGTGAGAAAGGGTGATTTCAGTTGATTGTGGGACACAGCGGCATCTCCTGTTAGTGTTTGTCCGTTGTCTATGACGTAAGCCGCGGGTCGTTTGGATTCACCAGTTTCTGCAAAAAATCTCTCATCACGCCATTGATCCGCGCGCACAAGGCCTCATTCCCCAGCAGGTCCTTCGGGTTCTGTACCCACTGCGACTCCTCCAGGTCGTTCATACTGTGCTCCAGGATCAGCCGGGCGGACTCCGGGGTGGTTTCCAGGTGAAACTGGAAGCCGAACACCCGGTCGCCAACACAGAAGGCCTGGTTGCGGCAGGCGGGGCTGCTGGCCAGCAGCCGGGCGCCTGCGGGCAGGTCGAAGGTGTCGCCGTGCCAGTGGAAGACGGTGAGTTGCTCGGGCAGCACGCCGTCCAGCAGGGTGCCGTCGGCGCCAGGCTGACGCTGAATGGGGAACCAGCCGATTTCCTTGTGAGCGTTGCGCCGGACTTGGGCGCCGAGAGCGTGGGCGATCAACTGGGCGCCCAGGCAGATGCCGAGCACCACCTTGCCGGCATTGATGGCGTCGGCAATGGCCTGCTTTTCCTCGATCAGCCAGGGGTGGTCGTCGTGGTCGTGGATGTTCATGGGGCCGCCCATGACCACCAGCCAGTCGTAGTCATGCAGGGCTGGTGACTGGTCCCCCCTATACCAGTGGGTGGCGCTCATGGGGCTGCCCCAGCCTTTGAACACAGCCTCCATATTGCCCAGTCCCTCGAAGGGAACGTGCTGGAAGTGATGGATTCGGGGGCTGCGCACATCGCTTGCCATGACTATTGCCCGATGGTGGACAGCAGATCGGGGTTGCTGACGAGATTTCTGACACCATGGGCGTGATCTTCGTCAAAGACATTGTCCTGGCACCACTGGCTGAGGGTGGCGATATTGACCTTGGCAACCTTTGGCCGCACGCTCCAGGTCACCTGGAAGGGCGAGCCGGCTTCGTTATAACCGGGTCCGGTGGTGGACCCCGCATACTGAACCGGCGTGCCTGTGTCGCTGGGAATATTCAACGCCTGTGGCCTGCCATCTCTTTCGCCATGGCTGGCCAATGCCTTGAAGTCCAGTGCATCGCTGTCGTTGACCAGGACGTAGACCTGGGCTTCCACCCGCAACTGCGGATTGTTGATGGCCTCACTCAGGCATGAACCCAACGTCGGGCCGGGTTGCACCTGTGCGGTGGTGTGCACATAGTGGACTTCAATGGTATCGCCGGGCAAGAGGCTGCCCTGTTCGTCCGCGCATACCGGGTAGTCGATAGGGACCAGCTCCGCTGCGCTCAGTTGGCCCGAGTAGAGGTAGCCGGTATGATTGCCACGTCCGTCGCCATTGCCAGCGTACCGGGTGAACTCACCCCCCGCGTGCTCCGCGTTCTTGTGAAAGTGAATGTTACACAGGTTCATGTCGGTATGGGCGGGGGCGGCGCTGAACAAGACGCGATTGTTGCCGGCGGCCGACTCGATATTGCGCGGCGACTGGGGGCCAAAGCCTTGGCCCCGGGTGTTGTTGGCCAGATTGCGCTGTTGCTCGGTAATGACCGCATCCGACACCGGCTCACCGGAGGGGGAGGCGTCTGCCAGGGTGTAGAGGGGGGTGACACTCAGGATCGCTGCCAGAACCATTGTTTTCGTTTTCATGCTGTTTCCTTAATATCTGCCAGTGGTGAGTAAGTGGAATCTTGCGCTTGGTTGATGACGGATTTTTGCTGTTCATTTTTTGGCCAAAGTACTCCGAAAGCAGCGATCGGTCAAGAACCCGGCTCAGTGCCTCATGGAAGGCAGAGTAAGGGAGAAGGCTCTCGGAATCAGGTATACTCCACCCATAATATATACACTAGGTGAAATGATTTGATTGGGAAATTTTTCAAGAAGCTGAAAAGTGGCGCCGATACGGAGCAGGGTGCCAGCGAAAAGGCGGCCGCCAAATCACCCCGGGAAACCGCCAAGTCAAGCAAGGGCAGAGGTGGTCGAAGCCGGGCGCCCAAGGACACTGCCGAGACAGTGCCGGCGGCGGACGCCCAGGCAAAGCCCAAATCCAGTTCCCGCGCCAATCCCAAGCCCCGCAGCCGGGGCGGGGAGCGCAAACCGAAACAGCAGGCTCCCGCCACGCCCTGGGATATCAGCCAGTTCCCGGTGCCCGAGGTGCCGGGCAAGACCCGTTTTCACGATCTTGGGCTGGAAACCGAGCTGATGCACGCCATTGCTGACCTGGGTTTCGAGTACTGTTCGCCCATTCAGGCCCAGTCGCTGCCCTACGCCCTGCGCGGCAAGGATGTGGTGGGCAAGGCCCAGACGGGCACCGGCAAGACCGCCGCCTTTCTCTGCACCATCATCGACGACCTGCTCAAACACCCCATCGAGGAAAAGCGTTACGCCGGCGAAGCCCGGTCGCTGGTGATCGCTCCCACCCGGGAACTGGTGATGCAGATCGCCGAAGACGCCAAGCTGCTGTGCAAGTACACGGACCTGCAGATCCACACCCTGGTGGGTGGCATGGACTACGGCAAGCAGCAGCGCCGTCTGCACGATGCCCTGGTGGACATCCTGGTGGCCACCCCCGGCCGCCTGCTGGACTTCTGCAGCAACCGCGACGTGTTTCTCGACCAGTTGGAAATTCTCGTTATCGACGAGGCGGACCGCATGCTGGATATGGGCTTTATCCCCCAGGTGCGACGCATAGTGCGTCAGGCGCCCAGGCGGGAAGACCGGCAGACACTGTTCTACTCCGCCACCTTCAACGACGATGTGCGCAATCTGCAGGAGCAGTGGACCCATAACCCGGTGAGTGTGGAGATAGAGCCCGAGCATGTGGCTACAGACACCGTGGATCAGAAGGTCTACCTGGCTGCCACCGAAGAAAAATACAACCTGCTGTACAACCTGATCCAGCAGGAGGACGTGGACAGCCTGATCGTGTTCGCCAACCGTCGCGACCAGTGCCGCGACCTGCACGAAAAACTCCAGCGCCACGGTGTCAGCGCCGGTCTGCTCTCCGGCGAGATTCCCCAGAACAAACGGGTGGCTACGCTGAATGCGTTCAAGGAAGGCGAACTGAAAGTGCTGGTGGCCACCGACGTGGCCGGGCGGGGTATTCATATCAGCGGCATCAGCCATGTGGTGAATTACACCTTGCCAGAGGAATCCGAGGATTACGTGCACCGTATCGGCCGCACTGGTCGCGCCGGCAAAAGTGGTGTCTCGGTGAGCTTCGCCTGCGAGGACGACGCCTTTTTGCTGGAGCCGATCCAGAAACTGCTGGGCATGAGCCTGCGCTGCGAGCAGCCGCCGCAGGAACTGTTGGCGGAAACGCCGCCCCTGCCGCCGGGACCCAAGCGCAGTCGTTCGTCCAGCGGTCGCAGTGGGGGTGATCGCTCTTCCGGTGGGCGATCGGGTGGTCGTTCCACTGGCGGTCGTCGTCCGGGTGGGCGTCGTTAGCGATCCATATTTTCTGCACAGTCTTACGGTAAGGTTGCCTCATTTACAGAGTCAACACCAATGCCCATGCGTCTGAGCTACAAGCTGTTTCTGGTGATGCTGCTGGCCAACGTCCTGTTGGTTGGCGCCATACTGCTGGCCAACCAGAGGGCATTCAATGTCAGTTTTGACGCCTACCTGAATCAGGTGCAGGCCCGACGCCTGGCGCCTTTGCTGGATGCTCTGACAGAAGAGTACGAGTTGCGCGGTGACTGGCAGCGGTTGGCGGACGATCCTGAGTACTGGCGTCAACTTACCCGGCGGCATATCTGGGCCCACCACGGCCATGATCCCGGTCACCGTCGCTTTCGGGTGCAGTTCGAGTGGGATACCGACAGGACTATCGACCGGATCGGGTCCGAGCAGCGCCGGCGGCTGCTCATGCGGTTGTACCTGCGGGATGCTCAGGGGCGATCAGTTCTTGAGCCACCTCGAACCGGAGATAATCTGGTCTGGCTGCCCATAGAGTCGGCGGGGCAGACAGTGGGCGAACTGGGGGTGCCGGTTCACCTGCGGCTGACTTCGGAGTTCGACCGGATGTTTGCCGGGCAGCAGCGTCGGCAGTTTATATGGATTACGCTGTTGGCCCTGCTGTTGGCTGCGGCCATCGCCATTCCCTTTGCCGGTGCCCTGGCCCGGCCCATTGCCCGCCTGCAGAAAGCTGCCAGGCAATTGACTGGTGGCCGCTACGATCTTTCCCTGCCAGTGCGGGGTTCCGACGAACTGGCGGAACTGGCCCGGGATTTCAACGCCCTGGCGCGGCAACTCCAGCAAAATCTGGACACTCGTCAGCGCTGGATTGCCGATATCTCTCATGAGCTGCGCACTCCCGTGGCGGTCCTGCAGGCGGAACTGGAAGCCCTGCGGGACGGTATCAACCAACCGGATCCGGCGAGGCTCGACTCTCTCCACCAGGAGGTTCAGCGCCTGGGTGAACTGATCGGTGATCTGCACGAATTGTCCCTGTCCGATGCCGGCGCCCTGAGCTATCAGAAGGCACCGGTGGACCTGGCGGAGGTGATCGACAGCGTCTGCGAGCACTGGCAGCACACCTTGGAGCAGAGCCATATCCGGCTGACCGTCGAACGGCCGGAGACACCGATTACCATATCCGGCGATCGCAAGCGGCTGGTGCAGATGGTCGGCAATCTGCTGCACAACACGGTGAACTACACCGACGGCAGTGAGTCGGCGCCCGGGCAACTGCATATCCGGTTGCAAGTTCGGGCGGGGGAGGCGCTGCTGGAATGGTCCGACTCCGCCCCGGGCGTGCCCGCTGAGGCGCTGCCTCGCCTGTTCGAGCGTCTCTACCGGGTGGAGGGATCCCGCAGCCGCGCCACCGGCGGTTCCGGCCTGGGGTTGTCCATAGTGCGCAATATTGTGGAGTCCCACAGGGGAACCGTTGCAGCCCGGCGTTCCGAACTGGGTGGCCTGAGCCTGGTGGTTCGCCTGCCGGTGGATGCGGGGCAAAGCCTGTGAGCCAACTGATACTGGTGGTGGAAGACGAACAAAAACTCGCCGGGGTGCTCGGGCAGTACCTGACCCGGGAAGGCTATGCCACGGAAATCTGCCAGCGGGGTGACACCGCTCTGGAGTGGCTGGCGGAACACTCGCCAGACCTGATTCTGCTGGATCTGATGCTGCCCGGCATCGACGGACTGACCCTGTGCCGGGAAGTGCGCAAGCACTCCCGGGTACCCATCATCATGACCACCGCCCGGGTGGAGGAAATCGACCGGCTGCTGGGACTGGAACTGGGCGCGGATGACTATATCTGCAAGCCTTACAGCCCCCGTGAAGTGGTGGCCCGGGTCAAGGCGGTGCTGCGCCGCGCTGCGCCGGATGTGGAGCTCGAAGAGCTGCGCTTGCAGGACGACAGCAATCGGGTGCTGCTGGGTGACAGGAGTGTGGAACTCACCGCCGTGGAAATGCGCCTGCTGCAGGTGCTGGCGCAGCACCCGGGGCGCATCCATTCCCGCGACCGATTGATGGACGCCATCTACACGGACCACCGTCTGGTCAGCGACCGCACCATCGACAGCCATATCAAGAACCTGCGCAAAAAACTCGGCCAACTGGCTCCAGACCGGGAGTTTGTGCGTTCGGTTTACGGTGCCGGGTACAAGTACGAGTAATTTCCACATTGACTCCATATTTCCTCCCACTATGGTGCGCACAATGGAAACTGAGAATCCACTGTAGGAGAAAGACCATGATACGTAATCTGTTGATAGCTACAGCTCTGACCGCCAGTCTGGCTGCCATACCGGCTCTGGCACACGACCGTTCACACGACAAAACCGCGTACCGGGTAAACCTGGACTATATCTTCAATCAACTGGAACTGGACCAGGTGCAACGCGAGGAAGTCGAGGCGGTGCTCCTTGAGCTGCACCGGGAGCACCGGGAAGCCATGGGTGAGCGCCGGGCCATGGTGCGCGAGCGCCGGGAAGCCGGTGAACAGGTGGAGCGCCCCGACCGCGAGGCATGGGCGGCCCGCCGCCAGGAGTTGCACGAGGAAAGACGCGCGGAATTGGCCTCACGCCTGAACAATCTGATGGCCGAGGATCAGGTGGAGGAGTTTCTGACTTACCTGGAAGCGCACCGCGTTCGCGGTCACCACGGTGGAAAAAGCCGGGGCCATCGGGGTCACTGGCGGGGTAAAGTCGAGTAACGACCCGACTGACAAAACTCCACAGCCCGGCAGGCCGCAAGTGGTCTGTCGGGTCAAGACGATTTGCTTTGCCGCCGCCGTTGTATCAGTGCAGGCCCCCTCGCAATCAACACCACCAGTACGGTTACCAATCCTGCCAGCGCACCGTACAGGTGAGAATCCACCGCCACCGGCACCGACAGCATGATATGACTGGTATCGTACCCCGGCTGTTGTTCCTGCCAGATCTTGAACACCGTGACCAGTATGCCGGCGCCGGCTATCCATGGCATGCGGCGCAGATTCAGCAATAATCCGGACAGCAGTATGCCGTGCAGGGCACCGGACAGACCGGCATAGTAGTCCAGCTCCAGGCTGCGGTAATACAAGCCGCCGGCAACCGCCGCAAAACAGATAATCCAGGTCAACAGATAGCGCCGCAGCGGCTGCCGATACCAGAGCACAGCGCCGATCACCAGCAGGATCAGCACATTGTTTAGGGTGTGGTAGAGGCCGTAGTGAATCCACTGGCCGGTGACCAGCCGCCACCACTGCCCGTCGGCAATGGCATGGCGATCAAATTGCAGTTGTGGCTCACTCCAGCCGCTGAACACGGCCAGCCCCAGTGAGAGGCTGGCCAGCGCCAGAGTGAATGCGAAGCTTGGTGTGATGTGTTTCAGTATCGTCATTGGTGACGATTCTCGACCGGTGCAGTCCGGTCCGTCAAGCATCTTTGGTCTGCTTTATTGTGGCGCCGCCAGATCTCCCATATCGAAAACGAAGACCCCCACCTGAATGCTGATGTAGCCGTAGCGACCGAAAAATGCCACGCCACCCTCGCCCGGTGCGGCACCTATCTCCACACTGCCGATATCCACCGGGTTGGCGGGATCGGTGACGTCGTGAACATCCAGGTGCGGAACAGCGTCCGACACGGGTATATACAATCTTGTTCCCACGAGCGTGGGCCTGCCTGACGAGCCTTCCAATGCGTCCTCCAGCAGCAGTTGTGGCTGGCCCGGATTGGTCACATCGACAATTCCCAGACGCAGGTCATTGCCCGTGATATACACATGCTGATCCTGGTACACCAGAGCACGCCCACCGGTAAGTGGTAAAGTTCCCATGTCTGCCGGGCTGCCCGGGACGCTGATATCCACGATCTGCAATCCCGTGTTGTTGACCAGAAAGGCGTAATCGCCACCCAGCGCTATTCCCGTGGTGTACTCGGTGATGTCGAGCTCTCCGATGGTTTGGGGTTGTGCCGGATTGCTGATGTCCACCACGAGAAACCGATTGTGGTTGTCGGCCACATAGGCGGTGGTCCCCGAGATGGTGACCGCAGATACGACACCATCGGTGGGTGAAGGCAGGTGGCCGACCACAAAAGGATCTGCGGGATCACTGATATCGATGATACGCAGCCCTTCGGTCTGCGTGGCGAGAAGGACGAGGTCACCGGCGATCGCCATGTCCACGGGATAGCTGGCAACATCCACGGCGGCGCCGTGCACCGGGTTGACCGGGTCGGACAGGTCGGCAAGGCGCAGGCCGGACCAGGTTTGAATCAGCAGCCAGTTGTCCTTGATCAGAATCCAGGATGCGCCTTCCGGGTCATTGCTCAACTGTCCCACACGCACCGGGTCGCCGCCGGGGGGCGCCAGCACGGTGAGCCCGGAGCTGGCCTGGGAAGCAACGCCACCTCGGAGCGCAGCAGCCTGAATGTGGACAAAACCTTCTGCCACCGCGGTTGCCAGACAGCCTGTGTCGGAAGCTGCCACAGTGGCGATGTCTGTATTGGTGGAATTGCAGGTCCAACTGATGGCGCCGCTGCCGCCGGACACGGAGAGAACGAATTCGGATGACTCTCCCACCTCCCGTACCTGTTGCGCGGGAGCCAGGCTTGTTGTCAGCGGTGGATCATCCCCGTTGCCATTGCCGTTTTGTGGCGTCCCCCCTGAGGACGATGATGAGGAGGATGAACTGCTGCCTCCGCAACTGACCAGTAACATTGCCAGCCCAATGACGTACAGCAGTTTGATCGGTCTGAATTGAGTGATCATCGAGGCTACTCCGTGGAATCGCATTTGGTTGTTCGAACGGGTCACTGAGGCGCCAGTTCGCCCAGGTCGTAGATGAATAGCGAAGAGCCGTCGCTGATATAGGCCAGTTGGCCGCGCAGCGCGATGTTCGGTGTTGTCCATGCGCTACCCAGGTGAAGGGTGCCGAGCGGTACAACATTGGCCGGGTCGGCGATGTCATAGACGTCCACCCACAGCTCGTCGCCGTCGGTATCGCTCAAGGGGACGTACAGCCGCGTCCCCATTACCACCGGCTTGTTTGCCCAGCCTTGGTGGTGGTCTTCCAGCAGCAACTGGGGCAGCGCCGGATTGGTGACGTCGGCAATCGCCAGTTTCAGTTCACTACCCGCGATGTATACATGATCGTCCCGATGCGCGAGAAAATTTCCTCCCTGCAGTGACAATTGTCCCACCTGCACCGGACTGGCCGGGTGGCTGACATCCACTACCAGCAGCCCTGTGCTCAGGGTGGAACCCGCCAGGTAGGCATGGTTGTCATGCACGGTAACGCCCGATATGCAGTGGTCATGAACAAGGCTGCCAATCGTTTGGGGTTGAGTAGGATTCGCGATGTCTACCACGTGAAAACCCAGACAGCCGTTGGCCACATAGGCGGTGTTGCCGGAGACCGCCACGGCGCTTATGCCGGCCGGTGGCAGAGGCGATGGCAGATGACCGGTTTCAAAGGGGCTTTCCGGGTTGCTGATATCCATGATGTACAGACCGGCGTTTTGGCCAGCGAAAAGCACGGTATCGCCGACGCCGTCCAGGTCGAGGGAGTAAGGGAATGCCACTGTTGCACCCAGCGTCGGGTTGACGGGGTTGGAAATATCGACCATGCGCAATCCTTCCGAGGTCAGAATCACCGCATGATCGTTCCGCAAGTAGATTGCTTCGGCGCCGTGCGGGATAAACAGCTCGCCGATCAGGGCGGGGCTGCCCGTAGAAGCCTCCAGGACGACCAACTGGGCAGTTGCCTGGGCACTGGCCTCGCCCTGGAGCACATTGGCCTGGATCTGCGCCTCACCCGGCGCCGCAGCTGTGGATCGGCAGCCAGTGTCGGTAGCAACCGTTGTGGCTGCTTCAGTATTACTGGAGTTGCAGGTCCAGGTGGCATCGCCGCTGCCACCGGTCAGGGTCAAGGTAAAATCTGTCTGCTGGCCGGGAAACACCGTCTGCGTTGCCGGGGTTAGAGTGGTTGCCAGGGGTTCGGGCGCTGGCGATTCGGGGGGTTGGGGTTCCGGCGCGGGCGGCTGGGGCTGCGGTGTGCCGGAACCGGAGGAACTGCCACTGCCGCAACTGGCCAGTAGCATCGACAGAGCGACGGTAAGTATCAGCTTGACCGGAATAATCCCGTTCATTGGGGGTTCCTCGGGCAGGGTTAGCGGTTTTCGTGGCTGCACGGCAACCAGTGTACCTGCCCGCAGGTTATATATCGGTTACATATTCCCCCATTGAATTCCCCGTTTCGCCCTGTTTATGGCCATGGGCCTACCGGGCTCCGGCCTCTTCCAACGCCCGTACATAGTCGCCCGCCAACCGGTGCTCGCGGATGGTCTGTAGAAAGGTCTTGCCGTCCGGGCCGGGTGCGTTGATATCGTGGCCGGCTTCGACAAAGAACTTGACGAAGGTGGGGAAGTTTTCCTCACGCATGCCCCGGTAGGCTTTTTCCAGCAGATGGAAGTCACGGTTGATGCCATCCGGCGCCGGGAAGTTCAGAAAGCTTTTGATGCGCTCGTCGTCGAAAACCTCGCCGAGCACTTTCTCTTTGTCTTTACGCAGTACCATACTCATTTCTCTTGGGTTTTCATTCTATTCCGCCAGACGTGCGCGCAGTAGTTTATTAGATGGCTTCCAGTTTTTTCAGCAGAATCTCGTTCACCGCCTGCGGGTTGGCCTGCCCCTTGCTGGCCTTCATGATCTGACCCACAAAAAATCCCAGCATTTTCGGCTGCTTGGCCGGGTCCGCCTTGCGGTAGCTGTCCACCTGGGCCGGGTTGTTGGCCAGCACCTCATCCACCATTTTTTCCAGAGCACCGGTATCCGATACCTGTTTCAGGCCCCTGGACTCAATGATGGCGTCGGCATCGCCCTCACCGTTGCACATGGCCTCGAATACCTGTTTGGCAATCTTGCTGGAGATGGTGTTGTCCTTGATGCGGGCAATCAGCCCGGCCAGTTGTTGCGGGCTGACCGGCGACTGGCCGATGGTCAGCTCCTGCCGGTTCAGGTAAGCCCCCAGCTCGGTAATCACCCAGTTGGCCGACAGCTTGGGCTCTCCGCTGGCGGTGGCGGCGGCCTCAAAGTATTCCGCCGTGGCGCGATCCACAGTGAGCTGCCCGGCGTCATAGTCGGACAGGCCCAGGTCGCTGACAAAGCGCGCGCGTTTTTCTGCCGGCAGTTCCGGCATCTGCTCGCGCACGGATTGGATATAGTCGTCGTCCAGTATCACCGGCAGCAGGTCGGGGCAGGGGAAGTAGCGGTAGTCGTTGGAGTCTTCCTTGCTGCGCATGCTGCGCGCCTTTTTGGTGTCGCCGTTGTACAGGCGGGTTTCCTGCACAATGCTGCCGCCGTTCTCCAGCACGCTGATCTGCCGCTCCACTTCCAGCTCGATGGCCTCTTCCATAAAACGGAAGGAGTTCAGGTTCTTGGTCTCGGTGCGGGTGCCGAGTTTTTCCTCGCCTTTGGGGCGCACGGAAATATTCACATCAAAGCGCATGGAACCCTGGGACATGTCGCCGTCGCAGATTTCCAGGGCGGTGACGATACTGTGCAGTTTTTTGGCAAAGGCCACCGCCTCTTCGGCGCTGCGCATATCCGGCTCGGTGACCACTTCGATCAGCGGCGTGCCGGCGCGGTTGAGGTCGATGCCGGTCATGCCGTGAAAGTCTTCGTGCAGGGATTTGCCGGCGTCCTCTTCCAGGTGCGCGTGGTGAATGCGCACCCGCTTGCGGCTGCCATCGTCCAGTTCAATGTCCACATAGCCGGGACCGACAATGGGCTCGGCCAGTTGCGTGGTCTGGTAGCCCTTGGGGAGGTCCGGGTAGAAATAGTTTTTGCGCTCGAACACCGAGCGTTTGGCAATGTCGGCGTTGACCGCCAGGCCGAACATCACGGCGTAGCGGAAGGCGCCCTCGTTGGCCACCGGCAGGGTGCCGGGCAGGGCCAGATCCACCGCACAGGCCTGGGTGTTGGGCTCGGCGCCGAAAGCGGTGCTGGCGCCGGAGAAGATTTTGCTTTGCGTAGCGAGCTGAACGTGAATCTCAAGCCCGATGACTGTTTCCCATTGCATTCTTTCAAGACCTTGTGTCGTGTTCTTAACTCAAGTTTCGGACTTCGTTTTGGGGAGCCCGGTCCGGGTATACCTTTCCGGGACACGCCGTAAACCCCTCCCTGGGGGCTCGAGCACAGCATCCCTGCTGCGCACGGTCCCGGAAAGGTATCCCCGGCCCTGGCTTGTGCCAATCCCGAAGTGCCGAACTCCGAAACCTTGATTATTCAATGCCAGGTGGTGCCAGAGTGTGGAAGTCTGTCTCCTGCTGAAACCGGTGCGCCACATTCAACAGCCGCGCTTCGGCAAAATAGTCGCCGATCAGTTGCAGTCCCACCGGCTTGTTGTCCACCAGTCCGCAGGGAATCGACAAGCCTGGCAGTCCCGCCAGGTTGGTGGCGATGGTGTAAATATCCTCCAGATACATGGCCACCGGATCCTGGGTCTTGGCGCCAAAGGCGAAAGCCGGCGAGGGCGAAGTGGGGCCGAGTATCACGTCCACCTCCTTCAGCGCCTCGACAAAATCCTGCTTGATCAGCCGGCGCACCTGCTGCGCCTTGTTGTAGTAAGCGTCGTAATAGCCGGCGGACAGGGCGTAGGTGCCCACCAGAATGCGGCGCTTGACCTCGTCGCCAAAGCCCTCGCTGCGCGAGCGCATGTACATGTCCATCAGATCCTTCGGATTCTCGCAGCGGTGGCCGTAGCGCACGCCGTCGAAGCGCGACAGGTTGGCGGAGCATTCCGCCGGGGCAATGACATAGTAGGCCGGCACCGCCAGATGGGTGTGGGGCAGGTTGATGCGGCGGGTGCGGGCGCCCAGTTGTTCGTACACCTTGATGGCCGCTTCCACGGCGGCGGCGGTGCCCGGGTGCAGACCCTCGCCGAAGTATTCTTCCGGGATGCCGATGGTCAGGCCGTTCAGGGGTTGCTCCAGATCGGCGCTGTAGTCCGGCACCGGCTGGTCGACGCTGGTGGAGTCCTTGTCGTCGAAGCTGGCCAGGTGGTTCATCATCAGAGCTGCGTCTTCGGCGGTGCGGGTCAGCACGCCGGCCTGGTCCAGACTGGAGGCAAAGGCGATCATGCCCCAGCGCGAGGCGCGGCCATAGGTGGGTTTGATACCGGTCAGACCGCACAGGGCCGCCGGCTGGCGGATGGAACCGCCGGTGTCGGTGGCGGTGGCGCCCGGGGCCAGTTGGGCGGCCACGGCGGCGGCGGAGCCACCGGAGGAACCGCCGGGCACGCAATCGGTGGCCCAGGGGTTTTTCACCGGGCCGTAGTAGCTGGTTTCGTTGGACGAGCCCATGGCGAACTCGTCCATATTGGTCTTGCCCAGCATGACGGCGCCGGCCTGTTGCAGGTTTTCCACTACGGTGGCGTCGTAGGGGGCGATAAAATTGTCCAGCATTTTCGAGCCGCAACTGGTGCGTACGCCTTTGGTACAGAAGATGTCCTTGTGGGCGATGGGCACGCCGCACAGGGCCGGGGCGTCGCCTTTGGCCAGACGCTCATCGGCGGCTGCCGCCTGGCTCAGGGCCTGTTCGGCAGTGACGGTGATATAGCTGTTGTAGGTGGAGTCCAGCCGCCCGATGCGCTCCAGGTAGTGCTGCGTCAGCTCGACGCTGGAAAATGCCTGCCGGCGCAGGCCCTGGGCCAGTTCGGCCATGGTCAGTCTATGCATTGCGAAACGATTCCTCAGTCCGTAAATGGGGGCTTGCGGGCGGCTACTCGATCACCCTGGGCACCAGGTAGAGGCCGTTTTCGGTGGCCGGGGCTATGGCCTGGAAGTCCTCGCGCTGATCGGGTTCGGTGACCTGATCCGGGCGCAGACGCTGGGTGGCGTCCAGCGGGTGGGCCATGGGCTGTACGCCGCTGGTGTCCACCGCCTGCAGCTGGTCCACCAGGTCCAGCACCTGGGAGATGCTGCTGGCTACCTCGCCAGCGGCCTGTTCGGACACATCGATGCGGGCCAGAGTGGCCAGTTTGGCGATATCGGATGGCTTGACCGACATGAATGAACTCCGGGTCTGGTTGGTTGAACTGGGCAAATTTTACCCTGAACGGGTGGTGAACAGTGTCAAGTTCCGCAATAAGCGGGTAAAGTTATCACATTTGCGTCTTGCCCTGAATCCCCGCCGTTGATAGAGTGCCGCTTTTACCGGCACCCTCGCCGGGAATCCCCCAGTTTTTCTTTTCGGCGGGCGAATTATACGGCAGTTTGCGGGTCGAATTGGCGATTGTGGCGATCACTGGCCACCAAAACAGAACACACAAGGCACCTCACCACATGTTAAAAATCCTGCGCGGAGCTTTTTCCAACGATCTTTCCATTGACCTGGGTACGGCGAATACCCTTATCTATGTTCGCGGCCGGGGCATAGTACTGAACGAACCCTCGGTGGTGGCGATCCGCCATCAAGGTGGGCAAAAGGTTGTCGAGGCGGTGGGCACCGAGGCCAAGCGCATGCTCGGGCGTACCCCTGGCAACATCACTGCTATCCGCCCCTTGAAGGACGGCGTCATCGCCGATTTTCAGGTCACGGAAAAGATGCTGCAGCACTTTATTCGCAAGGTACACGAGAACAGCTGGTTTCAGCCCAGCCCCCGAGTGTTGGTCAGTGTGCCCTGCCTGTCCACCGAGGTGGAGCGCCGCGCCATTCGCGAATCCGCCCTGGCGGCTGGCGCCCGGGAGGTGCGACTGATCGAGGAGCCTCTGGCGGCGGCTATCGGTGCCGGTCTCAAGGTATCCGAGCCCAGCGGCTCCATGGTGGTGGACATCGGTGGTGGTACCACCGAGATCGCCGTCATCTCCCTCAACGGTGTGGTTTATTCGGATTCCGTACGTATTGGCGGCGATCGCTTCGACGAAGGTATTGTCACCTATGTGCGTCGGCACTACGGTAGCGTGATCGGTGACGCCACCGCCGAGCGGATCAAGCAGGAGGTGGGCTGCGCCTTCGCCGGCAGCGAGGTGCGGGAGATTGATGTGCGCGGACGTAATCTGGCCGAAGGGGTACCGCGCAGCTTTACCCTGAATAGCGACGAAATCCTGGAGGCCCTGCAGGAGCCCCTGGCGGGCATAGTCCAGGCGGTGAAGACTGCTCTGGAGCAGTCGCCTCCGGAGTTGGCGTCCGATATTGCCGAGAGCGGCGTGGTGCTGACTGGTGGTGGTGCTTTGTTGCGCGATATCGACCGACTGCTGTCCAACGAAACTGGGCTGCCCGTAATCATTGCCGAGGACCCCCTGACCTGTGTCGCCCGTGGGGGTGGTCTGGCCATAGAAATGATGGACAAGCAAAACTTCGACATGTTGTCCTCCTGAACCTCCTGAAAGCCCCGTATTCCGGGGCTTTAATGCCTTCCGGATGCTGCTACAATGGCAGTTTGTCCGCAGGGCGGTGGCTCACCAATGAGGTGAGCTCTTTCAGCAGGGGGAATCACTATTAAAACCCTATTTTCCAAAAAGCCGGCGGTGGCCTCCCGGGTGCTGATACTCAGTGCCCTGGCTCTGAGTCTGGTGCTGGTCAGTCTCTATACAGACTGGCTGGACCCTGTGAGAAACAAGTTGGGCACTCTGGCGGCTCCCTTTTATTGGGTTGCTGACGTGCCCACTCGTGTCGACAACTGGCGCAAGGAAGCGTTTGTCAGTCGGCTGGACCTGCAGTCCGAAAACGAAGCGCTGCGCACCGAACTGCTGATTCATCAGCGCAAGCTGCAGCAGATGGCGGTGCTGGCGGCGGAGAATGTGCGCCTGCGGCAATTGCTCAATGCCAGTGATGTACTGGAAGATCACGTACTGGTGGCAGAGTTGATTGGCGTGTCGCCCAACCCCCTGAGCCATACGGTGGTGCTCAATCGCGGCAGCCGGCATGGCGTTTACGTGGGGCAGTCGGTACTGGACGCTTTTGGTCTGATGGGGCAGGTCATCGAAGTCAATCCCTTTTCCAGCAGAGTACTGTTGATTACCGACGTCAGTCACGCGTTGCCGGTTCAGGTCAATCGCAATGGTGTGCGCAGCATTGCCGAGGGCAGTGGTGATCTCAATCGGCTGTTTCTGCGCCATGTGTCCAATACCACCGACATCCGCGAGGGGGACATGCTGGTCAGTTCCGGTCTGGGTGGGCGGTTTCCCGCAGGTTATCCAGTGGCTGAAGTTGAGCGGGTAGTGCGCGATCCGGGCCAGGCCTTCGCCCGGGTTGAGGTGCGGCCCATGGCTCGTCTGGACCGCAGTCGTCATGTGCTACTGGTATTCCGGTCACCCACCGACCGTCGTGACGATTCCTGATGGACCCCCTTGTCCTGCACTCCCGATTGATGATCGGTGCCACCTTCATGGTGGCTCTGCTGCTCGAAGTGTTGCCCCTGCCTCAGGAGTGGCGTTGGTGGCGGCCGGAATTTGTATTGCTGATGGCCATTTACTGGACCTTTACTCTGCCTCATCGCATCAGTCTGATGTTGTTGATGGGCCTGGGTCTTTTTCTGGACGTGCTGGAAGGTTCTCCCCTGGGGCAAAATGCTTTGACCCTGTTGATTGTGTGTTACATCTGCATGCAGTCTTACCAGCGGGTGCGCAATTATACGCGTTGGCAGCAGTGCTGTTGGGTCTTCATCCTGATTGGTATCGGGCAACTGATCGACAATTGGGTGCAAAGCATGATTGGGCGCCCGCTGTCGGGGTTCCAGTTTCTCTACCCGGCACTGATCAGCGCACTGCTTTGGCCGCTACTGTTTCCACTTATGGAAAAGCTGCGTCGCTACTATAGAATCAACCGCTGAAATGATCGGGAGTCGTCTAGTCTATGACTGACAGTGGTAACAGCCCCGATTTGTATCTGGCGTCCGCTTCTCCACGACGGCGGGCACTGCTGACACAGATCGGTGTGCGTTTCGCGGTCCTGCCGGTGGCGGTGGAAGAGCGTCGTACTGCGGGCGAGACGGTGGAGAATTACGTTCGGCGCCTGGCACTGGAGAAAGCCCGGGCCGGCTGGCAGCTACTGGTTTCCTCCGGCAGGCCCTTGGCCCCGGTGTTGGGGGCGGACACCTTGGGGGTGTGCGAAGATCATGTGTTGGAAAAACCAGTCGATGCCGAGGATGCGGCTGCTATGTTGCGACGCATGTCCGGTAGCAGCCACCGTGTACTGACTGCCGTGGCACTGGTTCAAGGCCAGCGGGAGGCGCTGGAGCTGTCCGAAACCCAGGTGGATTTTCGCAAACTGAGCGACGAAGAAATTGCTCGTTATTGGCGTACTGGTGAACCCCGGGACAAAGCCGGCGGTTACGCCATTCAAGGGCTGGGAGGTGTGTTTGTTAAGGCCATTCACGGCAGTTACAGCGCCGTGGTGGGGCTGCCCCTGGAGGCGACTGCGGCGCTGTTGACCCACTTTGACGTACCCTGGTGGCAGATAGCGGAAGGCGATATCAATGAGTGAAGAAATTCTGATCAATGTGTCCGCAGCGGAGACCCGGGTGGCGCTGCTGGAAAACGGCGTGCTGCAGGAACTCTATGTTGAGCGCAACCATGCCCGCGGCTACCTGGGTAACATCTATCTCGGCAAAGTGGTGCGGGTACTGCCGGGCATGCAGGCGGCGTTCGTCGATATAGGGTTGGCCCGCACGGCATTTATTCACGTGTCCGATCTGGTATTTGACGGCGGCGAAACCCGCCGCTCGGACCAACCGGACATTCGCGGCCTGTTGCGCGAAGGTCAGACGCTGCTGGTGCAGGTCAGCAAGGAACCCATCAGCTCCAAGGGAGCGCGCCTGACTACCAACCTCACGCTTTCGTCCCGCTATCTGGTGTATATGCCCAAGAGTAGTCACTTCGGCGTGTCCAGTCGCATCGAGGACGAGCAGGAACGAGAGCGGCTGCAGCAACTGGTGATGAACACGGCAAAAGAGCGGGAAATTGATGGCGGTTTTATCGTGCGCACTGTGGCCGAAGGCGCCAGCGCCGAGGCCATTGTCGCCGACTTGCCCTTTTTGCAGAAACTTTGGGGCGACATCAGTGCCAATCTGGTGGATGCCCGAGCGCCGAAGGTCATCCACGAAGACATGCCGCTGTTTCTGCGGGTGCTGCGCGATCTGGCGCGCGCACCCATCGAAAAAATTCGCGTGGACTCGGAAGCCAGCTGGAACCAAATGCGTGAGTTTTCCGCCAGCTACTGTTCTCAGTTAACCGAGTTGATCGAGTTCTACACCGGTGAACGGCCGCTGATGGATCTGTACGGTGTGGAGGAAGAGATCGGCCGGGCGCTGGAAACCCGTGTCAATCTGAAATCCAATGGCTACCTGTTGATTGAACAGACCGAAGCTATGACGACAGTGGACGTCAACACAGGCGCTTTTGTTGGACGACGCAATCTCGAAGAAACCATTTTCAAGACCAACCTGGAGGCGGCCAGCGCCATCGCCAGGCAACTGCGATTACGCAACCTGGGCGGTATCATTGTCCTTGATTTTATCGATATGGAAGATCCGGAGCACCAGCGGCAGGTGTTGCGTACGTTGGAAAAAGCCCTGGAAAAGGATCATGCCAAAACCCGCATTACCGGGGTGTCGGAGTTGGGTTTGGTGGAAATGGCGCGTAAGCGCACCCGGGAATCCCTGGGCCAGATGTTGTGCGAGCCCTGTCCGGTCTGCCGTGGTAGGGGGAGGGTAAAGTCGGCAGAGACTATCTGCTATGAAATATTTCGTGAAATTCTCCGCGAGGCCAGAGCCTACGACAACCAGAAATTTCTGGTACTGGCGTCCCAAGTAGTCGTTGACCGGTTGTTGGACGAAGAGGCGGCCTATGTCGCGGACCTGGAAGCCTTTATCCAACGCACCATCGAATTTCAGGTGGAACCACTGTATTTTCAGGAGCAGTACGATATTGTTCTCGTGTAGGCTGAATCCTGGGCTTGAAGCTGGGCGCCAAGGGCGTAACATAGTCGGTGGGGCCGCCGGCCCCAGGCTTATCGAGCCCTGAGGAGTTGCAGTTCATGCTCGGCGTGATTCGCTATGTGCTGAAAAAATTCTACCTGATCTGTGCGGTGCTGCTGATAGCGCTGGCAGTACTGGTGCAGCTGGGGCGCAGCTTCTCCCACCTGGCCAACGATTACCACGAGGAACTGGCGGATTATCTATCCCGGCAGTTGGATGTGCCGGTATCGGTGGGTGCCATTGAGGTTCAGTGGGAGGGCCTCATGCCCGTGCTCGATGCCTACGACGTGCGGCTGAGCAACCGGGATGATGACCCGATTCTCTCGCTAGACCACGCCCGCCTGAGGTTGGATATCCTGTCCAGTGTGAGCAGTTTTCGCCCAATCTGGGGTACCCTGACCCTTGATGGTGCGCGTTTGTCGTTCTTTCAGAACAGTGCCGGTCGCTGGGGAATCGCCGGCCTGCCGGAATCCGATGCCGAAGAAGAACTGCAGGCGGCGGTGCCTCGCGCGGTACAGCCGGACGATGTTTACGACGTGTTTCTGCTCGGTGAACACGTTGAGTTTCAACGCAGCCACTTGACATTCCACTTTTCCGACGGACACAGTGCTGAGCTGTTTGCGCCATCGTTACTGCTCGAGAACAGCGGTACCTTCCATCGACTGTCGCTGCGGATTGCGCTGGACAATCGACCCGGCACTGCCCATCTGGTGCTGGAGGGCGATGGCAATCCCGGTAATCGGCGCCAGTTCCGTTCACGGGGTTACCTGGAATTTCAGGAATTTCCCACTACCGAACCCTTGGCTGCCCTCTGGGGACTGCTGTTTGACGGTGCCGGCAGCGATCAGTTGCATGCCGAGGGTACCTTGGACGCACGTTTGTGGTTTAACAGTCGTCCCGGTGGTGAAGGCTATGATCTAAACGGTGCATTGCACTTGCAGGAGCTGCCCATCCCGGCGGGTGAGCACTATGTCAATTTGCATCACTTGCAAACCCGGGTGCATGGTTCCTGGCTGCGCAATGGTCACTGGCATCTGGCGCTACAGGATTTATCGCTGGAGTGGAACAACTCGCAGTTGGACGATATTAGTCTTGGCGCCTTCTATCGCGGGCAGGGCATGCCGCTGCAACTGCAACTGGCGGAAATTGACCTTGAACGCTGGCATAGCCAATTGCAGCCCGATCTACAGCGTCATGGCACCGAAACTCTGCAAAATGTCTTTTCCAGTTTGCAACCGCGAGGTCAGTTGCAACGAGTACGCCTGCAACTGCCGCTGGATAACCCTAAGCAGTGGCGCCTAACTGCCAATCTGCGCGATGTGGCGGTGGATAGCTGGAGCAATGTGCCGGCGTTTACCAATGTCAATGGCTTTGTGCAAGCCGATATGCAGGGTGGCTTTGTCGATCTGCGCAGCGACGATGGATTTTCCATGTATTTCGCTGACGTCTATGCCCAGGCCATGGAATATCGCCAGGCTCGGGGGCAGGTCGCTTGGTGGCTGCGTCCCGACGACAATCGCATCTACGTCAACAGTGGTCCCTTGCAGTTGACAAACGACGGCGAATCAGCCACCGGTTACTTGTGGTTGGCGTTACCCTGGGAGATAAACAGTGGTGACATCGATCTGTACCTGCACATCGGCGGTCGGAATATGACAGCGGGGCTGTACAGTAAATATGTACCGCAACTGGTGCCGCAAACGCTGCGTCATTGGTTGGATGAAAGCGTAGGTACGCAAAACCCAGGAGTTGCCAGCAGCGCAGGTTTTATCTTTCGCGGCACCTTGAACGCCGGCGATGAGGCAGCCACAACTTACCAGCTAGCGTTGGATGTCGATGGTGCCAATTTGCGTTACCACACCGATTGGCCCATGCTGCGCGAAGTTAGCGGCCGCCTGTTACTGGATAACAATCGTGTGGAGGCCGTAGTCAACAAAAGTCGTCTGTACAACAGTCTGGTGCGAGACGCGCGGGTGCAAGTGAATCACAATCCCGAGGGCGAAGGTATGCTGCTTCGGGTCGATGGTGTGGTAGATGGAATCGCCAGCGATGGCATTCGGGTATTGCGGGAAAGTTGGCTGCGAAATTATGTGGGCGACCATCTGGACGCCTGGTATCTGCATGGCAACATGCTGGCGCAGCTGGAGTTGGCAATCCCCCTGCAACCGGGAGAACCTGGTTTGTCCACCCAGTTGGTGGTGGACATAGACGCACCTACTCTCAACCTTGACAATTACGACCTGCGTTTGTCTCAGGTTAAGGGGCGGCTGCGCTACAGCGATAATGAAGGGCTGCGGTCAGAGTCCCTGACCGGCCAGATGTTCGGACATCCACTGACTGTCACTGTGGAGTCAGAGCCGGACACGCAGCAGCGAGTGCGCACGGTGGTCGGTGTTGAGGGCGCCGTGGCCAGCGAGGAACTGGCTCGCTGGAGTAATCGTCCTGAAATTCTATTTCTCGATGGTACCGTCAATTATAATGGCCGAGTGGAGCTTTTTCACGATCGCGATCCTGACGACGCCGATGCCCTGACTGCGGCACTGAGTTTTTCCAGCGACCTGGAAGGTGTTCGGGTGAACCTGCCGGACACTTATGGAAAGTCGCCGGATGAATCCCGCTCGCTGCTGGCCAACTATGTTCTTGGCGGACAGACCGCTTTGCTCGACGTGCGCTACGGCGATTTGCTGCACGGCGTTTTCCAGCTGCAGCGAGAATCACAGCGGTTGCTCAATGCTACTGTTGCCGTTCACGACCGGGCGGTGCTCGCATCGGAGCCGCAGTTTCAGTTGCGCGGAAATCTACCGTCGCTGGATATCGACAGTTGGCGCGAGGTGATCGCCCGCTACAGCGATTATTCTGTACAGTTGGGGGGGGATCCGGAACAAGCCCTGGCCCCAGCGGTCGAGCAATTACCTTTGCGTTTGTCCATGACGCTTGGCGAACACGAGCTGGGTCGCCTGCGCTTGCACGAAACCCGCATTGACGCCAGCAGGGAAGACGATGTCTGGAGCCTGGAGTTTTTCAATGATGTGCTGGGAGGACGCTTGCTGTTGCCGCCGGAGGGTAGTGAACAACCCATGCAGCTTTCGCTGGATTACCTGCATCTGACCCGGGAAGCACTGCGGTGGGGCGCTGCCGAGGACGACGTGGCGGAAGATACTGATGCCACCCCGTTCGATCCCCGTCTTTTGCCTGGCGCGGATGTCCGCGTGGCCGAGCTGACACTGGACGGCGATGACTTTGGCGATTGGTCGTTCAGTATGCGGCCGGGTGACGACGGTTTGGTGGTGCGCGATATCAACGGCAACATTCGTGGGCTGTCGCTGGCCGGCGAGGAAGACGAAGACGGTGCGATTCTGTACTGGTTTCATGATGACCGCGGCACATACACTCGCATTGCCGCCCGAGCGGAGGCCGGCGATATGGCAGCCGTGCTGCAGTCCTGGAGCCAACCAGATATTCTCAACAGCCGCTCGGCACGCTACGACATCAACGTTGGCTGGAGTGGCGCGCCTCACGAGTTTGCTCTCACAAGCCTGGAAGGCAGTCTACAATTATCTTTGCAGCAGGGCAGCTTTCGTCGCGACCCCAGTGCCGGCGATGGCATACTGCGTTTGCTGTCGTTGCTTAACTTCGATTCGTTGGCTCGTCGTTTGCGATTGGATTTTTCCGATCTTTATCAAAGCGGTTTGGCTTACGACGAAGTGCGCGGACAGGTACGTTTCAGCAGAGGCATGATGTACTTTGACGAACCGCTGCAGGTGCGCAGTCCGTCCAGCCGCATGCAGCTTGGTGGCAGCGTCAATTTGGAGCAGGAAACCATTGATGCCCGCTTGGTGGCGACGCTTCCGGTGGCCGGCAATCTCACCTTTCTGGCCGCCTTGGCGGCGGGCTTGCCGACGGCGGTGGGCGTTTACGTGGTGAGCAAATTATTTGAGCGGCAAGTCGATCAGGCTACCAGCGTTACTTACAGTATTCGCGGTAGTTGGGATGACCCCCAGATGCGTTTTGATCGCATGTTCGAAAGCGATGCGAACTTGAGAAGCAACGGCGACAACTAACAAAGTGCGTCACACATCACCGACCACAACCCACTACAGCAGATCCCGGATATAGCGAAACAGTTTGCGTGCCTGCGCGGGAGGCTTATCCTGTGCCTTTTCCTTCAGCGCCAGGCGTAGAATCTGACGCAGATGCTGGATATCTGCCTGGGGGTATTCATCGATAAAGGTTTCCAGCGCATGGCTGTCGCCACTCATCAACCTGTCCCGCCATTGCTCGGCAAGGTGCTGTAGATGAATGTGTCGATCGTTGACGGAACGCAACCGCTCCAATGCGTCGGCGATAGCTTGATGATCGGCTTCCCGCATCAGCTTGCCAATATACTGCAGCTGTCGCCGCCGGGCTTCGCGGTGCGGCAGGCGGCGAGCTTCGATGATGGCTTTTTCCAGCTGAGGCGTGAGCGGAACCTGCTCCGTTTGCCGCTCGTTCAGTTCCACCAGTTGCCGGCCAAGTTCCTGCAGGGCGTGCATCTCGCGTTTTACCTGAGACTTGCTTTTGCGTGTTTCTTCGCCAGCGTATTCGTCAATCATGCGTTTACCGGTTATCGCTTAATGAGCAGGGGTTCAGTGAACCCCGGGCAGATGATGCGCACTTGGCTGGTGCTGGTCCAGAGACCGGGACACCGGGGTCAACCCGGATTTCCGCGCCTGTGCCCGATCAGACTTGGTGGCGCCAAACTGGCTGAGGTTGGTGCACCAGTCGACGCCGATGTTCAGATGCTGTGTCGGTGGCAACGATGCCAGGTAGTGGTCTACATCCTGCGTGTCGAGCAACAGCTGCAATCCCAGTTGCAGTCGGGGGCGCAGGCGCGGGTCGCCGACGCGGTGGCGTACGCCCCAGCGTACGATCAGATCCTCGCAGTATACCTGTTCGCGCTGGGGGGCATCGGTGTAGCCAACCTCCCGACTGGTGCTGAAGTGGTATAGCATCATTACTTCCTCTACCAGCATGGCCAGGTCTTCGTAGATGCTGTAATAGGCGTAATCGTCGTTGGCATAGTCTTCGGCGAACGCCAGTCCAACTTCTTCGGCGCTGAGGTTTTTCTGAGCGGTGCTGGCGCTCTTACCCCCAAACATGACTTCCGCCAGCCCGAAGAGCATGTCCGACTGCAAGGGATAGCTGTTGGTCATTTGCACCGACACCCGCTGGTTCGCAAATTTGCTGGTGGCGGAGGCGGGAGTGTCGTGCATGTCCAGTTGGTGGATCAAGCTCATGGGAATGAAGTCCGCAGCGTGCGCCAGCTCATGAAAAAGCAGGCGCGCCATGGGTTGTACTATGTGCTCAAGGGGGCGGCTGGCGACACTGTGGTCGTGCAGGCTGTAGGAAGGCCAGGCGTAATCGTTGCCCTTGACGTAGCGCCAACGGGAGTTGAAGGTCAGATCCCGACCGAAATCGGAGCGGTAATCAGGATCGCGGGAAATGGTGCTGCGCTCGCTGGCGGTGAGCCACAGCGCTGCGGGATCCAGATAGATGGCGCCGGTGGCGCTCCAATAGTAGGCGGGCCGGATGTCGGCACCGATCACCACGGCAGTGATGCTGCGCATCAACAACAGCGTGTCGTCGGGCATTTCGTCGAGCAACTGCTCAAAGCGAGTGGCCATCCAGGGGTGCGAGACCAGAGTGCGCTGCAGTATTTGCTCCCGGGTAGGCTGCTCGCTTTCCTGGCCAAGGAAGGGCAGCTTGGACAGTGGGCAAAATTGATAACGGGAGTTGAGGCTGCTGTCGCGGATAAACAGGTGGGCGCAATCCTTCAGAGTGTCGGCATAGGGGGAGTCTGGATCGGCTGGGACGAAATGCTGCAGTCCCCCGTAGCCGTGGGGATCTCTGCTGCCGCGCCAATTTTGATCCGCGTCGCCACCACAGCCCGGCAACAGCAGGGTCGCCACCAGCAGTGTCAGGCACCACCTGCATAATACTGACATATCTGCCCCCTGAGCGTGTGAAACGGCCGTCATTTTACGGCATTTTCCTATGATTGTGCTGATGTCTGTGCCACAGGGCTTGCTATTCCCCTTCCTCGAACTTGTCTTCGATCAGACTACAAATTGCCCTTAGGGCCGTATCGGCGTCTTCTCCCTCGGTCCGAATTTCGATGCTGGTGCCCATGGAGGCGGCCAGCAGCATCAGCGACATGACGCTTTTACCGTTTACCCAATCGCCGGTGCTGCGCACCTGCACCTGACAGCAGTATTCGTTCGCAAGCGCCGCGAAGCGAGCGGCGGCCCGAGCGTGGAGTCCGCGCTTGTTGCTGATGATGATCTTGGCGACGGGCATGATGACTCAGGGTTTCTCGTTGCGGTTGAGTTCGCGGTGGCGAACCTGGACGTTGTCGTAGCGCTGGGAGAAGTACTGGTACAGCCGTTCGCACAAAAAAACCGAGCGGTGTTGGCCGCCGGTGCAACCGACGCCGATGGTGATATAACTGCGGTTGTTGGCCTGGTAGTGCGGTAGCCAGCGTTCCACAAATTGGGTAATGTCGTCCAGCATGTTGCCAACGCTTTGTTCCGCACCGAGGAAGTCCTGCACGGCCCGGTCCCTGCCGGTGAGTGGTCTCAGGTTGGGCTTCCAGTGGGGGTTGGGCAGGCAGCGGGCGTCGAACACCAGATCGGCGTTGACCGGCAGGCCATATTTGAAACCGAAAGATTCAAACAACACCGCTGTAGTGGACGTGCCGCTGCCCACTACCCGCTCCTTGATCAGGTCACGCAACTCGTGCAGGGTCAGGTCACTGGTATCCAGTACCTGATCGGCGGCATCGCGGATGGGCTCTACCAGTTGCTGTTCGGCTGTGATGGCTTCTTCAAGGTTGGTGTGTTGATCACTCAGGGGGTGTTTGCGTCGGGTTTCGCTGAAACGCTGGATCAGCACCCGGGCCTGGGTGTCAAGAAACAGTGTCTGGAAGGGCAGGTGTGCGTCCTTCAGTGTGCGCAGCATATCGGGGAATATGCTCAGGTCGCGCCAGGCATTGCGCACGTCGATCCCGATGGCGAAGCGCTGGCTCTCCGGGTCCTCGTGTATCTTGATTTGGGCCACTAGAGCGGGCAGCAGGCTCACCGGCAGGTTGTCGATGCAGTTGAACCCCACGTCCTCAAGAACCCGCAGGGCGGTGCTTTTGCCGGAGCCGGAAAGACCGCTGATGATGACCAGTCGCATACCTGGATACTCTAGACAGTTTGTCAGGGGTCGCTGGCCAGTCTTTGCACTGCCAACTGGTACAGCTGCTCGCTGCTTTGGGCATGGCGCAGTTGCTGGCGAAATTCGGCATCGTTGAGTGCGCCGGCGAGGGCAGCCAGGGTCTGTAGATGTTGGTCGTTGGCTTCTTCCGGTACCAGCATAGCGAAGAGAACGTCCACCGGCTCCTGATCAATGGCATCGAAGTCGACCGGATCCTTGAGGGTAATCAGGGCGCCCAAGGTTTCACTGGCGTCACTGACCCGGCAGTGGGGAATGGCAACGCCGTGGCCAATGCCGGTGGAGCCCAAGCGCTCGCGGGCGATGAGGCGGCGGAATAGGTCGTCGGCATCCACCGCCGGCACGTCGCCGGCGATGGTGTTGGCCAGAATCTCCAAGGCCCGCTTCTTGCTGACTCCTTCAATACCACAGAGAGTGCGGGCGGGCGTGATCAGGGTGTCGATTGGCATGGTTTGGGTCCGGTGTGTCAGCGATGGCTGCGCATTTTTTCCTTATGCTTGATCAGTTGGCGGTCGAGTTTATCAGTGAGCATATCGATAGCGGCATATAGGTCCTCGGAACTGGCGTCGGCGAAGAGATCCTTGCCGCTGACGTGTACGATAGCTTCCGCTTTCTGTACCAGTTTGTCCACAGAGAGGATCACGTTGGTGGTGGTAATGCGGTCGTGATGATTGCTCAGTTTTTCCAGTTTGGTGTGGACATAGTCCCTTAGCGCGTCGGTGACGTCCAGGTGGTGGCCGCTAATGTTGATTTGCATGGTGATCTCCTCGTAGGTGTATCGGTTGGATCTCGTTGCGCGCGGATAGCGGGCGGACGGCAAACCCTGCCCGGTCCGCCGGAGCTGGATCCGCGGCCACTAGCCAAGCATAACAGTGCCGCAGGCGCGCTGTCATGTCAGGCTTTTGCGTTCGTTGGAGGGGGGTATGCCCAGGGATTCGCGGTACTTGGCGATGGTGCGCCGCGCTACCTGTATGCCCTGATCGGCCAGCAGGCTGGTGATCTTGCTGTCGCTCAGGGGTTTCTTTGGGGATTCGGCAGCCACCAGCTTCTTGATGATGGCGCGGATGGCGGTGGAGGAGCACTCACCGCCGGAGTCGGTGCTGACGTGGCTGGAAAAGAAGTACTTCAGCTCGAAGATGCCCTGGGGGGTGTGCATGTACTTCTGGGTGGTCACCCGGGAAATGGTGGATTCGTGCATTTCCACGAGTTCGGCAATATCGTGCAGTACCAGGGGTTTCATGGCCTCGGGCCCGTACTCGAGAAAACCCCGCTGCTTTTCGACAATGCAGCTGGCCACCTTGAGCAGGGTTTCGTTGCGGCTTTGCAGGCTCTTCAGAAACCAGCGGGCTTCCTGCAGGTTGTCCTTGAGGTAGGTGTTGTCACTGCTGGAGTCGGCACGTTTGACCAGGGAGGCATAGTTGCTGTTGATGCGCAGTTTCGGGGCTATGTCGGGGTTGAGTTCCACTACCCAGCGCCCCTCGCGCTTTTCCACGAATACGTCTGGTATCACATATTCAGTGTCACCGTCGGCAATGATGTCTCCAGGGCGGGGATTGAGGCTCTGGATCAGGCGTATGACCTCGGCCAGTTCCGCCTCCTTGAGCTTGGTGCGGCGCATCAATTGCCGGTAGTCGCGGCTGCCCAGCACGGGCAGGTACTGGCTGACGATCAGTTTGGCGGCGTCCAGCCAGAGGGTGTCCGGACTCAGTTGCTGCAGTTGCACCAGCAGGCACTCGGCCAGATCCTGACTGCCCACACCGCAGGGATCGAATTGTTGTATGCGGTGTTGCACCGCTTGGACTTCGTCCAATTCCAGCGGCTCCTCGCCATCTTCCCAGTTCTGTTGCAGGCCCTCGAAGATATCGCTCAGGGGCACGGACAGGATGCCGCTGGGCTCTATGGCATCGATGATTGACAGCGCTATGACCCGGTCCCGGTCGGACATGGGTGTGAGGTTCAATTGCCACAGCAGATGATCGTGCAGGGATTCGGTGGTGCCCCGGCGGCTGTCGTAGTCGCTGTCCTCGAAATCCTGGGTCGGGGTGGAGCTGGGGGCGGAACTGCTCTGGTAAACGTCGTCCCAGCTGGTATCCACGGGTAGCTCGGTGGGAATGGCTTCGGGCCAGTCGCTGTCCTGGCCATTGGCGCTGGGAACCTCCTGGGGCGCGCTGTCCCGTTCGCTCTGATCGGCGCCGTCGCCATCGCTGCTCTCCTCGGTCTCCAGCATGGGGTTGGAGTCCAGAGCCTCCTGGATTTCCTGCTGCAGATCGAGCGTGGACAGTTGCAGCAGACGGATCGCCTGCTGCAACTGTGGCGTCATGGTGAGCTGTTGGCCGAGCTTGAGCTGTAGGGATTGCTTCATTGCCGGTACGACTGAACTCTGTAAGTCCTGGAAATAGGTAGAGTGTAGTCAGGCTTTGTTTCTCAAGCAATAATCTCAAGCAATCTTTATGCCCAGGATTCAAATTATCGTAATTGTCAAGGGTTTTTAACAATAAACTGTGCGCTGAGCGGCGACTATACTGCGATCTGGTTCCGCTACAGGTGAAATTGTTCCCCCAGATAGACCCTGCGTACCTGCTGGTTGGCCAGCAGTTCACCGGCATTGCCCTGGGCGATGATCCGGCCTTCGCTGACAATGTAGGCGGTTTCGCAGATATCCAGGGTCTCGCGCACGTTGTGGTCGGTGATCAGCACACCTATGCCCCGGTCCTTCAGGTGCCGCACGATTTGTTTGATGTCGGTGACCGAGATGGGGTCGACGCCGGCGAAGGGTTCATCCAGCAGGATGAACTTGGGTTCCGTGGCCAGCGCCCGGGCTATCTCCACCCGGCGGCGTTCGCCTCCGGACAGGGACATGCCCAGGTTGTCAGCGATGTGGGTAATGTGAAACTCGCGCAGTAGTGCGTCGCGTCGCGCCAGCCGCTGTTTGCGGTTCAGGTCCCTGCGGGTCTCCAGTATGGCCATGATGTTGTTGGCCACCGACAGTTTGCGGAACACCGAGGCTTCCTGGGGCAGGTAGCCGATGCCGGCTCTGGCGCGACCGTGAATGGGCAGATGGGTGATGTCCCGGTCGTCGATCAGAACCTGGCCGCGATCGGCGCGAATCAGCCCCGCGATCATGTAAAAACAGGTGGTTTTGCCGGCACCGTTGGGACCCAGCAGGCCGACGATCTGCCCGCTGCTCACGGAGAGAGAGACGTCGGAGACCACCTGTCGGGTACGATAGCTTTTGGCCAGATGAAGGGCTTGCAGATGGGACATGAAAACGACTAATCCTGCCTGTTTCGGGGCGGAATGACCATTTCGATGCGCGAGTCGGCTTCGGCATCGGCGACCACGCGGTCCTGGCCGATGAAATAGCTGATCTGGTCGCCGCTCATGGTGGCGCCGTCCTGACTCAGAAAGGCCCTGGTGTTCAATTGGATCAGCTCACTCTCCAGGGTGTAACGAATGCTATGGGCTTCGGCGGTGATCTCCGGCTGATCGGGGCCGGGTTTTTGCCGGTAGCGCGCGGGAGTACCCTCGGCCAGAACCTCCCGCACCCGGTTGTTTTCGTCGCGGTAGAGGGTGAGGCGATCGGCTTCAATTTTCAGCGAACCCTGAACCAGCTCCACCTTGCCCTCGTAAATTGCCACGCCCTGGCGCTGGTCTGCCTGGAAGCGGTCCGAGACGATGCGGGTGGGTTGATCCCGATCCAGCGGCAGCGCCAGTGCCAGGGGCGCGGCCAGCAGCAGCGCCGCAGCCCAGGGCCACAGCCGGGGGGGGTGACTGTCAGGGCTCATAGATGCTCTCTACCTCGGATAGAAGTTCCACCACCTCAGTATCAAGGAAGGCGCGGAGCCCCACGGCGGTGGTCAGACTTTGCTCTGAGCGCATGGTAACAGTTTTCCCGGTTTCGGCGTATCTTGCTCGCAGGTTAATGTGCAGCTCTTCGGTCAGCAGTTCGGCAATGTCGGTGTCCCCCTCGGCCTGCCACAGGCGCACGTTGCTGCTCAGCGAAAGCCGCTCACCGCCAGGGTCACCCCGGCCGGTGTCGGCCCGCAGTTGCCAGGGTGGACGCCCCTCGCCGTAAAAGGTCAGGCGAGGCCGACTGAAGACCGCGTGGCCGTCGGGCCGCGGTTCGCCGGAATAGTAGAGGGCACTGAAGGCGCGTACCGTGTAGTGGGTGCGGCCCTCTTGATTGAATTCCCGGCTTTCCATGTCGAAAAGATAGGCGTCGGGGTAGCGGTCGATCGCCTCCGGCGGGTCGGTCGCCGGGGGGTCGAAGTCGATGAACAGCAGCGCCAGAACCAACACCGCAAGAATCGCTGCCAGCAGCGCATTCTGTTGGCGACGAAAGCGGCTTTTGCTGCTCCCGGTACGGGATACCTCGGTGACGGGGGGGCTGGTGGGAGCTTGGGGATCGCTCACGCTACTAATCCTCGTCCGCGCCGATGGCCTCAGACAGCAGCCGGCCGTAGTCTCCCCGGGCACTGAGGATCATGTCACAGGCCTCGCGTACCGCGCCCATCCCGCCGGCAAGCCTGCTGCACCAGTGAGCTCGCCGCAGTACCTCGGGGTGGGCACTGGCCGGCGCCAGCGCCAGCCCCACGCGGGTCATGATTTCCAGGTCCGGCCAGTCGTCGCCCATAAAGGCGATGGCCTGCGGCGATGGCACCCGGTTACCGGCACTGTCCGCCAGCTCCTGCAGCGCCTGCCACTTGTCCTCCCGGCCCTGGATCAGCAGCTCGATACCCAGGTTCTGGGCGCGCTTGGCCACCAGCTCGGTGCGGCGACCGGAGATGATACCCACCGCCACACCGCAGCGTTGCAGCAGTTTGATGCCGTGTCCGTCCAGGGTGTTGAACGCTTTGGATTCGCTGCCATCCGGGCCGAACAGCAGCCGCCCGTCGGTGAGCACACCGTCCACATCCAGCAGCAGCAGCTCGATTTGTCGTACCTTATTTTGTAGTGTCTGGTCCATAAACAATTGCCCTACATCACTCCGGCCCGCAGCAGGTCGTGCATATGCAGCACGCCCCGGGGATGCTTGTTTTCATCCACTACAATCAGTGCGGTAATGCGGGCGGTTTCCATCATGTTCAATGCTTCGGCGGCCAGGGTTTGTGGCGATACGGTTTTCGGGTTGGCGTGCATCAGGTCGCCGATCGGCGTACTGGCAAAGTTGCCGCCGCGATCGATGGTGCGGCGCAGGTCACCGTCGGTAAAAACGCCCAGCAGCTGGTTCTTGTCGTCCACCACCGTGGTGATACCGAAGCCTTTCTGGGTCATTACCACCAGCGCTTGGCTCAAGGTCACGTCCGGGCTGACCCGGGGCACGGCGTCGCCGCTGTGCATGATATCGCCCACCCGCAGCAGCAGTTTGCGTCCCAGGGTGCCCCCCGGGTGGGAGAAGGCGAAATCCTCGGCGGTAAACCCCCGGGCTTCCAGTAGGGCGATGGCCAGGGCGTCGCCCATCACCAGGGCCGCCGTGGTGCTGGAGGTGGGTGCCAGGGCCAGGGGGCAGGCTTCGCAGGCGACGCTGACGTCCAGCACTATATTGGACTCCAGGGCCAGGGGTGAGCGGGGCTTGCCAGTCATGGCGATCAGCGGAATGCCCTGGCGTTTGAACAGCGGCAGCAGGGTGAGCAGTTCCTGGGAGTTGCCTGAGTAGGAGATAGCAATTACCAAGTCGTCGCCGGTGATCATGCCCAGATCGCCGTGGCTGGCCTCCCCCGGGTGAACAAAAAAGGCGGGAGTGCCGGTGCTGGCAAAAGTGGCGGCAATTTTTTTGCCGATATGGCCGGATTTACCCATGCCGGTGACGATGGTGCGGCCCCGACACTCGAGAATGGCCTGGCAGGCCAGGGTGAAGGCGCCATCCACCCGTTGTACCAGGGCGCTGACAGCCTCGGCTTCCAACTCAATGGTGCGCCGGGCGGAGCTGACAAAATCAGATGAGGTCATGGGTCGGGCAGTGTCTTTTCATGGTCGTCATTATACCCACATTAGGCAGAGGTTCCCTATCCGGATCAATGCGCCAGGGCCAGCGCGGCCAGATAGGCCGCATAGCCGGCCAGCAACAGCACTCCCACCGTCCGCCCGAGCCGCAGCCCCCACAGCGCCAGCAGAGCGGCGGCCGCCAGCATCAGGGTGAGCAGTGCCATGGCGGTGTAGTCCCGCCAGAAGACAGCCGCTGCCATGGTCGGCCCGTCCAGCAGGGCCGGAATGGCCATCACCGCCAGCAGATTGAAGATGTTGGAACCGATGATGTTGCCCAGGGCGATGTCGTGATGTCCTTTCAGGGCGCTGACTACAGAGGCGGCCAGTTCCGGCAGGCTGGTGCCCACCGCGATTACGGTCAGGCCCACCACCAGGGGGCTGACACCCAGTTGCAACGCCAGTTCCCGGGCGCCCCACACCAGCAACTCGGAACAGCCAATCAGCACTGCCAGACCTAACAGGAACCAGAAAATCGGCCCGGTCAGGCGATACGGCGCCGCCGGCACCTCGGCGCTCAGCGCCTGGGGCTCATCGTTCCGGCGGCGCATCAGCAACCACAGGGACGGGGGCAGTAACAGCAGTAAAGCGGCGCCTTCCCGGTACCCCAGCCGGGCGTCGACCAGAAACAGCCCCGCGAGGGCGGTAATGCCCAGCAGCAGTGGAATTTCCCGCCGTAGCAGGTGGGGCTGCACCGGCAGCGGAGCGATCAGGGCGGTGATGCCCAGTACCAGGCCGATGTTGGCCAGGTTGGAGCCGAGCGCGTTGCCCACCGCCAGCTCTCCGGCGCCCTTGAGCGAAGCGCTGATGGACACCAGTATCTCCGGCGCCGAGGTGCCAAAGGACACAATGGTCAGGCCGATAATGAGTGGCGACACGCCCAACCCCCGGGCCAGAGCCGCGCTGCCGCCGACAAAGCGATCGGCGCTCCAGAGCAGTCCGACAAAACCGACCAGTATGGCAATCAGGGGAATCAGCCAGGTTAGGGTGTGCATTGGGGTTTGTGGCACCTTTGGCGGTTTTGATGAACTGCGAATGCTATGGTGGGCGCGCCCACGGGTTGGTACACTTGGCCGCGACTAGGGTGTTACGGCAAACCAATGGCACCAAAACCTGTTTCGCCGGTCAGAGCCAGTGAAGGACAGTTTTGACCGCCTTACCTACTGAAAGACCCGATGGCAGTGCAGGAGTTTACCCGAGTTATGAAGAACTTAGCAGAGAATATGGCACATCCCGGTCGCTTGCTCGCGCTGATGGCTCCCGTTGCGCTGATGGCTCTTGTCGCGCTGATGGCAGTTTTCGCCGGTACAGTGCGGGCGGATGAGAACCCGGGACCCCAGGAACTGGTGGAGCAGACCACGGATCGGCTGCTGGCCATTGTACGCGAACATCGGGGCGACACCGAGTCCGAGGCTTTTTACAGCAAAGTCACCGAGGTGCTGGACCCAGTGGTGGACTTTGCCTTTATCGCCCGGGTGGTGATGGGCGATCACGCCGATAAGGCCAGTGCGGAACAGATGGCGGCTTTCAAAAGTACCTTCAAGGACAGTCTGGTCAAGACCTACTCCCGCGGCATCGAAGGCTATGTGGACAGCCGGGTACGGGTGCTGCCTCTGAGCGAGGAACTGGGTGACCGGCGCCGGGTGAGCATCAACCAGGAAGTGCGCGACGGCAGCAGCGTCTACCGTCTGTCCTATACCATGGCCCGCAACCGGGCCGGGGAGTGGAAGCTGATTAACGTGGTGCTGGACGGGGTCAACCTGGGCCAGTCCTTTCGCAGCCAGTTTGCCCAGGCCATGCGACAGCACGATGACTTGGACAAGGTGATTGCCAACTGGCTGGCCGATGCCTGAAACTTGTGACCGGATTTTCTGACAGACACGGGAGTTTGATTCAAATGAGGTTTCTTACGAAAACCGTGGCCAGTTTCAACTGGTTGACGGTGTTGGGAGTGTTGCTGCTGGTGTCATCCCAGGCATTCGCCACCGAAGAGAAGGCACTTGGTCCGCACGATATTGTCGAGCAGACCACCGAAACGCTGCTTCAGGTAGTGCGCGAGCACAAGGGCAAGACCGATTCCGAGGGTTTCTATAAGGCCGTTACCGAGGTACTCGAACCGGTGGTGCATTTCGGTTGGATTGCCCGCACGGTAATGGGCGACCACGCGGAGGAGGCCAGTCGTGAGCAGATGCAGGCCTTCGGTCGGGTCTTTAAGGAAGGGCTGGTGAAGAGCTATGCCCGGGGTATCGAAAGCTATGTGGACCACCCGATCCGGGTCTTGCCGCCGGATGAAGACCCCGGCGACAGTCGCCGGGTGGTGGTACACCAGGAGGTGAAAGACGGCGGCAAGACTTATCGCCTGTCCTACACCATGGGTCGTAACCGCGACGGCCAGTGGCAACTGCTCAACGTCATGCTCGACGGCGTCAATCTGGGCCGCACCTTTCGCAGTCAGTTCGCCCAGGCCATGCGCCAGCACGACGGTGACCTGGATCAGGTGATTGCCCACTGGCTGTCCGACAACTAGACGCCATCTCGTAAACTGCTGCATGCACGGTTGGCGGCGCCCACCGCCAGCCGCACTCGCTACGTTTACGAGATGGCTTCTCACCCTTGCGGGGATGCGCCATCCGGCGCATTCCGGTAAGATTCCCTCCCAAACCCGACTCGAATCCGGTGCCGCCGCCTGGCTGCGGTGCCCGCAGAGGAATTCCCGCGTTATGCAAACCCAAGAAATCGCCGCTCTCGTTGAGCAGAGCCTGCCCGGCAGTCAGGTCCAGGTGGGTATCGACGGCAACCACGTGAGCCTGGTGGTGGTCAGTGACGCCTTCAATGAACTGTCGGCCGTCAAGCGCCAGCAGAAGGTCTACGCCGCCCTGGCCCGGCAGATCGCCAGTGGCGCCATTCACGCCGTGCACATGAAAACCCTCACCCCCGACGAGTGGCAGGCTCAGCAGTAAGATGCCAATGGACAAATTGCTGATAACCAGCGCCGGGCCGCTCAGCGGCGAAATCCGAGTATCCGGCTCCAAGAACTCCGCGCTGCCCATTCTGGCCGCCACGCTGCTGGCCGATAGCCCCATGCACGTGGGCAATATGCCGCACCTGAACGATATCACCACCATGCTGGCGCTGCTGCGCTGCATGGGCGTGGGGGTGACCATTGACGAGAAAATGTCCGTGGAAGTGGACGCCAATGCCATCGACGACTTCACCGCGCCCTATGACCTGGTGAAGACCATGCGTGCCTCCATTCTGGTACTGGGGCCGCTGCTGGCCCGGCACGGTGTGGCCAACGTGTCCTTCCCCGGCGGCTGCGCCATCGGCAGTCGGCCGGTGGATATCCACCTGCGGGGCCTGGAAGCCATGGGCGCCAGGATTGACGTGGAAGAGGGCTATATCAAGGCGCGCAGCGACGGGCGTCTCAAGGGCGCCCATATCCTGATGGATGTGGTCACCGTGGGCGGCACCGAAAACCTGCTGATGGCGGCGGTGCTGGCCGACGGCAAAACGGTGCTGGAAAACGCCGCCCGGGAACCGGAAGTGGTGGATCTGGCCCGCTGTCTGGTGGCCATGGGCGCCGACATCGAAGGCATAGGCACTGCCACCCTGACCATTCGCGGTGTGGAAAGGCTCGGCGGCTGTGTCTACAACATCATGCCGGACCGTATCGAAACCGGCACCTATCTGGTGGCGGCGGCGGCCACCCGGGGCCGGGTACGGCTGAAAAATACCCGGGAGGATATTCTTGAGGCGGTGCTGCTCAAACTGGAGGAAGCCGGCGCCCATATCGACACCGGCGACAACTGGATCGAGCTGGACATGAAGGGCAACCGGCCCCGGGCAGTGAGCCTGCGCACTGCGCCCTATCCGGCCTTTCCCACGGACATGCAGGCGCAGTTGACCGCCCTCAATGCCGTGGCCGAGGGCACCAGTTCGGTGGTGGAAACCATTTTTGAAAACCGCCTGATCCAGGTGCACGAACTCAACCGCATGGGCGCGCGCATTACCCTGGAGGGCAACACCGCCATGATCAAGGGTGTGGACATGCTCAAGGGTGCGCCGGTGATGGCCTCGGATCTGCGCGCCTCCGCCAGCCTGGTGATCGCCGGTCTGGTGGCAGAGGGCTCGACCCTGGTGGATCGCATCTACCACATTGACCGGGGCTACGAGTGTATCGAGGAAAAACTGCAGGCGCTGGGTGCAAATATTCGCCGCGTGCCCGGCCGCTCGGGAGAATGATTGACGCAATGAACGAGATGCTGACGCTGGCCCTGACCAAGGGCCGTATCCTGGAAGAGACACTGCCTCTGCTGGCGGCGGCCGGCGTGACACCGCTCGAGGATATTCACAAAAGCCGCAAGCTGGTGTTCGAGACCAGCCAGCCGGGCGTGCGCCTGCTGATTCTGCGCGGTGCCGACGTGCCCACCTATGTGCAGTTCGGCGCGGCGGACATGGGGGTGTCCGGCAAGGATACCCTGATGGAAAACGGCGCCGACGGACTCTACGAGCCTCTGGACCTGCGCATCGCCTGCTGTCGCCTGATGACCGCCGGCGTGGCGGGGCAGGCGCCGGCCAACGGCCGCATCCGTGTGGCCACCAAATATGTCAGCGTCGCCAAGCAGTACTACGCCTCCTGCGGCCGGCAGACGGATATCATCAAACTCTACGGCGCCATGGAACTGGCCCCCATCATGGAACTGGCCGACGAGATCGTGGACGTGGTGGACACCGGCAACACTCTGCGCGCCAACGGCCTGGAGCCACGGGAGCACATCGCCGACATCAGCTCCCGCTTGATCGTCAACAAGGCCTCCATGAAAATGAAGCATGTGCGCATTCAGGCCCTGATCGACGCCATCGAAACGGCGGTCAACGCCAGACAAAGAGATCCGTCATGAGCGAGCAACCCCTGATCGCCCGGCTCGACGCCGGGCAGAGTGATTTCGACGCCCGCCTGGAGGCACTGCTGGCCTGGGATTCGGTGTCCGATGCCGGGGTACAGGCCATTGTGGACAATATTCTGCAGGCGGTGAAAACCCGCGGCGACGCCGCCGTGCTGGAATACACCAACCGCCTGGATCGCCGCTCCGCCAGCGGCATGGGCGAGCTGGAAATCGGCCACGACGCCCTGCAGGAGGCGCTGGCCAGTATCCCGCCCGACCAGCGCACAGCGCTGGAAACCGCCGCCGCCCGGGTGCGCGCCTACCACGAACATCAGGTGCAGACCTCCTGGCACTACACCGAAGCCGACGGCACCCTGCTGGGGCAGCAGATCACCCCGTTGGAAAAGGTCGGGCTCTACGTGCCCGGCGGCAAGGCCTCCTATCCCTCCTCGGTGCTGATGAACGCCATTCCCGCCAGGGTGGCCGGGGTGGAGCAACTGGTGATGATGGTCCCCGCGCCGGACAACCAGCTCAACCCGCTGGTACTGGCCGCCGCCGCCATCGCCGGAGTGGACCGGGTGTTCACCGTTGGCGGCGCCCAGGCCGTGGCCGCCCTGGCCTACGGCACCGACACTGTGCCCCGGGTGGACAAGATCGTCGGCCCCGGCAACATCTACGTCGCCACCGCCAAGCGCGCGGTGTTCGGCCAGGTGGCCATCGACATGATCGCCGGTCCCTCGGAAATTCTCGTGATCTGCGACGGCCAGACCGACCCGGACTGGATTGCCATGGACCTGTTCAGCCAGGCTGAGCACGACGAACAGGCCCAGTCCATCCTGCTCAGCCCCGACGCGGCCTTTCTCGACGCCGTGCAGGCGTCTCTGGAAAAACTGCTGCCCGGCCTCAGCCGCCGGGACATAGTGCGCAGCTCCCTGGCCAATCGCGGCGCGCTGATCAAGGTGGCGGATATGGATCAGGCCCTGGCCATCAGCAACCGCATAGCACCGGAGCACCTGGAGCTGTCCGTGGCCGACCCCGAAGCGCTGTTGCCCCAGGTGCGCCACGCCGGCGCCATCTTTATGGGGCGCCATACTCCCGAGGCCCTGGGCGACTACTGCGCCGGCCCCAACCACGTGCTGCCCACCTCGGGCACGGCCCGCTTCTCCTCGCCCCTGGGCGTCTACGACTTCCAGAAGCGCAGTTCGCTGATCATGTGCTCCCCCCGGGGCGCCTCGGAACTGGCGCGCACCGCCTCGGTGCTGGCCCGCGCCGAAGACCTGGAAGCCCACGCCCTCTCCGCCGAGCAGCGTATTCTTGATTGATATTCACCCACTTGGGCGAAGCCTCCCCACTGGGTTATAATTCGCCGCCTTTTGCGGGCCCGGCCAGTTGCCGGTTTGTTTTTGTATGGAGGTTTTAGAGCATGCCTTTTTACGAATATCGGTGCCAGGCCTGCGGCCACGAGCTGGAGGCGCTGCAAAAAATGAGCGACGCCCCGCTGGTTGACTGCCCCGCCTGCGGTGAAGCGACGCTGGTAAAAAAAGTCTCGGCAGCCGCCTTTCGCCTCAAGGGCGGCGGTTGGTACGAAACCGACTTCAAGGCCAACAACAAGAAAAACCTGGCCGGCGAGGGCAGCAAGGAAGCCAAAGACACTAAAGAAACCAAGTCTGAAACGCCGGACAAAAAGACCGAAAAGGCCGCAACAAAAACAGAGAGCAAAACCGAAAAACCCAAATCATCGGGTAAGGCGGCGTAATTAAAGAATTGATAAACAGGATTGCACCATGCGCAGTGAATACGGCGGCGCCCTGACGGCAGCCGCAATCGATCGTGAAGTCACCCTGTGTGGCTGGGTAGACCGCCGCCGGGATCACGGCGGGGTGATTTTTATCGACCTGCGCGACCGCGAAGGCGTGGTTCAGGTGGTGTTCGACCCGGACGCCAAGGACAATTTTGCCCTGGCCGACAAGGTGCGCAGTGAATACGTACTGCAGGTCACCGGCCGGGTGCGCGCCCGGACGCAGGAGACGGTCAACCCCAATATGCCCACCGGTGAAATCGAAGTCTACGGCACCGGCCTGACCATACTCAACGAAGCCGAAACGCCCCCCTTCCCGCTGGATTCCCACCACTCGGTGGGCGAAGACGTGCGTCTGAAATACCGCTACATGGACCTGCGCCGCAGCGAGATGCAGCGCAACCTGCGCTTTCGCTCCAGGGTCACCAGCGCCGTGCGCAACTTTCTGGACGAACACGGCTTTCTCGATATCGAAACCCCCATTCTCACCCGCGCCACCCCCGAGGGTGCCCGTGACTATCTGGTGCCCTCGCGCACCCACGACGGCAAGTTTTTCGCGCTGCCCCAGTCGCCCCAGTTGTTCAAGCAGTTGCTGATGGTGTCCGGCTTCGATCGCTACTATCAGATCGCCAAGTGCTTTCGCGACGAAGACCTGCGCGCCGACCGGCAGCCCGAGTTTACCCAGATCGATATCGAAACCGCCTTCATGAACGAAGAGCAGATCATGGCGGTGACCGAAGACATGATCCGCACCGTCTTCCGCGACCTCAAGGGCGTGGATCTGGGCGAGTTTCCGCGCATGAGCTACGCCGATGCCATGGCCCGCTACGGCTCCGACAAGCCGGACCTGCGCATTCCCCTGGAGCTGGTGGACGTCAAGGATCTGATGACCGAAGTGGACTTCAAGGTTTTCTCCGGCCCCGCCAAGGATCCCAAGGGTCGCGTTACCGCCCTGAAAGTGCCCGGCGGCAACGACAAGCTCACGCGCAAGCAGATCGACGACTACACCGGTTTTGTCGGCATCTACGGCGCCAAGGGGCTGGCCTATATCAAGGTCAACGACCGCAGTGATGTGGAAAACGGCCTGCAGTCGCCCATCGTCAAGTTCCTGCCCAACGACGTGCGCAGCGCCTTGCTGGAACGTCTGGAGGCCGAGAACGGCGACCTGATTTTCTTCGGCGCCGACAAGGCCAGTGTGGTCAGCGAAGCCCTGGGTGCCCTGCGCTGCAAACTCGGCGAAGACCTCGATCTCTACACCGCCGAATGGGCGCCGCTCTGGGTGGTGGATTTCCCCATGTTCGAAGAAGACGACAACGGCCAGTGGATGGCACTGCACCATCCGTTTACCGCGCCGTCCTGTTCCGCCGATGAACTCAAGGCTGACCCCGGCAGTGCCCTGTCCCGGGCCTACGATATGGTGCTCAATGGCACCGAACTGGGTGGCGGTTCCGTGCGTATTCACAACCAGAAAATGCAGCAAACGGTGTTCGGTATTCTCGGCATCGACGACGCCGAACAGCGGGAAAAATTCGGTTTTCTGCTCGACGCGCTCAAGTACGGCGCGCCGCCCCACGGCGGCCTCGCCTTCGGTCTGGACCGGCTGATCATGCTGATGGTGGGCGCCGGTTCCATCCGCGACGTTATCGCCTTCCCCAAAACCCAGAGCGCCGCCTGCGTCATGACCGACGCCCCCGGCGGCGTCAATGAACTGCAACTGCGCGAGCTGCACATCCGTTTGCGCAAGAAGGAATCCTGAGGAGCGAGTTGTATGGCCGGCCACAGTAAATGGGCAAACATCAAACACCGCAAGGCAGCCCAGGACGCCAAACGCGGTCAGATGTTCACGAAACTGATCCGCGAACTGACCGTAGCCGCCAAGGGCGGCGCCAGCCCCGAAGACAACCCGCGCCTGCGCACGGCTATCGACAAGGCGCTGGGTGTCAACATGAAAAAGGACACCATTGAAAAGGCCATTGCCCGCGGTGCCGGTGCCGGTGACGCCGACAACTACGAAGAGTGCACCTACGAAGGCTATGGCGCCAATGGCGTGGCAATTCTCGTGGAATGCATGACCGACAACAAAAACCGCACCGTGGCCGAAGTGCGCCACGCCTTCAGCAAGCGCGGCGGCAATCTGGGCACCGACGGTTCCGTGGCCTACCTGTTCGCCAGAATGGGACAGATCAGCTTCGGCCCCGGTGTGGACGAGGAAAAACTGCTGGAAGCTGCCCTCGAAGCCGGCGCCGAGGACGTGGTTACCAACAGCGACGGTTCCTTCGACGTGCTGACGCCGTTCGAGGAATACTTTGCGGTAAAGGACGCCCTGGTCAGCGCCGGCTTCGAGCCGGACAATGCCGAAATCATCATGAAACCCTCCACCACCATCGAGCTGGACCAGGAAGGTGCCGAAAAGGTCATGGCGCTGGTCGATATGCTCGAAGACCTGGACGACGTGCAAAACGTGTATTCCAACGCCGACATCCCCGACGCGGTGATGGAACAGCTCAACGCCTGATTGCAGCCGGGGCAAACCCCGGCTTGAGCCAAACCACCCATCAGGGTACCCTCAGGGCTGATCCGCGTTACCGCGTCCCACTTCCAGGAGGGCCCCATGAGCAAACCCGTCATCGCCGATAACAAACCCGTCGCCGTGGAACTGAAAAAGGGCGAGGAGTACTACTTCTGCGTCTGTGGCCGCTCGGCCGACCAGCCCTTTTGCGACGGTTCCCACGCCGGCACCGGCTTCAAGCCCCGGGGTTTTACTGCCGAATCCTCGGAAAAAGCCTATCTGTGCCAATGCAAGCACACCGCTAATCCGCCCTATTGTGACGGTACCCACAAGCAGTTCGACAAGGAACAGGTGGGCAGCGAAGGCCCCGGTGTAAAGGGCGATAAGAACCAAGCACCAGCGGCCAAGGCCACCCGGGAAGAGCCCACCGTGGAACTGATTCACCAGTTGGCCCGGGATGGACTGGACAAGGTGGGGCACCACGGCCCCATGGCGGCCATGGGGGTGCCCCGGGAGCAGTTGCCGGACTGGAACGACCTGCAGATCATGGTGGCGCAACTGGCCAGTCGCCCCCTGGCGGACGACGTTGAGGTGGACACTGAACTGGTGGTGGGCCCCGAGGCGAAAAAGCCCCTGACCCTGAAAACTCCCCTGCTGGTGTCGGATATGAGCTTCGGTGCCCTGTCCGAGGAGGCCAAGATCGCCCTGGCCCGGGGCGCCGAGCTGGCCGGCACCGGCATCTGCTCCGGCGAGGGTGGCATGCTGCCGGAAGAGCAGCAGGCCAACTCCCGCTACTTTTATGAACTGGCCAGCGCGCGCTTCGGCTACCGCGAGGAGTTGCTGAAAAAGGTGCAGTGTTTCCACTTCAAGGGCGGCCAGGGCGCCAAGACCGGCACCGGCGGTCATCTGCCGGGCAGCAAGGTGGTGGGCAAGATCGCCCAGGTGCGCGGCCTGCCCGAAGGCCAGCCGGCGGTGTCGCCGCCGGCCTTCGAAGATCTGCGCAGCGTCGCCGACTTCCGCCAGTTTGCCGACCGGGTGCGGGAGATCACCGGCGGCATTCCCGTGGGCTTCAAACTCAGCGCCAACCACATCGAGCGGGACATCCAGTTCGCCCTGGATGCCGGCGCCGACTACATCATTCTCGACGGCCGCGGCGGTGGTACCGGCGCCGCGCCGACCCTGTTTCGCGACCATATCAGCGTACCCACCATTCCCGCTCTGGCCCGGGCCCGGCGCTATCTGGATGGGCAGGGCGCCAGCGGCCGGGTGACTCTGATCATCACCGGGGGCCTGCGCCTGCCGGCGGATTTTATCAAGGCTCTGGCCCTGGGCGCCGATGGTGTGGCTGTGGCCAACAGCGCCATGCAATCCATCGGCTGTGTGGCGGCGCGCATCTGCAACACCAACAACTGCCCGGCCGGCATCGCTACGCAGAAAAAGGATCTGCGTCAGCGCCTGAACGTGGACCAGTCTGCCCGTCAGTTGCACAACTTTCTGCGCGCTTCCACCGAACTGATGCAGGTAATGGCCCGCGCCTGCGGCCACTCGCGTCTGGCCGACTTCAACCCCGACGATCTGTCCACCTTTCACCGCGACATGGCTCGGCTGTCAGGGGTGCGCTATTCGGGAGTGGGCATCTCCTGAGTCTGAGTTGCCAATTGAATCTGACGAAGCGTACAGTTTGGAGGTTCGTGCCAGGAGTGCCGGTTTACCGTAGTGGAACTTGGTCTATACTCGTTTTACGACGTTTAGATCGCTAACCCTATAGGTATTCCCAGGTGCTGTTTTCACTGCTTCGTCATGGACATCGAGTGCTGCGGCCGTTGCTGCTGCTGGGAAGCCTGCTTCCCGCCAGCTACGTTGTGGCCGACTTCAGGCCGGAGTCCCAGTTTTCCGGTTTTGCCACTATGGGCTTGGTTGTCAACAATCACCCCGAACTGGGGTTCCGCCGCGATATTACCCAGAGTGAGGGGCCCAGTGATGGTACGCTTGAATGGAAGACCGACTCGCTAATTGGTGTTCAATGGCAGGGGCGGTGGTCCCCAAAGTTTGACGCCACCTTGCAACTGGTGGCCAAAGAGCGCCACAAAAACGAACTGCAGAAAGCTGTGGAGTGGGCATTTGTTCGCTATCGTCCGATGGACGGCCTGGATTTGCGTGTGGGACGACTGGGCGCTGACGTATTTTTACTCTCCGAATTTCGGCAAGTCGGTTACACCTACCCGTGGGTGCGACCGCCACAGGACTACTACGGCGCCCTGGCGCTATATCACTTTGACGGTTTTGACCTGACCAAGCGGTTTGATCTGGCCAGGGGCACATTGAATGTCAAGGTGTTCTACGGCGAAACGGAGCAAGATTATCCCGGTAGCGATACTACCGACGATGGCGTTACTCTGAACTTTACCCCCCGGGGCATTAGCTTTAATCTCGAAATGGATAACTGGCGCTGGCGGTACACTTACGTTGATGTTAAGTATAACAACAATATGGTTGCTCCGCTGACAGATGCACTAGAGGCTACGGTTCCTCTGTGGCCTGAGGCGGTGAGCATCGCCGAGGGTTTGAATACCAAAGGCAAAGGGCTTACTTACCATGCTCTGGGCGGGGTCTACGATGACGATACCTGGTGGTTGCAAGGGGAGGCGGCGCGGCTCAGCAGCAATGCTACCCTGAACCCCAGCGGTCGATATTACTATCTCAGTGTAGGGCGTCGGTTTGACGATATTTTGGTGTACGCTACTCAAGGTTTTGCGCGCCCGGATCGCGGCGTACCGAGTTACTCCCCACCGCAGGGTTACCCGCCGGAACTTGCCATGCAACTCGATATGGTGGCTGCAGGCGTCAATCGAAGTGTTCAGGGCATCAGCCAGAAGCAAAGTAGCATTGGTGTCGGCGCCCGCTGGGATTTCAGGCCGAGAATGGCGCTAAAATTTCAGGTCGATCGTTTTTCCATTGACAAGTCTGGTACCAATCTTTGGTCCAGAGACGGACACATGATATTTACCGAGAATCAAAGCGCTACAGTGGCAAGCTTTGCTATGGATGTTCTGTTCTGATGAAAAGGGCAATGCTGACATCCCTTTTTCTCTTAACGTTCAGCGGCGTTCTGAACGCCGAGGTGTTAATAATTGCCAATGCGCAAAACCCCGTCGACGCGCTGGAACGGAGGGAGGTGGTAGATCTTTTTATGGGTCGGGTAACTGCCTTTCCCAATGGTCGCCCAGCCCAAACCCTGGATTACTCGTCGGGAACGCCTTTGCGTGAGACCTTCTATCGGGCATTGACGGGTAAAAGCGAATCCCGGGTGGATGCTTACTGGGCGACGCTGATTTTTGCGGGGAGAATGTCACCTCCTCGGCAGTATCGCAATGAGGCGGCTATTATAGAGATAGTGGCTAACAATCCGTCGGCCATTGCTTATGTGGGTCGACAGCCGTTACCGCCCTCCGTCAAAGTGCTGATGGAACTGGGCGACAACCAATGAATTTTAATAGCCTGCATGTCAAAGTATCAGTGAGTGTGGCTGCTGCGGCGCTGTTTGTTGTTGTGCTGTCTTCCTATTTTTTCTACCACCGTGCCTACGACAGCTCGCTGGTCGATAGCCGAAACTCGGTGCGCCAGTTGTTGGAAACGGTGCAGATTACCGCTTCTATTGCCGCTTATGTAGGAAACGCGGAACTCGCAAGGCAGGTGGTTGACGGGCTGGTAATTAACGACATTGTGGTGGCCTCCAGGCTGAGCGGAGAGGGCAGGGTTTTGAGCCAGGAAGGCGCCATTGATACCGCCGACGAAAGCTCTCTAATGCTCTTGGCTTTGACGGCACCTTTTGATGAGCAGGAGTTGGTGGGAGAGTTGGTAGTGCTTCCCAACCGCTCGCTTATCGTCGAGCGTGCCCGCAGTTCCGCCGTAGCCACCACCATTGGGTTGGCCGCACAGGCAGCGGTGATCGCGCTTCTGGTTCTGTTTCTGGTGTACTGGCTGATGACCCAGCCTTTGTCTCGCCTCTCTGGTGGTTTGCATCGCATTACTCCAGGAGACGGCAATCGCGTTGATGTGGCTGATTTAAATCGCCGAGATGAAATTGGCACGCTTGCGGATGATATTAATGCATTGCTCGGTGCTGTTGAGGAGATGCTAGAGGAAGAGCGGGCATTGCGACGTCGGGTTGAGATTCTGGAACATCGCTTTCGGGGTATCTTTGAAGACAGCAGTGCGGGCATATTCTTGATTTCTGACAGTAGCACGCTAATTACTGCTAATCCTGCTTTCTTTCAGGTTGCCGAGCTCAGCGATCACATTCTGGATGCCGCGAACGGAATCAATATTGTAGAAGAGATTTTTGCGGACTCAACAAAAGTTCAGTCGCTGATCAATGAGGCTCTCAGTTCCGGCCAACCCTGCGCCTCGGACTTGCGTGTTCTGTGCGCCAACGAAAATACAGAAAAGTGGGTGCATTGCATATTTTCTCCGGCAGGCAGCGAGCAGAATTCCGCTGCTATCGAGGGGGTTATGTACGACATTACCCAACGCAAGATTGATGAAGCGCATACTCGGGAGTTGGCCGAAACAGACAGCCTAACCGGCCTGGCAAACCGTCAGGTGCTTGACTCCGCACTCGACAGATTGGTTAGACAGCACGGTGGGTCAGGCGATGGCTTTATTGTGATGATGATTGACCTGGATGGCTTCAAATTGGTGAACGATACACACGGCCATAACGCTGGCGATGAAATTTTGAAAGCGGTTGCATGTCGGCTGCGCAGCTTGGTTCGGGATTCCGACCTTGTCGCTCGGCCCGGTGGTGACGAGTTCGTGATAGTACTCAGAAACACAAGAAGCATTGACACAGCAAGCTATATAGCGCAAAGAATTGTCGAAACTCAGCAAGTACCTATTGAAATTGAGTCTGGTGTAAACGAACTTGTTGGTATCAGTATTGGCATTGCCATTTATCCTGAACACGGCGATAATGTGGACAGTCTGCGTAAGCACGCCGATCAAGCGATGTATTCCGTAAAGCGTCAAGGCAAGAATAACTACGCCGTTTACACGCCAACAGAGTAGCGGCGCGGACGCCAAGTTCCGCCAGGTGCTCTTGCCCATACCTGGTATTTCATTGACAAGCACCCTGCGAGACATGCCGCATGGCCTTGATACTGGGTATCGACCCTGGATCGCGTAAAACCGGCTTTGGTATCATCGGTGCCGCCAGTGGCAAACTTGAGTATGTCACCAGCGGCGTGATTCACCTGCCCGAGGCCGACCTGCCCGAGCGCTTAAAAGTTATTTTTGACTCCCTAACCGAATTGATTCGGAAGCACTGCCCTCAGGAAGTGGCGGTGGAGCAAGTATTTATGGCCCGCAACGCGGCCAGCGCCCTTAAGCTGGGCCAGGCCCGGGGGGCGGCCATTACCGCCGCCGTGGCGGCGGATCTGCCGGTATTCGAGTACGAGGCGCGCAAGGTTAAGCAAGCGGTGGTGGGCACCGGCAGCGCCGACAAATCCCAGGTACAGCACATGGTGCGCACCCTGCTGGCGCTGCCCGCCGCTCCCCGGGAGGACGCCGCCGACGCCTTGGCGGTGGCCCTGTGCCACGCCCACACCCAGTCCCAGCTAATCAAACAGGCCCGCAGCCGCTCGTTTCGAAGGGGGCGGCTGGTGTAAAGTACCCGTCTGTCAACAGTAGAGAAACAACCTATGCCCGATATCGTGATTGCCTTCTTCGCCCTGGGTCTGGTCGCCGGGTTGCTGAAATCGGATCTACGGGTACCCCACGCGGTCTACGAGACTCTGTCGATTCTGCTGATGCTGACGTTGGGGCTCAAGGGCGGTCTCGCCCTGCACGGCCAGGCCAGCAGTTCGGCGCTGTTGGATCTGGCGGTCATTGTTGCTCTTGGTTTTCTGATTCCCATTGCACTCTACCCGCTGTTGCGGCGGCTGGTCCGACTCGATACGGCCAATTCGGTGAGCATCGCTGCGCATTACGGCTCGGTGAGCGCGGGTACCTTTGCCGTGGCCCTGGCGCTGGCAGAAGGCAGCGGTATGCTGCTGGCGCCGGAGACGACCCTGTATCTGGTGACGCTGGAATTACCGGCGCTGGTGCTGATGCTCTGGTGGTATCAGAAAATGAAGCGGGCCAGTGGCGGTGGTGATAACCAGCCCAAAGGGGGTGTCTGGCACGAGGCCCTGACCGCCCGCAGCGTGCTATTGCTGATCGGCGGGGTGATCATTGGCTGGATCTACGGCCCGGTGGGCCTGGAGCCGGTCACCCCGGCGCTGCTGGGTGGCTTCAAAACCTTTCTGGCCCTGTTTCTGCTGGAAATGGGCATCTGTACCGCCCGGGCCTGCCTGCCGCTGCCGGTTCAGCACTGGCGACTGCTGACCTTTGCCGCTGTGGTGCCCTTTGTGCTGGCCTGGCTGGGGCTGGCGGTGGGGCTCTGGTTGGGCCTGCCCGCCGGCAGTGTGTTTGTCCTCGCGGCCCTCACCGCCAGCGCCTCCTATATTGCCGCTCCGGCGGCCATTCGCTCGGCGGTGCCGGAGGCCGATATCGGCCTCGCCATGCTGGCGGCACTGGGTATTACCTTCCCGGTGAACGTACTGATAGGTCTGCCGCTCTACCAGCAATGGGTATTGATGTTATCTGCCTGAGCAGATGCTGGTAAACTGTCGCCCCTTCGCGCGCAGCCCGGCCGTAAATTGAGGTGCGCGACGGTAAATTGAGGAGATTGACACAGTGACCCAGATAGATGTCGCCATTGTCATGGGGTCCCAGTCCGACTGGGCCACCATGAGCAAGGCCGCAGAAGTACTCGATGAACTCCAGGTGTCCTGGCACGCCGAGGTGGTGTCCGCCCATCGCACTCCGGACAAGCTGTACCAGTTTGCCCGCGAAGCCAAAAATCAGGGCTACCGGGTGATTGTCGCCGGCGCCGGCGGCGCCGCGCACCTGCCGGGCATGATCGCCTCCATGACGCCCCTGCCGGTGCTGGGTGTGCCGGTGCAGAGCAAGTCGCTCAAGGGCATGGACAGCCTGCTGTCCATTGTCCAGATGCCCAAGGGCATCGCCGTGGGCACCCTGGCCATCGGCGAGGCCGGCGCCGCCAACGCCGGCCTGCTGGCCGCGCAGATACTGGCGCTGGGCGATAAAGAACTGGCCGGGCGCTTTCAGCGCTGGCGCGACGCACAAACCCAGGCGGTACTCGACGCGGCCACCCTGGAGCTGCCGGCGCAATGACAGTGGCGGTAGCGGTACTGGGAAGAGGGCAGTTGGGTTGGATGCTGGGGCGTGTTGCCGATCGCCTGGGCGTTGAACTGCAGTTGCTGGACCCGGCAAACCCCGCATTGCCGGCGGATAACACCCAGGTGACGGTGGAGAGCGAGCACTGGCCCGACAACGAAGGCGTGCGCGCTCTACAAAGGCACCCGGGCTGGCGCAACGCCCGGACGCTGTCCCTGCTGCCGGATCGGCGTAGGCAAAAGGAGTTACTGGACAGCCTGCAACTGCCCACTGCGCCCTGGTGCATCCCGGGCCAAAACGACGATCTGGACAGTCTGCGCGCGCGTCTCGGCGAGCACTTTCTGCTGAAAAGCGCCCGGGGCGGGTACGACGGCCGCGGCCAGCACCGGGTGGCCCCTGGCAGCAGCGATCCCTTGCCCGACTGGAAGGACAACGCCATCGCCGAGGCCATGATTCCCTTCGAGACCGAAGTGTCCCTGGTGGGCGCCCGGGCCAGCGACGGCCACTGTGTCTTCTACCGCCTCACGGAAAACCGCCATCGCTCGGGCATCCTCACGGTCAGCCTGAGTCAACCGGACCGCTTTGCTCACTGGCAATCCCGGGCGGAGGCCATGCTCGGCAAGATCATGGATCATCTGGACTATGTGGGCGTCATGGCCATGGAGTGCTTTGTTCAGGGCGAGCAACTGCTGATCAACGAACTGGCGCCCCGGGTGCACAACTCCGGGCACTGGACCCAGGCCGGGGCCTCCATCTGCCAGTTCGAACTGCATCTGCGCGCCCTGGTGGATTTGCCGCTGCCCGCGCCAGTGCAGTCCGGTGTTACCGCCATGGTAAATCTGATCGGCCTCGACTGGCAGGCCCAGTGGCTGGCAGTGCCGGGGGCGCGTCTCTACTGGTACGGCAAGGAACTGCAACCGGGCAGGAAAATGGGGCACATCAACCTGCATCACACCGACCCGCAGCAGGTGGCCGAATGGCTGGACGCCCTGGCGCTGCCGGAAGACTATCGGGAAAGCCTGGCCTGGGCGCGCGAGCGCCTGGCGGGTGCGCCATGATCGGACAACTGCGCGGCAAGCTGCTGGAGAAGCAACCGCCGGAACTGCTGCTGGATGTGCAGGGCGTCGGCTACGAACTGCTGGCGCCCATGACCACCTTTTACCGCCTGCCGGACCTGGGTGCCGAAGTCACGCTGTTCACCCACCTGTCCGTCAGCGAAACCGCCCAGCAGTTGTACGGTTTTATCGAGCGCCGCGACCGGGCGCTGTTTCGCAACCTGATCAAGGTCAACGGCGTTGGCCCCAAACTGGCCGTGGCCATCCTCTCGGGCATGGATGCCGACGCCTTTGTTCGCTGCGTTCACGAAGGCAACAGCACCGCACTGGTCAAACTGCCCGGTGTCGGCAGGAAAACCGCCGAGCGCCTGCTGATTGAAATGCGTGACCGTCTCAAGGATTGGGCCGGGGCGACCACCACGGATACTGTCGTTACTACCACCGCGCCCGGCAGTGATCAAAGCGGCGAAGCCGAACACGCCCTGATCGCCCTGGGCTACAAACCCACCGAAGCCTCCCGCATGATAAGTGCCGCCCTGCGCCAGCAGCCGGGTGCTTCCAGCGAAGAACTGATCCGCCTCGCGCTGCGTAGCGCCGCTCAGTAACTCCACCCCTGAACTCCAAACTACCCCTGCTTTTTGTTGACTTATTGGCAACAGCGCCCTATAGTTGTCAACAAGTCAACAGGAGTGACTGAGTACAGGAGCATCCATGCACGTTATCTCGAAGCGCCCGTTTAGCGAGGCGGCCAAGGCCCACCCCAACCAAAGGCAGGCTCTTGAAGATATCTACCGGGTGCTCCGCAAGAGCGAGTTTGGTACACCCGAAGAGATGCGACGAGTGTTCCCGTCGCTGGACAACTTTAGGTACAAGGACAGATGGTGGGCGCTGGATGTGGGAGGCAACCATCTCCGGATTATTGCTTTTATCCAGTTTGTCCAGAACCGCATTTACGTGAAGCACATTGTTCCCCATTCTGAGTATGACAAAATCTGCAAGCGATACGCGAAAGGAGAATGGTCATGAACGCGGTAGCGATCAAAGAAGCCTGCCGCAGCTTCGCCCAAGCTGCGGCACCTTATCTCCCCATTCGGGACGGCGTGCACTACGAAGAAGCGCTGGCGCTGATCGAAACCCTGCTGGAGGAGGCGCAGGACTCCCCCGATGACCCGCTCAATGCTGTTATCGACCTGCTCGGCCGCGCCATTGAAGCCTACGAGAACCGGGACGAAGAACTCGCCGCCTTCGAGCAACATGCCCTGGCGCAGCCCGGCGATCTGGCCATGTTGCGCCTGCTCATGGCGCAACACCAACTCGGCACCGCCGACCTTCCCGAGATCGGCTCCAAGTCCATGGTTTCCCGGGTGCTGTCCGGCGAGCGCAGTCTGAGCAAAAAGCATATTGCGGCACTGTCCCAACGGTTTGGTATTGAGCCGGGGGTTTTCTTTTAGACTTTAATCATTTAAGGAGTTTTTATGTCTTCACCTCCCTCTCCTCTCCGGAGAGAGGGGTAAAAACACCTCCCCCAATCCCCTCCGCATAGCGGAGGGGGCTATTGCTCGTCCCCCCCACTCCAGTATCATACCTCCAAACCTCCATCTTGCTCCCTCTCCCCTCCGGGGAGAGGGGCGGGGTGAGGGAATCCGCTCCCGACCGGAAGGCCCCATGATAGAAACCGACCGCCTGATCGCCGCCGGCCCCCAGGGTGAGGAAGACTCCCTGGACCGGGCCATACGCCCCAAGGCCCTGGCCGAGTATATCGGCCAGCCGGTGGTGCGTGAGCAGATGGAGATTTTTATCGGTGCGGCGAAAAAGCGCGGCGATTCGCTGGATCACACCCTGGTGTTCGGCCCGCCGGGGCTGGGCAAGACCACTCTGGCCCATATCGTCGCCGCCGAGATGGGGGTGTCCCTCAAGAGTACCTCCGGCCCGGTGCTGGAGAAGGCCGGGGATCTGGCGGCGCTGCTGACCAATCTGGAGCCGGGGGATGTACTCTTTATCGACGAAATTCACCGCCTGAGCCCGGTGGTGGAGGAAATCCTCTACCCGGCCATGGAGGATTTCCAACTGGATATCATGATCGGCGAGGGCCCGGCGGCCCGCTCCATCAAGCTGGAGTTGCCGCCCTTTACCCTGGTGGGCGCCACCACCCGCGCCGGACTGCTCACCTCGCCCCTGCGCGATCGCTTTGGCATAGTCCAGCGCCTGGAGTTCTACTCGGTGCCGGATCTGGCGTCCATCGTCGCCCGCTCGGCGGCGCTGCTGGGGGTGCCCATGGCGCCGGAGGGCGCCACCGAGGTGGCGCGCCGCGCCCGGGGTACGCCGCGTATCGCCAACCGCCTGCTGCGCCGGGTGCGCGACTACGCCGAAATCAAGGGCGACGGCAGCGTGGATGCGGCCACCGCCGACCGGGCGCTGAATATGCTCAACGTGGACGAACGCGGTTTCGACCATATGGACCGCCGCCTGTTGCTGGCGCTGATGGAGAGCTTCGAGGGCGGCCCCGTGGGGGTGGACAGCCTGGCGGCGGCCATCAGCGAGGAGCGCGGCACCATCGAGGATGTGATCGAGCCCTACCTGATCCAGCAGGGCCTGATGGCGCGCACGCCCCGGGGGCGCATCGCCACCGCCAACGCCTACGCTCACTTCGGCCTGACCCGCCCCTCGCACCTGGGCGACAGCCGCCCGGACGATGGCGGTCCGGAACAGCAAACCCTGGTGTAAACCCCCGCAATGATCTCCTATACCCTGCCTGTGCGCGTCTATATCGAGGACACCGATGCCGGTGGCATCGTCTACTACGTGAACTACCTCAAATACATGGAGCGCTGCCGTACAGAATTGTTGCGCAGTTTGGGCTATGATAAGCCCGCCATGCTGGACGGGGGGCTGTTGCTGGTGGTGCACTCCGCCCAGGTCAATTACCGCAGCCCGGCGCGGCTGGATGAACAGTTGCAGGTGAGTGCCGAAGTGGTCAAGGCGGCCCGCAGCTACGTGGATTTTCGTCAGACGGTCAGCCGCGGGAACCAATTGCTCTGCGAGGGTCTAATCCGGGTCGCCTGCGTGGCTGGCGACACCATGAAGCCCTGTGCCATGCCCGAGGCCATTCACCGCCAACTCAGTAACTAAACAAACAAGAGCTGTATTTCCATGTCGCAAGTCGAACACAGTATGTCCGTCTGGGCTCTGATTGCCGATGCCAGTCTGCTGGTGCAGTTTGTGATGCTGATTCTGTTTCTGGCCTCGGTGATTTCCTGGGTGATGATTTTCCAGCGCGGTTTCTACCTGCGCAAGGCACGGCTGGCCATGCAGGCCTTTGAGCGGCAGTTCTGGTCCGGTGTCGATCTCAACCAGCTCTACCGGCAGAGCAACAGCCGCGGTGTCAACGATGGCCCCGAAGCCATCTTCCGCGCCGGTTTCAAGGAGTTCTCCCGCCTGCGCCAGCAGAGCAGCGCCGACTCCGATGCGGTAATGGAAGGCTGCCAGCGCGCCATGCGCGTAGCCCTGGCCCGGGAGGAGGAAAAACTGGAAACCCATCTGCCGTTTCTGGCCAGTGTCGCCTCGGTAAGCCCCTATATCGGCCTGTTCGGCACCGTCTGGGGCATCATGAATTCCTTTCGCGGTCTGGCCACGGTGCACCAGGCAACCCTGGCGGTGGTGGCGCCGGGTATCGCCGAGGCGCTGATCGCCACGGCCATGGGTCTGTTCGCCGCCATTCCGGCGGTGCTGGCCTACAACCGCTATTCCGCCAGGGCGGAGACCCAGTTGAGCAATTACCAGACCTTCGCCGAGGAGTTCTCCGCCATTCTGCATCGCCAGGTACACAGCAAGCAGGTGTCTTCCTGAACCCGGGGCCGCGATCATGAGTCTGATGAACTTTGAGCACAAGCACAAGAAGAAGCCCATGGCGGAGATCAATGTGGTTCCCTACATCGATGTCATGCTGGTGTTACTTGTAGTGTTTATGGTGACGGCTCCCATGTTGATGCAGGGCGTGCAGGTGGACTTGCCCCAGGCACCCTCCGAACCCCTGAGTGAGCAGCAGGACGAGCCACTGATCGTATCGGTGCGGGCCGACGGCACTTACTATCTGAATCTGGGTGGTGACCAGGAAACGGCCAAGCCGCTGGCGGAGATCAAGGAGTCGGTAGCCCGGGTGCTGCGGCAGAAGCCGGAGACCGCCGTGCTGGTGTGGGGAGATCACAACGTGGGCTACGGTGTGGTGGTGGCGCTGATGACCGAGTTGCAGAACGCCGGCGCACCTTCCGTGGGCCTGGTGACTGAACCTCCGGGTTGATGAATGTGATGCGCGTCAGGTTGCCTTTTTCCCTGCCGGTGCTGCTCAGTGTTACCATGCACGCGGCACTGCTGGTGGTGGTGACCTGGGGTTGGGAGGCCAAGCCCCACGAGCCCCGGGTGTACCGCCCCCAGACCATAGTACAGGCCACTCTGGTGGAACTGGAGGCGCGGCCGGCGCCGGCGCCGGAAGAAACCAGCCCGCGCGTCGTGGATCTTACCGCCCAGCGCCAGGCCCAGGAGCGGGCCGAGGCGGAGCGACGGCGGCAGCAGGAAGCTGAGCGACAGCGCCAGCAACAGCAGCGCGAACGCGAGCGCCAGGCGCAGCAGGAACGGGACCGCCAAGCGCAGGCCGAGCGCGAACGCCGGGAGAGGGAGGAACGCGAGCGCCGCCAGCGCGAAGAGCAGCAGCGGCAGGCCCGCGAACAGGAGCGCCAGCGGCAATTGGATGAATCCCTGCGCCGGGATCAGGAGCGCCGCCAGGCGGAAGAACACGCGCAGATCAGTGCCAGCTACACGGACCTGATCGCTGCCCGTATTGAACGCAACTGGAGTCGTCCACCGTCGGCGCGGCTGGGCATGCAGGTCACCTTGTTGATTCACCTGGTGCCCACCGGTGAGGTGGTGAACGTGCAAATTGTCCAGAGCAGCGGCAACGCTGCCTTTGACCGCTCCGCCGAACAGGCGGTGCGACGGGTGGATCGCTTTACCGAAGTGCGGGACATGCCCATAGAAGTGTTCGAACGCAACTTTCGTCAATTGACACTGGTCTTTCGACCGGAGGATTTACGCCAGTGAAGTATCCGTTTGCCAAGAGTTTTTCCGTGCTGATGTTGCTGTTGTTGGCCAATCTGGCCCAGGCGCAGCTGACCATTGAAATCACCCGGGGCGTTGACAGCCCGGCGCGCATCGCCGTGGTGCCCATGGGGTGGGGCGGCTCCTCGCCGTTGCCGGAAGATATCAGCGAGATCATCAGCGCCAACCTGATCCGCAGCGGCCAATTCGAGACGATTCCCCGCCGGGACATGCTGTCCTTTCCTCGCACCGACGGCGACGTGCACTTTCGCGACTGGCGCGCCCTCAACACCGAATACCTGCTGATCGGCAATATCGAGCAGCGCGGCGGCCGCTACCATGTCAACTACGAACTGTTCGACGTGCCCGGCCAGCGCAAGCTGCTGGCGAGGCACTCGGTGGATGGCACCGAAAACCAGTTGCGGGATTTGGCCCATCATATCAGCGACCGGGTGTACGAGGCTGTTACCGGTATTCCCGGGGTTTTCGCCACCCAGATCATCTATGTGGAAGCCTTTCAGAATCAAACGCCGGAGCTGTTTCGCCTGATGCTGGCTGATGCCGATGGCGCCCGGCCGCGCCTGCTGCTGGAATCCAGTCAGCCGATCCTCTCGCCGGTGTGGTCGCCGGATGGTCGCCAGGTGGCCTATGTCTCTTTTGAAACCAGCCGGCCGGCGATCTTTGTGCAGGATCTGAATACCGGACAAAGAACGCAGTTGACCGACTTCGTCGGTCTGAATGGCGCGCCGGCCTGGTCGCCCGATGGCCGCAAACTGGCGGTGGTGCTGTCCAAGGACGGCAACCCCAATATCTATACCCTGGATGTGGCGACCCGGGAATTGACCCGGGTTACCACCAACAATCTGGCCATTCACACCGAGCCGGCCTGGACAAAGGATGGCGGGAGTATTATTTTCACCTCCAACCGCCCGGGACGACCGCAGATCTACCGCAAGGATCTTGCCACCGGCGTGGCAACACGCATAACCTACGAAGGGCCGTTCAACGCCCGGGGGCGGATTTCCCCGGATGGCAGGACGCTGGTGATGGTCCACCAGCGCGGCGGTATCTTCCATATCGCCACCCAGGACCTGGAAACCGGCGATATGCGCATATTAACCGAGACAGAATGGGACGAATCGCCTACTATAGCACCCAACGGGGCTATGCTGATGTACGCTACGCGTCGCAACGGCAAGGGAATCCTGGCTGCAGTCTCCATGGATGCCGGCACCCGTTTCCTTCTGCCGTCCAAGCAGGGGGATGTGCGAGAGCCGGCCTGGTCGCCTTTTTTTAATTAACAACACTTGTTATGGAGTCACACATGATGATCAATGCACTGAAAAAGGGTTTTGGCTTGGCCCTGGTAATGGCTGTTCTGGTAGGTTGTGCCAGTAAAGATACCGTGGACGAGACTGCCGATTACGAGCGCGACGGTGTGCGCACCGGTACCACTGATCGCGATGGCGTACGCGCTGGTGTTGACGATGACCGCGCCGCTTTGGAAAACGTGGTTTACTTCGATTTTGACCAGGCCGTACTCAAACCGGAAACCCGCGCCATTCTACTGGCCCACGCCGACCGCCTGAAGGCCAACCCCCGCCAGGTGCGTCTGGAAGGTCACACCGACGAGCGCGGTACCCGCGAATACAATATGGCGCTGGGCGAGCGCCGTGCCAACGCTGTGCGCGACTTCCTGGTGCTGCAGGGCGTGAGCCGCAACTCACTGGAAGTGATCAGCTATGGCGAAGAGCGTCCGGTAGCCCACGGCAGCAACGAGTCCGCCTGGGCCCAGAACCGTCGGGTTGAAATCCGCTACTAAGGTAAATGATGAAGAAAGTCCTGTTGGCTGTGGCGCTGGTCGCCACAGCTGTTAGCTCCCAAGCCCAGGTACGGGTGATCGAGTCCACCCCCCAGAGCGCCCGCTCCGGGGGAGTACAGGCCGCGGGCGACGGCAACATCCAGTCGGAGATGTTCTACCAGCTGCAGTTGCTGCAGCAGGAAGTGGCGGAGTTGCGTGGCCTGTTCGAAGAGCAGGCCCATGAATTGCAGCGCCTGCAGCAGCGTCGGCTGGACGACTACATGGACCTGGATCGCCGTATCAGCGCTCTAAGTGGTGGTGCTGCCAGCGGCGCTCCGGCTAGCGGCAGTGCGCCATCGGCGGTGACCCCCGGTGGAGCTTTGCCGCCCTCTTCGTTGCCTTCTCCGGCCCTGCCCACGCCGAGCCCTCATCAGTCACAGCAGGATGAGTCGGCGGTGTACCAAGCGGCCTTTGATCTGTTACGGCGGCGGGAAATCGACGCTTCCACCAATGCCTTCAAGGCGCATCTGGCCCAGTTTCCCAATGGGCGCTATGCGGCCAACAGCTACTATTGGCTGGGTGAAATCTACCTGCTGAACAACGATCTGGAATCGGCGCGCACCTGGTTTGCCGATCTGCTGGAGCGTTTTCCCGGCGACCGCAAGGTCCCCGATGCCGAGTACAAGCTGGCCACGGTCTACTTCCAGCAGGGTGAGCGCGAGCGCGCCCGCCGTCTGATGGAGCAGGTGGCCTCCGGCACCAGTGATGCGGCGCGGCTGGCCAGGCGCTATCTGGAAGAAAACTTCTGATTCTTCATTTCGCTCTCACTTCATTTTACTACCCGGTAACAGGGCACATAGGCTGCCCGGCCGGGTAGTTTCATGCGATGCTGGGCGACAAAGGCCGCCAGCAATTCGTCCATGGGGGCCATGATGTCCGGGTCGCCATGGATTTCAAAGTGCCCGTGCTCCTCAATGGCGCGGATTCCCTCATCCTTGACGTTGCCCGCCACTATGCCGGAAAAAGCCCGGCGCAGATTGGCCGCCAGCAGGTGCGGCTCCTGATCCCGGTGCAGTTCCAGATTGCGCATATTCTCGTGGGTGGGCGCGAAGGGTTGCTGAAACTCGGGACTGATGCGCAGGTGCCAGTTGAAGTAGTAGGCGTCGTCCGTGGCTTTGCGGAACTCCCGCACCCGCGCCATGCCCGCCAGCATCTCCCTGGCCACCGCCTCCGGTTCGTCGATCATTATCTTGTATAGGTTCTGGGCGGTTTTGCCCAGGGTGTGACCGATAAATTCGTCGATCTGCCGAAAATAATCCACCGAACTTTCCGGCCCGGTAAACACCAACGGAAAGCGCAGTTTGCGGTTCTCCGGGTGCAGCAGGATGCCGAGAATGTAAAGAATTTCCTCGGCGGTGCCCACGCCGCCGGGGAAGATGATGATGCCGTGCCCCAGGCGCACAAAGGCCTCCAGCCGCTTTTCGATATCGGGCATGATGGCTAGTTGATTGACAATGGGGTTGGGCGCCTCGGCGGCGATGATGCCTGGTTCCGACACGCCCAGATAACGGCCGGTGCCGGTGCGCTGCTTGGCGTGGCCGATAGTGGCGCCCTTCATGGGGCCCTTCATGGCGCCGGGGCCGCAGCCGGTACAGATATCCAGCCCGCGCAGGCCCAACTGGTAGCCCACCTCCTTGGTGTAGTCGTACTCCACGCGACTGATGGAATGGCCGCCCCAGCAGACCACCATGTTCGGCTCGAGGCCCGGTTGCAGCAGGTGCCCGTTGCGCAGCATGTGGAATACCGCGTCGGTGATGCCCTCGCCGCTGCTCTGGTCGAACATGGGGTTGCCCATAATTTCGTCGTGGGCGTAGAGTACGTCGCGCAAGACCGCAAACAGATGCTCACCGATACCGCGAATGATCTTGCCGTCCACAAAGGCGCTGGCCGGTGCGCCCTTGATATCCAGCTTGATGCCGCGCTCCTCCTGGATAATGCGGATATCAAAGCTCTGATAGCGCTCCAGCAGTTCCTTGCCGTCGTCCAGGTAGTTGCCGCAGTTGAGTACCGCCAGGGCGCAACTGCGAAAAAGCTGGTAGAGCCCGCCCTGGCTGGCGTCGCGCAGCTTCGCCATCTCCATTTGCGACAGCACATTCAGGTGCCCATGGGGTGAGACCACCGCGTCTATGGTGTCGTAGATGTGATCCCTTTCCTGGGCAATCTTGTAGGGCGGGCTGTAGAGGTTGGGGTCGCCGGAAATACGCTCTTGTTTCATATTCTCTCTTGTCCTTGCACAGCAGCTATACCCCAAGTGTAACCGGAAATTCGCTACAGGCGGCGGCAACGGCAAAAAAACTTCGTTAGAATAAGGAGAGGTGACAGGAGGACCCGTGAGCAAGCAAGACCCCAGCGCAGATATCTGGATCTGGAACCGACCGGTGGGTACTCTCACCTGGGAGCGCGAGCACTGCCGCAGCCGGTTTCGCTATCACCCCGATTTTGTCGATTCGGGCCTGGAACTGGCCCCTGTCACCATGCCCCTGGGCAGCGGCAGCTATACCTTTCCCGACCTGCCCCGGGAGTCCTTCAAGGGGCTGCCGGGCATGTTGGCCGATGCCCTGCCGGACAAGTTCGGCAATCTGCTTATCGATCAGTGGCTGGCCTGCAAGGGGCTCAATCGCACCCACTGGAACCCCGTGGATTTTCTCTGTTTTACCGGCAGCCACGCCATCGGTGCCTTGGAATTTCGGCCGGTACACGGCCCCTGGCCGGACCCCGAGCGGGCGCTGGATCTGGCGGCTTTGAGTGGCCTGACCAACCGGCTGGTGTCCCAGCAGTTTATCTATACCCCGGAACAGGGGGTCGATCAACCGTTGTTGGATTTGCTGGCGGTGGGTACTGCCGCTGGCGGCGCCCGGGCCAAGGGGGTGATTAACCTGCACCGCGACAGCGGTGAAGTCCGTTCCGGGCAGTTGCCGCCGCCGCCGGGGTTTGAACCCTGGCTGATCAAGTTCGACGGCATCGACAAAAATTCGGACAAGGAGGTGAGCGACCCCCAGGGTTACGGCCGCATCGAGTACGCCTACTATCTGATGGCCCGTGCAGCGGGCATCGAGATGAGCGAGTGCCGGCTGCTGGAAGAGGATGGTCGTGCGCACTTTATCACCCGCCGCTTCGAGCGCACCACCGATGGCGACAAACTGCACAAACAGACCCTCTGCGCGCTGGCTCACTACGACTTCAATATTCCTGGTGTTTACGCTTACGAAACCGTGTTCGAGCTGCTGCGCCAATTGCCGCTGCTGGATGAGGACCACGACATCGACCAGCAGTACCGGCGCATGCTGTTCAATATCATGGGGCGCAACCAGGACGATCACACCAAGAACATCGGTTTTCTTATGGATCGCCAGGGCCGCTGGCGCCTGTCGCCGGCCTACGATGTGACCTACAGCTACAACCCCACCGGCAACTGGACCTCCTGCCACCAGATGACCGCTAACTGCAAACGGGATTTCTTCGAGCGCGAGGACTTACTGGTGGTGGCAGCGGCCGTCGGTATCGAGCGCAGCCGCGCCGAAGAGTTGATCGAGACGGTGCAGCAGGCGGTAACACGCTGGCCGGAGTTTGCCGAACGAGCCAACGTATCCTCCGCCTGGCGTGTGCGCATCGCCAACAATCAGCGGTTATTTTAGCGACGGTTCGAAGTCTTCTGCCGTGTAGGGTAGCGAACGGGTACGGGTGGCCTCGCGTATTTTCACCACCGCCGCCTCTTCCAGCGCGCCGCCGGTGTCTTCTGCATTACCCCAGCTGTTGCGAACGTAAGTTGCTACGGCGGCCAGTTCCCTGTCGGAGATATCCTGACGGGCGGCGAAGCCGGGCATATCCGCAGGCGTGTTCCACTCCTGGCCGCCCACCATTATCGGCCCCGTAAGGCCGTGCAACAGGACTTTAATCAGGCGCTCGGGGTCGCTTACCCACTGGGTCGCCCACAGGGTGGGGGCGATGCCGGCCTGGCCACTACCTGCGCTACCGTGGCAGGCGGCGCAGGCGCCCTTACCATGAAACACCTGCTCTCCCAAATCGTAAAGGGCCTGGCCCTCGGGCGACAACTGGGCACGGTTGCTCTCATCCTGTTGGCGCCTGCCCAGGTTGTGCAACAGGTATGCGGTTGTATCATCGAGCTCGCCATCCTCCAGGGTGGCCATAAACGCTTCGGCCTCCTCGCCCAAACCACTGATCACCGCCTCGCGCGCGTAGGGCCGGTCGAGGTAGTGCTTGAGCACATAGCGCGAAACTTCGTGGCCGCCATCGATGGCCGACACCGACACCGCGGCCTGCAGTGCACGCGGGTAGCCCGACTCTGCCATTTTCAGTAGTTGGGTACGGTAAGCTTTGTGGTTCTTTTTCGGTAGCGCCTCGCCCACAGCGGCGGCGGTCATGGCGACCCGGTCATGCTCGTGGTGGATAAAACGCTGCACGGTTGACCAGTCGATGGCATTCAGCCCGTGCAGGGTCCACAGGCCGTTAATAATGGCGACGGGGCTGTCGCTGCGGTGAATCTCAGCTTTGATCGCACGGATAATTTGCGGGCTCGCGCCGCGCTGGACGAGCAATCGCCGGGCAGTGTCCCGGTGCCAGGCGTTGGCGTGGCCCAGCAACGACACCCACTGGCGCGCTTCGAGCTGATCGAGGTTCGGCACATCGCCCGCTTGCGACTCCTGCCAACGCAGGCGGTAGATGCGGCCCATGGTGTTGTTGTTTTTATCCAGCTCGCGGTCTTTGATCTGGGCGGCGAGATAGCTGGTCAAAAACTCCCGGTGTTGCAATATACCGTGGTACATATCCGCCAGGTACAGGGTGCCATCCGGAGCATTGTACAAATTCACCGGCCGGAAGCGCTCATCCGTCGAGGTCAGCAGCTCTTGACCGGGAAACAGGAATTCGCCACTGAGTTGCCCGTCGCCCTCGATAATGCGCCGAGCCGATATCAGGTTGGCGGCAGGCTCGGGGACCAGCGCCATACCATAGTATTCTTGTGGAAAGTTATCGCCCCGGTAGATAAGGCTGCCGCTGGCGGCGGTAAAATGCACCAATTTGCCTCTGTCCGGGCCATCGGGCACCAGAATACCGTCCATATAGCCCCGGTTAACACCGGGGGTCATCCGCGCGGGATAGACCTCGTAGCCGCCAATAGCATAGGAGGGGGTTTCGGGCCAGAAACCGGGATTGCGCAAAAGGGCCCCTGGCAAAAGATACTCGCCGCGCACCGGAGAGCTGTTACCGTTGTGGTACAGGCGGCCGTAGTCATCGGTGCTCAGGCCCCACTGGCCCCGGTAGTCGGTATTGGCTCTGACCAGCTTCCAGTAGCTGTTGCGGTAGATTTCTTCCGCGCCGTGGGGCAGCGCCGCCTCATGGGGCAGCACTTTGTATCGCTTATTACTGTTAGCGTTGTAGTACCAGTTATCCAGGCCATAGAGCATGGCGTTGGCATTGTGCTCAACACTGTTGCCCTCGGCGTAGTCGGCGTCCACCACCTCGTGAATTCCCGGTGTCAGGCGTCCGTCCTGCGTCTTCACTTCAGCAAAATAGAGCGCATGTTGATCCGCATAAAAGATACCGCCCTCGACGATGGCGACGGCGCGCGGCAACAGTATGCCGCTGAGCAATACCCTGCGCTCATCCAGCTGGCCGTCACCATTGGTATCGGCCAGTACGGCAATATTACCCTCAGGCCGCATCTCGCCGGTGCCGTGCACGTCCGGCATGTAGGTGGTCATTTCTGCCACCCAGATTCGCCCTTTGGCGTCAAAGGCAAGCGCCACCGGATTAAAGATATTGGGTTCGGCCACGACCGACTCAATCACAAACCCTGGTTGTGCCTGAAAGCTTTTCAGCGCCTGCTCTACCGAGAGCACGGGTGCTGCGGGAATCTCGTCTTTGGGAATCACATCACGCATATCGTGCCCTTCGCGGTCGCCCTGAAACCTGGGCGTCTCGTCAGAGGCTGAAACAGGGGTGAGGGCAGCGCCACACAGCGCCAATGCGATCAGGGGTCGGCGGATAAACATCATGGCTTATAACTCTTCGATAAGGATATTGCGGAATTTAATGGTATTGGCGGTGCTGCCGCTCTCGGCAAACGCCTTGCTGCCATGGTGTTGCAGGCCAATGTGGCCCTCGCTGAAGGCGGTATCGGTCACATGGGTGGTCAGGACCTGGTTCACCCAGATTTTGATGTCCGGGCCCAGCGCACGAATACGGTAGTGATTCCACTCACCAACGCGAAAGGCAGCGGCTTTTTCTTCGCTCCACTCAGGCGAGTGGTTGTACTTAAAGTGCTCGCCCGGCGCAGAGCGCTCCGGGTGCAGCGGGAATAACCATTCACGCGGCGTGGATTGCTCGTAGAGGCCACCACTCCAGCGGCGGTAGGAGGGATCCACTTCGGCCTGATAACCGTAGGTGTCATAACTTTCAATGTCTTTCCGGTAGGTGATTTGACCGCGAAAAATAACGCCGGAGTTCACATACTCCTCCAGATCGGGGACTTTAACCTCAAGCGTGAGATCAAAATCGCTGTAGCGCTTTTTGGTCAGATAGAACCAGTTGTCGGTTGAGAGCAAATGCAGTTCGTTACCCAACAGATGGGCTTCACCATAGGAGGTGACATTCATCCACAGGTTCGGGTCACTGGTAATGTCAGTCTTGCCAGCGAGCGTGTGGGTAGCCTGCAGTGAGTAGAGCAGAGCGGCCAAGCAGAAAAAATAACGCATAGGAATTCCTTATTGTTTTAACTCAGGTTACGGCGTTCAAACCTCCGGCTCAGGAGGCATCCGCCAACAGTTGGGCACGCAGGCTCAATTCAGCGGCTTTAAAGGCGTGCGCTTGGGTCATGGCGTTTTCGGTGCGGTGCATCACATCCAGAATGAGCTGACCAAAAAAAGGAAAACCGGTTTGATCGAGGCATTCAATCTCACGTTCTTCTTTGCCGTTGACCAGAATCAATTTTGAGCTGGGGGTTTGGCGGGCGACATCCAGATATTTTCTGAGTTCCAGACTGCCTTCGGTGCCAACAATAAAAGTGCGACCGTCGCCCCAGCTGCTTAAACCCTCCGGCGTGAACCAATCGACGCGGGTGTAAAAAGAGCAGCCGTTATCACCGGTCAGGGATAGCTCACCAAAATCTTCAAGGTCGGGCCGGTCTGGATTATTCAGGTTACAGGCCCGGGCAAAATTAATAGTGGCGTCCTTGCAGTTAGCGTAGGTAAGAAATTGTTCAACCTGATGGCTGCCTATGTCGGTGAGAATGCCGCCGTATTGTTGTTTGTCAAAAAACCACTCGGGACGCGAGTGTTTGGCCAAACGGTGAGGGGCCAAATTCAATACTTGTAATACCCGTCCGATGGCGCCCTCGGCAATCAATTCGCCCGCGCGCCAGGCGGCATCGTTATGCAGCCGCTCGGAATAATAAATCATGTACTTACGGCCGGTTTGTGCCGCCAACTGTTGCACTTGCTCCAGTTGCTGCAAGCTGGTGAAAGGGCTTTTGTCGGTAAAGTAATCCTTGCCGGCGCGCATCACCGCCATACCAATCTCGGCCCGCTGATTGGGAATTGCAGCGGCGGCAACAAGTTGTATGCTCGGGTCATCGAGCAGGGTTTGAAAATCACCGACAGCTTTTACCCCAGGGTAGCGCCGGACAAATTCGGCCACTCGCGCCGGGTCTGGATCGTAGACGTATTTCAAGCTGGCGCCGGCATCCATCAGACCATTGGTTTGGCCATAGATATGGCCGTGATCCAGGTGGGCGACCGCAAAATGAAACTCGCCGTCATTCACCACTTTGACGCTGTCGGCAGACGGCGCATAGTTGGCGCCGTCTTTAATGTTGATGTTCTTACTCTTGCTATTGGTCATTGCATAGCTCTTGAATGTTTCCTGCTGCGTTTTATTACAACCAACCCAGCCTTACGACGGTGGTATAAAAAACACTGGCAATTACAGTGAGGATACACAGCAGCATGGCTGAGTTGTAGAGGCTGCGCTTGCGGCCGGTGGGCATATCATCACCCAAGTAGTCGCGGCGGTTATTGAGGATCAACCAGCCAATATAGGCAATGGGCAACAGCACCCCGCAGATTGCCGAGGTGGGCAGTACCACATAGGCACCCATGGTGCTCCACACAAACACGCCGAGTACCGCCGGGGTAGGCAGCAACAGCGCCAACCGGTAGCGCAAACTATTGGTGGGCCAGCCGAACATTTCGCTGGCGGCAAACCCGCAGGTCAGCATATGCATCACTAACGAACCCACGGCCATGCCCAGAATGCCCAGTGAAAAAATCAGCCGGGCCGGCACTTCACCGAGCCCCGCCTGCACAAAAATCTGGCTCGCCATAGCGGGGCTGAGTCTGCCACTGATGTCGGTGTCAAGACTGCTCAGCGCGCCAGCGGCGGCGATAGAGATAAGACTGGTCACCAGCACATAGGGAAGCACCAGACCCATAACAATATCGTAGCGCGACAGCTCCCGTTGCGTCTTACCCCAACCGCGATTGAGCAGCGTATAGCCGTACACAAAGGTCATATTGATGCCCACAGCGGCGCCCAGTGCGGCCATGACCGTCATCACGCCGTCCGAGTCTGTGGGCAGGTTACCGGGCACGTAGCCGCGCAATACCCGCAGCCAATCCACTTGCCCGTTCCAACTGGCGCTAATGACCACCAAGGCAAAAGCGAGCACCGTGAAAATACTCAACCCTTTGATGCCGTTTTCAAACAGGCGCACCATGCGGCCACCTTTGCCATAATTCCAGGCCGTGTAGGCGCAAAAAGCCCAGACGATGATGGCGAGGGCAAACAAATACAGCTCCCGTGCAGCGCCGTCGTCAGGCTGAAATCCGGTGGTGACAGCCACCACCTCTTCGGTCATGCCCGCACTCAAGGGGTAGTGCGAAAACCCCCAGATAATACTGGAGGCCAGCGCGGCCACAGCCCAGCTCCAGGCGAGCGCAGGGTGAATACGGCGCATTGCCTTAAAGGGCCTTTCGCCAGTGCTCAGGGTTTGGTGAGAGAGCGCAAACAACATGATGCAGCCAATCAACATGGCCAGCGGCTGCACCCACAGCAGCTCGTAGCCATAGACGCCGCCAATGGTGAGTGAGGCGATGGCACTGCCACCGCCGAGGGTCATAGCTCCCTGCAACCAGCCGGGGCCGCTGAGGCGAAGGTAGGCGGCGGCACGTTTAAGCGGCGGGCGGGCAGCAATCTCCGCGAGCAGTTGCGCCTGGTCGTCGGCGGATTGATCGGCTGATGCTGTCGACGTATCGGTCATAGATTTCACTGTTCATTATTATTTATCGATAGGACTTGGTCATGTCAATTGACACCTCAATATCCGCTTTTGTGCGCAAGCTGGACTGGGCGATACGCTGCTCAAGTGCCTGTTGATAGTGGGCGCTATCGAAAGGCAGATCGACGCTTTTCTTCTCCCAGCTCGACAGCAAAATCGCATTGGCCAGTGCCAATGAATGCAGGCCTTCTTCAGCCGGGGCAATCAGCGGCACTTGTTCGACAATAGCATCGATAAAATTCTGAATCACACGAGCGTGCTGATTAACCTGGCGGTCCGGGGTAATATCCTGAACAGTAACCGCTGGCATACCAAACATGTCGCGGGTGGCTCTGGAAAATTCGCCGGTGGCTTCGCTGTTGGTCATCAACTTTAGGTGGTCGCCGTCAAAACTCAGGGTGCCGCGATCACCCACAATATCAAAGCGATTGATGCCGGGCGCCTCACCGGTAGAACCCACAAACAAGCCGCTGGCACCATTGCTGTAACGCAAGTAAGCCGTGGCTTCGTCCTCCACTTCAATATCGTGGTATTTGCCAAAGCTGCAAAAGCCCTGTACCGAGACAGGCAAGCCGCAAATCCACTGAAAAATATCCAGGTTGTGAATACACTGATTCACCAACAGTCCCCCGCCTTCGCCCTTCCAGGTGGCGCGCCAGTCGCTGACCTGAAAATAGACTTCGGGGCGAAACCAGTTGGTCATGGTCCAGTGGGTGCGCTGAATAGCGCCAATACGGCCGCTATCGACCTGTTCTTTCATGGCAATAAACAACGGGTCGGTGCGCTGATTAAGCATCAGCGCAAACACTGTCTGTTTTTGTTGATGCTGCTTGAGGAGTTGCTCACCCTCCTGGCAGGACAGCCCAATAGGCTTTTCCACCAACAGGTGCAGCCCCTTGTTCAGGGCATAGCTCGCCTGTTCAAAGTGCGCCAGGGTGGGCGTGGCGATAAGCACAGCATCCACCAGGCCCGAATCCATCAGTTGGCGGTAGTCGCTAAAATGCCGGACCTTATCCAGCCCGGAAATTTCCTTTGGCTCGCGGGAGCAGATCGCGGTGATCTCGCAGCCGGTTACAGCTGTCTGAATATGCTGAATATGCTGCTGGCCAATATTGCCGAGCCCGATGATACCGAGGCGCACGGGTGTGGTGGCAGTAACTGTGCTCATGGAAAATCTCTGTCTGATGCAATGGCAAAACGCTGCCAAGCCCAGTAATGTGAGGCTCTTGGCGTGTCGGGGAAGTGTCCATTGACGTGTCTACGTTTTGCGTAACAGATTATTGCGTATTTAGGCTCATTTCATTCAGTGTCTACTAGTATGCAACTCGCTGATATCGAAATCAACCTTTCCGGGGGCCACTACCAACCGCACGCTCGCTACGTTTATCGGGCGGCTTCTAATGTACAATCCACGTTCTTTGTTGATCCGGGATGAATTCTCTATGTCATTACTGCCCTGCAAGGAAATTGAACCGGCCGGTGCGGCCAACTGCGCGATCATCTGGCTACACGGGCTGGGGGCCGACGGCAACGACTTTGTGCCGCTGGTGCCGCAACTGCAGTTGCCCGCCGATGCCCGGGCGCGCTTTGTTTTCCCCCACGCGCCCAGTATTCCGGTGACGGTGAACGGCGGCTATGTGATGCCGGCCTGGTACGATTTCACCAGTGCCGCCCTGGAACGGGAGGTGGATGAGCAGCAACTGCGGACCTCGTCCCGGGCAGTGCAGGCGCTGGTCGATCGGGAGTTGGAGCGGGGCATCGACAGCCGCAAGATTCTGCTGGCGGGGTTTTCCCAGGGTGGGGCGGTGGCTCTGGAGGCGGCGCTGACTTACCCTAAACCCCTGGCGGGTCTGCTGGTGTTGTCCAGCTACTTTGCCACGGCGGATTCCATCGAACCTCAGGAGGCCAATCGGTCACTGCCGATCCTGGTACAACACGGCAGTTTCGACCCGGTGTTGCCCGAGGTGCTGGGTCAGCGGGCGGCCGGCCGCCTGCAGGAGTTGGGCTACCCGGTGCAGTACCGCAGCTATCCCATGGAGCACAGCCTCTGCCCGCCCCAGGTAGCGGATATCAGCCGCTGGTTGCAGCAGGTGCTGCGGCCTGTCAGGGCTACGGACTGAGCTGGACCATCTCCGAGGCTGCCAGCAGCAGGGCGCCCACCCCGTAGAGTTGGGTGTCGTCCTCGCGCACCTGGTCCGGCGCATAGCCCACTTGCTGTACCCAGCCCAGACGGCCCTCGTCGTCCACGGCGCCCTGCAATGCGCGCCAGCCCGCCAGGGCTGCCGGGAGATATTCGTCCCGGGGCAACAGGCCCTGGTTGATGCCCCAGGCCAGACCGAAAGTCATAAAACCAGTGCCGCTGGATTCTGGAATGGGATACTCACCCGGGTCCAGCAGTGACGAGGGCCAGAAACCGCTGTCCAGTTGGAGGTTTCTGAGGCTCCGAGCCATCTGCAAAAAAAGTGCTTCGTAATAGGCGCGGCGGGGGTCGTCGTCGGCCAGCTGTTCCAACAGCAGCGGCAGGCCGGCGAAGACCCAGCCGTTGCCGCGGCTCCAGAAAACCTTGTGGCCCTGGGCGGTACGCTGATCGAAGAAGCGACTGTCCCGGTAAAAGAGGTGTTCCTCGGTGTCGTAGAGGTAGTCCACGATAGCCTGGAACTCCCTGTGGGCGTAGTCCATGTAGGCCGGGTCGCCTGTGAGACGGCTGACAGCGGCCCAGCCCGGGGGCGCCATAAAGAGGGCGTCGCACCAGCACCAGCGGCGCTGGCAGGTGGATTCGCTGTCGCCGCCCAGGTTGAACTCCAGGCTGTGTGTCGGCGGATTTTCCAGAATCCCCCGGAACTCGGCCCGGGCGGGCGCCAACCGGGACAGGTCGCCGCTGCGCTCGGCCAGGGCGGCGTATACCTGGGCAATGGCCTGATCGTCGGCATGCCATTCCAGGGGGCCAAGGCGCCACTGGCGGTCCTCGCTTTTGCGCTCAAGGGTCCGCCAGTAGTCCTCCTCACCGGTAGTCTGCGCCCAGCGGGTCAGGCCGATATAAAACGCCGCCTGGATCCAGCCGCGCTCAAACTCTGTGTGGTGTTGGTAGGTACGAACGTAGGAGAAATCATTCATATGCGCCAATTGCCAGCGGGCGGCGCGATGAGCGGTATCGGCCACTGGTTCGGCGCTTGTCTCTGGCGCCTGCTGGGGCTGGCAGGCGCTCAGGGTCAGGGTCAACGCCAGAATGAAGCTCAGGTGTCCTGTGGTGTTCATGGCGGTCCTCCGCATGGGTGTTGAGGAAGCTAGGCGGCACCATTATTGCACCCAATTGTCAACATATCGACTACCCGCTGATTATAGGCTGCCGCTGACGCCGTTGCGTGCCGCGCCGGCCCCGACGGGTGGGCAACTGTCGGACCCCAAATCCGGATCGCAGATACTGGGTCGATCGAGTGCTGCGGACGGATATTTGAACTGGTGCAGGAAGACGGACCAGATTCTGTTGCCGAGGTGGGCAAATGCCGCACCGTTCTGGAGGACAGCTCGAGCGGGTCCGGCTGCCATAATCTCATGCCACTCCCAGTACCCTTGATTGCTCGCTGCCACCAGCATGCCTTCATAGTGCAGCTGGGCATGTACACTGTGGATGTCCGTTATACGCAGGTAGCCGAAACCGCCTTGGTAGACATGAAAATCGTCGAGAGGTATTACACCGCGCCAATAGTCGTATTGCGGAAAGACAACATGCACATCGCTTTCGTCCATCATAATACTGATGGCACGGGAATCGAGCACGGCTTCTGAGTGACCGTAGGGGCCATGCTCCAGTATGCTCAGCTCCGCTATCAGCTCGGGTTTTGCCCCGGCAACGCCGATCAGCTTCGCTTTTTCATGCTCCAGAATCAACAGATAGTTGTCGTTGATTTGCTCGACGGTGGCGTGACGAAATGATATCTCTGAATTGTTGACAATCTTTGGTTCGTCGTGATCACGCAAATCGACAATGTAGCCGCTATTGAGTTCTTCAAGAAGCCAATGGTCGGATGTCTGGATAAAGGCGTGGCTGCTTGTAAACTGCGCAACAGCACCTTTTTGTAGGTTGCTTGCGGGAGTATTATGGAAATAAGATTCGTCTGGAACACTGGCAATGGGTGCCAGAGATTTATCCGTATGCCGCAGTATGTGTAGTTGGTGAAAGGGCTTATTGTATTCCTGGCGAGAGGTTACGATTCGTAGCTCGTTGTTATGTTCGTGAACTCGAAGCGCGGCAGTTCTTTGGTTTCCCAGAGTACCGATTACCGTGCCCGAGGCTGCATAGTCTATGCCCTGTCCGGTTAAAGAGAATTTGTGAATCGCGGTCACCATAGGCTGGTCGTAAGACCAGGCGTCGGCCAGTAGATAGATTGCATTCTCACCCACTAGCACGGCTTTTGCCGGCTGGCTGATACAGGTGCTGGCCTTGATTTCCTGCGTGGTGACATCAAGGGCGGTGATATGCAACTGAGCAGAGAATCCGTAGTTATCGGACCCGGTGTCCTGGATATGACAGGTGTCGCTTAAACTGAGTGATTGCTCTCCGGTGTGAGCACGGGGCAATAGTTGCGTCAGTTGTGTGTTGGCAAGTATTTCCTCATTTTCATCGTGCAACGCTGCGCGACTGTCTGGGTCGGACTGTGTCCAGTAGCTTTCGCGCTGCAACCCTTCAGGCCACGGGTCGTACCGGGTTATCAGATAGAGCGTGTCGGCAATTTTTCGGCTTTCGATCAGATTGCCATCGATTCGAATGTTATGAATTTCCTCCGGGTTTTCCGGATCTGCTACATTAAAAAATGTTAGCAACAATTCACCGTTGGTTGGCTGCGGTATATTCCAGCGGTTTCCTGGTGTGAATTCCGGCATTGGCGGGTCGGCGTCGCTGCCGGTCTGATGCAGGGTGATCAGATAGTGGGCCTTGCCAGCCACCGTGTGCAGATGGATTTCGCCGGCAGAGTGGTTATGAGAAAAACCGTGACTGGCCACCACTGCGGCTTCAGGTGCGGTGGGGTTGGTAGCGACTACCGTGAAGCCCGGAAGCTCTCCGTGGTAGTTCGCCTGATGGCTGAGGAACCAGTGTTCATTGTCATGCTTTGCCGTGTCCGGCTTTTCAACCCCGGATATTGGTGAGCTGGTGTAGTACGGAAAATCCATGTGAAATGCCGCTGCACGGACATAGTCCCCGGCGCCTGTATCCGCGGCATCATTTTTGGGGAATTCAGCGTGCACAATTTTTAGCCGTAAACCGTTTTTGATGTGACGCGACAGCTCTTCGCCACTGACCGCTTTCACGTTGGTTGTGGCCGGTGATGGCCAAGCCAGTTCCTCGTAGCCGGCGGAAAGGGTTTCGGTGGCGGGATCGGTGTTCTCGGGTGGTGGGCCGTTCTCTACGGTATTGTTCTGGCCGGCATCGATTGGGGTAATCGGTGTGCTAGAGCCTTTGCCGTCTCCGCCGCATGAAATTAACGTCAGACTTAACAGAAAGGTAGTAAGCAGGGTGCGCATGGGAAATCCTTTTGCAGTGATCAACAGGGGCTCAGAATAGCGCGGTGGACACGGAAAAACTGTGAGGATTTGTAGGTGGTAGACACATCCCTGTGCCGTGACGCCGTTTACTGCCGGACTATCGCTTCAATACGGGCCAACTCTGCCTCGGAAAAATCGAGTTTGTCCAAAGCTTGCACCGAATCTTCAATCTGCGCCACCCGACTGGCACCGATCAGGGCGCTGGTGACCACCTTCTGGTGCAGCACCCAGGCCAGGGCCATTTGTGCCAGGGATTGCCCCCGGGCCCTGGCGATCTCATTGAGTGCGCGCACCCTGGCCAATTTGGCGTCGCTGATATCCTTCTCGCCCAGATAGATTTGCTCGGCCCGGGCGGCACGGGACCCTTCGGGTATGCCCTTGAGGTATTTGTCGGTGAGCAGCCCCTGATCCAGCGGCGAAAAGACAATGGCGCCCACGCCTTCGTTGTCCAGCACGTCGGTCAGGCCGTCCTCGATCCAGCGGTCAAACAGGTTGTAGCGCGGCTGGTGAATCAGCAGCGGCGTGCCCAGGTCTTTCAGGATGGCAATAGCCTGCCGGGTCTGCTCGGCGGAGTAGTTGGAGATGCCGGCATAGAGGGCGCGGCCGGAGCGGACAATGGTGTCCAGGGCGCCCATGGTTTCCTCCAGCGGCGTGTCCGGGTCCGGGCAGTGGGAGTAGAAGATGTCGAAGTACTCCAGGCCAGTGCGTTTCAGGCTCTGGTCGCAACTGGCGATCAGGTATTTACGCGAACCGCCGATGCCGTAGGGGCCGGGCCACATGTCGTAGCCGGCTTTACTGGAGATGATCAACTCGTCCCGGTAGTGGCCCAGGCCCTGGCGCAGTACCTCGCCAAAGGTGGTTTCCGCCGAACCGAAGGGCGGGCCGTAGTTATTGGCCAGGTCGAAGTGGGTGATGCCCAGGTCGAAGGCCCGGTGGATCATGGCGCGGGCGTTGGCCAGCGAGTCCACGCCGCCGAAGTTCTGCCACAGGCCCAGAGACAGGCGGGGCAGCTGCAGGCCGCTGCGGCCGCAGCGGGCGTAGGGAATGCGGTGGTAACGCTCGGGGTTGGCGCGATACAGGGGGTTGGGCTCGTGTGTGATCATGGGGGCTTCCGTCAGTGGTGTCGGGCATCTTATCCCATTTGCGGCCAGCCAACAAAAACGGCCGGCTCCCGAGGGGCCGGCCGTTGCGGATCAAACTGCGGCGGGTATCAGGGGCGAGCGGCCCAGACATTGCACCAGCCGGCACCTTTGACCAGTTTGCCGGGGAACAGGTTGCAGCCCACCCATTCGGCGTCCAGATCGCCTGTGGCGTGAATGCAGTTGTAGCAGTATTCACCTTCCACGGTGCTGACTTCCACATACTGCAGAGCCCGTGCCTGAGGCTCGTCTTCGGAGACTCTGGGCTTGTCCTGATCGGCGGCGTGCAGCATCTTGACCGGAATCAGTGAGGCGCCTACGCCGGCAGCCGACAGTTTGATGAAATCTCTACGCTTCATAGGGTCTTCTCCTGTTTGCAACGCATCAAATCAAACAGTTGATACGTGCCTTGAACGTCATCGGGTGAATGCAACTGCCTGTTTTTTGGATTGGCTGGCAGGGCCTACACTTGACCACAAGCGGCACTGGCTCGTCAACGATTTTGGTCGCGATTTACCAAAGCCGGGCGTACAGCCCCTCCAAGCGGTTGGATGTCGACCTCTCTCCGGGGTTCATTTTTCCTGTTGCCCTTTTGGACTACATTTTATCAGGTTGCCTAAATAGGCTACATATTGATAATGTTGCTTATATAGGGCACCATGTTACCCAAATGCTCGACAGGAGAGTCCTGTGACGACAAAGCCCGTGGCGACAATAGGCGTGCTGACTGGTGACTTGATCAATTCCACCGGAGTGGCCGACCCGGGGGCTTACACCGCCCGGTTGCAACGGTTGCTGGGTGAGGTGGAAAAGCGCTGGCAGGCCCGGTCGGTGACCTATCGCGGCGACGGTTTTCAGATCACCCTGAGCGACCCGGCATGGGCTCTGGACTGTGCGCTCTATATGCGCGCCGGCCTGATAGCCGCCAGCCCCGGACGTCCGGAGCGCTGGGATGCCCGGGTGTCCGTGGCCATTGCCGGTGCCCGGGGGCCCCGGGGTGGGGATGGCGACGCCTACATCCAGTCCGGCCGGGGCCTGGACAGCATGAGTGACGGGCACCTGTGCCTCTATGCCGATTCGCCGGTGTTTCGCCTGGCCACGGGCATCAGCACCGCCCTGGTGGACGATATCATCGACCACTGGACGCCCAGTGAGGCGGAGGTGTATTTCGAGCACCTGCGAGAACCGGGCGGTCACCGGGAAATCGCCCGGCGGCTCGACAAAAGCCGGCCCACCATCACAAAAGCCCTGCTGCGCGCCCGCTATAATCTGCTGGACCGCTATCGGCGGGATACCCTGGAACTGCTGGAGCTGATCCATGCCAGATAACGCCATTGAACTGCTGATCGCGCTGTTTCTGGTCCACTTTCTCGCCGACTTTCCCCTCCAGCGCTTTCACTGGATAGAGGAGCGCTACCGCAAGCACGCCGCTTCCAGCGGGCTCTATCTGCACGCCGGTACTCACGGGCTGGGCAGTTTTCTCTGCTTCTGGCTGCTGACGCCGTCGCTGCTGTTGGCACTGGCCGCCAGTGCGGTGGTGATGGTGACCCACTTCCTTACGGATCTGGCCAAGTCCTACACCCGCCGGGGCAGCCTGCCGGCCTTTGTCGTCGATCAGCTGGTCCACTGGGCGGTGTTGCTGGGCGTCTGGAGCGCCTACGCCGGTACCGACGTGCTCTTCTCTCTGCTGGCGGTGGGGGTGGACGCCCGGGTCTTGCTGTTGTTACTGGCCTACCTGTTGGTGACCCTGCCGTTTTCCGTGTTGGTCGGCCTCTGTCTGCGGCCCTGGATCGATGAGGTCAAAAGTCTGGAGAGCGAAGAGGACTCCCTCACCAAAGCCGGCGCCACCATCGGCTATCTGGAGCGGGTGCTGATTCTCACATTTGTGCTGCTGGGGGAGTACATCGCCATCGGTTTCGTGCTGGCCCTGAAAACCGCTTTTCGCTTTAAGGACACCGATGAGCGGCGCAAGGCCGAGTACATCATGATGGGCACTTTTCTCAGCTTCGCGCTGACCATCGCCCTGGGTATGGGGGTGAGCTACCTGCTGCCGCGGCTGGTTTGATCGGAGCCGCTCAGCTTCCGTATCGTTCCCGGTGCAGGAAACTCAGCCGTGGATACTTGATGTTGTAGCGGTACACCAGGATGCGCAGGGTCATGATGGTGAACAGTGACAGCCCCAGGCTGAGATAGACCGGCAGGGCAGTACTTTCAAAAAAGTTGGCAATAAACAACCCCAGCAAAAAGACCATGGCGCCGATCAGTGCCACTTCCTCGTAAATCACACCCTTGAAGGTCATCGGTTCCTGATTGATGACAATGGCGCGCAACATACCGCCGCCGGCACAGGTGAGCGCGGCACAGATGGGTGCCCAGTACCAGGGCAGGCTGGAGGCCAGCGCAATCTGCGCACCGCTGGTGGCGAGTATGGAAAAGCCGATGATGTCGGCGTAGGCCTTGGTTTTCTTGAAGGTCGCCGTGTCCTGGATATTGCTGTACAGGGACGTCGCCAGTGAGGCGGCGATGACCACCAGCAATATGCCCAGGGGAAAGGCGACATCCTGTACGTAGTAGAAGGGCGTGCGCTCGGGGCCGATCAGCAGATCGCGCAGGGTGCCGCCGCCGATGCCGGACAGGAACGCCAGGATCAGTCTGCCCCACAGGTCATATTGCCGCTTGATGGCCTCCAGCGCGCCGGACAGCGCGTAGATCAGTACACCGATCAGCACAAAGATCTGGTAGGCCGGGTGCGACAGTACCCGGGACGAATAGTGGCGGGTGGATTCGTTCAGCGGTAGCGCCCGGTTTTCCGCGTGCAGAATGTCGTTCCACACCCGGTGAGTCCAGATGGCTGGCGGGCGCTGACCATCATCGATATTTCGCAGCCAGGAGTAGACGGCATAGTCGTAGCGCTGCAGGTCAAAACGGCCGAAATGTTTCGGGTCGTCGGGCAGGGTAGTGAGCACGGTTTCCAGCATATGGCGCTGGTGGTCACGATCCTTGTCCGGTGCCACCCGCATCACCGACTCCACCGCCAGCGTGGGCGCCGCCCGGGCTTCCAGCCAGCCCTGACGCAGCGCCTTTACCAGCCCGACCAGTTGCTGACGAAAATCCGCGTCGTCCAGGCGCTCGGCCAACACATAGAGGCCGTCTTCCACATGGGGGATACCGAAGCGTTCCGGTTCCACCACCACCAGGTCCGACGCGGGCACTCCGGCGGCGAGAATCTGCCAGTATTCGTTGTAGATCATGGCGGTGGCGCAGGGCAGGCGGCCACTGATCAGGTCTTCGCCGTTGGGCCTTTGCGGCACCAGTTCAACGGAGTCGACGGGAATGTTCAGTCTGCGTAGCATTTCTTTCAGAATGGCGTCGTCCCCCAGCCCCCAAAAGCCCACCTGCTTGCCTTGAATATCCTCGGGCACCACCACACCGCCGCTGATGCGACAGATGACGGACAGGGACGACCCGGAAAATAACTGCGCCACATTCACCACTGGTTTTTCTGCGGTGGAGCGGACCCAGGCGCCGCTAAGCCAGGCCATGGCCACATCCACTTCGCCGGCCTGCAAGCGATCGATGGGATTGATGCCCGGGCCTCCGGGTATGAGCTTTACGTCCAGGCCCTGGTTTTCAAAATGGCGGCGCGCATCGGCCACGTAAAAGCCGGCAAACTGGCTTTGGTGCTCCCAGAGCAATTGCACCGTCAGCGGGGTGGAGTTGTTGCGACTCTCGTTGGTGCGAAGTTCATGTGCCTGCAAGCCGCTGACGGGAACCAGTAGCCACAACAGCAGAATGAGCCAGGACGTGTGTAACTGCCGGGGGTGGCGACTGGCTGGACAACAGTTACTCATGTGAATGGAAAGCGTGGGCGCCCCAAGTGTGATATGAAACACATTGTAGCAGCCCTGGGCGGGGGCGCAACGCTGCTGTTGAGTGGCGGTGGGACCGTGGTCCGTATCGCCTTCAAAGTGAATTGTTTGACGACTTTTCAGTCAGACAAGACATGAGCCCACAACAGGAGAATCAGATGGCCCGCAGCAGCAGCCGGATACAGAGCATCTATAAGCAGGTAGTGGATCGCAACCCCGGTGAAAAGGAATTTCATCAGGCAGTGAAGGAAGTGATCGACACACTGGGACCGGTACTGAAAAAGCACCCCCATTACGCCGAGCACAAGGTGATCGAGCGAATCTGCGAGCCGGAGCGGCAGATCATCTTTCGCGTCCCCTGGCAGGACGACAAGGGCGAGGTGCAGATCAATCGCGGCTTTCGCGTCGGTTTCAACAGCGCCCTGGGTCCCTACAAGGGCGGATTGCGTTTTCATCCCTCGGTGTTGCTGGATACCATCAAGTTTCTCGGCTTTGAGCAGACGTTCAAAAACGCCCTGACCGGCATGCCCATCGGCGGCGCCAAGGGCGGTGCCGACTTTGACCCCAAGGGGCGCTCCGATAACGAAGTGATGCGCTTTTGCCAGAGTTTCATGACCGAACTGTACCGCCACCTCGGTGAAATGACCGATGTGCCGGCTGGCGATATCGGGGTGGGGGTGCGCGAGATCGGGTACCTGTTTGGTCAGTACAAGCGCATCACCAACCGCTATGAGGCCGGCGTGCTCACCGGCAAGAGTCCGTTGTGGAGTGGCTCCCTGGTACGGCGCGAAGCCACCGGCTATGGTCTGGTGTTTTTTGTCGAGGAGATGCTGCGCGCCCGCAAGCAGGATCTGGAAGGCAAAACCTGTGTGGTCTCCGGTTCCGGCAACGTCGGTATCTACGCCATCGAAAAACTCCAGGCGTTGGGCGCCAAGGTGGTGGCATGTTCTGATTCCGGCGGCGTGATCCATCACGAGAAAGGGCTCGACCTGGAAACCCTGAAGCGGCTCAAGTTTGTCGAGCGCAAGCGGATCAAGGACTATCATCGCGAGCACAAGAAGGCGAAATACTACGCCGGGGGCAATCTCTGGGATATCGAGTGCGATGTGGCGCTGCCCTGCGCCACCCAGAACGAGCTGGACGAAAAATCGGCGAAAACCCTGATCAACAACGGTTGTCTGGTGGTGGCCGAGGGCGCCAACATGCCCTGCACGCCCGAGGCGATGAAGGTACTGCTGCAGGCGAAGATCGCCTACGGCCCGGGCAAGGCCGCCAATGCCGGTGGCGTGGCCACCTCGGCGCTGGAAATGCAGCAGAACGCCAGCCGCGATTCCTGGACCTTTGATTACACGGAAGACCGCCTGCGCACCATCATGCGCAACATCTACCGCGACTGCGCCCAGGCGGCCAATGAGTACGGCAGCAGGGGCAACTACGTGGCCGGCGCCAACATTGTCGGTTTTCGCCGGGTGGCCGATGCCATGCTGGCATTTGGGGTCATATAAAACAGCCGGACAAAGGCAATGCAAGGGCCTTGACCCAGATCAAGGGATGTTTCCCGGGATACCTTATAGTGGGCGCAAACACCCTGTTTGAGAGTTGCCACTTTGTCCATGACTTCCACGCTGCAGGGGCCTGAGCCTTTTGCATGGAACGCACAGATCATCGACCGCTACGACCTGTCCGGCCCCCGCTATACGTCTTACCCCACGGCGCCCCAGTTCCGGGAAGAGTTCCCGGAAGCGGAACTGCTTTGCGCTGTGGCGCGCAGTAACCGCTCCGGTCGCCCCCTGTCGCTGTATTTTCATATCCCCTTTTGCCAGAGCCTGTGCTACTACTGTGGCTGCAATAAACGGGTCACCAATAACCGCAGTCTGGCCGAACCCTATCTGGAGGCGATGATCCAGGAAATGGCCTGGCAGTCGGAAGTGTTTGACCAGAGCAGACCGGTCAGGCAGTTGCACTGGGGCGGCGGTACGCCCACCTATATCAGTCACGGAGAAATGAGTCAGTTGATGGCGGCCACGCGCCGGTATTTCCGGTTGCTGAACGACGACTCCGGCGAGTACGCCGTGGAGATTCATCCCGGTCAGGTGGCGCCCGACACCATCCGTCATCTCCGGTCGCTGGGTTTCAATCGCCTGAGTATGGGCATTCAGGATTTTGATCCCCAGGTGCAGCGGGCGGTGAACCGCTACAACACATCGGAGCAGGTACGACGGCTGGTATCCACCGCCCGCGCTGAAGGCTACCATTCCATCGGCATGGATCTGATCTACGGTCTGCCGCTGCAGTCGGCCGCCAGTCTGAGTCACACGCTGGACGAGGTGATCGATCTCTCGCCGGATCGATTGTCGGTGTTCAACTATGCGCATCTGCCTCACCTGTTCAAAAGTCAGCGCCTGATTTGCGAGCAGGATTTGCCCGCCGCCCGGGAAAAACTGGACATTCTGCAGATGATCATCGAGCGTCTGCAGGAGGCCGGTTACGTCTATATCGGTATGGATCACTTTGCCAAACCCACTGACACCCTGGTGCGCGCCCAGCGCGAGGGCTGGCTGCAGCGCAACTTTCAGGGCTATTCCACCCACGGCAACTGCGATCTTGTCTCTTTCGGCGTGTCTGCCATCAGCGCTTTTGGTGACATCTATGTCCAGAACGTCAAGGAACTGAACCGTTACCAGACGCTGATCGCGGCGGGGCACAGACCGGTAGTGAAAGGCTGCCGCCTGAGCGGGGAAGACCGGCTGCGGCAGTACATCATCAATCAACTGATCTGCCACTTTTGTCTGGATTTCGACGATGTGGAGGCAAGGTTCGGGGTGAACTTTGCCTCGCGCTTCGAGGAGGAGTTGCGGCAATTGCAACCCATGGTGGCAGACGGGCTGGTCTCGAACGACAACCGGCGCATTCTGATTCATGGCTCCGGACGTCTGCTGGTGCGCCGGGTCTGTATGGTGTTTGACGAATACCTGAACCGGAGTCGGGACGCCATCTACTCCAAAGTCATCTAACCATTTGCCCGCGTCCAGTCACCGATTACTGCAAAAGGGGTAATCCGGGCTTTCTTTGGCTCCCGGTTGACGCAGATCAATCATGGGAAGCAGAGAGACCTATAGTCTCCCTTAAATGACACAATCACCACATATTGTTGTCCAAGGCGGTAGCGGACCCATATATGGTGTTTGGCAATAGTGAACAGCAAGGCGTCACAGGGGGCGAGATGAACACAGCGACCGACATCCACAGCCCGTCCGGGCTCGTGGATCTGCAACCGGCATCCCGGGATATCTGGGAGCAGAAATACCGCCTGACCACCGCCAGCGGTGAGCCGGTGGATGAGACCATCGACGACACCTGGCAGCGGGTCGCCACGGCCCTGGCCGAAGTGGAGGGCAAGCGCCGGGCGCACTGGCGCGAGCAGTTTCTCTGGGCCTTGCGCAATGGTGCCATTCCCGCCGGGCGCATCATCTCCAATGCCGGCGCCCAGGCGTACAAGCCGGCCACGTCCACCATCAACTGCACCGTGTCCGGCACCATCGGCGATTCCATGCTGGATATCCTCAACAAGAACACCGAGGCGGGGCTGACCCTGAAGGCGGGTTGCGGCATTGGCTACGAGTTTTCCACGCTCAGGCCCAAGGGTGCCTACGTGTCGGGCGCCGGCGCCCAGACATCCGGCCCCCTGTCGTTTATGGATATTTTCGACAAGATGTGTTTCACCATCTCCTCCGCCGGCGGTCGCCGGGGCGCGCAGATGGCCACCTTTGATGTGCATCACCCGGACGTATCGGACTTTATTCGCGCCAAGCGCGAAGACGGCCGGCTGCGCCAGTTCAATCTGTCGCTGCTGATCAGCGACGAGTTTGTGACGGCGGTGCGGCGCGATGACGACTGGCCACTGTCGTTCCCCGTTGTGCGCGACAGCGCCGAGGCGCAAACTCTGGCACTGGAAAACCCGCAGCAGGTGGTGTGGCACCCCATGGATCACCTGGACGAGCAATACCTGCGCGACAGCGAGGGCAGGGTGGCCTGCCGGGTCTACCGCACCGTGCCCGCCCGGGTGTTGTGGAACCAGATCATGCGCTCCACCTACGATTTCGCCGAACCCGGTTTCATATTGATCGACCGTGTCAACGAGTGGAACAACAACTGGTTCTGCGAAACCATCCGGGCCACCAACCCCTGCGGTGAGCAACCGCTGCCACCTTATGGCAGCTGCCTGTTGGGGTCGGTAAACCTGACCCGGTTTGTGCAGAATCCGTTTACCGACAAGGCCAGCTTCGACTGGGGGGAGTTTCGCAAGCTGGTGTCGATTTTTACCCGCATGCTGGACAATGTGGTGGAGATCAATGGTCTGGCATTGCCACAGCAACAGGAAGAAATCCGCCGCAAACGCCGCCACGGCATGGGTTTTCTCGGTTTGGGCTCGGCCCTGACCATGCTCACCATCCCCTACGGCAGCGCCGCTTCCGTGGCTTTTACCGAACAGGTCAGCAAGGAACTGGCGCTTACCGGCTGGCGCACCGGCGTGGAGCTGGCGAAAGAAAAAGGTCCGGCGCCGCTGTGCGAGGAACTGTTCGAAATCACCCCGCAACTGATGGCCCGCCGGCCGGAACTGGCCGGGGAATTTGTGCCGGGCGACCGAGTGCAGGGCAAGGTGCTGATTGCCCGCTACAGCCGCTACATGCAGCAACTGGCGGAAGAAGATCCGGAACTGGTGGCCGCTATTGCCGAGCACGGTTGCCGCTTTACCCACCACAGCTCCATTGCGCCTACCGGCACCATTTCCCTGTCCCTGGCCAACAATGCCAGCAACGGCATCGAACCCAGTTTCGCCCATCACTATGCGCGCAACGTCATCCGCTCGGGCAGGAAAACCAAGGAAAAGGTGGATGTCTATTCCTACGAACTGTTGCGTTACCGCCAGTGCGTCGACCCCGAGGCCATGCCCGATGGCGGCCTGCCGGACTACTTTGTGGTCAGCGACCAGATCACACCGGAGCAACACGTGGACGTGCAGGCTGCGGCGCAAAAGTGGGTGGACTCGTCCATCTCCAAAACCATTAACGTGCCCACGGATATTCCCTATGAGGATTTCAGGAATATCTATCTCTACGCCTACGACCGGGGGCTGAAAGGCTGCACCACTTTCCGCTTCAACCCCGACGCCTTCCAGGGCGTGCTGGTGAAAAATGCGGACCTGGAGGCAACCACCTACGTCTTTGTCCTGGAAGACGGCAGCGAGGTGTCCCTGAAGGGCAACGAGGAAGTGGCGTACGACGGCGAAGTGCATACGGCCGCCAATCTCTACGAAGCCTTGAAAGAAGGCTACTACGGCAAGTTCTGACGGGAGCAAACCATGAGTGTTACCGTGATCGACAAGAAAATCGCCGGCTTTCGCATCGACAGGCCCGCGCTGGAAAGCGAAGCCGACGCCATCGAACAGATGCACGAAAAACTGGAGCGACCGGAAGCCCTGCAGGGCTCCACCTACAAGATCAAAACGCCGCTGTCCGAGCACGCCCTGTACATTACCATCAACGATGTACTGCTCAACCCCGGCACCGACCATGAAATTCGGCGCCCCTTTGAAATTTTCATCAACTCCAAGAACATGGAGCACTTTCAATGGGTGGTGGCCCTGACCCGGGTCATCTCTGCCGTGTTCCGCAAGGGCGGCGATGTCACCTTTATGGTGGAGGAATTGAAAGCCGTTTTCGACCCCCAGGGTGGCTACTTCAAAAGCGGTGGACGCTTTATGCCGTCGCTGGTGGCGGAAATCGGCGATGCCATCGAAACCCACATGAAAACCATCGGCCTGCTCCAGCCGGAGGTGTTGAGCGACACCCAGAAGCAGGTGCTGGCGCAGAAACGGCGGGAGTACGAAGAGCGCAACCACCTGGAGAGCGGCGGCGACGGCTATCCGCCCACGGCGCAACTGTGCCTCAAGTGCCACACCCGGGCGGTGATCGTTATGGACGGCTGCAAGACCTGCCTGTGCTGCGGCGCATCCAAGTGCGGCTGATACCCCTGTAGGGGTAGAGTGTTGCGCGCTTGATATGCATCAAGGTACGCACCTTGCGGCAGCTTAGACTGTTGGAAAGCGGAGGTGACGACCATGAGACGCACAGAAAAACCCCTGGTGTACGCGTGCTCCGGCTGTTCCAACGTGGCGCAGCTGGCCAATGATGTGGCGGTGGTGATGGATCGGGAGGGCGTGGCCGAGATGTCCTGCATCGCCGGGGTTGGTGGGCATGTCAAGCCCCTGGTCAGTATTGCCACCTCCGGTCGCGACATTCTTGCCATCGACGGCTGTGGTCTGGCCTGCGCCAGACAGTGCCTGGCGCAGCACGGTGTGCAGCCCACCTGGCACGTCGAACTCACTTCTCTGGATATTCGCAAGCGCGACGGGGAGGCCTGCAGCATCAGCGAGCACTACCGGGCGCTCAAACACGTCTATCAGGTCACCGACATCGTCTCCCGCAGCGTCGAATCATTGCCGTCGGAGCGGGGTTGAACTTACTGACAGTAGCCGGCAACGGCGGCGCGAAAAGCGTTCAACCAGTGCCGCTCTGCCCGCTCGTTGCTGTCCAACGCTCCCTGCAATTCCAGTGACGCCAGTCCGTGGGCCAGCGCCCAGAGTTCGAAGGTGATGTCTTCGGGGTCCTGGTCGCCGAAGGCTGCCGCGTGCCGCAGCACGGCGGCGCGCAAACGCTCCAGGGTGAGCAGCGCCTGTTGCTGATCGCTTTCGCTGGGAGCAAACTCCGGCAGCGGGCAACTGAACATCAGGTGATAGAAGTGGGGTTGGGCCAGGGCGCTGGCGCGGTACGCCAGGGCCAGCTCGCACAGTTCTTCCCGGACGCTCTGGCGCGGCTCCACCGTCAGCAGATGTCGGTCCAGTGTGGCAAAGCCCTGCAGATACATGGCTCGCACCAGCCCCGGTTTGCCGTCGAACAGGGTGTAGATGGCCTGAGTGCTGGTGCCGGCCAGTTCCGCCACCCGCCGCAGACTCAGGGCCGCCGGCCCCTCCCGGGCCAATAGTTCCCCCGCCGTCAGCAGCAGCCGGTTCCGCGTATTTTCTGTGTGCTCTCTGGGGCGCGCCATGCTTGACAGGGTATCACAACAGTGTTATATAACATAGTTATATAACACTGTAATATGGTGATAAAACGTTACCAGCCCTGAATCGCCTGCAGGCCTTGCCAGTAAAGGCTTTGCGACGATTACCGAGCGATTTGGTGAAGTATTCGGGCTAGTACTGTCGGGAGGGACAAGTCATGAGTCGGCGTGCCTGGTTACTCTGGTCTCTGGTTTTTCTCGGGGCTTTGCTGACGGCGCTGAACGCGCTGGTGTTGATGGTGTTGCCGCCGGAGGGGCGGGGGCCCTTTGCCGAGCGTTTTCACGCGGCGCCGCTGCTGGGCTGGGCTCATGCCGGTGGCGGCGCCCTGGCCATAGTGTTGGGTGCCTTGCAGTGGTTACGTCCCCTGCGGTTGCGTTACCCGGGTCTGCATCGCTGGCTGGGCCGCTGTTATCTGGCGGCGGTTGCGGTGTCGGCCCTGGCCGGCCTGTATTTTGCGGCCAGCAGCTTTGGCGGGCCGGTGGGCGGCCTGGGTTTTGCCCTGGCCGCGGTGGCGTGGCTGGCCACCGGCGCCCTGGCCTGGGAGCGGATACTGCGCGGCAATGTGAGCGCACACCAGCGCTGGATGCTGCGCAATTACGCCATCACCTGTGCCGCCGTGACCCTGAGACTGATGTTGCCGCTGCTGTTTGTGACGGGTCTGGATCCGGTACAAGTTTTCCAGATTGTCGCCTGGGCGTCCTGGGTGTTGAATTTGCTGTTGGTGGAACTGTGGTTGATCTCCAGAAGACGCAGCCTCTCCTTGTGGGCGCCTGTCGTGCCCCGGCACTGACGGGCATAGTATTTTTTAACCGTCCGCTAAAGTTGGTTTCTCTCTGGCCGCTACATGAGAGACAGCCTGCACTTGGCAGGAATGAGTTTGGCCCGGGAGATGCCTCGCATGTTTTACCGTTTCAGTGTTTTTGTACGGCTTGCCGTGGCCGTCGTGATTCCGCTTGTCGCTTTGACCGCACTTGCCACAGTTTCTCTGATCAGCATGAACCAGATAGAGGATGGCGCCGAAAGCCTCTATCAGGATCGGGTGCGCCCCCTGCAACAGTTGAAAACCATTTCTGACCTGTACGCTGTGCAGGTTATCGATGCCGTCAACAAGGCCCATGCTGGCATGATCGACAGTGGTGACGCGCTGGCCGGAGTGCGGCAGGCGAGGGCGGAGGTGGGAACTCTCTGGCAGGGGTACCGTGCCAGCGGCCTGAGCGGCGCCGAACTTGAGCTGGCGAAAAGAGCGGATGGGTTGTTTGCGGTGGCTAACGCGGATCTTGACGCATTGGAAAGACACCTCGCGGGTTTGCCTCGCAATGCCGAAGGCCTGCTGGGGAATTTCAACGGCCCCTTGTATCTGAGTATTGATCCTATCAGCGAAACGCTGGATGAATTGGTGAATTTGCATCTGTCGCTGGCGGAGCGACAGTACAACAGTGCGCGGCAAGTGTTTGAACAATCGCTTTTCCTGCTGATTGGCACCACCTTGCTGGTGGTCATTCTGGTGACGGGGGTCGGCTGGTTCGTGTCGCAAAGTATTGTGCAGCCACTGATCCGGATGCGGGCGACGCTGGCAGTCATCGCCAGGGATTACGATTTGAAAAAACGGGTTCCGGTTTATGGTTCGGACGAAATCGCCGCGACGGCAAAAGCGGTCAACCATATGCTTGAGCGTTTCGGAGAAACGCTGGTGGAGATCAACGGCCTGACCGACCAGTTGGCCACGGCTTCGGAAGAGCTGTCGGCCGTCAGTGCGCAGACCACCGCCAATCTGGATAATCAGGGCTCGCGCACCGAGCAGGTCGCTTCCGCCGTGGAACAGATGCGGGCCACGGTGGAGGAGGTGTCCCGCAATACAGCTCAGGCGGCCAGCGCCAGCGAACTGGCCGACCAGGAGTCCAAGGAGAGCGGTCGGCAGTTGCAGTTGGTGGTGCAGTCCATTGGTCAGCTGTCCGGTGAAATCGAGCAGATTACAGATATGGTCAACGCTCTGGCGCAGAAAAGCGAGGAGATCGACAATGTGCTCAATTTGATCAGAGGCATTGCCGAGCAGACCAATCTTCTGGCCCTGAACGCGGCTATCGAGGCGGCCAGGGCCGGTGAGACCGGCCGGGGCTTTGCCGTGGTGGCGGATGAGGTGCGGGCGCTGGCCCGGCGCACCCAGGAATCCATCGCCGATATCGGCGCCATGACCGAGAGTTTGCAGCGGGACACTAAACAGGCGGCCGACGCCATGAACCGCGGTCTGAATCGAGCCAGTGAGACGGCGCAGCAGGCCCAGGCGGGCGGCCAGGGGTTGGAGCGCATCATGACTTCGGCGGTGAACATCCGGGATATGATCCTGCAGATATCCACTGCGACGGATGAACAGGCGTCGGTGGCGGTGGATATCAACCAGAACGTCAGCACCATCAATGACATTACCCGGGAGAATATCGCCGGCGCCCGGCAGACCGCCAGTGCCAGCGAGGAACTGGCGATGATCGCCGGTCGGGTGCGGGAACTGGCGGTGGCGTTCAGGGTGAGTTAGCAATCCGCGCAGGTCGGTGTACCATAGTGCTCCCCCATCGAATACGGAGTGCGGGTGGCGTGCGTTACTGTCTGCTGATATTCCTGCTTTTTGCGGCGCCGTCGCTGGCCGAATGGCACAGCGACGAACAGGCCATCATGGGCACCCAGATCAGTGCCCAGCTCTGGCATCCGGATGCCGAGACAGCCCGCGCCGCGCTGGCCGAAGTGATGGCGGAGATGCGCCGCATCGACGCCCTCTACAGCCCCTATCGGGAGGACAGCGACCTGTCCCAGGTCAATCGCCTGGCCGGTGCCGCCAGCGTCGATCAACCGCTGGCCATCAGCGCAGAGATGGCCCTGCTGCTGCGGCGCTCCCTGGAATACAGCCGCTTGACCGACGGCGCCTTTGATATCACCTTCGCCTCTCTGGGGCGCCATTACGACTACCGTGCCGAGCGCAGCCCCGACGCGGAGCTCGTGGCGGCGCTGCGGCCCGCCATTGACTACCGGCTGGTGCAGTTGGACAGTCGGGCCAACACGGTGTACTTCCAGCATCCGGATGTGCGCCTGGATCTGGGTGGTATCGCCAAGGGGTACGCCGTGGATCGGGCCATCGAGTTGCTGCTGGCCCGGGGCATCAGCCACGCCAGCGTCAGCGCCGGCGGCGATACCCGCTTGCTGGGCGACCGGCGCGGTCGCCCCTGGCACCTGGGTATCAAAAATCCGCGTCAGCCCAAGGAGACCGCCATAGTGCTGCCACTGGTGGATGAGGCCATCTCCACTTCCGGTGACTACGAGCGCTACTTTATCGACGCCGAGGGCCGCCGCATCCATCACATTCTCAACCCCGCCACCGGTCGGCCCGCCGGCGAAGTGGCCAGCGTCTCGGTGCTTGGCCCCGCCGCCATCGACACCGACGCGCTGGCCACCGGTGTTTTTGTGCTGGGGGTGGAAAGAGGTCTGGCGCTGCTGGAGCGGCTCGACGCCTTTGAAGGGGTGCTGATTACGACCGCCGGGCAGGTGCTGTACACAACCGGCTTGCAGGCGCCAGTGTCCGAAACGGTAAAGCAGTGAAAACAATTGTAAAGTGACCCGCTGCCCCGTGGTGGTTCGGCCGTGACAAAGCTATGCTTTGGATCATGTCAGATACCGTTTTTCCAGGAGAATTACATGTCCACACGTCTGCTCGCCGCTCTTTTTGCACTGCCGCTGATGCTGCACCTGCCCGCTACAGCGGAGCAGACCACCGGTCAACTGCACGAATTCAAAAAACACGAGAATATCGTCTGGCACAAGGACAGCGGCCTGACCCTGGATATCTATGTGCCCCAGACCGGCAGGGACAGCTACCCGGTGCTGGTGATTTACCACGGCGGTGGCTGGTTGATCAACGACAACACGCCCATGGATTCAATGAGCGAATATATTGCCGCGCGCAGTGAGTATCTGGTCGCCAACATGAACTACCACCTGTTGGGGGACCGTGACAACACCGTCACCATCAATCAGATCGTGGAAGACGCCATGGGCGGTCTGCTCTGGGTCAAACACCATATCGCCGACTACGGCGGCGATCCACAACGGGTGGCAGTTACCGGCGACAGTGCCGGCGGCCACCTGGCCGCCATGGTGACCCTGGCCGGTCGCAAGCTGGGTAGTGGGGGATTTGGCGACGACGCCCTGAAGTTCACTCCCAGCTATATGCCACCGGGGGAGACACCGGAGCAACTGGCGCAGCGCGACGCCCTGCGGGTGCGGGCGGCCATTCTCAGCTACGGTGCCTTTGACCTGCACGCCGCAGCAGCCGGTGGCTTTGAAACACCGGGCAATATCTTCTGGCAACTGGCTGGCGTTCAGCCCCGGGGGCTGTTTGGCGACGGCATCAATGTCGAGGAGCACCCCCGGTGGTATCGCGCCGTCTCGCCCCTGTACCTGGTGCCGGAGCGCGACGACTATCCACTGCCGCCGCAGTTTGCGCACGTTGGCAGTATTGACCAGGTGACGCCGCCGGAAGCGGTGAAGGCTTATGTGGAGCGGGTGCGGGAAGCCGGTCATCCCATTGAGTACAAGCTGTATCCTGGCAAAAATCACGCCTTTCTGGATGCCGACTGCAACGAATTTCTGGGTACCTGCTTCGACAAGGACGCGCCGGACACCCTGGACGACATGATCCGTTTTCTCGATCAGCACCTGTAGTTGCCGGCCTGAATTCGCGGCCCGCTCCCCGGTGGTTTGGCTCCGGGGAGCACTCACCCTTTGTGTGATATTCTTCACAAATCCGCAGCGTCGGGCTCAAAGGTCCAGGCCGCCGTTGTAAGCTGCTGTCTCCGCTGCGCACACCCGATTGTCAGACTGAGAGACGCTGTCCATGATCCCCCGTATCCTGCCGTTCCTGCTGCTCTTGTGTTTGCCCTGTCTCACCGTCCATGCTTTGGATGCGGAATTGGAGCGCCTCAAGGAAGACACTCTGTCCTTGAACCGCGACCTGCTGATTCTGGAAGAAGAACTGCTCTATCCGGCCAGCAGCCAGATGGCGGTGTATCTCTCCGTGGATCTGGGTGAGTTTTTTCATCTGGACAGTGTGCGTCTCCAGGTGAATGGGCGGCTGGTGGCCAGTGAACTCTATACCGACCAGCAGCGCCAGGCCCTGCACCGCGGCGGCGTGCAGCGGCTGTATCTGGGCAACCTCGCCACCGGCGATCACGAAATCGCCGCCTTCTTTACCGGCCTGGGCCCCCAGGGTGAGGGGTACAAGCGCGCTGCGGAAAAGCAGGTACGCAAAGGCCGCGATCCCTTGGTACTGGAACTGCGCATTGTCGATTCGGCGCGCCGTCTGCAGCCAATGTTTGAAATCCGGGAGTGGGTTCTGGAATGAGGCAACACCGGGCCGCAATCTGCGCCCTGCTGGTAGTGACCTGCGCGCTGTCCGCCGCCGGTCAGGCCCGGCAACCCGGCGACGCGCCCCTGCGCGAAGGTGTGCTGCGCTACCACTACTACCAGGGCGAGTACCTGCCGGCGCTGAATGAACTGCTGGTGGCCCGGGAGCGCGGCCAGGACTTTACTGAAGAGACCGAAGGCCTGTTGCTGGAAGGCGCCCTGCGTCTGGCGTTCGGCATGCCCGACTCTGCCGCCGTGCAACTGAACCGTGCCCTCGGCGGCCGCCCGGCCCAGCGCGACGCCGCCCATTTCTATCTGGGCAAACTCCATTACCTGAACAACAACGACCGCGAAGCCCGGGACCACTGGCGGAGTCTGGGTAACAATCTGCGTTCCGAGATGGCGCTGGAAGCCCGGGCGCGCCAGACCATGCTGGCCCTCCGTCAGGGCGAGCCGGCCAATCTGCGCACTGAGCGGCTCTGGCGGGACATGGAACATTGGGCGCCGACAGTGCTGTACAACCTGGCCGGTCAGCGGGCCAGAGCCGGTGACTACACCGCCGCCCGACGCTACTACACCATGCTTACCGAGGGCGCCCCGCGTCGTTATAACGACCCGGAGTATCTGGCTCTGCGGGACAAGGCCTACACTGCCGCCGGTTTTACCTGGTTGCTGGAAGAGAACTACCCCGCCGCCCGGGATCAGTTTGCGCGAGTGCGTCTGAACCGGCCGGAGGCCAACCGCGCCCTGCTGGGCTACGGCTGGGCCTTGGCGGAGAGCGGCGATCTGCGCGCCGCCCTCAGCCCCTGGCAACTGCTGAGCGAGCGCGCCGTCACCGACGCATCGGTGCAGGAAGCCCTGCTGGCAGTGCCCTACGCCTACCAGCAACTGGGCCTGACCGGCCCGGCGCTGGAGGCCTACGATCGGGCCGAGACGGTACTGGAGGCGGAGCTGCAGCAACTGGTGTTGCTGGGCCGTGAGATGAGCGGCCACCGGTTGCTGGCGCATTTTCGCCGGGGGCAGGGCGGTCTGGTCCAGACCCGCGCCGACCGCCAACTCGGGCAGAACTGGCTGCGGCTGGACCGGGAAGACGCTGCCACCACCGATCAGCGGTATTTGCTGGAGCTGGTGTCCGAGAGTCAGTTCCAGGCCAGGGTGCAGGCCATTCGCGATCTGCTGGAACAGCAGGCCCTGTTGCTCAACTGGCAGGAACGCCTGGAGCACTACGCCCGGTTACAGCAGGAGCAGCAGGCGCGGCGCCACTCCCCCCAGGCGCAGGCCGAACGCCAGCAGTACTGGCAGCAGGCGGAAGCCCTGCGGCAGCAGCGACAGCCCCTGGTGCAGGAACTGGCGCGTGTTCGCGACCAGCGCGACTATCTGGCCCTGGCCGATACCGAAACCCGGGACCTGTACGCCATGACCGAGCGCGCCCTGGCCAGTGCCGGGCGACTGGCGACGGCGGGGGCAGATATCGGCGACGCCCGCGAGCGGCTGCGCCTGTACCAGGGCATTCTGCTGTGGCGCGCTGCCCAGGATTTTCCCGCCAACCACTGGCGGGCGGAAAAGCAGCGCATCCGGTTGGACCTCGCGCTGGCAGAGTTGGACGGGCGTCGGCAGCGGGTGGAGACGCTGCTGCGCACCGACCCGGACACCGGTCCGAACCTCCAACGCATCACCCAACTGGAAACGCGCATTGAACTGCAGTTGCTGGCGCTGGACGACGCGCTGAATGTTCGCGCCGGTTTGCTGGCCGGGGAACTGCAAACGCACCTCGGCGATCATCGGCAGCGCCTGCACCAGTATCTGGCCCGTACCCGGTTATCTGCCGCCCGCCTGCAGGACGAGATACTGCGCGCCGGTATCGGCCTGGAGGGGGAACTGTGAAACGCCGGGCGTCGCTGTTTGTCGCGCTCTGCGCCAGCGGCCTGCTGCTGAGTGGCTGCAGCAGCGCACCGGACAGACGTACCCTGGCGCAACTGCCCCCGGCGCAAGTGCCCCGCGACACGCCGGTGACGGCGCCGGACCCGGAGCAGGTGGCCTGGCGCTACCAGCGCGCCCTGGAGGTGGCGGAAGATCCCGGCCTGCGCCTGACCATTCGCCTGCGCTTGGCGGACCTGGCCATGGCCCGGGCCGAAGCCGAACAGGCCGAGGGCGCCACCGGCCCCCTGTTTGGCGACGCCATAGCGCGCTACGCCTCCCTGATCGACGACTACCGGGCCGGGCAACTGCCAGCGCTGACCCAGGCCGCCGACCATCTCTACTATCAGTTGGCCAAGGCCTACGCCCTGGACGGCCGGCTGGAAGAGGCCGACGCCACTCTGGCGGAACTGGCCCATCACTACCCGGACTCGCGCTATTACGCCGAGGCCCAATTCCGCCGCGCCGAGGGCGCCTTCTCCCGGGGCGACTATGCCGAGGCCGAAGATCACTACCAGAGCGTGCTGGCGGCCGATGCCGGTTTTACCCGGAACGCCCTCTATATGCGCGGCTGGTCCCAGTTCGCCCGGGGCGACTACCGGCCCGCCCTGGCCAGCTTTGCCGGGGTGCTGGATCTGCTGCTGGATCTGCGTCTGGACGGCACCGACACGCCCGCCGGGGTGGAACGGCAGTGGCAAAACCTGGGGGAGGCCAGTGCCCAGGTGGCCGACGACAGCCTGCGCGCCATGGCCCTGGCGCTGGTGCACCTGGAAGGTCCGGCCGCCCTGGTGCAACTGCAGGGAGAACTGGGCCGCCGGCCTTACGAGCACCGCATCTACCAGCGGCTGGCGGACACCTACCTCACCCAGGATCGCTATCTGGACGCCGCCGATACCCTGGTGCACTTCGTTCAGCGCAACCCGGACAGCGACTGGGCGCCGGCCTTCAGCGCCCGGCAGATCGAGATCTATCTGGACGGTGACTACCCCAGTCTGGCCTGGCCGGCCCGGGCGGACTTTGTGCGCCGCTACGGCGTCACCAGCGACTACTGGATCACCCGGGACCCCAGCCCGGAAGTGCTGGAGTCCCTGCGCCGCTTCCTGGCCGACCTGGCGCGCAACCGCCACGCCCGCGCCCAGCGCCTGACCGAGCAGGGCGAGGCGGAGCAGGCCCGGCACGCCTACACCGAGGCGGCCGGCTGGTACCGGGAATTTGTGCTCAGCTTCCCCGATGATCCCCAGACCGGTGAAATGCACTTTCTGTTGGCGGAAAGCCGCAACGAGGCCGGCGATATCGACGGCGCCCTGGACGCCTACCGCCATGTGGCGTTTGTGCGCCAGGACCCCGATTACGGGCGCGAGGCCGGCTACGCCGCCGCGCTGCTGTCGCGCCAGCGCCCCGATACCCTGACCGACTCCGGCGACACTCTGCCCATCGACACCGCCATTCTGTTTATCGAGCAGTATCCGCAGGACCCCCGGGCCGCCGCCGTGGCCGGCCATACATCCCGCGGCCTGCTGGCGGCTGGCGAACTGGAGCGGGCAGCAGACCTGGCCCGGCAACTGCTTGCCTGGGAGCCACCGGCTCCCGGCGATGAAATCTACAGCGCCTGGCTGGTGCTGGGCCACAGCCGCTTTGATCTGGGTGACTACGCGGCCGCCGAAGACGCCTATTGGCAGGCACTGGAACTGTGGCCCCAGTACGGGGCAGAAGAAGGAGGCCCCAGCCAGCAGGACCTGCGCGAGCGCATCGCTGCCAGTCTCTACCAGCGCTCCCGCCAGGCCCTGGACGCCGGCGATCTGCGTACCGCCGTGGCCCTGCTTCAGGCCATTCCCCAGCGAGTGCCACAAACCGCCATCGCCGCCCAGGCCCGCTTCGATGCCGCCCACTACCTGCTGGAACTGGAAGACTGGCCCGCTGCCGAACAGGCGCTGCTGGAATTTCGCCGTCTGCACCCGGATCACGCCCTGCAGGCCGAGATACCCGCCCGCCTGGCCCGGGTACACCAGCAGCAGGAAAACTGGTCTGCCGCTGCGGGGGAACTGCGCCTGATGTCCGCTTCCGGCGACGACCCGGAACTGCAGCGCGAGTCCCTCTATCTGGCCGCCGAACTGTCCCAGCGTGCCGGCGACCGCGCCGGTGCTATTGACGCCTACCGGGACTACGCCCACCGCCATCCGGAACCCGCCTCCCGGCGCCGGGAAGCGGAATACCATTTGAGCGAGCTTTACCGGGAAACCGGCAACACCGAGGCCCGGATTTACTGGCTGCGGCGGCTGGTCAGTGGTCACTCCCCAGGCGACAACCGCGCCACCTGGCTGGCCGCCTTCGCCGCCAGTGAACTGGCCGATGACAGCTACCAGGAGTTTGCCAGCATGCCCCTGCGCCTGCCTCTGAGCGAAGGGCTGGCACGCAAGCGCCGGGCACTGGAGCGCGCCCTGGCGGAGCAGGAGGCAGTGCTGAATTACGGCGTGGCCGATTTTGCCACCCGCGCCACCCACCGCATCGGTGCCATCTACCACCAGCTCAGCCGCGATCTGATGGAGTCCGACCGGCCGCCGGGGTTGGACGTGCTGGAACTGGAGCAGTACGACATCCTGCTGGAAGAGCAGGCCTATCCCTTTGAGGAAATGGCCATCGACATCTACCAGACCAACACCCGCCGCAGTTGGCAGGGTTTCTACGACGCCTGGGTGCAACGCAGTTTCGACGCCCTGGCCGAACTGCTGCCGGCCCGGTACGGCAAACGGGAAAACCGGGTGGAGGTCAGTCGTGAGATTTATTGACGGTGATCAAAAGGTGCCACTAAGAGGGCCGGCCAGAGACATGGGTAGAGCCTTCTGCAAACGCCGTGAACCCTTCCTTGGGGGCTCCCGACGCCCCGTCCGGGGGCGTAGGGTTGCTGAAGACTCTCCCCATGTCTCTAGCCTAAGTGGTTGCTGTGGGTGTGTCGCCTTTGCCCGGGAGTCCCGGAGTCAGCACCCCAGGCTCCGCCGTTGGCACCGAGCCATCTCAATGCTCCTATTGAGTACTTGTGTCGTGCTTGCTGCTTGCAGCACTGCGCCGGGTAAACCTGACCCTGCGGAAGAAGACACCGCCGAAGCCACCGCGCTGCCGCCGGGGCCGATTACCGAAAACCCCTATCTGCGGCGCACACCCAACGTCAGCGCCGCTGCCCGGGAACTGTTTGAACAGGCCGCGGCGGCCATGGACAACGGCGATCTTGCCAGAGCCGAAGAACTGTTTACCGTCATGACCCAGCGCCACCCGCGTCTGTCCGGCCCCTGGGTGAACCTCGGGCTGATTCATCAGCAGCGTGGCGACGAAACGGCAGCGGAAAACGCGTTCAATCAGGCGATCGCTATCAATGCCAACAATCTCACAGCCTACAACCAGTTGGCTCTGTTGTATCGCGAGAGCGGCGACTTCGATCAGGCCGAAGTGCTCTACCAGCAGGCGCTGGCGCGCTGGCCCCATCACCCGGACAGTCACCGCAATCTGGGCATTCTCTACGACCTCTATCTGGGCCGGCGGGAACAGGCACTCCTGCACTACCGGGCCTATCAACAACTGCAGGACGAGCCCGACCGCGAAGTGGCCGGCTGGATAGTCGATCTGGAACGCCAACTGGAGGCAGCGCCATGACATCTTTTTTTCGCCTGACCGCGTTTGCCATGCTGCTGTGTCTCTGGCCAGCCGGCGTCTGGAGTCAGAACAACGACGAGCAGGGGCCGATCCTGGAACTGGAAGCGCGCATCACCGGTAGCCGTGAACAGCCCCAGGTGTTCCACATAGTGCCCTGGCAAAATCCCGACAGCCCCATGCCCGATTACGACCCACTGCAAAGCCAGTTACAGGACGTGTTCGGGCACCTGGAGCGGGAGGAACTGCGCCGCAGTCTGGAGCAATCAGAGGCTCCCGACTAACGAATGTTTGCTGGCAGGGCAACAAACACTGCATAATCCGCAACCATAATCCAGAATTACAACAGCGCCCAAAAACAAAGATCACGAGGCCCTACCCATGGAACTGATTCTCACCCCGCTACGGTTTTTCCAGAACGGCGGCCCCTTTATGTATCCCATTGCCATTGTGCTGGCGGTGGGGTTGGCGGTTGCCATCGAGCGCTGGCTGTACCTGAGCCACGCCCGCCGCGCCAACCGTCAGGCGTTTGACCGGATTCTGCCGTTGCTGAAAAAGCGCGACTACTCCGGCGTCGTGAAATTCGGCCAGGGCTCCCGGGCACCCATAGCGCGCATCGTCGCCGCCGGCGTGGTGCGCATGTCCCAGTCGCAGAATCGCGAGGATGTGGAGCTGGCCATGGAAGAGGGTGTGCTGGAAGCCATGCCGCGTCTGGAAAAACGCACACCCTATCTGGCAACACTCGCCAACGTCGCCACGCTGCTCGGTCTGCTCGGCACCATCATCGGCCTGATCGCCGCCTTTACCGCTGTGGCCGACGCCGACCCCAGCGAAAAAGCCAACATGCTGTCCAGCAGTATTTCCATCGCCATGAACACCACCGCCTTCGGCCTTATGTCCGCCATCCCTTTGTTGTTGCTGCACGCCATGCTGCAAACCAAAACCACCGAGATTGTCGACAGTCTGGAAATGGCTGGCGTGAAATGCCTGAACATCATGGGGCAGACGCCCCGGGGCCAGTAAGCGCCGCAAATTATGTTTCAACGCAAACGACACAGGCACAAGCCCGAGGCTGAGCTCGACATCACCGCCTTTATGAATCTGATGATCATATTGGTGCCGGTGCTGTTGATCAGCATGGTGTTTGCGCGCATCACGGTGCTGGATATCCAGTTGCCGGACATTGCCGACAGTGAAGCCAGCGAAAGCGACGAGCCGCCCCGGCAACTGGCTGTGGTGATTCGCGAAAGCAGTTTCGAGATTTTTTTCGGCGGTGAAGCCATCGCCGTAGTGACTCCCGGCAGCGACGGCGAGCACGATTTTCCTCGCCTGTCCCAAAGTCTGCAGGACATCAAACGGCAGTTGCAGCAGCGGGACATGGACCGCGACGACATACTGGTGTTGTCCGAACCGGACACCAGCTACCAGACGCTGGTCAGCACCATGGACACAGTGCGATCCTTCAGGGCGGTGGTGGCCGCTTCGGTGGTGGATGCGGTGCTGTTTCCTGTGATCTCCCTGGGTGATGCCCCGGCGCAGCAGGCAGGGGAGACGACGCCATGAAGCAGTCCATGCGCGCCCGGCGAATGGCCCGGCATCACCGCCGCCTCAGTCGCCTGCCGAAACTCAATCTGGTGTCCCTGATGGACATCTTCACCATTCTGGTGTTCTTCCTGCTGGTGAACTCCTCGGAAGTGGATGTGCTCAGCCGCGACCGCGACATTCAATTACCCACGTCCGTCTCTGAACAACTGCCCGACGACAGTCTGTTGCTGGTGGTGGGCGGCGAACAGATTCTGGTGAATGGTCGCCCGGTGGCCTCGTTGCAGGAGGCCCTGGATTCCGACGACGACAAGATCGCCGGACTGCACGAAGAGCTGCTCGATCGCGCCCAGCGCGCCCGGCCGTTGACGGAGGAGGAGCAGCGCCTGGGTCGGCCCATTACCATTATGGGTGATCGCAACATACCCTACAGCCTGCTGAAAAGAATCATGGCCACCTGCGCGGATACCGGTTACCGCGATATCGCCCTGGCGGTGGATCAGTCCCCCGCCGACGCGGAAGGCGAGAGCTGACCATGGCGTTTATTTTGGGTCCGGAAACCAATCTGCCCTGGCAATCCAGCGCGGAAGACGACGAACGCTTCCAGCGCATCCTGCGCCGGCTGCTGGTCGCAGCGGTGGTGCTGGGTCTGATCGTGCCCTTCATCCCCGTGCCCGAACCCAGTCGCGAAGCCCAACGCGAACTGCCGCCCCATCTGGCGCGGGTGATCCTGGAACAGGAACCACCGCCGCCACCCCCGGAGCCGGAACCTGAACCCGAGCCCCAGCCGGAACCCGAGCCCGCCCCGGAGCCCGAGCCCGAGGTGGAACAGCCTCCCGAGCCGCCACCGGCGCCGGAACCGGAGCCCGAGCCGCCCACCCAGACCCGCATCGAACAGGCCCGGGAAACCGCTGCCCGCAGCGGCCTGCTGCAACACAGCGACGAACTGGCGGCACTGCGCCAGAGCATGGACACCCGCCGCCTGGAAACACCGCAATTGGTGCGCGCTGAAACCCGGGCGGCGGAGCCCCGACGCGATGTACTGGCGGAACAGACCGCCCGGGACAGCGGCGGCATTGCCACCGGGCAACTGAGTCGGGAGATCGCTGGCGGCGAGTTGGAAGCGCGCGACGCCACCCGGGTGGAAGACGCCGACGAAGCGAGAGCCGCCCGGGAGGAAACCGCCCGCGCCCAACCCGGCGAGCGCCCCCAGCGCAGCGACGAGCAGATCCGCCAGGTCATCGACCAGCACATGGGCGCCATCTTCTCCATCTACAACCGCGCCCTGCGCCAGGACCCGACCCTGCAGGGCAAACTGCTGGTGCGGCTGGTGATCGACCCCAGCGGCGCCATCTCCGAAGCCACCATCATCTCCAGCGAACTCAACGATCCGGCCCTGGAACAACGCCTGCTCGCCCGCATCCTGCTGATCACCTTCCCCGCTGACAACGTGGCGGTGACGCGGGTGAACTATACGTTTGACTTCTTGCCGAGGTAGGGGCAGTCCAGACATCTCGGGCTTAAGCGGGGTTTCGATTTGAGAACTGCTTCCGGCGATGTCGGGGTAATGAACTATGATGAATATTTATAGAGCAGATCGCTTTCAGCTGGAAGCAATCATGTGAACTGCGTCACAGTGAATTGTGTCACAAAAAGGTGCTTGATGGACTGAAATCCTGCAGGGGACGATTTGGCGCCATGGCCACTGATTATCAAAAGAAGCTGGTTGAGCAGATGCCTGACGCCATGATAATGGTGTCGTCAGCCGGCCAGGTCATGCATTGGAGCAGGGGAGCCGAGACCACTTTTGGTTATTCTCCGAAGGAGGCTGTAGGCCGCACGCTGGCTGATCTGATTGTGCCCGATGATCGTATCGGGGAAGAGGAGGCAGTAGTAAAGCGCGCTGCCGAGGCGGAAATCGCCACCTATGAGACCTATCGCCGGCACAAGGACGGCTCCCTGTTGTACGTCAACGTGTCCATGCGCGCGGTACAGGATAAGCAGGGGAGTACAGAGTGCTACGTTTACAATCAGAAGGATGTTACGCACCTCAAGGCGCTGCGCGATACCCGCTTGCTGGAGGCCCGCTATCTCGATTTGCTCGAATCCACCCCTGACGCCATTGTTATGGTCAACGTTACTGGCCGCATCGTTTTGGTCAATCGTCAGGCGGAAAAGGTGTTCGGTTGGTCAGGCGATGAACTGCTGGGAAAGCCGATTGAAGTGCTCTTGCCCAAGCGCTACAGCCACGCACACGTCAAACACCGTTCTGCCTACTTCACCAAGCCGCGTACCCGATCCATGGGCGCGGGACTGGAGCTTTACGGTTTGAGGCGAAACGGTGATGAGTTTCCAGTTGAGATCAGTTTAAGTCCGCTGAAAACAGATGGTGGCCATATAGTGATCAGCGCCATCCGGGATATCACTGAGAGAAAAAAATCCGAAACGAAATTCAGGGGGTTGCTTGAGTCAGCGCCGGACGCCATGATTATCGTGAATCGCGAGGGGAGTATCGTGCTGGTCAATTCCCAGTCCGAGATCATGTTCGGCTATTCCCGGGGGGAGATGATAGGGCGTAAAGTCGAAATGCTGCTGCCCAAGCGATATCGCAGCAAGCACCCCGCGCATAGAAACAGCTACTTTTCCGAGCCCAGAGTCAGGCCCATGGGCGTGGGCCTTGAGTTGTATGGACAACGTAAAGATGGTGAAGAGTTTCCTATTGAGATAAGCCTCAGTCCTCTCGATACCGAAGATGGCGTGTTGGTGTCTAGCGCTATCAGGGATATTACAGACCGCAAGCGTGTTGAAATGGAGATGCAGCAGAAAAACGCCGAGTTGGAAAAGGCCAACAGTGCGAAGGACAATTTTCTTGCGAGCATGAGCCATGAGTTGCGCACTCCGCTGAACGCGATCATCGGCTTCACTGGCACGCTATTGATGAGATTGCCGGGTCCGCTGACGGAGGACCAGGACAAACAGCTGAAAACGGTTCAGAACAGCGCACAACACCTGTTGACCCTGATCAACGATCTCCTCGATCTGGCAAAAATTGGATCGGGCAATATCGATCTGAATATCGAAACTCATGATTGTCGAAGTTTGGTGGAAGAAGCGGTCAATACGCTGCAACCGCTGGCGGAGGTAAAGGGTATCCCCATTCTGATGAAACGCCCGAAATCGCCCATGCTGGCCCAGGTTGACCGAAGGTCATTCAGTCAGATAATAATCAACCTGGTCAATAACGCCATAAAATTCACCAGTCAGGGAAGTATAAGTATCGAGATGAAAAGGAAAAGTCTAAATCGAGATCAATACGTAGAGATAAAGGTGGTGGATACCGGTGTGGGGATACGGCCGGAAGATCAAAAACATCTTTTCAAGGCGTTTTCCAGAGCTGATGTAGCGACAATAACACATCTTGAAGGAACAGGCTTGGGGTTATACCTCAGTGGAAGACTGGCGGAGCTTCAAGGGGGAGAGATAACTTTTCACAGTGTCTACGGCAAGGGCAGTACCTTTACCTTGCGCGTAAAAGGGGCGTGATATGAGCGCGAAAATACTGATTATCGAGGACAACGCCACCAATCTTTACCTGATGGACTACTTGCTCAAGTCATTCGGATATACTGTTTTAACTGCCCTGGACGGCGAAGCGGGGTTGAAGCTGGCGCAGCGGGAACACCCCGATCTTGTCATCTGTGACATTCAGATGCCTGTTCTGGATGGCTATCAGGTGGCGCGATCAATCAGGGAAAACCCGGATTTGAGTCACACCCGAATAGTGGCGGTTACCGCCTTTGCCATGGCGGGTGACCGGGACAAGGCGTTGAGTTCCGGGTTTGATAACTACCTGCCAAAACCCATAGATCCGAAATTGTTTGCAAGCCAGATCGAGGGGTTTCTGAAGCAATAGGGATTACGGTTCTACGGGCAGTGCCATGTCACTGCCCCAGTCGGACCATGATCCGTCGTACAGGACTGTATCGTTATAGCCGGCTATTATCGCCGCCAACAACGTAATGCAGGCTGTAATTCCGGAGCCGCAGGAAAAGACAAGCCGCGTGTTCCTGTCATCCAGGATTCCAGCGAACACAGCCGCCAGTTGTTCAGGGCTCTTGTAACAGTGCCCGTCCAGTACTTCCGTGAAAGGCAGGTTGAGAGAGCCTGGAATATGGCCACTGCGTACGCCGGCCCTTGGCTCCGGGGCCAGACCCAGAAATCGCTCCCTTGAGCGTGCGTCCAATACGGTGATCGACCCGCCATGTAGATGATCGCTCAGGTAGCTAGCATCGCACACCAGTTGTGGCTGAAACTGTCCGTGCACGTTTCCAGGTGCGGCGTCGGCGCCGGACAAAGTGGGCGCGACCCGGCGCCCTTCGGACAGCCATTTCGGCAGTCCGCCGTCCAGCACAAACGCATTTCCGAACCCCATGGCCTGAAATATCCACCAGGCTCTGGGCGCAGCGTAGATGCCCTGATTGTCATAGAGCACGACCATGCTGTCTCTATTTATACCAATCGCCCGAGCTGCCCGGGTGAACTGCGATTCTGTGGGAAAGGCATGAACCTGTGGCGAAGCCAGGTTGCACAGAGTTCCTTCCAGATCCAGGCGTTTGCTGTTGGGCAGATACACCGGAGCATCGTATTCAATGGGCGTTTTGCCGACGACCTTGCTCATGCTCACATCAACCAGAACAAGGTTTTCGAGATTCAGGTTGGCGTCCAGCCATCGGGTGGTAACAAGGGGCGATTGCATCTCTTTTCCGGGTTATCATTCAGGCGGAGTATAAGCGGAAGCTCTTGAATTAACATTGCCGGGTTACATAGCAATGCTGAATCTGAGGTGTATAGTTTTGCTACGCGGCATCTATCTGAATCACTTCGCTGTACGAATGAGGTTCCGGTATGGGAGTGCCATCCTCTTTCATCCCGTCCAGGTGAAATTCAATGGCTTCCCGAATCAACTCCAGAGCTTCCTCACGGGTTTCACCCGCAGCTACACAGCCTGGGAGGTCGGGAACATAGGCGCCCCAGCTTTCGGGGCCCTCTTCGAGGATGACTACGTACCGCATAGATTCACCTATTTTTTCAGTCCGGCTTGCTTCAGAGCATTGATGAGAGTGCCTGCTGGAATGTCCACGTTAGGCTTTCCGGATACAGTTACAGTTCCGGGCTTATTGGGATGCCTGAATTGTCGGTGACTGCCTCGTTGTCGGGCTTGACGCCAGCCGTCCTTTTCCAGAATTTTGATGAGTTCCCTGACTTTCATTGGCTCCCTGCCCGGACTTGCTGATCGAGAGGCGGCGTTTTGATCCGAGAAACACCCTTGCCGAATCCCAAGGGCCTTTATAGCATGCTCTTCAGTACCCCGCCAACCTTGGCTTATATCCGAATCGCATAAATGCACGGGGGTAAATATGAAGGTTTCCTAGGATCCCAACACCCCTGAAGCCTCCAGCAGAAACCAGGCGCCCAGCACCAGGAACAGGCCGCAGGCGATTCGTTTGATCAGGCGCACGGGCAGGCGATCGGCAAAGCGGTGTCCCAGCCAGAGGGCGGGGGTGGTCAGCAGCAGAATGCCCAGGGTGGCGCCGAGTACTACCGGGACAATGGTCTGGTAGACGCCCACCAGAGCGATGACGGTCAGTTGTGTCTTGTCCGCCATTTCCAGAATAAAGAACGTCAGCGCGGCGCTGAAGAACAGGCTGTGGTTGGAGCGCAGGGCGGTGCTTTCTTCTTCGTCGCCCAGCAGGATCCAGGCGGCCATGACGATAAACACGACGCCGATGATCCAGTGGTGCCAGTGGGAGGGTACCAGGGCGAAGAACCAGTGGCCAGCTACGGCCGAGAGCAGTTGGTTGCTGAACAGACCCAGAGCCATGCCGAAGAAGACCGGCCAGGGGCGGCGGTAGCGCAGGCCGAACAGGAGGGCTACCAGGAGAGAGCGGTCACCGATTTCGGCGATACCCACGGCCAGTGCCGAGATAAGAAAGGCGTCCATAACAATTTCCGGGGCCGGGCGGCTGAGCGACAAACCGTGACAGGTACTCCGCCGCCCGGCCAAGGGCTGGGGGCAGCGCTGGGCGCCCCTGGGAATACGCTGTCACAGGTCTCGTCAGGCCGGTTGTTCTGGCTGTGTACGCCATGGCCTGTGGGCCAATTATGTTGACGTACACCCCTCGCCGCTGGTGGGCAAGGGCGACTACTCCCCCGTGCAGGATTGCGGGCATAATACCCGCCGTGCAATGCGAGGGTCAATAGCCGGTCGCAGTGCGGATGTGGCTGACGGGAGGCAGACGGTGCAGAACGAAAAAATTACCCAAAAACTTGATGCGTTGCTGGACAAGCTCGCGGCCCGCGATTCTGTGCACAGCCTGGCCATGGCGGTGGAAACTGGTGATGGCCGCCTGAGCTGGCGCGGGGCGGCGGGCCGGGCAAACAGCGCCGGCGACCCCATGACGCCGGAGCGACCCTATCTGATCGCCAGTGTGACCAAACTCTACATAGCTGCCGCTACCCTGCGGCTCTGCGAGAGCGGCACTCTGGACCTGGATGAGCCATTGGCCGGGTATCTGCCTCCCGACTGGCTGGCGGGGCTGCACGTCTATCGGGGTGAGGACTGTTCCGGTCGTATCCGGTTGCGGCACCTGCTGCACCATGCGTCGGGCTTGCCGGACTGGCTCGAGGATGGCGGCAGGGATACGCCGTCGCTGTTTGAGCGTCTGTCGCACGAGGATGATCGCACCATGACGCTGGAGGACGTGGCGGCCTACACCCGCCGGCACCTGTCGCCACACTTTCCGCCCCAGGATATGAGCGCCGGCAAGTATCGCATCCGCTATTCCGATACCAACTTCCAGTTGCTGATGGCGGCGCTGGAGGCAGTGACGGGCAAGAGTATCGAGCAGGTTTTCCAGGAGCTGATTTTTCAGCCTCTTGGGCTGGGCAACACTTTTCACCCCGGGAACCTGCCGGTGGGCACCCCCGAGCCGGCATCGCTGTGGATTGGCGGGCAGGTGTTCGACAGGCCCCTGTGGTTGCGCTCCTTTCGTGACCTCTACAGCACCTTGGACGATCAACTGGTGTTTTTGCGGGGTTTGTTGGGTGGCGAGTTGTTTGAGCGACCGGAGACGGTGCGACAGCTTTACGCTCACTGGGCGAGCTTCGGCGTACCGCGGCGGCTGTCGGATCTGCGCCAGCCCAACTGGCCCATACAGTACGGGCTGGGGATGATGCGCTTTGCCATACCGCGCTGGCTGCCGCCCTTTCGGGCGGTGCCGGCGGTAATCGGCCACACCGGCAGTACCGGCTCCTGGCTGTTCTACTGCCCGGAGCAGGATCTGTATCTGTGCGGCGGGGCGAATCAGGCGACAGCGGCGGCCTTGCCTTTCAGGGTGTTACCGGAATTATTGGGTATATGCGCCTTGCGGGCATAGAAAAGGGCGGAACCGGTAACGGTTCCGCCCTTTTTGGTTTGTCGCTGCTGTCTTACAGAGCAACAATGTTCTCAGCCTGGGGTCCTTTCTGACCCTGGGTGACGGTGAAGCTGACTTGCTGACCTTCGGCCAGGGTCTTGAAGCCGGTGCTGGCGATGGCGCTGAAGTGAGCGAACACATCGGGGCCGGACTCACGCTCGATAAAACCAAAGCCTTTGGCTTCGTTGAACCACTTTACGGTGCCGGTTACGGTATTGGACATAGTCTTGATCCTGAAGTAATAAATGATTGTGCGCCCCGGGGTGTCCGGTCTGGAACCCTCAAAGGCTGGTGTAGCAAGAAGCGAACTGATACTTATAGACTGCAGGCAGGACGATGGCTGATACAACGTAGCTTCGAAATGTCGAGATATAAATAGAGCAATACTTACATGCTAGACCGAGTATACACCTATTGTGGGCCGCGTCAACAACTTTCAACGGTCGGTAGGCGTGTCGTAAACCAGGCGCTTTCCCAAACCTATGACCTTGTCGTCACCGTAGCCGATGGCGGAGTAGAACTCGATTATCCCGGTGTTGGTTTCCCGGGCTTGCAGGTTGATCTTGGGGCAACCCCTTTGGCGCAGCAGGTCCTCGGCAGCCGCCATCAGCAGCCGGCCGTAACCCTTCCGTTGGTGGCCTGGCTTTACGGCCAGGTAATTGATCCAGCCTCTGTGCCCCTCATAGCCGGCCATGATTGTGGCCACTAACTCGCCGTCACGCTCGCCAACCAGAAACAGTTCGGGGTCGACCTTCATTTTTCGGTCAATGTCGCTGCCGGGGTTGTTTTGAGGCACGGCCAAACCGGTCTCCTCCCAGAGATTGATCACAACGTTTCTGTCTGCTTCCCGATAAGGGCGAATGTTCATATCATCCTCTGTGAGCTGTCATATCCATCGGCGCACCCTTGCAGTATAGCCGCTGAACTGCCCGGAAAACTTTTGCGCCATGACTCTTTCTTCAGGTTTGATCTGGAAGTGGGTCATATAAGCGACAAAGGCGGGGAGCAACAGCAGCGCAATGTAGTTCACCAGGTACAGGGACCACCCCAGGAGAATGACCAGAAAGCCCAGGTACATGGGATTTCTGCTGATGCGGTACACCCCGGTGGTCACCAGTTGAGAAGACTTATCCGGAAAGCGCGGGTCTACGGTTGTACTGGATTTTCTGAACTCCAGTACGCCAAGCAAGGCGAGAGATATTCCGGCAACCAGCAACACGACACCAATTCCTTTTGATGTCGTGCTCCCGATGGGTATCGCGAACGTCGGAAACAGGAGTGTCAGGCCCCACATTCCTGCACCTACCACAATTACCAGAACAACCGGGGGAATTTTAAGCTCGAGAGATGACACAGGGGGTCCCATGTATATGCGATTCGTCAGCCGACACTTTGTCGCATTCACCGATGCAAAGCGTCGCTGGGGCCAATAGGGCGCCCAGTATGCTGACCGCCAGACCGAGCAAAGCTGCAGATCGCTTGGGCAGCCACGATGCGTTTCGCCAGACAGCGCAGAGCACGGATGCGACCAGCAGTGGTACCAGAAGCCATATCAACGTTTCGGATAACGTCACTATATATTTCTGTCGTTATGCATAAACAAGACGACGCCCTTTGGGTTCAGGAATCGGGTCTCCGAACTCGAGCGCTGTGTCGAGCCACAGTTGCATGGCTTCTTGAGCGTTCGCCAACGCCTCATCTGGAGAAGCGCCGTGCGCCATGCAGCCTGGCAACTCAGGAACGTCTGCGACGAAAGATTGATCTTCCTCGCTCCAATAGATAATGGTTTCGTACTTATACATGGCTATTTACCTGCCAAGTGATATTTAAGCAATATATCGCGAATCTGTCTGACCTGATAAGGCTTGGTCTTGCTCCCAGACTGTTGGATGTTGATTTTTTCGTCAATTCCTTCTTTTCGGTAAATATGATGACTGCCACGAATTCGTTCCTCAAATCCCATATGGATCAGCATTCCTCGAATATCATCAAACGCAATGTTTGCGTCTGACGTACCTCGAAGAATCTTTTCCATTATTTTGTCGTGCTTTCCCATACCACTTCCTTAGCCTTTCTGGGTGCCGTACAAGATGTCTGGGCTGAGTTCTTTCGTATAGCTCCGAGTTTCCTTTATAGCATGATGCAGAAACACTCGCCAACCCCGACTTATAGACAGATCGTCTAGAACGATGTTGTAAAACAGGAGCACAGAGGTGATCTGGGGCTAAAACCAGAACGAGAGGTATAACCGAACTACCGTGGCGTTGAAGTTGTACAGGGGTTCTTCACCCGGGTTGTATTCGCCGGGGGTTACGCGGGCGTCGCGGAAGTCCTTGTAACTAAAGGCGATGCGGTCCAGGTAGAGGTTGACCGTGCTGCGGCTGAAGCCGGGGACCCACCCGGCGGGCAGGGTGTAGCTGGCGCCGGCGCCCAGGGTGAGGGAGGTGAATGGCCCCATTTCCTTGTCCCGGGCCATGAAGTTCTGGGCGTCGCGGAACTCGAACAGGTCGCTGTAAAAAATGGCGCCGGTCTGGGAGTAGTGCCGCAGCTTGAATTCCAGCAGCCAGTCCCGGTACAGGACGTGGGTGTAGCGCAGTTCGGTGGTGTCTGAGCTGATGTCCCAGTTGTCTTCGAAGTAGCGGTACTCCCCGCGCAGGGCCGAGCGCCACCAGGGCAAATGGTAGATGGCGCGGACGCTGACGGCGTCGCTGTTGCGGGTGTTGGGATAGACTTCCGGCTGGTAACTGAAGCCCCGGGCGGTACCCGGGTCGCGGTAGCGCGCCTGGCGGTAGGGGTTGTTGATATAACCTTCGTCCAGCACCGCTTCGTAGTGGATGGCGGCGATCAGGCTGGGCGTGAGTATCTGGGTGAGGCCGATGCCGTAGCGGCGGCGTTCCAGCTCTTCCTCGAAGTCTTCCCGATCGTTGCGACCCACGGTGTCATGGCCCACGCCAGCGCTCAGGGTGATGGTGGTGAGGTCGCCGAAGAAGGTCTGGTTGACGGCAAAGTTGAAGGTGTCGGCGTCGTAGTCGTTTTCCCTGCTGCGGGTGTAACCGAAACTGATCAGGGTGCGATCGTGCAGATAGTCCATGCCGACGCTGTATTCGGTGCGCTTTTCGCGGTAGGGGCTGGCTCCGGAATCCACATCCACGCCGGCGGCCTGTACATCGATGGAAGCGCCGCTGACGGTGTCCACGTAATACTTGCCGGAAAGGGAAACACTGTTGCCGACATTTTTTCGCACCAGAATCGAGGGGCCGTCGATTCTGACTCCGCCGCCGGAGTAGCTGTGGTACATCACGTCCAGCCGCTCTTCCGGCAGTACGGTGGCGGCAGCGTTAAAGGAGAAAAAGCTCAACAGGAGAAGCGGCACCTCCCCCCGGCCCCCTCCGCACAACCTGTCAGTTGCAGCCACAGCCGCCTCCGTCGCCGCCGTCGGCGCCGCGGCTGGCTTCGCGGGCGTCCTGCACGTGGGCCATATAGCTGCTGGAAACCGGGTCGCGATCAAACGTCATGATGGGATCCGCCAGCCTGTCGCGCTCGTAGGGTTTGACCCAGGGCTGCACGGCGCAGCCGCCGAGCAGTGCGAGCGCGATACCGATGGCCAGCAGACGTGTCATTCGCGGATCAGCTCCCGTATCTGGTCGCGGTATTTTTCCTCGTCGCCGGGACGGTAACCGCGGTTGACGTAGCGCACCTTGCCGTCGCGGTCCACCATCACCGTGGTGGGCATGGCGTTGACGTTGTAGGCGCGGCTGACGGTGGTTTCGGAGTCGTAGAGAATGGGAAATGAGACGCCCACCGTGTCGAGAAACTTTTTCGCCGCATCGGGGTTCTGTTCCACGTTGACGCCGAACAGGGTGAAGCCGGCGCGTTCGTAGCGTTGGTACAGCTCGTTGAGCAGCGGCATTTCCTGGCGGCAGGGCGCGCACCAGGAGGCCCAGAAATTGATCATCACCACCTTGCCCCGCTGTTCGGCCAGGCGAAAGTTCTCGCCGCTGTCGCTTTTCAGCGTAAAGTCCGGCGCCGGCTCCGCCACAGCCGCGCCGGCGCACAACAGCAGCCCAACCAATGCCACTCGAAAAATCGTCATTGCATTTACCTCAAAATAGCAGAGAAAGTCCCAACCGCATCTCCAGGTTGTTCACCCGCACATCCCGCCCGAACAGGTTATGGCTGAACACATGGTTGCGCATGCCCAGATCCGTAGCCAGCCAGTCGGTGAAATAGATCCGGTAACCCGCGCCCAGATGATAGGTGAAGTAATCCTGGTCGGCAAAGCGGGTATTGCCCGCACCACCCAGCAGATAAAGGTGGGTGTTGAAGGTCCAGCTTTCGCCCAGGTAGACCTGGCCCGGCAGCAGATTGAAGCCGACGGCCAGATTGTAATAGCTGTAGTCCCGTTGTTCATCTGTCAGCAGCTCCACCGCGCCGCTGAGCATCTCGTAGCTGGTTTCGCGGGTGGTGCTGGTGGCGTAGTTGATCTGGAAAAACAGCCACTCGGTCAGGTGGTGTGCCACGGTGAGGCCGGTGGCGGGGCTGCTGCCGAAATCCTCCACGCTGAGCAGGCCGTAATAGGCGCCCACCTCGATGTTCTGGCCGCGCAGCCGGCGCAGGCTGATACTGCGCCGGTCCGGGTCGGGGCCGACGATGTCTTCCAGTTCGCCCTCGTCGGCCCGGGCACCGGCTGACAGGGCCAGCGCCGTGCCGAGCAGCGCGCTCAGAAGTAGACGTTGAAACCCAGTTGCCATGCGTTGACCTCTTGGTTGGTGTCCCGGCTGGTGAGTATTTTCTGGTTGTTCAGCTCAAGACGCAGGAACAGCCGCTGATTCAGGTACATATAGGTGCCGATACCCAGTTGGTAAAAGGGATCCTCCCGGTCCTCGGCTTCCACCAGGGTGGTGTTGGGCCGGGTTTCCATGTGGCCGCCGGCCAGGCGCACATAGGGCGACAGGGGCCAGTCGGGAAAGGGCTGATGGTGCAGGCCCAGGGACGCCATGACGCTGTCGGCGAAGGGGCCGGTGTTCTGGCTCAGGCGCGCTTCCAGGGTCAGATGCCGGGTAAAACGGTAGCCCAGATTGACGTGCAGGGCGTCGGCGCCGTCGAAGTCCCCCAGGGCAAAGCCCATTTCCCAGCGTCGCCGCAGAAAGTCGTCCCGGCCGAAGCCGCTGATGTCCGGCACCTGGCCGCTGGCGTCCCGGGTGCGCAGCAGGTCCTCGGCGTGGATCCAGCCCCGCTGGCCGCGCCGGGTTTCCACTTTCACCCAGTCGGCGCGCCGTTTCAGCAGCGCCACCCATTCGCCGCGCTCGGCGACGTGAAAAATCGGGTAACCCCGGCCCGGGCCGGAGCGCAGGTCGATATAGGCGCCGGTGACTTCCACCCCGTTGCGCATCGCCCGGTCCCGGGCCTGGACGCCAGTGGTCAGCAGGCTGCCCAGTATCATCACCAGTACCAGTGCGACGGCGAACAGGGCAGGCCTCACTGCACGCCCTCCGGCGCCCGGTCAAAGGGGTTGCTGTGATAGCGGCCGCCCAGATCCAGCCACTCCCGCAGCAGGCGCAGTTCGTGGGAGTTCAGCATGCCGCGATGGTCCACCGTCTGCTCTTCCGGGTCAAAGACGAAAAAGCGGTTGAAAAAACGCGGGCTGCTGCCGGCGCCGGCCCGGGACATACTGGGTGGAACCGGCACCGTGGTCAATACCGGGATGGGCTGGCCTTCGTCATCCAGGATCAGTTCGCCGTCCTCGTCCCGCTGGAACTCGCCGGTTTCGATCAGGCGGGGCACCAGAGCGCCGTCCTCAATGATCAGTTCCACATCGGTGTTGAGCAGTTCCAGGTAGGACAGCAACATGCCGTTGCCCGCCCGGGTGGCCACCAGTTCCAGTTGTCCTGGGGGGACGCGAATCTGCTCGTCGGCGTCGCGGTCGCTGTGGCAACCGGTACAGGTGTGGTCGATGGGGGCGCCGAGGCTGTCCGGCACCAGTTCCCGCTGGCCGTTGCCGATGTCCCGGGTCAGCAGTCGCTGGCGTTGCCACAGAGGCTGTATATGGTGTTCGTAGTGGATGATCACCCGGCACAGGCTGTGCCACTGCTGCTGGCAGGCGTCGCTGGCCGGCGGCTGTATGGTCGAGGCGCTCAGCAGGGGTTCCGGGTTGTCGGGATCGTCGCTGTCGATCAGTTCCCGGTAGTCGTCGGCGGCCAGGGCGGCGTAGAGCAGTTGCTGGGGCGGGTCCGGTTGGCGCCGGTTCGGGTCGGTCCAGATATCGGTATAGCGCAGGTCCACCTCGGGGCTGCGCGGGCCGCGGGGTGTGCAGGTCAGGGGGTCGTCCGGGGCGGTGCAACTGTGGGCGATGCGCGCGTCGAACTCGGCCATGGTTTCCCCCAGGTCTGGAAATTCCGGCGAACCGAAGGGGTCCAGGCGCCGGGTGTTGGCAAAGGGCGCACCGCTGGTGGGGGCGCCGAAATAGGCAGGCGTCGGCTGGGCGTCGCTGCGGCCGTGGGGCAGGGAACTGTCGGGGTCGTGGCAGCCCTGACAGTGGCGCACTTCCCCGGCGCGCAGTTGCAGCCAGTTGTTGTGGCGCGGCGCCACCCGCTGGCCGGCAGCGTTCACCAGTTCAAAGCTGAAGGCCACGTCCGCCGGCACCCGGGCCATCACCGAGCCGTCCGGCTCCACCGGCACATAGCCCAGGATTTCAAACAGGCCGCCGTTCTGGCCGAAGCGGCGGCCAAACACGTCGTCGTCCTGGGCGTTCAGAGTATTGCCGTCGGGCCGGGACACGGCTTTGAGCAGCCGCAGAAAGCGCAGCGGCCTTTGGCTGGCACTGGTCTGCAGCGGGTCGGCCATGACACCGATGCCGTTGGGGCTGGTGTCGGTGCCGTCCCGATCGTAGAGGCTGCGGATGTGCAGCACGCCCACACCCTCGGCCAGCAGTTGCGAGTCCGGCGTATGGGGCGGGATGAAATCGGCCCGGGTGCGGGGCTCCAGTATCACCGGTTCGGTGGCCATCAGGCCCTCGTCCAGCAGCACCACCGGTTGCTGGGTGGGGCCGGCCGGGTCGTAGACCCAGAGGCCGAACAGCGGCGGGGCCGGTTCCGTGCCTTCGTCGGGGGTGCGGTTACCGTCTTCGTCTTCCAGCAGCCAGTCCGCCGTGCAGGGCACCAGCCGGTTTTCGGCGATCACCCGCAAGCGGCACTGGCTCCAGCTCACCAGCAGCCGGCCGCTGCCATCGTACATGGGGTAGGCATCGCGGTAGAGGCCGTGACGGGAAATGCTGTCCTGCAGCGGAATGGGGAAGGGCGTCAGGGAACGCTGGGCGGTTTGCTCCGATTCCACCGGGATCTCGTCGCCCCAGAGGGTCACCCGGTTTTCATGGTGATGTTCGATATCCACAGTGACCAGGTCGCCGCCGGGCAGGTCGTCCCGGGGCTTGAGCACCGCCAGCAGGCGGCCGTCGTCCAGCGTCCGGGGACGGTAGAGAAAGGGCGCGTCTTCCTCGTTCAGGCTGTGGTAGCCGTAGTGGGATGCCAGCCCGGTGCCGTCCGGGTTCAGGGTGTAGAAGCTCAGCCGGTTCTGGCCGAAACCGTCCCAGCGGGTAAAGAGAATACGGCCGTCCGGCAGCAGAGTGGGGTGCAGGTCGTGGCTCTGGTTGAAGCTGAGCTGTTCGATGCCGCTGCCATCGTTGTACATCACGTGCAGCACAAAGGCGCTTTGGCTGTCGTTTTCCACCTGGGCGGCGAACTGGGGTTTGCCGTCGTCCAGCAGTATGGCTCGGCTGCGGCTCTGGCGGGTGGAGCTGAAGACGATGCGCCCGTCCGGCAGGTAGAGCGGCGCCACATCCTGGCCGGCTTCGGCGCGCAGGTCCGAGCTGATCACCCGGCGCAGTTCGTCCGTTTCCAGATGGTATTCCCAGATGTTCCAGGTGGGCTGGTCTTCGTCGTCGGCGTTTTCGACTTCCGGTGCGCGCAGCGCAAACAGCAGCCGGTCACCGTCCGGGTGTACACTCAGATCCTTGACGTCGTAGAGAGCGTTGGCGCCAAAGATGCTGGCCGTAAGGTTGCGACGGGCGGCGACGGGCGTGGCCCTTTCCTGCAGATAGAGCGCCGCTCCCGGTCGAAAGGCGGCGGGTTCGGTGATGACGTCCTGCTCGAATTCTCCGTCCTCGTCCAGGGGAAGGGGGCGCTGCACATAGGCCAGGGGGAAATCCACCGCCACCGGGTCCGGCGGCTGGTTGGAGTCGCCCCCGGAGGTTGGACTGCCTACGCTGCCGCCACAGGCCGTCAGCAGCCAGGCCACAACCAGCATTACAACACGAGTGGGCAGACGAGGATGCAAGGATTCAGGCTCCAGGCGATTGGGGTTGTCAGCCGGCATTATCGGTCCTGCCGGCGCTGGGGCACCGGGCGGAAACGCCAAACTGTGACAGCGTTAACGAAAGCAGTGCCGCTGGCGCTGCGGCACCGTAAGGCCGGACCTCTATAATGGAGTCTTACCCAGGTTCAGGGCAAGTCAGCCATCGTGATCAGATTCTTCGCCATAGCCCGTCCCGTCCCTGTTCGCGCGGGCGCGCTGGTGCTGTGGCTTCTTTGCTGTGTCAGCGTCGCGGCCCTCGCCGGCCCCCGGGAGCAGGCGCTGCAGATTCACAACCGCGTGGCCGGTGTGCCGCCCAGTGAATCGGTACTGCTGGCCATGGCCCAGCAGATCGAGGCGGGCAATGTGTCGGTGGCGGTGGAAATGGCCATGGCCAACGAGGGTTTTTACAGTGTTACCCTGAAAACCCTGGCCACACCCTGGAGCAATCGCGAACAGGATGTGTTTGCCCCCCTGAACGACTACACCGCAACCTTTATCGGCCTGGTGCGCGACGGCGCTGACATTCGCACCCTGCTGTACGACGATGTGCTCTATGTGGGCAGTCATTCCAGCCTGCCCGCCTACTCCAACAGCAACAACGATCACTATGAAGCCATGCAGGAGTTGGGCCTGCCCCTGGGCGACCCCTCGGTGCTGGTGCGTCAGCAGCAGTCCGCCGTGACCGGTTTGCCCAGCGAGGCCACCGCCGGTGTGGTCACCAGCCGGGCCGGTGCCCGGGCGTTTTTCTACGCCGGCACCAACCGCGCCATGTTCCGTTTTACGTTGCTCAGTCATCTGTGCCGGGATCTGGAGCAGGTGCACGATGACACCGGCATTCCCGATCGCATCCGCCAGGATGTGAGCCGCAGTCCCGGCGGTGACAGCCGCGTGTTTCTCAACAACTGCATGGGCTGCCACAGCGGCATGGACCCGCTGGCCCAGGCCTACGCCTACTACGACTGGCAGTACGATATCGATACCGACCCGGAGGGGGAGGGCGGCCACCTGACCTGGAACCGCGAGGGAGAAAACGATCCTGTGACCGGTACCCGGGTCGTGCCCAAGTACCACATCAACGCCAATACCTTTCGCCACGGTTACGTCACTCAGGACGATCGCTGGGACAACTACTGGCGGCAGGGACCCAATCAGGTGCTGGGCTGGAGCGATGATTTGCCGGGTTACGGTTACGGCGCCAAAAGCATGGGCATGGAACTGGCTCACAGTGAAGCCTTTGCCAGTTGTCAGGTGGAGAAAGTGTTTCGTCAGGTGTGTCTGCGCCAACCCGGCGATGCCGCCGACCGCGCCCTGATTGACAGCGCCACAGCCAACTTTTCCGCCAGCGGCTACGATCTGCGCCGGGTGTTTGTCGACACCGCCACGCATTGCCGGGGGGACTGAGCCATGTTGTCGCGCCTGTCAGTGCCCGCGCTCCTGATGTTGATGTTGCTGGCCGGTTGTGGTTCGGACAGCGCGCCCCGGGTGCAGGAAAATTTCGATCCCAACCGCCCGCCCGACGGCCCCAACTACACGGGCCCGCCGCCCCAGACCCTGGATGTGCAACTGTTCAAGGTGTCGGTGTGGGACAATCTGGCGTCGGATAACCGTTGCGCCAGTTGTCACGGCACCGGCGGTCAGGAACCGGCCTTTGTGCGCGCCGACGATATCAATCTGGCCTACGCCATTGCCAACAACTATGTGGATCTGGAACAGCCGGCCAATTCCCGTCTGGCAACCCGGGTAGGGGAGGGTCACAATTGCTGGCAGGGCAGTGACGCTGCCTGCGCCGACATTATCACCGGCTATATTGAATCCTGGGCGGCGGCTTTGGGGCACGTCACTACCCGCATCGAATTCGAAGCGCCCAACGATCGGCAGGTGGGCAGCAGCAAGATTTTTCCGGCGCAGCCCGGTGCTTTTGTCAGCACTGTCTATCCGCTGTTGACCCAGTACTGCAGCGAGTGTCACACCCCGGTGGCGCCCACCTCCCAGCAGCCCTACCTGGCCAGCAGCAATCTGCAGATGGCCTACGATGCGGCCAAAACCCGCATGCGACTGGACAACCCCGCCGCGTCGCGGCTGGTGCAGCGCCTGCGCGACGAGGGCCACAACTGCTGGAGCAACGACTGCGCCGCCAGCGCCGCCGCCATGCAGGCGGCCATTGCCGATCTGGCCGCCAGCATTCCCGAAACCCAGGTCGATCCGAATCTGGTGGTGAGTCGCGCCCTGAGTCTCGGTGACGGCATGATCGCCAGCACCGGTGGTCGCATGGATGCGCACATCATCGCCAGATACGAATTCAAAACCGGCAGCGGCGCCGTGGCCTACGACACCAGCGGTGTCGACCCGGCGGCCAACCTGAACCTCAGTGGGGACGTGGAGTGGATGAGTTCCTGGGGACTGCGTCTGAACACCGGCGGCGGCCCGGCCAACGGCAAGGCCCAGGCGTCCACCAGCGGCAGCCGCAAGCTGCATCAGTTGATCACCGCCACCGGTGAATACAGCATCGAAGCCTGGGTGATTCCCGACAACGTCACCCAGGGTGATGGCGGTGGCGATACCACACGCATTGTCAGCTATTCCGGCAGCGACCAGGTGCGCAACTTTACCCTGGGCCAGACCATGTACAACTACGAGTTTCTCAACCGCAGCAGTGCCAGCAATGCCAACGGGCTGCCGGCGCTGTTCACCGACCCGGACGCCGAGCGCCTGCAGTCCAGCCTGCAATACGTGGTGGTAACCTTTGACCCGGTGCAGGGCCGGCGCATTTACGTCAACGGCGAATACACCGGCGACGGTGATACCTTTGCCGGCGCCTCCCTGGATGAGTGGGACGAAACCTTCGCGCTGGTGGTGGGCAACGAAGTTTCCGGCACCAACAACGCCTGGAGCGGCAGCATTCGCTTTCTCGCCATTCACAACCGCGCCCTGTCGCCGGAGGCTATTGCCGGTAACTACGAAGTGGGTGTGGGTGCACGCTACTTTCTGTTGTTCAACGTGTCGCAACTGATCAATGTGCCCGGCAGCTATATCGCCTTTGAAGTGCAGCAGTTCGACGATTACAGTTATCTGTTTGCCGAACCCTTCTTTGTCACCCTGGAAGCCGGCGCCCAGGTGCCGGCTATTCCGGTGCGGGGCATTCGCGTCGGCATCAACGGCAGCGAGGCGGGTATCGGCCAGGTGTTCGCCGCGCTGGATACGGAAATTGGCGGGCCGGCACTGGTGGACGGTCGTCAGCGGCTGTCATCACAGGGCGCGGTGATCGAAGTACAACAGGGGCCGGACAGCGACGAATTCTTTCTCACTTTTGATCGTCTGGGCGATCACGAATTTGTGCGCGTGGAGGGTGAATTTCCGGCGCCGCCACCGGCGGAGGATATCGCCGACCAGTCGCGCATCGGTGTGCGCTCCTTCGCGGCGGTTAACGCCAGCCTGGCCAAACTGACCGGCGTACCCTCCACCCGGCCTTCGGTGGCGGCCACCTATCAGCAGGTGCGCCAACAGATGCCGACACGGCCGGAGGTGGACGGTTTCGTCGCCGCCCAGCAGATGGGGGTGACGCAACTGGCGGTGTCCTACTGCAACGCACTGGTCAACGATTCCGGTCTGCGCGCCAGTTACTTCGGCGGCTTCGGCTTTGACGCGCAGCCGTCCGCCGCTTTCAACAGCGCCGGACGCAGCGCCCTGATCGACCCGCTGCTGCGCCAGTTGCTGGTGGCGGACGTCGGCGGTGGGCCGCTGGCGTCCCAGGCGCACCCGGATGCGGTGCGCGCCGAACTCAACGGCCTGATCGACAACATGATAGCCGGTTGCGGCAACTGCGGCAGCCAGCGCACGCGGCAGACGGCCACCGCCGTCTGCGCCGCCGCCATGGGCAGCGCGCTGATGCTGCTGCAATAAGCAATACAGGTAATTCGACATGAGCAAACGAGACAAGGCATTGCCACCGGACGCGCCGCTCTTTCTGCAGGGGCACGGCCGGCCACGCACCCGGCGCGATTTTATCGCCCAGGGTTTTCGCGCCGGGCTGGGCACCATTGTCGGTGGCTCCCTGGCCGGTATGCTGGTCAATTCCGCACTGGCGCAACAGGTGAACCTGTCGGCGGAAATCGAAGCCATCCGCGACGCCTGCGGTATCTCCACCCAGGGTGCGGGCAAGATTCCGTTTATCTGTTTCGATCTGGCCGGCGGCGCCAGTATGACCGGCTCCAACGCGTTGGCCGGCGGTCCCGGCGGACAGCTGGACCTGCTCAGCACCTCCGGTTACATCAAACAGGGTTTGGCGGCGGACATGCTGCCGTCGTCTTCCACCGGCGATTTTATCAACACCGATCTGGGCCTGGCCTTTCACAGTGACAGCCAGATGCTGATCGGCATGCTCGAGCGGGCCGGAAACCGTGCGGAATTCATCAACGGCTGCGTGATTCCCGCCCGTTCGGAAAACGACACCGGCAATAATCCCCACAATCCCATGTACGCCATCAACCGCGCCGGCGCCAATGGTGAGCTGCTGGCGCTGATCGGTTCAAGGGCCAACGATTCCGGCGGCAACTCCCTGGCGCCCGCGTCCATGATCGACCCGGCGGTGCGACCCACCAAGGTGGACAGACCCAGCGATGTCACCGGACTGGTGGATACCGGTGACTTGGTCAACCTGCTGGATCAGCAGGACACGGTGCGGGTGATGGAATCCATCTACCGCCTGAGTGATGCCCGCTTGCAGCGGGTGAACACCGGCACCGACAACGATGCCCAGTTAAAGGAGTTACTGCGCTGTGGTTACGTCAAGAGCGCCGATCTGGCCGCTCGCTTCGGCGACCCGGCGGCCATAGACCCGCAACAGGACCCGGACATCGTCGGGCCAAATGGCATTTTTACCGCCGAGGAATTTGCCGGCGATGCCGAGTTCCGCAAAACGGCGTCGGTGATGAAGCTGGTGGTGGAAGGCCGCGCCGGAGCCGGCACCATTACCATGGCCGGCTACGACTATCACACCGGCGAGCGCGGCACCGGCGAGATACGCGACCTGCGCGCCGGTCGCTGCATGGGCGCCTGTCTGGAATACGCCGCGCGCAAGGGCGTACCCATCATGATCTATGTGTTCAGCGACGGCTCGGTGTTCAGCAACGGCCGCATCGACAACACCGCCGCCGGTCGCGGCAAGGGCGAGTGGACCGGGGACAGCCAGCAGACCGCCGCGTCCTTTTTTATGGTCTACAGCCCCAACGGCCGCCCGCAACTGCTGGGCGGCACACCGCAGCAGATCGCCCAGCACCAGCAGATCGGCTATATGCGCCCCAGCGGCGATGTGGAAACCGCCTCCACCCCCATTGCCAGCAACGTCAACCTGCTGGTGGAAGCCGTGGCGCTCAATTACATGGCGCTGCACGGCGAACAGAATCTCTTCGCCGACCGCTTTCCCCGCCACGGCCTGGGCAACGCCACCATGATGGACCGCCTAACGGCGTTCCAACCCATTTGTAATGGCACCATCGACCAGTTGATCTAACCAGGGTTGCGCTTTGGCCTGCCATTGGCATAAACATTGCTGTACGTAGGTTGAGCAGTTGTAAACCATACGAAAAAGCCAATGTTTTGACTGTCGGGAGGCGCTATGGACGCTTTAAACCTCACCAAACGCGATATTGTATGCCTGCTGGCCGCATCTGCCCTGATTCCCGTGGCTTGCTTTATGGCCGGATTTCTTATCGCCGGCAAGGCAGCCTATGCCGCTGCGGTCCCAGTACCTGCGGACACCGCAGCTATAGTGAGCAGAGAGAAGAGCGACAAACCTCTGACGCTGTTGGCGGAAATGCCCGCCAACACGGCGGAGCCGGACACTGATGTGCAGCTAGAGGTACCAGAGTCCGAGGCGGAGGCGCCCGCGCGCCATACGCAGTATCTGGTACAGGCCGGCCTGTTTTCCACCGCGCAGAATGCGGAGCGCTATGTAGGTACGCTGGCCAGAAAAGGGATCAGTGCGCGTGTGATCGACGCCGAGCGATCGGGCGCCCGTCATTATCGCGTGGTGATTGGTACCTTCCCATCCCGGGGCCAGGCCGATACTTATCTGGCGGGTGTTGAGCGGGTGCACGATATCGATCTCTACGTCGTTCGTGTGCAGGCGCCGCCAGCGTATCTGGCATCGCTGTAAGCCCATTTTCCCGTCCTGACGATGTCCCGCTGGAATTCAGTGGGATTAGCCTGCTTTTGCCGTTCTCTTGGTTGTTGCTCGGACTGGCGCAATAATCTGCGTTCTGAAGTCGGCCTGTGGACCCTTCGAAGGGCTGCCGCCGTGTTCGACTCGCCTATTCATAGCCGAACGAAAATAATGGGGTTCGAATCCTCGATTCGAACGACAGCGGCGGGCTGTGGGGGTATGTTCAGTTACACAATGATAACTGAATGAGAAGAGGATACTAATAATGACTCTGTTCGCCAGCTCCAACCAACTCTTGCGCGGATGGCGCAAAAATCTCGCTGTATTGACTCTGATCCTTGTCGGGGCCTTCGCCGCCAGCGGCGTTCAGGCGCAGTTTGTGCGCGCCGAAGGCACGTCGATTGTCGACGGCGACGGCAATCCCCTGTATCTGCGCGGGATGAACCTGGGTAACTGGTTACTTTGGGAAGGCTACCTGATGATGGGTGACTTCAATTACCGAACGCACACCCAGTTTCTCGAGAGCCTGGCTCAGGCGTTTGGCGGCAACATGGCCCAGGCCAGGGAATTCGAGCATCAGTGGCGCTTGCACTATGTCACCGAGCAAGCCATTATCGACCTGAAAAATCTCGGCTTCAACTCGGTGCGCGTCCCGTTTCACTACAACATGTTCTGGCAGAACGGGCAACTGAGCGATCACGGCTTCCAGTACATTGATCGCCTGATTGAGTGGTGCACCACTCACCAAGTTTACATCCTGCTCGATATGCACGCCGCTCCGGGTTATCAGAACCCCGGCGATCACTCCGATAACATGGATTCCAACGCCAGTCAGCCCCGGCACACCGTTCGGTTTTGGGACGGGGACAATGTGGCCATAGCCAGTCAGGTGTGGCGCCATATCGCTGATCGCTACAAGGATGAGCCAATTATCTGGGGCTATGATCTGATCAATGAACCGGTATTGCAGGATGGGCGTGAATACGAGCTTCTGCCGTCCCTGATCGCCATGCGCAATGCCATCCGTGAAGTGGACAACAATCACATCATCGTCGCTCAGGGGCACTGGTGGGCATCGCAGGATCAGTACATCGACTGGATGGAACCCGCCACCCAGGCAGCGACAGGTGTCACCCAGCGCTGGGACGACAACCTGGTGTATCAGACCCACCACTACGTATTCGGCAATCCGCAGTGGGTGCCGGATCTGTTCGGTCGGGTTGATCGCACCAATAAGTTGGGTGTACCACTGATTCTGGGTGAATACGGCGAAGACACCAACAATATCATTCGGCAGATGACGGACTGGTCTATCGACAATATTGCGGGTCACTTTCCCTGGTCATTCAAAAAGATGTCGCACGACAGAACTCTGTGGACCATCCCGCCCAACAATGTCTACAACCAAGTGGTGAACGCCATCAATAACGGCACTGTGGCGCCACCCGGATCCTATGAGGGGATGATCGCCTTTGCGCAGAATAATATCGCCAATGGCAGCCCGGGTATACAGTGGCATCAGGGGTTTTACGACGCGGTAAAGACGGAAGATGTCACGCCTCCGGCAGGGTGTGGCAGCGCTTCATACCAAGGCGTTGGGCAGGCGATCGACGCGGTAAGCTTTTGTGCGATGCACGGCATTCAAACGGAGCCGACCAGTGACCAGGGCGGCGGTGAAAACGTAGGCTGGACCTCGGTTGGCGATTGGCTGGATTACAATATCAATGTGCCACAAACCGGCACCTATACGCTTACCTATCGCGTTGCCAGCACCGCCAATACCGGAGAAATCCAACTGCTCGATCAAAGTGGCTCCACACTGGCCGCCACCAGTCTGCCCAACACCGGTGGCTGGCAAACCTGGACATCGGTCAGCACGGAGGTCGCTCTGGCAGCCGGTCAGCAGACCCTGCGTCTATACGTTGCCGGGGCCGGTTTCAATCTGAATTGGTTCCGTCTGGAGCTGGTCGTTACCGATGATTGCAGCGGTAATGGTCAGAGCATTCCCGGCCGGGTGGATGCGGTGGACTTCTGCGCCATGGCGGGCGTGCAGACCGAACCCACCAGCGACGTGGGTGGGGGTGAAAACGTCGGTTGGCTGGAAGCCGGGGACTGGATGGACTATCGCATCACCGTGCCGTCGACCGGAAACTACACGCTGCACTACCGGGTCAGTTCGCCCGTGAGTTCCGGCGAGGTGCAGTTTCGCAGTGGTGCGAACACCCTGGCAACCAGTGGCATTCCCAACACCGGTGGCTGGCAGAACTGGACCACCATTTCCGAGACAGTGCCGCTGTCGGCGGGCAGCCAGACAGTGCGACTGCACATCGGTGGTGGCGCCTTCAACATCAACTGGTTTGAGCTGACGGCCACAAGCTCTGGCGGCGACATTGCCAATGGTGTCTATAGCATTGTCAGTGCCGGCTCCGGGCTGGCGTTGCGGGCGCAAAACCGTGGTAATAGCAATGGTGCCAACGTTGTGGTTGGCAACGCTCAGCAGTGGCAGGTCACGTCCCTGGGTAACGGCGAGTATCGCATCGACCATGTCATTAGTGGCCGCACGCTGGATGTGGCCGGTGTCTCCGCCGACAATGGCGCCAACATTCACCTGTGGTCCTATGTGGGTGGCAACAATCAGCGCTGGCGCATCGAACCGGTGAGCGGCAATGACTATCGGATTATTTCCGTGCATAGCGACCGGGCGTTGGACGTACAGGATGGTTCCAGTTCTTCGGGGGCCAATATCCAGCAATGGGAATTCCATGGTGGACCCCATCAGTTGTGGCGCTTCCAGTAATGCTCAATGCAGTTTGAGCCTGGGACCCAACCAGCGGTTGATGCGCCCGGCCAGTATCATCAGGCCGGTGCGCATCAGTCCGTGTACGGCGACCTGGTGCATACGGTACAGGGAGACGTACATCAGGCGCGCCACCCGGCCCTCCACAAAGAGACTGCCCCGACTGAGATTACCCATCAATGAGCCCACGGTGGAGTAGTTGGCCAGGGTCACCAGGGAACCGTGGTCCCGATAGACGAAGGGGCGCAGGGGTTTGTCGTGCAGCAGGGCGCGCAGGTTGTGATAGCAGGTGCTGGCCATCTGGTGCGCGGACTGGGCGCGGGGTGGCACGGGTTTGCCGTCGGCCTGCAGCAGGTGCGCGCAGTCGCCCAGGGCCAGAATGTGCGGGTCGCGGCTGGTCTGCAGGGTTGGGCCGATCACCAACTGGTTGATGCGGTTGGTTTCCAGACCGCCGATGTCCTTCATAAAGTCCGCCACCTTGATGCCCGCCGCCCAGACCGCCAAATCCGCCGCCACCAGTTGTTCCTTGTCGGTGTGAAGACCCCCGGCGCTGGCGGAGACCACCCGGGTATCGACCTGCACGTCCACACCGAGGCGGATCAGCTCACGGGTAGCGGCCTGGGAGATGCGCTCGGGCAGGGCGGGCAGAATGCGCGGCCCGGCTTCGATCAGCGTTACTTTCAGATGTTCGTTGCGCACGGCGTCAAATCCGTAGTGGTGAAACTCGGCGATGGCGTGGTGCAGTTCGGCCGAGAGTTCCACGCCGGTGGCGCCGCCGCCGACAATGGCAATACGCACCGAGCTGCTTTCCTCGGGCAGACGCTGCATGCGCAGCAGACGGTTGAGCAGCTTGTTGCGAAAGCGGTGCGCCTGTCTGGGGTTGTCCAGGAAGATGCAGTGCTCCGTCACGCCGGCGGTGCCAAAGTCATTGGACACTGAGCCCAGGGCAATCACGAGATAGTCGTAGTCGATGCGGGTGGCGGGAATGAACTCGTTGCCTTCCTCATCCAGCACGGGGGCCAGTACCACCTGTCTGGCGTCGCGGTCGATATCAGTCAGGCTGCCGATGCGAAAGTGATAGCCGTTGGCGAAGGCGTGGGCCCGGTAGCTGACCGCGTCCACGCCTTCGTCCATGGTGCCCGCGGCGATTTCGTGCAGCAGGGGCTTCCATAGGTGTGTGCTGTTGCGATCGATCAGGGTGATCTGCGCTTTCTTGCGACGACCTAATTTGTGTCCCAGCCGGGTGACCAGTTCCAGTCCTCCGGCGCCACCGCCGACCACAACAATCTTTTTCACCGCGACGATATCCTTACACCAGACAAACCATAGGAAGGCACCATTCTATATCAGTATCCCCTGCGCTTGCTATGGTCGCTCGTCCAACAGCGGCTGCCGCAACTGCGGCAAACCCCGGTTGCTGCGGCGTTTACCCAGCCAGAGCAGTATGGGCGCGGCGATAAAAATCGATGAACTGGTGCCCACCAGTATTCCAAACAGCATGGGCAGGGCGAAGCTTGCCACGGCGGCGCCTCCGGCCAGCGCCATGGGCACCACGGCCAGAAACGTGGTGGCGGAAGTGAACAGGGTGCGCGTCAGGGTCGAGGTGATGCTGGCGTTCATCAGTTCCGGCAGGGGCATGTCCGGCGTGGCGCGCAGGTTTTCCCGGATGCGGTCAAACACCACCACCTTGTCGTTCACCGAGTAACCGATCAACGCCAGCAGGGCGGCGACGGCGGTGAGGTTGAACTCGATTCCCAGCAGTACGAAAAATCCCAGGGTTTTGGCCAGATCCAGCGCCAGGGTGGCGATGATGGCGGTGGCGAAATGGGATTCAAAACGCACCCAGAGGTAGAGCAGCATGCCCGCACCGGCCAACAGCACGGCGAGAATGCTGGTATCGGCAAAATCGCCGCTGACTTTCGGGCCCACCATTTCCACCCGGGGAAATTCCGCGTCCGGCGATACGGCCAGCACTGCTTGCTGCACGGCCTGAATGGGCGCACCGCTGGCGACGTCTTCGGCGCTCTGTTCCGGCAGGCGCACCAGATACTGTCCCGGTGCGCCGAATTCCTGAATGCTGATCTGTTCCAGTCCCTGCTCGCCAAAGCCGGCGCGCAGTTGCTCAATACTGGTGTCGGTGCGAACCTCCACCAGGCTGCCGCCGCTGAAATCGATGCCGAAGTTCAAACCGGGCTGAACCAGCAAACCGAGCGCCGCTACCGACAGCAGTGCCGACAGTGCCAGACCGGCAAACCGGGCGCGCATCACGTTCAGGGGCTTGCCCCGGTGCAACCGCTCCAGAAATTTTGGCCCGGGAATGTCCAGCGGTCGCCGTTTCAGCTTGCGCGCCCGCCACTCCATGATCAGCCGGGTGGCGGTGATGCTGGTGAACATGGAAATCAGCAGGCCGATGGCAATGGTAACGGCGAAGCCACGAATGGGGCCGGTGCCGAACATGAAGAGCAGGCCGATGGCGATCAGGGTGGTGATGTTGGAGTCGAGAATGGTGGCGAACGCTTTTTTGAAACCCGCATCCAAAGCGTTCCAGGCGTTGGCTCCTTGCCGTGTCTCCTCCCGGATGCGCTCGTTGATCAGGATATTGGCGTCCACCGCCATGCCGATGCTGAGAATGATTCCGGCAATGCCTGGCAGTGTGAGTGTGGCGCCCAGCGTGCTGAGTACGCCGAACAGCAATCCCAGGTTAACGCTCAGGCCGAGGCAGGCAATCAGGCCCCAACGACCGTAGAGTGCCAGCATAAAGGCCAGCACCAGCGCCGCGCCGAGCAGACCGGTAGTGACACCCATGGCAATGGCGTCGCTGCCCAGGTCCGGGCCCACGGTGCGTTCCTCGATCACGTTCAATGGCACGGGCAGGGCACCGGCCCGCAACATCAGGGCCAGATCGTGAGCCTCGCGGCTGGTGAAGTTGCCGCTGATCTCGCCGCTGCCCCCGGTAATGGCGCTGCGAATCACTGGAGCGGTGAGCACTTCGCCGTCCAGCACTATGGCCAGCGGCCTGCCGATATTGGCCGTGGTCATGCGCCCGAACTCCCGGCCGCCTTCGCGATCCAGGGAAAAGTTGACCACCGGTTCGCCGCTGTTTTGACTGAACGCCATACGGGCATCGCGTATATGTTTGCCTTCCAGCGCAACGTCCCGTTCGACGAGGTAATAGCCGGTATTGTCGTCACCGGGCAAACGCATGACCGCCGGGCTGCCCTCATCGGCCAGCCAGTGAAAGGACATCACGGCCGTGGTGCCCAGCAACTGCCGGATATGGGCCGGGTCGTTGACGCCCGGCAACTGGATGAGAATGGCGTCCTGCCCTTGGCGGGTGATGGTGGGTTCCACCAGCCCGGTTTCGTCCAGGCGGCGGCGCACCACTTCCAGGCTGCGTTCCACCACATCGTCCAGGTTTTCCTCGGGCAGGATGTTCCGGGTGTCCACTTCCAGCAGCAGATGCGATCCGCCGCGCAGATCGAGACCCAGCGTCAGTTGATTGTCGGCATACCATTGCGGCAGTTTTTCCAGCGCCGAGTCGGGTAAAACATTGGGCAGGGCGCTGAGCAGCCCCAACAGAATAATCAGGCCGCAAGTCAGGGCCCGGACAGCAAAGTTTTTCATAACAGTCCCCAGGGCGCGGCCCGCCATGGGCTGGCCGCGACAACAGTTTTATGGAGTTGTAATCGGAGTGGGACGGGTTATGCCGGAGGGGCGCGGGGCGACCGGGGTGCGGCGTTGGTGCGCAGTGGAATCAGGCGGGTTTGCGCACGGAAATAAAGGCGCAGAACAGTCGATATCAGGCCCGCGAGCAACAGCCAGAGGACCGGCTGCAGGTCGGGTAGATAGGAATCAGTGTCGCTGTGTTCCGTCGAAGAGCTGGTGGCTGGGCGTTTGGCAGAGGCCGACAGTTCCTGGTGGCTGCTGATCAGCCAGTGGTTGTCGCCACTGGTCAGTGCCTGGTCCAAGCGGTTGGTGGGCACTTGGGTGAGCAGCACACTGTTGCTCAACAGGGCGACAAACGCTGCCAGCAGCCACAGTAGCGGCCAGCGCCAATTGGGCGTTGCCGGAGTATTTGGCAGGGGCTTGGCGGGCACTGTCATGGCGAGCTTCGCGCAGTGGGATGAATCTACAATGGGGGTGGGAAAGGAAAATTCAAGGGTGTACAGTGGAGACCGTGCGGAATGTTGCAAACCACCTGTTATGAATGCCTATCGCGACAACAACGCCGTTCCCCGGGGCATCCGACTGCTTTATACGGGCTGGATGCTGTTCTGGGTGATCGTGATTCTGAACCATCAGGGGCCGCAGAACTTCTTTTGGCTATGCAATATGGCCAAGTTCGTTGCGCTCTACGCGATATGGTTCCCCAATCGTTTGCTGCTGTCCAGTCAGGCGGGGGTCGTGTGTCTGGTGGGCGTTGTCTGGACCCTGGATTTGCTGGTGGGCCTGGGCCGGGGCGGCGAGAGTCTGACGGGCTTTACGGACTATATGTTTGACCAGGATCTGGCGCTGATCGTCAGGGTTTCGTCCCTCTACCATATCGGTTTGCCGCTGCTGCTGCTGTGGCTGGTATGGCTGCAGGGTTACGACCGGCGTGGTCCCTGGTTGCAGTGTGTCATCGGCATTGTGGGTATTGTTGGCGCCTGGTTGTTTACCGAGCCGCACAGAAACATCAACTGGGTACATCAGCCTTTTGGTGTAGAGCAGACCTGGATGGCCGAACCCCTGTGGGTGTTGGTGCTGATACTGGTTTACCCGCTGCTGATGTACTTTCCCGGTCACCTTCTCGTGCGCGCTGTGTTGAATCGGTGGCGCGCGCCCCGGGGCAGGGAGCGCGCCATCTGAGGGTTGGGGGGCTGACTACCCGGATTGTCAGCGGCTGGGCTCCATCCGGTACAGGCCGCCGTCGGACTCATCGTTCAGTATATAGATATTACCGTCGGGTCCTTCGCGGACATCCCGGATACGCCCAATCTCGCCTCGCAGCAGCTCTTCCATGTGTATGACTTCATCATTGCTGATGACCAGGCGCAGGATGCGTTCCGAACGCAGACCGCCCGCCAGCAGGTTGCCCTGCCAGCGCGGAAAGCGATCAGAGGTGATTTGCGCCAGACCCGAGGGCGCCAGAGTGGGCAGGAACTCCCAGACCGGATCTTCGTAGCCCTCGCGCTGGCGGGCTTCGGAGTTTTGGTAGGGGCCTTCGGTGCCGTAATCCCGGCCCAGGGTGACGATGGGCCAGCCGTAGTTTTTGCCGGCCTGCACCAGGTTCAGTTCATCACCGCCCCGGGGACCGTGTTCCGTGGCCCAGATCTTGCCGGTGCTCGGGTCCTGCACTATGCCCTGAATATTGCGGTGGCCGTAGGAAAATATCTCCGGCTGATAGGCGTCGTTGCCGACAAAGGGGTTGTCCTCCGGTACGCTGCCATCCGGGTACAGACGCACCACGGTGCCGGAGTGATCCTTGGTGTCCTGGGCGCGCAGGGGCCGGGCGCCTCGGTCGCCGATGGTCATCAACAGGGTGCCGTCGTCGAGGAACAACACGCGGGAGCCGTAGTGGCGTCCCGGGCCGGTGTACTCGTTGGACTCGAACAGATCCTGTACATCCACCAGGGCATTGCCGTCCAGCCGGGCGCGCACCAGTGCCGGTGTGGTCTGCCCGGAATTGCCCCGGGAGAACGTCAGGTACAACCAGCCGTTCTCGGCGTAATCCGGGTGCAGCACCACATCCATCATGCCGCCCTGGCCGCGGGCAACGAAGTCGGGCACATTGTCCACCCTGGTCTTGCCGTTGCCGTCTACGATGAACAGGCCGTTGTTGCGCTCGGTGACCAGATAGCGGCCATCGGGCAGAAATGCCACGGCCCAGGGATGCGACAGGCCACCGGCGACCTTGACCAGCTTGAACGGCTGGTATTCACTGTTGAAAGTTCTTTCATTATTTGCGTGCGCCAGGGTGCCCAGCAGCAATACTGCGGCGACCGGCAGTAGAGTGTGTCGGAATTTGCTTATGGCCTTCATTTTTTCAGGTCTCTTGGATTGGCAGTGGATTGTCCAGTGTCAATCCAAGAGCTTACCCCTCTCAATGCCCATGTCAAACGGATGAGCGGAAAGTTTTGTTAATTTCTCCGTTTGGTGGCCATGGCGAGCTATGCGTTGTCCGCGACGCTGGCAACAGGTTTTTTTCTGCCGTTGAGCAACCAGCCAACGGGTGTCCAGCGCACCAGCAGAAAGTAGCTGACCATACAGGCGGCCAGGGTAAGCGTTACCGACACTGTGTATTTGTACGCTACGCCGCCCGGTTGGTCCAGCAGCCAGTACTGGATGGCCAGCAGAATCGGCAGATGCGTAATATAGATCCAGTAGGAGGCATCGGACATGAGACGCATAAAAGCGTTGCGGCCGTTCAAGAGGTGTTTGGCCAGTACCATGCCGGCCACTGACATGAATACGGAGATATAGGCCGCAAGCAGCGTGGTCAGGAGGCGCTCCGGCCAGTTCCGGCTGGCGGCTCCGGCCATAACCTCCTCAAGGGTGATCTGCCTGGGATAAAAGCCTTGCAAGAGCGCGTACATCAGCAGCGCAACCACCAGCAATAATGGCCAGAGCCGCTGAAAATAGTCCACCAGGTTCGAAGAGGTGTACAGCAGGTAGCCATAGGCAAAAAAGAGTCCGTAGAAACCGAAGGCCCAAAGCTCGGGCACAAAGCGCTCCGGTGCTGGAAAGGGCACGCTGGTGCCCAACAACCCCGGTACCAGCAGCAGCGGCAGAATGGCGATGGCCAATGCCGGATGCAACGCCAGCAGGCGGTTTTTTACGGCGACGGGTATCAGCAGCCTGGCCACCCAGACCAGCAGGTAGAAAAACACCAGGTAATAGAGAAACCACAGGTGGGTGGTGCTGGGTGGCGGCTGCGGTGCATCGGGTATGTCCTGCATGGCGGATATGAATTGCAGGAGGGGCGGAAGATTGTTCACATTCGCCATGGCCCAGATCAGTGGAACAAGAATGCCTGCTGTCACCAGCGGCCAGAAAATCACAAAGGGCAGCAGTACCCGCCGCGCACGATTTTTCAGCATGGCAGGCAGGCCTCGGCGTGCAACCAGAAGAGCGGCAAAGAAGCCGGCCACGGCAAAGAACAGCGGCATACGGAACAGATGCAGAAAGTTGGCAAAGTGATCCATTGCCGGCGAACTGACCTGATCTGCCGAAAGCCACAGGTTGTGCAACATTGGGCTGTAGGCCAGAGCGGCGTGAAAGAACACCCCCAGTATCATCAGGGTGGCGCGCAGGTTATCCATGTAGTGCAGGCGTTGTGTCGGGTGTTCCATGGTGGAGGTCTCCTAAATGAAAGTGCGGCGCCGGGTTTGCAGCAGCAGTAACACCACCAGTGTTGCCGCAATGATGGCCAGTTGAACCGTCAGTATCAGAGAAGCGCTACCGGGCCAGACAAATTGGTCGACGCCAAAGTACTGGTTGAAGTCAGGGTTGTTGGCGATCAGTATGATGAAGGGTGTGATTACGATATTGCCGAATACCATTGTCAGAATGGATATTCCTTCTTTGCCTGTCTGTACGGCGACACACAGAGTCACCACAAAGTGGACCAGCAATTGCGCACTGACCAGGATGAACAGCGGCAGCATGCCCGCCGGCGTGTTCAACGTCAGGGTGACAAAGACCAGACCTGCAAACACCAGCAGCCAGTGCAGACCAAAGATCAGCAGGTTGATGCATGCCTTGGCGAGAAAGTACTCTTCGGGTCTTACCGGCAGGCTCATGATAAACGGCAGGGTCTGGTCCTTGTGCTCCTGCAATACGGTGGCGCTGATGGTGTGAAAACCGGCTCCCACCACCACCGTAACCAACAGGATGGCACCCATATTTACAGCGTACAGATGCGGCATGCCAACAATAACCAGGCCGAATATGCCCAGGCCAAAATAGGCGGCAATCATTTTTTCGTGCAGACGCCAATCCTTGATTATCAGGCGGGATATGACATGGGTGTCCAGTTTCATGGCGCTTTGCCTCGTTTTACATTGGCGATAAAGATTTCTTCCAGGGACATACGGCGCACATCGAGCACTTCCAGGCCCAGGGATTGCAGCAGGGCAAGCTGGCTGTCTTCGTATCGGTCCGCCTTCAGTTCGATCAGGGAACCGTTACGCTTGACGGTGGCCAGACCGGGCAGTTCAATCTGCTGTTCGTCCAGGTCGCCCCGGCATCGGATGCAGCGCCAGCTGTCGAGAAAACGGTCGATCGCCTCCGACGCCAGCAACCGCCCGTCGTGCAGAAAGGTGATGGAATCCGACAGTTGTTCGATATCGTGGGTGTTGTGGGAGGAAAACAGCACGCTGCGGCCTTCGTCCCGCAACACCTCGGCCAACTCCTCTAGAATGTCCGTGCGGGCCACCGGATCCAGGCCGGTGGTGGGCTCGTCCAGAACCAGAAGTTGCGGACGGCGCGCCAGCAGCAGAAACAGCGCTGCCTTCACCCGCTCGCCGTGGGAAAAGGCCTTCAGTTTCTGGTCGGGGCGCAGGTCGAACCGTTGCAGCAGATGCCGGGCATAGGGCTCGTCCCAGTCCCGAAACAGGGAGCGGATGAACTGCATGTGCCACTGCAGATCACGGGAGGGGTAGAGGCGCATGTCGTCCGAGGCGTAGCCGATGCGCCGCTTGGCCGCCACCTGCTCCCGGGGCATGGGCAGGCCCAGCACTTCCACATCCCCGGTATCGGCGGCGATCAGGCCCATAAGGATGCGCAGGGTGGTGGACTTGCCCGCGCCGTTGACCCCCACCAGGCCCATGATCTCGCCGGTCGGCAGCGTCAGGCTGAGGTTGTCCAGCTTAAAGTGGGGGTAGGTCTTGGTCACCCCTGCCAGGCGTATGGCTGTCTGCATGATTCGGTCCTTACCGTTGGTGTTTTGTGTTGAGAGCCCGTTCAAGACGAGCCAGCAGTTCCCGGTCGTCCAGCCCCAATTGGTCGGCGGTGGACAGCAAGGCATCCAGCCGTGTCACCAGCTCCGATTCCAGGGTGGCCTGCAAAGCGCTGTCGTCGGCGACGAAGGAGCCCAGTCCCGGACGCGTGCGAATCACGCCCTCTGCCTCCAGCTCCGAGTAGGCCCGCTTGACGGTGATCACGCTCACCGAGGTGGTTGCCGCCAGTTCGCGAATGGACGGCAGAGCCTGGCCCGGCGGCCAGTCGCCCGCCAGTATCTTGCGCTTGACCTGCTCGACAATCTGCAGGTACATGGGCCGGCTGTCGGCCTGGGACAGGAATAGCCCTTGGGTCATCCGGTAGCCCCTTCTGTTATTGCGTACACTGTATATAACATATATGCACAGTATATACAGTGGGCGGGAATGTCAACTTTTTTGCAGGCAGGTGGCGGGAAGCGGTCAAATGCAGCAGGGAAGCGTGCAAACGGTGTTCGCCCAGGCAGGCGGTCGCCTGTTCACCGCCGTTGTGGAGGCGGATGGGCGTGTTGTATGGCCGATTGAGGGAATATGTAACCTAAAAATAACCTTCCTCCCGGTATCCTGAATGCTTGGGCTTGATTGCCAGGCTGTGCCATCGCGCTTTCAGTGCGGCCGCCGAAAGAGGAAATACGTGCCATGAGACCTATTTGCCTGTTCGCCCTGGCGGCAACGACTTTGCTGATCGCCGCCTGTGGCAGTGGCAGTGGTGACAGTTCCGGCGCCACCACTCCGCCGCCACCACAGCCTCCAGCCGATGGCGGGGAGCCGCCACCGCCACCTGAGTCGGGGTTTTCCTACTCGCTGGATATGGATCTGGTGGATGACTACCCCCTGACTCAGGAGGGTGGCACTACCGAGGGAGTCCAGGACGCCGAGGGCATCACCAGCCTGTTCATTGGCAATGAAGTCATCATCCGGCCGGACTCCGAGACCCAGTTGGAGGAATTTCTGCAGCGCTACGACGCGGTTGTCCTGGCCAGTGACGAGGTGCTGGAGCCACCGCCCGAGGCCGGGGTGGTGCTCACCGATGAGGACCGGCAGGCCACGGCCTACCGGGTGTTGGTCGATCCCACGGATTTCCCCCTGGACAACCTGGCGGATGATGCCCAGGCTCTGGGAATCGACCAGGCGGTGGTGGTGTCTTCAGAGGCATCTGCCCGATTGCTGGCGCTGGTACTTCACGAAACCCGCAACGGCCTGAATATTTCTCCGAACTTTCTTATGCCCCTGGATGACTGGCTGGAGTCCACCCGGGAGCATCCGCTGGGCAGCGAGAACTTTTGGGATCCGTTCGATCAGCTCTGGTACAACACCGAGGGCGCCCAGACCAACGTCACCCTGATGTGGCAGGCGGTGCATGCCACGCCGCCGCCGCGCCGTGTGCGTCTGGCCATCATCGATATCGGCTTCTGGCTGGACGACGCCGGCCAGCCCTTTTCCTTGTCTACCCATGGTGTTTCGGACTTTCCCGATAACCCGCTGCAGGGCAACTTCGAAAATATGAGCTCCCGCGCTGGAGGCGCCAACAATTACGATCTTACCCGCGCCTGGCACGGCAACAATGTTGCGGGCGTAGCTGTTGCCACCCTGGACAACGACTACGGGATAGCCGGTACGGGAGGACAGGTGGCCGACCCGATACTGTTTCGTGTCGGCATCAATGCCATGATGAACTGGTATGAGGTGGGTTCGGCCATTCGCACGGCGGTTCGGTGGGATGCTCAGGTCATCAATCTGAGCTTTGGTGGCCCCTGCGACAATGCGTTTTGCGATCTGTTTCTGGAGGACAGTCTGTACTCGGCGCTACGCAATGCCAGGGACAACGGGGTGATCGTGATTTCATCCTCTGGCAACGACACCAGGCGGGACGAAGGCCATCATATCAGCGCGGATGGCAAGGTTCCCTGCAAGGCCGGCGAAAATATCTGTGTCGGCGCCACCAATGAGAATAACCGACTCGTGTCGGACTACGCCAATGCAGGCTCGCGAGTGGATATCTGGGCTCCTGGCTGCATGCCTACTGTTCCCGATGCCGGTGATCCCGACAATCTTCCCTGGGTATGTGGTACGAGTTTCAGCTCTCCTTTTGTGGCCGGCGTTGTGGCGGTAATGAAAGCCTATGATCCGACGCTCGGTCTGGCAGATGTTCGCAGCATTTTGCGCGCCACAGCCTGGACGGATTCTCCCGATGCGGAGGTCACCCACGCCATCAACGCCTACGCGGCCGTGCGCGCCGTGGTGGAAAACGCGGGCGCCGATCCCTACGTCCATATCAGCAACACCGCGCTGGACAGCGGCAACAACAATGTCCCTTTGAACCGGACTTTCACGTTGCTGGCACAGGTGTACGAAAATGTTTTCGACTTTATGGATGGCGGACCGACCTGCCCGCCGTCTGTGTGCCCGATTACCTGGTCTCCGGCACCGGAGAACATCACCAGTGGCGCTGTCTATCGCCTGCAGACTACCGGCGAGCATGAGATAACTGCCACGGCTACCAACAGCGCAGGCAATACCGGCAGCGGTAGTGTTACGGTGAATGTGGTCAATCAGCCGCCCCAGGCGATAATGGTTCAACCGGAAAATGAAGCCACCGTCTATCGAGGCCAGCCGGTATCGTTGATCGGCTATGGTCTGGATCCCAACGCGGGTCCTGGTCCAGAACCGGGGGTGATCAACACCGGCTGCGACTGGAATATCTGGCGCGCCTCTCCGCCATGGAGTTTCGATTTGCTGGATTGCGAGGGTAGCGTAGTCTTTCCGGCAAACGGCGGCTATACCGTCCGCTTGAGGGTGGTTGACGCCGAGGGCGCCCAATCGATCCCGGTAATTCAGACCGTCCAGGTGGTGGACCCGCCGGCGGTACCCGGCCCCAATGCCGGTATGGTATTGAGTCCACCCAACTATATCGGCGACACCTATACCCGCGAAGACCCATTCTCGGTGGGTATGAGTGCCTCTGGTAATAGCAACACACCCTACACCTATCAATTGGTTGCCACCTCCTATCAGGCAGGCAGCACCACCATGGTGTATGCCACCACCACTCTGGACACCATAGTCAGTGCCTCCTCTTCCGTCAGTGAAAGCTACACCCTGCATAATGTGCCTGGTTTGCTGTTGCCCGAGGCGGCACACGACTGCTATGGCGCCGGGCAGTGGGTTCGTTTGACGCTCACTGTACTCGATGCCGATAACAACCCGGGTGCATCGGACAGCCGGATGATACAGGTGCTTTGCTGGTTTGGATAACACCAATTTTTCAAAGTTTGAGGAGTACTGAGATGACAAAGATGAAGCTTAATCTACCCTCGTTGTTTGTGTTGCTTCTGGTTGCCAGTCTCACCGCGTGCGGCAGTAGCAGCGGTAGCAGCAGTGGCGTAACGCCTGAGCCGACGCCGAATGGGAACGGTAATGGTCCCAATGGTAATGGTGATGACCCGGAAACAGGTATATTTATCGACGGCCCCGTGGGTAATATCGGGTACCGCACCGAAACGCGCGAGGGCGTCACCAGCCCTAGCGGCCAGTATGAGTACGAGCCCGGTGAAACCGTGGTGTTCTTTATCGGCGATCTGGAATTTCCCCCGGTGCTGGCTTCCGGAGTGGTAACTCCCCTGGATATCGTTGGCACCACCGATACCGAAGATCCCCGGGTCATCAATATCATCCGTCTGCTGCAGACTCTGGACGCCGACGGCGATCCAAGCAATGGTATTACCATCACTGAAGAAGCCAAGGCAAATGCCACCCAGGTTGACTTCAATCTTCCGGTGGATGAGTTTGCCAACTCACCGGCGGTGCAGAACCTGATTGCCAACGGCGGCCAGGACACCGTGCCAGAGCAGCTGGTCAGCGTCGAAGACGCCGTCGACCACTTCGAGGACTCGTTGCTGGCTGAAGGCGTCCATTACAGCAATGCCACTTCGCTTGCGGGAAGCTGGATTCTTCAGGGCGTAGAGCACTTTCACGTGATGACATTCGATACCGTCAATGGGGTCTACCTGTCCTACGACGAATCAATGTCCGGAGGTAACCATTTTGAGTACGGCACCTATGTCCAGGACCCCGAAACGGGCTTGATGTCGGCCATGGACAGAATCTACCCCGTTGGCGCCACTGGTGATGATGATGAAGTTGGCTTTGTGGTCGAAGGACACGTCGTTACTGCCCAGATATTCAAGGACGGTGTGCTGGAAGACACTGCCACGGCCCATCGGGTTGTGGCCAACGGCATCGTGGGTACCTGGGTCTATCAGATACCGCCGGACGATACGGAAAGCCGGGTTCACATCTTTGTGTTCACGGAAGACGGAGACATCATCGAGAAAAAAGTCCTGATGGACCTCACCTCCAGTCAGAATAATGGTGAGCGTGGCTCCTATACATACGATGCCAGCGCGGGCATTTTGACTATCGTTGGCGACGAGGCGGGCACCATCGACATAAGTATCAGCGGCAACACCATGATTGCCGACCTGATCGATGACGGTGTGCCGGTAACCATGGTGTTCCGGCGCTTGTAAACGCAATGATTCCGGTCGTCCATCGACCGGAATATTCGTTTATGTCTTTCGCCGACAAAAAACCCGGCCGAGGCCGGGTGAAAATACCCGGTTTAAGCCGGGCACCGGAGGTGTCTATTGTTAATTACGCATGTATTAGTTGCACATGCCAGCACTGGCACTCGCATCAAACGGCAGAGAAGTATTGGTTACGTCGTTTACACAGAAGTTGACAGTAACACCTCCCCTTCTGGTAGAGCTGGTAATAAAGCTCGCCACGCCGCTGGAGTTTGTTGTTGCGGAATGAGTTTCACTCCAGCTTCCTGAGAAGGTCCCGGTAACGTTGGCGCCTGCTACGGGATTGCCGAGATCGTCAGTCACTGTAACATCGGCAACACCGTACCGATTTCCGCCGCCTGCGCTCTGAGTCCCCGTCACAACAGAGGCGACTTTGGTCAGCGTTGCTTCGTTATCACCGTTGCCATTGCCATTGCCATTGCCATTGCCATTGCCGTTGCCGTTGCCGTTGCCGTCTCCATCCGGACCGATAATGGCCAAAAGGTCTATGACGTAGGTATCGCCATTGTGGCTGTCCGGGTCTATCAGGAACACAATTTGGTTCACGGATGTATCGCTCGTCATGCCATCAATGCGCTCCTGTAGACGAAAACGCAGTCTTTGCCAGCCAACGGCGTTATCGACATATGCAGCATACTTGCTGTGCCTGCCGTTGGGATAATTGCTCGATGTGGCGACGTTGCCATTCTCCAGTTGAACAAGAATTTCTTTGCCAATCAAATTGCTATCGGTGTTGTATACGTCCATAATAAATGCTTTGTCGCCGCGTATAAACGGTTCGGCATTCGAGATGGCGCTAGTGCTGGCGATAATAACATCCCAGCGTTCCTGGGTGTTTCTGGTGTAGTGTAGAAGGCCGTTGTTGACGTTAAAGTCTCCGGTAATTGTCGTGTAAGACAACTCCTTATTTCCGGAAAAGTTGTCCCATACGGTTTCCACCGGATGATTCGGCTCAACGAAAACAGGTACTGTTAGTTCGTGAGTTCCGCAGCTATCTGAAACCGTTACGAATACGACTTGCTTTCCAGTTGCAGCACCAGAAAAGTTAATTTGTACCGAATTACCGGAGCCGCTAATGGTAGCTCCGGAAGGAGCGGACCAGCTATAGCTGGTGTTGCCGGTGTTTCCTACAACCTTATAGCTGGCAACTTCGTTCGGGCCAACAATGTTGGGGCCGTCAACTGCGGGCTGACCAAAGTCGTAGACGCGAACGTAGTCCACCTCCATGCTTACCGGGAAGATCGAATTGTCTACTGGCCCTCCCAGACTTCCACCTACGGCCAGATTGAGCAGGAAGTGATATTCGTAATTTTCAAAGGTCCACCAATCAGGGTTGCCGAGATCTTCTGGTCTGAGGGTTAAGTATAGGATGTCATCCAGGTACCAACGCATCTCATAGGGCTCCCACTCCAGGGCGTACACATGAAATCCGTCCGACCATTTGTCTGGTTGGCTGAGGATGCCGCCACCTGTCCAGCTGTTGTCAGGCCAGGGTTCCCCGTAGTGCAGATGGCCAATGGCAACCATGGATGCCTGGCCGGTGGATTCCATAATGTCAATTTCGCCGCTCATGGGCCAGCCGACACTGGTATTTGATGGCAGCATCCAGAATGCCGGCCAGAGTCCCGCACCTTCAGGGATTCTAATGCGTGCTTCGAAGCGGCCATGCTTCCACTCGCCGCTGGCAGGCATGTTTCTGGTTCTTAGCCGCGCGGAGGTATAGGCTTTTGACTGTACCCGTTCGCGTTTGGCGGTGATTTTCAGGATGCCATTGGAGACGGTAGCGTTCTCGGCTTTGTAGTGTTGCAGCTCATTGTTTCCCCAGCCGCAGATTCCTTCAGCGCACCCGTCACCGATCTGTGCTTCCCAGTTATTGGTGAAGTCGACAGAGCTTCCTTCAAACTCATCGCTCCATACAAGGTTTTGGCAGGAGTTGGCGGAAGCCAAGTTTGCCATCATTGCCAGAGTGGATGCAGCCAAAAGGAGCATTATGCGTTCGTGTAGGCGATATAACTTCATAGGTTTGCCTCTTATATTATTAATAGGTTTTATTTAATAACGCGACAACGTTGTTTGTCGGGTTAATAGCGCGGGACCGATACAAACCGAATCCACATTCAGTAAAGCAAAAAGAGAAGTTGCCGTCGTCCCAGAAAATAATAAGTCTGTATACTGACACGGTTATGCGACAAAAACCCTTTATGGTGATATTATCTGTATCAGTATTGCTCTACGCGTAACATGGTATTTCGACTTCGATTGATTGATTTCTTAGTAACGAGCGTTGAAGTCCCACCTTGTAAGAAAATAGTGGAACCCTGTTCATGGTGTGGTTCAGCCCGTCGGAAACGCTCGCAACAATAGAGATGGCTGGGAGCGCAGGAGGTGGTGCTTGGTCCGAACTGGGGTGGCTCTGCTAGTCACGCTGGTTGCTGTGGTTGTGGGCCTGACTTTTTGGCGACCACCGCTTCCTGCGGGTACGGATATTGCTATAGCGCGTTCGCTGTCCGGGCCTCTGCCAAAACTGATTACCGGGTGAACAGGCGTCGTCCAAAACCGGGGCGCCGCCATCTGGCACGAGCATCTGGAGCCGCTGGGCGAGCGAAAAGGAACAGCGCTGCTGATTATGGGTATTGCCGCCGACGCCCTGGTTTGGCCGCCGGGATTTGTTGAAACGCTGGTGAATGATGGCTATCGTGTCATCACCTGTCAGCCATACGTCGCTCCGGCTCCCGGCTTGAGCGGCTCCCCGGCGCTCGGGGCGTCTGGCTTGAGGGGCTGGGCCACGACATTCCACCCAACCGAGCGGAGGAAGTAGCTGGGGTCATGCTGTACGGCAATATTCCCTCTGTGCAGCGAGAAATTCTTGTAGCTAGTAGGCGGCAGAGGAAAGAGCGCTATAAGTGGGTGGTTTGAGCTCCTGATGTGGTGTGGTTTGTGTGTCTTAATAAGTTCACAGTTGTGATTTAGTTTGGTGTAAAGTGTACTGCTGGCTTACCATATGGTGACTTCATTGAACAAAAGGAATGTGTTGAAAAAAGTACATTATATAGCGGGACTCTTGGCGACGATGATGATCGCAACGTTCTTATTTTCCACGGTTCTGGTAGAGCTATTTGGGTCTCACGAGTCCGTAGTTTTCGTGAAATCGTTGATAGTGGTACCGGGAATTTTTGTTTTGGTTCCCGCCATTGTAGCTACAGGGATTAGTGGCGTTTTTCTATATAAACACAGACAGGACAAGATCGTCGATAAAAAGAAAAAAAGGATGCTGTATATTGCCACAAATGGACTTCTTGTCCTGGTACCTTGCGCCATTTTTCTAAATTATTCCGCCTCTTCAGGTGACTTCGATAATGTGTTCTACACGGTTCAAGGTGTAGAGCTGCTGGCGGGCATGATCAATCTCACGCTTATGGGTTTAAACGTACGAGATGGCCTAAACATGTCAGGGAGGATTCGGAATGCGAGCGTTGACAAAAACGGTGGGGTTCGCTGACGTTAATGATTGCCGACACGCGTATCTTAAGCCAGATGGCGTTTCGGCGAGCTCTGATTTGGTGTCGGGTTAAGTCGATAGAATACGAAGTGCTGCTCCGTTTATGGCTGCGCATGCTTGCAGAAAAGATTGCTGCAATCATTCAAAAGTAAAGCTTCGATGTGAAAATTACGCTATGATCCAGATTTCCTCAGAGTGGCTGCTGTCATGAACGATATTCCTGTTCGCCGTAAGCCTCGGCACCACTTTGATGATAAAGAAGCGACCCATCATGTGCATTGGGTCGAACTGTTTTTTGATCTGGTCCATGTTGTAACCATCTTCATGCTGGGAAATTTCCTGGCCCAGCATCTTGATCCGATCGGCTTTCTCGCTTTCACTGGCATATTCCTGGCTATTTTCTTTGCCTGGGCCGACAGTTCGGTCTACAACTCCATTTACATTTCGACGGATATCCCGCACCGGACCATCATGGCGCTTCAGACAGTAACCATGATGGTCATTGCGGCTGCGATTCCCGAGGTGCTTGCCGACGGCTGGATCCATTTTGCGCTGGGCTTTGCATTCAACCGGGCCCTGACGGCGTTTCTGTACTGGCGCGCCGGCTGTGTGGGCGCTGAAACGTCCCTGTTGGCAAAAGAGCAGGCGCGGAACTTCTTTGTGCTTGCAGTGCTGTTCGCGCTGTCCGCTGTGCTGCCAAGGCCGCTGGCCTACTGGGTGTTTGGCACCGGTATTGTTCTCATTCAATTGCAATACATGTTGCCGCGCGTTGGCACCTTGCGCTTTGACAGATTTGTGCCTCGCCTGGGCCATATCTCCGAGCGCTTTGGATTGTTGATGTTGATACTGCTTGGCGAGGGGTTTTTCAAGCTGGTGGTCACCCTGAGCAGTAGGGGTATCACGGAAGTCGGTGTGGATACCATGGTAAATTTTGTCATGGGTGGCCTCTCCCTGTTTGCCCTGGCCTGGATATACTTCGATTGCGTCGGTAATGCAAAGGCAAAAAGCCGTCAGGTGTCGGTAATGGTGACCTATTGGCTTGCGCATATAACCCTGATGTGGGGAGCGGTGCTGATCGGCGTGGCGCTTGCCGGGGAAGTGTATGTCGGGTTCATGGAGCCCTATCCAACCGGGTATGGGGTGATCGGGAGCCTGGGCTTGATAACGTTTTTGGCGTCGCTCTGGCTATTGCAGAATAGGGTGGAAGGGCGCGATACTACCTGTCGCTACCATTCCGGCGGAGTGAGATTGTTCGGGATCGGTGCAGCTCTGCTGTTGTTGGCAATATTTCCCTTTGTGCCTTCGATCATTGGCAATCTGGTGTGGGGGATAGCGCTGTTTTCTCAGATCGTTGTTCCGTTATTCAGGTTTCTGAGGGATACGGCAGTGAATGGGTAATAACTTGAGGATTATGCACCATGCGGACAGTCATTATTCTGGTAGCCGGCCTTTGCCTGTTTGCGGCAATAGCGCTGTTCAGTAAACTGTTTTCAAACTACTACGCCTCATCGACCACATGGGGTGTTTCCGCCTTTCTCGCCGTCTGGCTGGTAGCCACTGGCTTCAATATGTGGGTGGGAGTCAACCAGGGTGGGTATACTTACAAGGAAGAGCTGCCAATCATGTTGCTGCTGTATGTGGTGCCAGCCCTGGTAGCCATTGTTGCCAAATGGAAGTTACTATGATCGTGCCCATCGAATCCGCGAGCATACTTACACGTGTTCTGCGCCTCTTTCCACTCGTTGTCATCGGTATCCTGCACACAGGGTTTGCCGTGGCGCAGAGCATCACAACGGGCGCTGATGGTGTGGTAGCAGTTCCACTCAACCATCCCGCCGCGCTGGCACTGCTCGCCCTGGCGATGGCGGCGATTGGGTACTGGGCCTTACAGCACAGCAAGGGGCTGAACGGTATACCCATCCTTTTGTCGGGGGTCATCCTGCTTGCCATCTGGGGTACACCGTCGTTGCGTGCGCAGGTGCTGTCACAATTCACGAATCCGCTCGGTGAGAGCCTGCCGATTCCGGTTCAGACAATTGAGGACAGTGGTCTGCTTCAGGGATTCGAGAGAGCGGATTTCCAGAACGCGGCGGGTGCGCGCCTGATCATTCTGGACATTGAAGAGCCTGAATTCGGGGATTGCTTCCCCAGCGGCGTCACCAACCCTCTGCCAGCGCCGGTCCCGCTCACCGAAGGTCTCTGTGAGATCAATGCCGCGCTGCCAGCCGGCGCAACGTGCAGTGTCGACGTCGATACACGTTGCAGGGAAGTTTTGGCGCAGCAGCCGGTGACCAGTCTTTCCGCCTTGATTCCGACCCTGGCGCTGTCAGTGAACGCTCCCGGGGCAGATCCGGCATTGGTTGGCAATCCC
>JBJHDF010000004.1:0-196436 GCA_050486405.1 Marinimicrobium sp. | reverse complement strand
CCAGATGCCCTTTCCAGTAAAGGGCAGTGGCTACGACTGTGTAGCCCTTCTGTTCGGCCGCCTGTTGCAGTTTGGCCAGTTCCTTGCGCTTGAGCAGCAGTTTGCGGGTGCGGATGGGGTCGGTGACAAAGTGGGTGGAGGCCGACGTCAGTGGTGAGATGTGGGCACCCAGCAGCCAGGCTTCGCCGTCCTTGAACAGTACGTAGCTGTCGGTGAGTTGGACCTTGCCGGCTCGCAGGCTTTTGACTTCCCAGCCCAGCAGGGCGATACCGGCCTCGGTCCGATCCTCCAGGTGGTAGTCGAACTTGGCCTTTTTGTTCAGCGCAATGGTGTTGCCGCTGGGTTTTTTCTGTTTCTTGGCCATAGCAGTCGCGAATTTCCCGGGTAAATGAAGGCGCCGGCATTCCGGCCCGGCGGCGATTATAGCGGTTTGTCCGCGGGCCTGTCGCCTTATCTCCGGGGTTATGCTGTGGCGCCAATGCCGATACAATTGCCGAAGACCGCACACACAGTGGAGAACCTCTGGTGACTAGGCAACATACACACGCCATCTGGGGGCGCCGGGGGACCTTCGTGCTCGCCGCCGTGGGTTCGGCGGTGGGCCTGGGCAACATCTGGAAGTTTCCCTATATCGCCGGTGAAAACGGCGGCGGTGCCTTTGTGCTTATGTATCTGGTGTGCATCGCGCTGATCGGTATTCCCATCATGGTGGCCGAGGTACTGTTGGGTCGTCGCGGCCGGGCCAATCCGGTGACCGCCATGGGCAGCGCCTGCCGGGAATCCCGGGTCAGTCCGGCGTGGGCCGGCATCGGTTGGTGCGGTGTGTTGACGGGCTTTCTGATTCTGTCCTACTACAGTGTTATCGCCGGTTGGACGCTGGAGTATGTAACCGCGTCCCTGCGCGGCGAGTTTGTAGGCCTTACCGGCACTGCGGCAGGCGAGCTTTTTGACGATCTGCTGGAAGACAGAAGCCGTTTGGTGCAGTGGCAGACCGCCTTTATCGCCCTGACCCTGGCGGTGGTGGTGTTCGGTGTCAGGCGGGGATTGGAGTCGGCGGTGCGCATCCTGATGCCGCTGCTGTTCCTGTTGCTGCTGACCATGGTGGGCTACGCGGTTTATGCCGGTGATTTTGCTGCGGGCGCCCATTTCCTGTTTCACTTTGCCCCGGAGGATCTGTCCTGGCGGGGCGCTCTGGTGGCGCTGGGCCACGCTTTTTTCACCTTGAGTCTGGCCATGGGTGCCATTATGGCCTACGGCTCCTATATGCCCGGCAAGGCCTCCATCGGCAAGACGGTGTTTGCCGTGGCGGCGCTGGACACATTGGTGGCACTGGTGGCCGGGCTGGCCATTTTTCCCATTGTGTTTGCCACTGAGGGCATAGCGCCGGGTGAGGGGGCGGGCCTGATGTTTATCAGCCTGCCAGTGGCCTTTGGCGCCATGCCGGGGGGGTTATGGTTTGGCACGGTGTTTTTCGCCCTGGTGGCCCTGGCGGCCTGGAGTTCCACCATTTCATTGCTGGAGCCTCCGGTGGCCTATTTGACCGAGCGCTTTGACTTTCATCGCATCAGCGCCACCTTGCTGATTGCGCTGGCGGCCTGGCTGCTGGGGTTGGCGACAGTGCTATCTTTTAATGATTGGGCGGACCGGTCCGTGCTGCTGGGCATGAATCCGTTCAATGCCCTGGACTTTTTGGTGACCAACATACTGTTGCCTCTGGGTGGCTTGCTGACGGCGATTTTTGTCGGCTGGATCATGCGGCCGGAGATATTGCGGCGTTCCCTCCATCACGAAAACCGCAAACTGTTCGTGGCTTGGTTGTTCGTATTGCGTTACATATCGCCGCTGGCGGTGTGGATAGTGCTGGTGGCCGGACTCTATCCGGTGGTGTCCCAGCTTTGGGTGGGGTGAGACTTGATTCATCGCGTGGAGCGTTCGGCCCTGGTGCAATATCGGCCGGAACAGATGTTTGACCTGGTCAACGATATTGAACGTTATCCGGAATTTATGAGCGGCTGTGTGCAAGCGAAGGTGTTGCAGCGCGGGCACGGCTGGCTGGAAGCACGCCTGACCTTGGGCAAATTGGGTATGCAGCACAGCTTTGTTACCCGCAACCAGTTGCAGCGTCCAGAGCGGATGAGCATGAGCCTGGTGGATGGGCCCTTTTCCCGGCTGGAGGGAAGTTGGCTGTTTTTGCCTTTGGGGGAACAGGGCTGCAAGGTTCAGTTCAAGCTGGAGTTCGCCCTGAAAAACCGCTTGCTGGGGGCGGCCGTGGGCAAACTGATGGAATCATCCGCCAATGCCCAGGTGGATTCCGTCTGCCGCCACGCGGCGCTCATTTACAACACAGACGATTAACGAGGAACCATGTCCGATCTGGATTTAATTGCGGTGGAAGTGGCCTACGCCCTACCACACGAACAGAAAATCATCGAAATCCTGGTGGAGCCCGGCACCACTGCCTTTCAGGCGGCAGAGCGCTCGGGTATCGTCAAGTATTTTCCGGAGATCGATTTGGAGAGAGCCCGCATGGGTATCTTTGGTCAGGCCCTGGGTACCAAGGGGCTGAAACCGCCCCACGAGCATGTGCTGCAGCACGGGGATCGGGTGGAAATCTACCGTCCGCTCACCGCCGACCCCAAGGAAGTGCGGCGCAAGCGGGCAGAAAAATCGGCAAAATCGGCAGACTAGCGGCGTCTAAAAGATTTCCTGGAGCTGGGGCTCTACCAGTTCGTCATCATCTTCACCGGGCGGTGTTGGCAGGTCCGCATCGGCGTCGCCGGTAACCGGCGCATCGCCCGGCCTGGACGGAATATAGTCGCCATCGTAATGGGTCATAACGCCGTCTTCAAAATGTACGTTCAGGCTGCGCTGGAACAGGTGGCCGCTGGACCCGCGGCGAATGCTGTAGTAGTAGACCCAGCGGTCGTCGTTGAAGGTATCCGGCAACAGCGGGTCGCCCAGCACGAAACGCACCTGCCGTTTGGTCATGCCCGGTTGCAGTTGGTCGAGCATATCCTGGGTGATAATATGTCCCTGCTGAATATTGATGCGATGCACCCCGGGGAACTGGAAGTAAGAGCAGCCTGCCAGGCTGACAAACAATAGCGACACCAGTGACAGTTGGCCAACACGGCGCCACATTGCGATATAAGCAGAGCGGGGGGTGCCACGAAAATCAAACGCGCAAAGCAGAGATTTTGCGGCTCCGCGAGTCGGAGCTGACGCCGACCCAGGGCGGAAACGGACTTGCATAAGGTCTTCCACTTATCAAAATGAACCGGGATAATACCCGATTGACGTAAACCCTGAGAAGGGCTGGGGGCAAATAATGGCCGATGAAAACCAGGAACTGCGCAAAGCCGGGCTCAAGGTCACCCTGCCACGGGTGAAGATATTGCAGATCCTGGAGTCCAGCGAACAGCACCATATGAGCGCCGAGGACGTCTACAAGGCCCTGATGGAGGCCGGTGATGACGTCGGTCTGGCCACCGTCTACCGGGTGTTGACGCAGTTCGAGAACGCCGGGCTGGTGGATCGCCACAACTTCGACGGTGGTCACTCCGTGTTCGAAATCTCCCGGGGTGACCACCACGACCATATGGTCTGCATGGACACGGGCGCGGTGATTGAGTTCCACAACGAGGAAATCGAGGCGCTGCAGAAGAAGATCGCCAGGGACCACGGGTACAGCCTGGAAGACCACAGTTTGGTGCTGTACGTCAAGCCGCTGAAGAAGTAGGGCTTTTCCCCAGAATATCCCGGGCGTGGGCCAGGGATTGCTCCGTCAGATCCGCTCCCCCCAGCATCCGCGCTATCTCCTCCACCCTGGTGTCGCCGCTCAGCTCCACCAGGGTGGTGGCGGCGCTGGTTTTGCGGGTGGTTTTCTGCACCTGCAGGTGTTGGTGACCTTTACTGGCTACCTGGGCCAGGTGGGTGACGCAGATGACCTGCCCGCGCTCCCCCAATTGCCGCAGCAGATTGCCCACCACGTCGCCGGTGGCGCCGCCGATACCCACGTCCACCTCGTCGAACACCAGGGTGGGGGTGGCGGAGGTCTGGGCGGTCACCACCTGGATCGCCAGGCTGATACGGGACAGTTCGCCGCCGGAGGCCACCTTGTTCAGTGGGCGGGGCGACTGGCCCGGATTGGTGGCGATCAGGAATTCGATGTCCTCCAGGCCGTGCAGGCCGGGTTTGTCCTCGCCGATGGCCACAGTGAGCCGGGCGGACTCCATGGCCAGTGCCTTCAGTTGGCTGTTGACCTGTCGGGCCAGGCGTTCACCGGCCTTGCGCCGGGCGGTGGACAGGCGTTCGGCCAGGGTCCGGTAGCCGGATTCGGCCTGGGATACAGCAGCGGCCAGAGCTTCCAGCCGGGCGTCGCCGCCCCGCAGTGACTGCAGTTCGTCGCTGAGCTGGCGGGTCAGTTCGGGCAGCTCGGCTGGGCTTACCCGGTGTTTGCGGGCGATGTTGTAAACGGCGGACAGTCGTTCCTCCACCTCCGCCAGCCGCTGGGGGTCCAGAGTGAAGTCGTCCAGATGCCGCTCTATCTCGCGCTGGGCCTCTTCCACCTGGATCTGGGCGCTGGCGAGCAGTTGCTCGGCCTCGGTCAGGGCCGGGGACTTCTCCGGTAACTCCCGCAACAGGTGCAGGGCCCGGTGCAGGCCGATGGTCAGCCCCTGCTCGTCGTCGCCACACAGGGCCGCCAGTTGCTGGCTGCCCTGCAGTATCTCTTCGGCGTTGGCCAGGCTACGCTGCTCGCGCTCCAGTTCCTCCAGTTCGCCATCTCCCAGGGCCAGTTGTTCCAGTTCCTCCACCTGGTAGCTCAGCAGCTGATAGCGGGCGCTCACTTCATCGGCGTTATCCCGCAGCCGGGTGTACTCCGCCAGTTGCTCCTGCCAGTGACGCCAGCTCTCGCGTACCTCCCGCGCCAGGGTGGTCTGGCCGCCGAAGTCATCCAGCAGACGGCGGTGGGTGTCCTTGCGCAGCAGGGACTGGTGCTCGTGTTGGCTGTGCAGATCGATCAACATCTCGCCCAGGGTGCCCAGTTGTCCCAGAGTGACCGGCTGGCCGTTGATATAGGCCCGGGAGCGGCCGTCGGCGCCGATGGTGCGGCGCAACAGGCACTCGCCTGGCTGCTCCGGCTGCTGCAGTTCCTGCTCTTCCAGCCAGCGCTGGGCGCGGCGCAGCTTGCTGATATCAAAGGTGGCGTGGATGTCGGCCCGCCTGGCGCCCGGGCGCACACGCTGGGGGTCGGCCCGGTCGCCCAGGGTCTGGCCCAGGGCGTCCAGCACAATGGACTTGCCGGCCCCGGTTTCGCCGGTGATTACCGTCATACCCGGCCGGAAATCCCGCTCCAGGTGATCCACCAGGGTAAAGTTCTGCACGCTGAGATGGGTGAGCATGGCGCCTCCAGAAGGAAATCGGAAACATGGTTATTTATACAGTATTTTGGGTTGATGTGCCAGTGGTCACCCGAAAAAGCCATCCGCCGCCTTGAATCGCCGGGTGTCATCCCCATATTCAACCCGTCACCCGGGTCAGCCCGGTTCACGACCGATAAACAGTGAGACGGAGAATTCAGTGGTTAACGACGAAACTCAACAGACGGGGCCGGACCCGGAAGAGCTGCAGGAAGCGACGCAGGCTCCGGAGGGCGATCAGGTGGACCTGTCCGACGCCGGGTCCCGTGTGGAGGAGCTGGAGCAGGCTCTGCAAACTGCTCGTGAGGATGTGCTCCGGGCCCAGGCGGAACTGCAGAACGTTCGCCGCCGGGCGGAGCAGGACGTGGAGAAGGCCCACAAGTTCGGCCAGGAAAAACTGCTGGCGGACCTGCTGCCGGTGGTGGACAACCTGGAGCGGGCCCTGGCTGCCATGGATGTGGAAGATCCGGCCAGCAAGGCGGTGGTGGAGGGCATTCAACTGACGCTCAAGTCCTTTCTCGATACCCTGAACCGTCACCAGGTGGTGGCGCTGGACCCCCGGGGGGAGCCTTTTGATCCCCAGTTGCACCAGGCCATGTCCCTGGTGCCCAATCCGGATGTGGAGCCCAACACCGTCATCGATGTTTTCCAGAAGGGTTACACCCTGCACGGCCGCCTGGTGCGGCCGGCCATGGTGGTGGTGTCCAGGGCGCCCGAGTAACCCGGACCGGGGTTCTAAAGATAGGGGCTTGATAAAGTAGCCACTTGAAAAGTGCCTTATCGGGCCAATATAGACGTTAAGAAACCATGAATTGCCCCGGTCGGAGCCGGGGCAGATCGGAACAGTCAGGAGAAATTCCATGGGTAAAATTATCGGTATCGACCTGGGCACCACCAACTCCTGTGTGGCAGTGATGGAAGGCGGCAAGCCCAAGGTGATAGAAAACGCCGAGGGTGACCGCACCACTCCGTCCATTGTCGCCTTTACCAACGACGACGAAATTCTGGTGGGCCAGAGCGCCAAGCGTCAGGCGGTGACCAACCCGCACAACACCCTGTACGCGGTGAAGCGGCTGATCGGCCGTAAGTTCAAGGACGACGTGGTACAGAAAGACGTGTCCATGGTGCCCTACAAGATTGTCGCCGCTGACAATGGCGATGCCTGGGTGGAAGTCAAGGGCGACAAGAAAGCGCCGCCGCAGATTTCCGCCGAAGTGCTGAAAAAGATGAAGAAAACCGCCGAAGAGTACCTGGGTGAGAAGGTCACCGAGGCGGTGATCACCGTGCCTGCCTATTTTAACGACTCCCAGCGTCAGGCCACCAAGGACGCCGGCAAGATCGCCGGGCTCGACGTCAAGCGGATCATCAACGAACCCACCGCTGCTGCGCTGGCCTACGGCATGGACAAGGCCCGGGGCGATCGCACCATTGCGGTCTACGACCTGGGTGGCGGTACCTTCGATATTTCCATCATCGAGATTGCCGACGTGGACGGCGAGCACCAGTTTGAAGTGCTTTCCACCAACGGCGACACTTTCCTCGGTGGTGAAGACTTCGATATGCGCCTGATCGAGTATCTGGCAGCCGAATTCAAGAAAGACACCGGCATCGACTTGCACAACGATCCGCTGGCTCTACAACGCCTGAAAGAAGCGGCGGAAAAGGCCAAGATCGAGCTGTCCTCCAGTCAGCAGACCGAAGTGAATCTGCCCTATATCACGGCCGACGCTTCTGGTCCCAAGCATCTGGTGGTGAAACTGACCCGCTCCAAACTGGAGTCACTGGTTGAGGAGCTGATCGACCGTTCCCTGGAGCCGGTAAAAACCGCCATCAAGGATTCCGGCGTGTCAGTCAGTGACATCGGCGACGTGATCCTGGTGGGCGGTCAGACCCGTATGCCCATGGTGCAGAAAAAAGTGGCGGACTTCTTCGGCAAGGAGCCGCGCAAGGACGTCAACCCGGACGAAGCTGTGGCCATCGGCGCTGCGATTCAGGGTGCCGTGCTGTCCGGCGATGTAAAAGACGTGCTGCTGCTCGACGTGACACCCCTGACCCTGGGTATCGAAACCATGGGCGGCGTGGCCACGCCGCTGATCGAGAAGAACACCACGATTCCCACCAAGAAGTCGCAGATCTTCTCCACTGCGGACGACAACCAGACGGCGGTCACCATTCACGTGGTGCAGGGTGAGCGCAAGCAGGCGTCCCAGAACAAATCCCTGGGTCGTTTCGACCTGGCGGACATCCCCCCGGCGCCGCGCGGTCTGCCGCAAATCGAGGTGACCTTCGATATTGACGCCAACGGTATTCTCCACGTCAGCGCCAAGGACAAGGCCACCGGCAAGGAGCAGTCCATTGTCATCAAGGCCTCCTCCGGTCTCAGCGACGACGAGATCGAAAAAATGGTCAAGGATGCCGAGGCCAATGCCGAGGCTGACCGCAAGTTTGCCGAACTGGTCAATGCCCGCAACTCTCTGGAAGGCCTGATCCACGCCACCCGCAAAACCCTCAAGGAAGCCGGCGACAAGGCCACCGACGAGGACAAGTCCGCCATTGAGGCCGCACTTGGCGAAGCGGACGAGGCGGTGAAAGGCGATGATCTGTCACAGATCGAAGCCGCCACCACCAAACTCAGCGAAGCCTCCAGCGGCCTGGCCCAGAAGATGTACGCCGAGCAGGGCGCAGGCCAGGCAGAAGACGCCACCGCCCAGGGCGGACAACAACAGGCCGACGACGGCGTGGTGGACGCGGAGTTTGAAGAGGTCAACGACAAGGAAGAGAAGTAAAGGAAAAGGGAAAAGTAGAAAGGGAAAAGGTAAAAGAGCAAGTGCGGGCTGAGCCCGCACTTGCCGTGTTGGGCGAACAACAAGCGGCAGAGCATGGCTAAACGCGATTATTACGAAGTACTGGGCGTTGCCCGGGATGTGTCGGCGGCAGACCTGAAAAAAGCGTACCGCCGCGTGGCTATGAAGCATCACCCGGATCGCAATCCCGGTGACAAGGCATCCGAGGAAAAATTCAAGGAAGCCAGCGAGGCCTACGAGGTTCTGTCCGACGCGCAAAAACGCGCCGCCTACGACCAGTTTGGCCACGCCGGCGTTCAGGGAGCAGCGGGTGCCGGAGGCGGTGGCGCTGGTGGCTTTGGCAGCTTCAGCGACATCTTCAGCGACGTCTTCGGCGATATTTTCGGTGGTGGCGGCCCCGGTCGCGGTCGTCGCGGTCCCGCCCGGGGCTCCGACCTGCGCTACACCCTGGATCTGAGTCTGGAAGAAGCCGTGCGCGGCAGCACCATTCAGATCAAGGTGCCCACCCTTGTCAACTGCGACGTCTGCGACGGCAGCGGCGCAAAAAAAGGCAGCAAGCCCACCACCTGCGTCACCTGTGGCGGCGCCGGTCAAGTGCGCATGCAGCAGGGTTTTTTCTCGGTGCAGCAGACCTGCCCCACCTGTCGCGGGCGCGGCACCGTCATCAGCGATCCCTGCGACACCTGCCACGGGCACGGCCGGGTGGAAGAAACCAAGACCCTGTCGGTGAAGGTGCCGGCCGGGGTGGACAACGGCGATCGCATCCGTCTGTCCGGCGAGGGCGAGGCGGGGCCGGACGGCGGACCGCCCGGCGATTTGTATGTGCAGATCAGTGTGCGGCAGCACGAGATTTTTCAGCGCGACGGTACCGATCTCTACTGCGAGGTACCGGTGGACTTTGTCGACGCCGCGCTGGGCGGCGAACTGGAAGTTCCCACCCTGGACGGTCGGGTCAAACTCAAGGTGCCGCCGGAAACTCAGACCGGCAAACTGTTTCGCCTGCGGGGCAAGGGCGTGACCTCAGTGCGCGGCGGCGCCACTGGCGACCTGATGTGTCGGGTGGTGGTGGAAACGCCGGTAAACCTCACCAGCAAGCAGAAAGAACTGCTCAGGCAATTTCAGGCCACCATGAAGGGTGGCAAGAACTCACCCCGCCAGAGCAGTTGGTTCGATGGTATGAAGAATTTCTTTGGCGATATGAAAATATAAGTAATCAGGCCGGCACGGCAGCCGGCCTGTTCTGCGTTTTTTTGTCCAGCAATTTTTTCAGTCTTGGCCCCACGCGCACCTGGCCGGGTTTGCAGCTCTCCAGGCGAGGCGCCACCAGTCTCACCACCTGCAGGGGCGAATCCGCCGGGGTCAGTGCCACCCGGTAAACCGGCCGCTCTGTCACCTCGTGTACCCGGGCCAGCAGATCGCTCAGTTGTTTGTCCAGCGTGCCCCGGGGTGGGGTGTCGGGCAGATCGCCGTAATGCACTTGCTTGCGTGGTGCGAAGCGCCGGCTTATCTGTTTCGCCAATTCCGGGTCCGGCGCATCGGACAGCTTGAAGCTTCGGCCGCCGTGCAATATTGCCGCCCGGCTCTGGGCGGCCTCACAGATGGCGCGCACAAGAGCAATGGGCTTGCTGCTGTGACAGCCCCAGCCGGCGTTATAAAATTTTTGGCAGATCCGGTGAGGGTCCCAGAGATAAGCGGCAAAAAAGGCCACCCCGTAGGGGTTGTCGACCCACCTGAGGCCGAGGTTGAGGCCGGCGTTTTCGATACGATCCTGCAAGGGTCGCACCAGTGGCGGCAGACTGGAAAGATCCAGTTGTCGCGAGTTTTCGGATATCAATTGAAAGGACCAGATATCTCTCTCCACCAGTTCGGTCAGCGCGTGGAGGCTGGCCTCGTCCAGCGAATTGCCGGACGCCAGACCGTTGCTGCCGCCGCCGAATACACTCGGTGATCCGTCGGGCGTGCCGCCCAGCACCACCAGCTCCGCCGGCAGACTGGCCGTCTGCCCGGAATGAAGATCCTCGCCACGGGTGAGCGGCATGGGTGCGTCGGGATTCAGGCGGTGGTTCAGCAGCGGGCAGAAGTCGAGCGCCGCTGAAGGATCCTGTCGACCGCCCGGCAGGTCGCGGGCGCAGCCCGGGTAAAAAAGATCGCTTTGCTGGCGGGCGTTTTCGGCGACAGCAAACTCAACGGCTTCCATATAGGCGCCCACCTGGGCATCCAGGTGGGTCAGACCCTTGCCGTAGGTGGTGGTATCCACGATCGCGGCGGGCCGGGTGCTGGCGTAGACGGGAATGTACAGGCCGCCCAGATGACTGATATCTTCCACGCGGCTGATGCCACAGCGCGGCGCCCAACTCATGGCCGCAGCCAGAGTCACTTCGGGCGCTTGACAGCGAACGCTTGAGGCGGACATCGCCATATCGATACCCATCGCGGACGAACACCTTCAGGCCCGAAAATTCCGGGCCTGAAGGTGGACGTTACGCAAAACGGTGGCTAGGCCGAATATTTCACCAAATGCCAGCTTGCTGGCGACAATCGTCAAGCGATTTGGTGAAACATTCGGGCTAAGCCCGACGGTCGCCGCCGCAATGGGTGCTGCTGCAATGAGTCGCGCTGCAATGGGTACTGCTGCAATGCGCTGCGGCGGCGTCTTGCAGCGCCGCCAGGTAGGCGGTAGCGGTGGGACTGAGTTCGATACCGATTTCGGTGTTATTGTTCATCCAGTTTTCTCCATGTCCGTCAAAGGTTGTTGGCATCTGCCAAAGGCAGTGTATAAAAGGTCTGTGTATATAACAACGCCTGATACTCGCGAGTGTTAGACGTTTTCTCAAGGACCAGCAACGGCGGTTATTCGTTAATGCAATAATCAAGTGTTTCCCACAGTTATCAGGTGCCGGGAAAACGCGTATCCACTTCCCGCTCCAGCAGGCGTCCGCTTCCGGCGAGGCTGATGATTGCCTGGGCGCTCATGCAGGGATCAAAACTCTGTATACAGCGTTGAATGTCGATGGCCTGAAATTCTTCCTCGCAACTGAAACCGGTCTCGAGAATGGGTGTGTTGAGCACCGCCTGCTCAATGGGGCCTGGCGTGTTATCCGGCGCGCGCGGCGCCGCGTTGATGCGCGACGGAATCATCACCTGGTAGTTGTCTATAACGCCATCCTTGAGGCTTGCCCAGTGTGCGAGAAAGCCCCTGCCGGCACCCCAGAGGCCCATGCCGAGCTGTGTGCCGGATGGCAGAGCTGCCATGGGCGCACGCGCGCTGGCAGCACCGGACTTGATCAGTGTTCGCGTGATTTCCACATTGTCCAAAGTGATCATCTGGTTAAAGGCCAGGGCGTAGGCTCTGGCCCGGTTGCGCTCCAGTGCATTCCAGGCAGCCGGCGGGGTCCACTCCACCTGGTGATCGTGCAATTGAATTTGCAGGCTGCGACCTGTGGTGGCGACAAAATCCGAGGAGGGAATTTTTTGCGCCAGTGCCGACAGGTAAACCCGGGCGTAGGCACCCACCTCGAAGCTGTGGCCGCGCCAGGTCATGGCGGTGCCCCAGCTGTAGACATCGTTGTCAGTGTCCGCCTGCGGTGTGGGCAGCACCCGCTTGTTCCAGGGATGGTGGGGACTCAGGGGATTGCCCAGAGGATCCTCGCGATAGACCGAATCCTGCGTGGAGCGGTAGAAAGAGTGATCAATAAATTCCTCGAGACCGCAGTTGAGCTCCGACAGGCGGCTGGTGATCAGTTGACCGTTGATAATGGCGCCGGGAGTGGACCAGCGGTGTTCTCCCCAGGTGTCGCAGTGCCGATAACTGGCGTCGTAATGTTGGTGGTGATCCCATTGCCCGAAGTCCAGCAGGTTGGTGGGTGCGCGCCCCACCTGGGCGTAGGCGGGGTTGGCCTCCAGAAAAAAATCGCAAAGATCGTCCCACAGGGCGACGGTTTTTGCGGCGAATGCCGTAAAGGGCTGCAATTGCTCGACAAAGGTGTGCAGACTTTGTTGCGAAATGTTCAGCTCGGCACCGCCCGGTACTATGGACTCCGAGTGGGGATAGCGGCCACCCAGGGTGGCGTAGGCGGATCGCGCCAGACGGACCATGGCCAACCCTTGCTGATAGAGCGCGCCGTCGGGCTTGTCCAGTGCCGACATGATCTCGGATACGCGTGCAAAGCCGTGCCGGTGTGCCAGTCTGGCCGGGGTTTTTTGCGCTTTGCGCCAGAGTTCCGGGTTGGTGGTGGCCACGATCCTTGCCGAGTAGTCCGGCCCCGCCAGCAAAAACAGGTGCAGGGTGTTGTCATTGAGGTACTGACAACTGAGCAGCAGATTGCGCAATTGAATGCCCAGGGGCGGTGGCCGCATGCCCAGCATCATTTCCAAGCACAGCGCTGAGGCAGTGGCGTGCACGCCGCCACAGATACCCGACGCCACCGCGCTGACCCGCCCCACATCGGCCAGGTTACGGCCGGGCAATATGGTTTCGTAGCCCTGGAACCGGGCGATTACGGCAGCGGCGTCCAACACCTGACGCGACTCCAGGTCGGCGGTGCAACAAAGGGTAATACTGCTGGCCAACTTTTCGACGCCGTTGTTTTTTGCGCCGCTGATTATTGTGTCGTTGTTTTGTGCGCCAAGTGTTTGTTGGTGTTGATGCAGCAATTGCCGCAGTGGATCGCTCAGGGGACGGCGCTGTTGCGTGGCGCAGGATTCTGCATCGGAGTGAAGGGCATGCCGCTTGGCGCGGGCTGTAAGGGCACTGTCCATATTGTTATCTGCCGAAGGTGTTGGTTCCGAAGGCGGTGGCGGTCTTCATACTAGCAGACATGGTAATGTAGATGTAAATAATCCTTGCACCATAATTGATTCGTAGCGGTCATCTGCGGCTACAAAAAGAAATATAAATTGTGGTTATCTATTTCGGATTATTATTACGCAGCGGAAATACCAAAAAAGTTTGCTAACTCTTTTGCAAATAAACTAAGCTGGCCCCGGGATAGACAAATATAAAGGCTCCGGGAAAGCAAAGGAAAGCTTGCATTTGCGCGGTGCTTTGGACTTGTGCCGACACAGGTATCGCTGTCGGCAGCAATGGATGACCATCGATGACGGAATGGAAATGAACCGAACAGTGACCAAGGAAGTACGGATCAGGGGCACGGTGCAGGGCGTTGGCTTTCGCCCCACGGTGTGGCGCCTGGCTCGCGACAGCCAGTTGCGCGGCGATGTGTGCAACGACGGCGATGGCGTGTTAATTCGCATTTCCGGGCTGGCGGATCGGGTCGAGCAGTTTCTGGCGCAGTTGCCCACTGTCGCCCCGGCGCTGTCACGGGTTGAGTCCATCGATATATTGCCGTTGTCCGCTCCGGTTGGTTTTCCAGACTTTCGCATTATTCATTCCCGCGGCGGCGGGCAAAAATCCCGGGTGACGGCCGATGCCGCCATCTGCACCCAGTGCCGGGACGAATGCCTGGATCCTGGGGCGCGCCGCTACTTTTATCCGTTTACCAACTGCACCCATTGCGGCCCGAGATTTTCCATCGTCCGGGGGCTGCCTTACGATCGCTGCCATACCACCATGGCGGATTTTTCTCTGTGCGGCCCTTGCCGCAGCGAATACGACAACCCCGAGGACCGCCGCTTTCACGCCCAGCCCATTGCCTGTCCCGCCTGCGGGCCGCGTATTTGGTTGGAGGGAGACGGTGCCGGCGATCTGCCGCCGCCCGGTGACAGCGAGGCGATCATCGAACGGGCGGTAGCGACACTCAATGACGGCGGTATTCTCGCACTGCGGGGGTTGGGCGGCTTTCATCTGGTGTGCGATGCCCGCAACGCCCGGGCGGTTCGGCAGTTGCGGCAGAGGAAACAGCGCAACGCCAAACCCTTTGCCCTGATGGCGCCGGATATGGCCGGGGTTGAGCGCTACTGTCAGGTGTCCGCGCCGGAGCGGCAAGCACTGCAAAGCGCGGCGGCCCCGGTGGTGCTGTTGACGGTCAGAAGTGATTGCCCACTGCCCGATGTTGTGGCGCCCGGTTCCCGCTTGCTGGGTTTTATGCTGCCCTACACTCCCTTGCATCTGATGCTGTGCCGTCGCATGGGTGGACCCCTGGTGATGACCAGCGGCAATCGCTCCGGCGAACCACAGGCCATCGACCTGGAGCAGGGCAGGGCGCTGCTGCCCGACATTGCCGATCTGTTGCTGCTGCACGATCGGGATATCGCCAACCGCATCGATGATTCGGTGGTGCGGGTGATGGCCGGCGAAGTCCGCTTGCTGCGGCGCGCCAGGGGTTATGCACCCCAGGCGCTGGAACTGCCCGAAGACTTTGCCGGAGCGCCGCAGATCCTCGCCTATGGCGGTGAGTTGAAAGCCACTTTCTGTCTGCTCAAGGACGGCATGGCGATACCGTCGCAACACCAGGGTGATCTGGAAAACGCCGCAACCCTGGACGATTTTGAGCGCAATCTGGCGCTTTACCGCGAACTCTACGATTTCAATCCCGCCTTGTTGGCCGTTGATATGCATCCGGAGTACCTCTCCGGCAAGTTGGCCCGGACCAATGCCGGCGAGCAGGGCCTGCCGGTTTGCGAAGTGCAGCATCACCACGCCCATATCGCCAGTTGTCTGCTGGAAAACCGGGTGGGTATCGCGGCCGACCCGGTACTGGGTATAGCGCTGGACGGGTTGGGTTACGGCGCCGACCAGACCCTGTGGGGCGGCGAATTTCTGCTGGCGGATTACCGGGGCTTTCGTCGCCTGGCGCGCTTCAGCCCGGTGGCCATGATCGGCGGCGCCCAGGCGATTCAACAGCCCTGGCGGAACACCTATGCCCATATCGTCGCGGCCTTGGGTTGGCCGGCGTTTCTCGATGCGCACGGGGACAGCGAACTCGCCCATTATTTGCGGCAAAAACCCCTGACGCTGATCGAGCAAATGCTGGCGGCGGGGTTGAATGTGCCGCCGGCCAGTTCCTGCGGCCGTTTGTTCGACGCGGTGGCGGCGGCTTTGGGGCTGGCGCGGGACTTTGCCGAGTTCGAGGGGCAGGGCGCCATGGCGCTGGAGGCACTGGTGGACCCGGCGCACCTGGAAGCGGTGTTGTCCGGCCGCGAGCCGGCCTACCACTTTGCCTGGTTGGAACCGGAGCGTTCCGGTGTTCCCTTCGGCTTGAGCCCGGCGCCGCTCTGGCGGGAACTGCTGGCGGATCTGGAGCAGGGTGTATCGCCGCAGTGGGTGGCGGGTCGTTTTCACGGCGGTCTGGCCATGGCGCTGGTGTCCGGTGTCGAGCGCTTGCAGCGGGTGTTGGCCGAAGAGGGTTTGGGTTTTTCCGCCGTGGCACTGTCCGGCGGCTGCCTGCAGAACCGCTGGTTGCTGGAGAGCAGCAGCGAGTTGCTGGCCCAGCGGGGCTACCGTTGCCTGACCCAGGCGCGGGTGCCGGCCAACGACGGCGGCCTGTCCCTTGGGCAGGCAGCGGTGGCTGCCGCTCGTTGGCTGCACGGTGCCACTAAGCTGGTCGGCCAGTGAGGTCGGTAGCGCCTTTGGCAGGGTGCTTCGTAAGGGAGATGGGTACGGGCTTGCGGTACAGGGGTGTGAGACACGCCGAGAACCCATCCCTGGGGGCTCTGCACGCGCTTCCCGCGCGCGAAGGTCTGTATCTAACCGCTCCGCTCGAGCCCCAATCCCTTAAGCCTGAAAGTACTGCGCTCTGTTTTTACCCAGTTCGAAGTGACGATGTTAAAGGAGGTCGGGGCCGGAGCGGAGCGGTTAGATGCGGACCGTACACCGCATGGACGACCCACATGGATGTGGGAAGTGTCCCGAAGCGACGGGAGCGCCTAGGGGCGGCGGTGTGCGAGCCCCCAGGGAGGGGTTCACGGCGAGTCCCGGAAGCACTGCGCCAACCTACGTCGGTGGCACCCAAGGCGACAGAAACGACAAGCCCCCTTACGTAGGGGGCGTCAGGAAAAACCGGGTTCTTTGAACCAGGATATTTACATGGCCTGAGAACAGATCAGGCCAGCAACGGGGAGAATAAATTATGTGTCTGGGCATTCCGGGAAAAATAGTTGATATCAGCGACGAGCAATTGCAACTGGGCATTGTGGATGTGGGCGGTGTGCAAAGGGCGGTCAATCTCAGTTGCGTGGCGCCGGAAGGGGAACCGCTGGAAAGTTGCGTCGGCAGTTGGGTGCTGGTGCATGTGGGCTTTGCCATGAGTCGTATCGACGAGGCCGAGGCCAGGGCCACGCTGGAAATCCTGAACGAGCTGGGTGAAATGCAGGAAGAACTCGACTCCATGCGCCTGGGCGCGCAGTAACGGGATCAGCGCCATGACCGATGCTCACGCCAACGACGAACATCTCGCGTCTCTCTATCCGTTTCTGTCGGCGCGACCCCAGGACCCCGAAGCCCTGGATCGGGCGCTCGAGGCGTCGGTGCAGCGCAAAGCCGACGAGCACCGACAACTGGTGGAGCAATTTTTTGCCGCCGAGGCGGCCGCGGTGGTAGCGGCGGCGCGCACGCTGGCGCGCTGCTACCAGGCCAGCGGGCGCCTGTACACCATGGGTAATGGCGGCTCCAGCAGCGACGCGTCGCACATAGCGGTGGAGTTTCAGCACCCGGTTACCGCCGGGCGGCCAGCGTTGCCGGCCTACGACCTGACCATGGACAAAACCATGATGACGGCGGTTGCCAACGATGTGGGTTTTGCCGAGGTATTCAGTCGTCAGGTTATCGCCTTTATGCGCCCGGAAGATGTGTTGCTCGGTGTGTCCACCAGCGGCAACTCGGCCAACCTGATCAACGCCTTCGAACAGGCCCGGATCAAGGGCGCCGCCACCATCGGGCTGGCGGGGGGCGACGGCGGCGAAATGCTGCGCGCCGGGCTGGACCACTGCCTGGTGGTACCCAGTCACAGTATTCATCGCATCCAGGAGTGTCACGTCGCCATCTACCACATTCTGTGGGATCTGGTGCACACGCTGCTGGCGGATCAAAGAGGCCGCCTGCCTGCGCAGACAGGCGGAAAACCATAAGCAGGGGGAAAACCCATGAAATACGTGGATGAGTTTCGCGATCCCGACAAGGCCCGGGTGTTGATTGCGGAAATCGGTCAGCTGGCCAAACGGGTGCAGAGCAACCGGGGGCCGGGCAAGGTTCGCCCGCTCTATCTGATGGAGGTGTGCGGCGGACACACTCATTCAATTTTTCGCTACGGCATTGAAAACATGCTGCCCGATTGTATTGAACTGATTCACGGCCCCGGTTGCCCGGTCTGTGTGCTGCCCATGGGACGGGTGGACGACTGCGTGGCCATGGCCGAAGATCCCCGGGTTATTTTCACCACCTTTGGTGACGCCATGCGTGTGCCGGGTTCGAAGAAAAGTCTGCTCGAAGCCAAGGCCGAGGGCGCGGATGTGCGCATGGTCTATTCGCCCATGGATGCACTGGGTCTGGCGCGCAAGAATCCCGAGCGCGAAGTGGTGTTCTTTGGCCTGGGTTTTGAAACCACCATGCCCAGCACGGCGCTGACGTTGCTACAGGCGCGCCGGGAGGGCATCAAAAATTTCTCGCTGTTCTGCAATCACATCACCATAGTGCCCACCATCAAGGCGGTACTGGATTCGCCGGATTTGAAACTGGACGGCTTTCTCGGGCCGGGCCACGTCAGCATGGTCATCGGCAACCGCCCCTACAATTTTATTGCCGAGCACTACGGCAAACCCATAGTGGTGTCCGGTTTCGAACCTTTGGATATTCTGCAGTCCATCTGGATGGTGCTAAAACAGATGGAGCGCGGTGAAGCCCTGGTGGAAAACCAGTACAACCGCATAGTGCCGGAGGCGGGCAACCGGGTCGCCCTGGAGGCCATCGCCGAGGTGTTTGAGTTGCGCGAGTTCTTCGAATGGCGCGGTCTGGGTTCCATCGATCACTCCGGCGTGCGCATCAGGGGGCACTGGGCCGATTACGACGCCGAGCAAAAGTTCGCGCTGCCCGCGGTGACCATCGCCGACCCCAAATCCTGCCAGTGTGGCGAGGTGCTCAAGGGCGCCATCAAGCCCTGGGACTGCAAGGTGTTCGGCAAGGCCTGCACGCCGGAAACGCCCATGGGCGCGCTGATGGTTTCCAGCGAAGGCGCCTGCGCCGCCTACTACCAGTACGGCGACATGGACAAGCTGGAAGAGCACCGCATTGCCGCTGTGGAGGTGTCCTGATGAGTGCAGAAATGACAGCGCCCAGGCGCCGGGGAAAATTGTCGAGTTCGGTTATCACCCTCGCCCACGGCGGTGGCGGCAAAGCCATGCGCGACCTGATCGACGATGTGTTTGTCGAGGCGTTCGACAATCCCGAGCTGAACGGCCTGGAGGATCAGGCGCGGGTTTACCTGGCGCAGTTGCAGCGGGGCGGTGACCGCCTGGCCCTGACCACGGATTCCTACGTAGTGGACCCCCTGTTTTTTCCCGGCGGCGATATCGGCAAACTGGCCATTTGCGGCACGGTCAATGATCTCGCTGTGGGTGGCGCCCGCCCCCTGTATCTCACTTGCAGTGTCATCATCGAAGAAGGTCTTGCGGTGGCCACGCTGCGGGATATTGTCGGCTCCATGGCCGCCACCGCCCGGGAGGCGGGCGTGCAGGTGGTAACCGGCGATACCAAAGTGGTTAATCGTGGCAGTTGCGACAAGCTGTTTATCAACACCGCAGGCGTGGGTGTTATCCCCGCGGGCATCAACCTGTCCGCCGCCAGTGCCAGACCGGGTGACGTTGTGCTGGTCAATGGCCTGCTGGGCGATCACGGTGCCACCATTCTCAAGGCGCGCGGCGATATGGCGTTGAACGCCGATATTCAGAGTGACTGCGCACCGCTGCACCAATTGGTGGACGCCATTTTGGCCGCTGCCCCCGCCACCCGCTTTATTCGCGATGCCACCCGCGGTGGTCTGGCGTCGGTACTGAACGAGGTGGCCGAGGCATCGGGTGTGGCCATTGACATAGTGGAAGCACAGACGCCCATCCGGCCGGAGGTCAAAGGCTTCTGCGAAATTCTCGGTCTGGATCCCCTGTACCTGGCCAACGAGGGCAAGCTGGTATGCGTGGTGCCCGCCGCCGAGGCGGAGGCCGCGCTGGCGGCCCTGCGCTCGCATCCTCTGGGCCGGGACGCGACTCGGATCGGTGCAGTCATCGATGGCGGTCGGGCGGGGCGGGTGACCATGAACACGGTGCTGGGCGGTCGCCGGATTGTCGACATGCTGGTGGGCGAACAACTGCCGCGCATTTGCTGAAGAAACCATTGAGGAGAATGTCATGCCAACACGTTTTTCTGTTCGGGATTTTCCGCCCGCCGAGGGCACCCGGGTGCGCATTGCCGAGGGCGACAGTGTATTGACCCTGGATTACGACGGCGCTGTTAGCGCCCATGCCGGTACCCTGTGGTGGGGAGCGGCGGTGGGCTACCGCGCCATGCAGGCGGCGGCTCTGGCGCTGTCCGACGACGGGCTCTGGTGCCGGGAGGATTTGTATTTGGTCAGCGGCCACCCCGGTCCGGGTGTGCTCGACGCCTTGGATTATGTCACCGGTTGTCGCCGCCGGGAGCGGCTCAAGGTGCTGGAAAATCCCCGCTGTAGCGGCATGTGCAACGCGGAAATGAAATTCGAGTGGTGGGTCTGCGATGGCAGCAGAACCGCTGCGGTAAAGCTGCGGGACGATTTTGTACCGCCGTCCTTTTACCAGTTGACGGAGCGCCTGTTTGGCCAGGTTAGCGACGAAGACAAACGTCTGTTCGAACTGTTCAAGGTGACACTCTCCGCCCGTATATGGAACGGCGCATTGAGCGACAACTTCTCGGTGACCATGGAGGAGGCTGTTGCGCCGGGGGATATTCCCAAAACCACGGATTGGCATCCGGAGGCAGGTTTGACAGAAGCCTCTGCCTGACAGTGTGCAGGTGGCGCCACAAGGCGCGCTGGCAGACTGTCCACACTTTTTTACTATTACCAATGAGGATAGCGATATGAAATCGATTGACAGAGCAGGGTCGCTGCTGGCCGTTGTTGTCTTGTCTCTGATCGCCTGGCCGGTAGTGGCCGGCGGGACCGACAGCGGAAAACCCATTCAGGCCTCGGAGTTGCAACAGGATGGCTACACCTTTCCCTCCGACCTGGTTGCCAAGGCCGACCCCACGCAGTTGGCCAACTACGCCTGGCGTTTGTTTATTGCCGCCAACAACCTGACCGATGCCACCTTGCAGGATGGCTCCAAGCGCGAGCAGCCCAGCAAGAGTTTTATCGCCAGCGGGTCTAAGCCACTGCTGGGCAACCCGGTGGTGTTTGAAAGCTTTTATCACCGCACCGAAGCCTATCCCTTCTATAAGGGCGATCCGGCGCCGTCACCCGTGGGTAAAACGCCGGTGTATCGCTTTGCGCCAGCAACGGACGGCGGTGAAGGTTTTACCGTGAGCAATGGTCAGTACGTCAACCTCGACGAAACCAATCAGATCGGGCAAAACTTCCTCTACTACAAGCTCTCCAACGCGCCGAACTTTCCCGTGCTTTACATGGCCAAGGTCAACAGTGTGGCGGCCAACTACGCCCACGGCCGCTTCAAGCCCAGCAAGGACAAGAGCTGGAACTTTCCCAGCGGCGTGATGGAAGTCAAGGCCGCCTGGCGCCGGGTGCAGGATATCAAGCACAGCGACCCCAGCCGCTATCACCAGGCAACAGCCACTTACTATGTGGGTGAGGAAGGCCAGGTGCCCGAGGTCAGAACCGATACCTTCGCGCTGATTGCCCTGCACATTATTCAAAAGACGGATAACTATCCGCAGTTTATCTTCACCACCTTCGAGCATGTGGACGCCGTGACCCGGGATGATTCCGGCAACATTATTGACCCGGCCTTTGTCTGGACATCCCAGAATCTCGCTTACGGCGAAGGTGAGCCCACCAACCCCACAGCCACGCCCTACGGTGCCTACACCAAGAACGAACCCGGCCTGAGCGGCGCGAGCAACGCGGTGGCCACCTACAATTTGCCGCCCGCCGGCAAGCTGCCCCAGGATGCGGTAGTGGTGGTACAGCCCAAGACCATCATCAGCCAAGTCAACGATGTCAACAATCAGGTGCACCAACTCATTACCTCCCTGGATGAGAATTCGGTTTGGGCCAACTACCGGCTCAAGGGAGTGCAGGCCATTCCCAGCAGCAACCAGGAGGATCCGAATTTCTATCTGGCCAATATAGTGGTGGAGAGCAGTCAACCCGGCATTCAGCTGTTTCGCGGCAATATCGGTGGCACTGGCAAAGCCACCTTTACCAATACCCGCAGCACCAACAACCTGACCACCAAGCCATTGGTCGAAGGACAACCGGTGCCGCCCACGACCAACAATATGGGTGGTTGCCAGGGGTGTCACGGTGTGGCGCAGTATTCGCTGGGCGGGGACTTCAGCTTCCTGGTGTCGGCGGCTGCCGGCACCGGTGAGAAAGTGGACGCGGTGCCACCGAGTGATCTTCCCGCCGCAGCGGTCCAGGCCCACCAGGAGCGTGTGATCCAGAACCGCGCCGGCAAGGTCGATTGACCGGGCCAGGGGTGTTTCCCGGCGCCGGTATTTCACCGGCGGCGGGCAACCCTGCAAGTATGCTCAAGAACTACCGTATTCCCATAGTGGAGCGGGCGCAGTACGCCGGCAGTTACCACGGCATTCCGGTGGCTTCGGACCACCCGCTGCATCCGGAGCCTCTGGTGCGCCTGGACGACTACGGCGTCGCCTGTCGCTGCTACCATGCCCGACGTGATGGCGCCAACCCGCCCTACCACGGCCCGGTGGCGGGCAGCCGGCCGGACGTCTGGATCCGGCGCTCTGTGGCGGAGAAGCTGGTGCAGGTCAACCGGCTGCTGGCACCCCATGGGCGGGAATTGCTGGTGTTGGATGGCTATCGTTCCATCGACTGCCAGCGGGGCCTCTGGACCTTTTACCGAGCCCAGGCCCGTCGCCTGTATCCGGGCGCCAGTCCGGAGGCGCAGCGCTGCCACGCGCTGAAGTACCTGGTGGACCCCACGCACTTTGACCCCCGGGATTCGCGCACCTGGCCCTCCCACAGCAACGGCGGTGCCGTGGACATCACTCTGCGCGACACCGTCACCGGGCGCCAGGTGGATATGGGCGCGCAGTTTGAAAGCCTGGTACCCGAGAGTGCCAACGACTATTTCGAGCGGCAGTTGGACGCCGGGGAGTTGTCCCCGGAAGACCCGCGCCTGCAGAACCGTCGGCTGCTGCACTACGGCATGCAGAGCCAGGGCTTTACCAATGATCCCTTTGTCTACTGGCACTACGACTGGGGTAACCAGCTGCACTTCAAGATCCGCCAGCGTCTGTACGGCGATCCCCCGGGCAGTGCCTGGTATGGCTATGTCCCGGACCCGCCCTGATGGCGCTACTCTGACTACCCTTTCTTGCAGTCCTTATATAAAAGTGTTTTTATATATAACTTTACAAAAATTTGGTCGGCGCTCCCGCCCGGGCGTTAGAGAATTGCGCTGAATAATGCCATAATCCGGCCAACCCCATCGGGTACTGATGGCGGAACGGTCCGACCGCTTCCAGAAACCAAGTACTGACAGGAGAACAAAATGAAGACGATGAAAGGCCCTGCGCTCTTTTTGGCGCAGTTCTGCAGCGATGATCCCCCTTTTAACACCCTGGAGAATATTGCCGCCTGGGCCGGTGGTCTGGGTTTCAAGGGCGTACAGATCCCTTCCTGGGACAAGCGCATCTTTGACCTGGAAAAGGCCGCCGAGAGCCAGGCCTATTGCGATGAAGTGAAGGCGACCCTGGCCAAAAACGGCCTAGTGGTCACCGAACTGTCCACCCACCTGCAGGGCCAACTGGTGGCCGTGCACCCGGCCTACGACGAGATGTTCGACGGTTTTGCGCCGCCGGAGGTGCACAAGAACCCCGACGCCAGGCAGAAGTGGGCGGTGAACCAACTGATGCTGGCGGCCAAGGCCAGCAAAAACCTGGGCCTGACTGCCCATGTGACCTTCTCCGGCGCCCTGCTCTGGCCCTTTGTCTACCCTTGGCCCCAGCGGCCCGCAGGCCTGGTGGATGCCGGCTTCAAGGAACTGGCCAAGCGCTGGCGGCCCATCCTGGACGCCTTCGACAAGGTCGGCGTGGACGTCTGCTACGAGATCCACCCCGGCGAGGATCTGCACGACGGCGCCACCTTCGAGCGTTTCCTGAAGGAGGTGGACAACCACCCGCGCTGCCACATCCTCTACGACCCCAGCCACTTTGTGTTGCAGCAGTTGGACTATCTGGCGTTTATCGACCGCTACCACGAGCGCATCAAGATGTTCCACGTCAAGGACGCCGAGTTCAATCCCACGGCGGCCCAGGGCGTCTACGGCGGCTACGAGGGCTGGGTGGAGCGCGCCGGTCGCTTCCGTTCCCTCGGCGATGGTCAGGTGGACTTCAAGGCGATTTTCTCCAAGCTCACCGCCTACGACTTTGACGGTTGGGCGGTGATCGAATGGGAATGCTGCCTCAAGCACCCCGAGGCCGGTGCCGAGGAGGGCGTCAAATTCGTCAACGAACACATCATTCGGGTTACCGAGAAGGCCTTTGACGACTTCGCCTCGGGTGGAACCGACCACGAAGCCAACCGCCGTATTCTCGGCCTGAAAGGAGGTGCCTGATGGCTGAGCCGCGCATTCGCCTGGGTATGGTGGGTGGCGGTCGTGGCGCCTTTATCGGCGCCGTGCACCGCATTGCTGCCCGCATCGACGATCGCTACCAACTGGTGGCCGGGGCCCTGTCCTCCAACCCGGAAAACGCCAAGGCTTCGGCCGATGATTTGCACATAGCGCCGGAGCGCTCCTACGGCTCCTATGAAGAGATGTTCAAGGCTGAATCCCAGCGGGACGACGGTATAGAGGCGGTGTCCATCGTCACGCCGAACCATATGCACTTCCCCGTGGCCAAGGCGGCGCTGGAGGCGGGCATCAACGTTATCTGCGACAAGCCGGTGACCCGCACGCTGGAAGAGGCGCTGGAGTTGCGGGAGGTTGCCGCCCGCAGTGATGCCTTTTTTGCCCTGACGCACAACTACAGCGGTTACCCACTGGTGCGTTATGGCCGCGAGCTGATCGAGCGCGGCGAACTGGGCCGGGTGCGTCTGGTGCAGGTGGAATACCCCCAGGAGTGGCTGACCCAGCCGGCCGATGCCGACAACAAACAGGCGGCCTGGCGCACCGATCCCAACCGCTCCGGCAAGGCCGGCTGTCTGGGTGATATCGGCACCCACGCCTTCCAACTGGCCAGCTTTATGAGCGGCTTGCAGTTGCAGTCGGTCAGCGCCGATCTGACCGCCTTTGTCGAGGGCCGTCAGGTGGACGACAATGTCCACGCCATGCTGCGTTTCGAAGGCGGCGCCAAGGGCATGCTCTGGAGCAGCCAGGTGGCGCCGGGTTGCGAGAACGGCCTGCGTATTCGTATTTTCGGTGACAAGGCCGGTCTGGAATGGGCGCAGGAGAAGCCCAACGAAATGTGGCTGACGCCCCTGGCCGGGCATCACCAGCGCATTACCCGCCGCGATGACATCATCGACAGCGAGGTGACCGCGCGGGGCATCCGCATCCCCTTCGGCCACCCCGAGGGTTATCTGGAAGCCTTTGCCAACTTGTACACCGATGTCGCCGATGTACTGGTGGCCAGGCGCAAGGGAGAGAAACACTCCATTGAGCCCTGGATTCCCGGTATAGAAACCGGTGTTACGGGCATGCGTTTTATCGATGCGGTGTTGCGTTCGTCGGAAGCCGACGGCCGCTGGACACCCTTGTAACAATACCTCCCGCCCACCTCGGGCGGGGGTTAACAATAAAACTGAGGACCACCTTATGACTATTGCAGCTGCGGACGTCAACGGCGTTCATCGATTCAGATTATTTGCCGGGATTTGCCTGGCGCTTTTTCCCACAGCCTTTTCCTTCGCCGTGCTCGGTGGGGTATTGGGGCAGTTGAAAACCGAGTTTGTTTTGACCAACGCGCATATCGGCTTTATCGGTGGCGCCGTCCTCTGGGGTATGGCGCTGTCGCTGATCGCCGTCGCTCCCTTTCTGGAAAAGATCGGCCTGCGTGCGGCTGCGGCCGGCGCTTTTGTCGGCCACCTGGTGGGGGTGACCCTGTTGCTGGCAGCCTATCCCTTTGCCGGCACACCCACCGGCCCCATGGTGCTGGCCGCCGGCGCCATCTTCCTGGGTATCGGCAACGGCCTGATCGAGGCGGCGGGCAACCCATTGACTGCGGCTCTCTACCCGGATCGCAAAACCGTCAAGCTCAATCACTTTCACGCCTTTTTCCCAGGCGGCATGGTGGTGGGGGCCCTGCTCGGGGCGGCCATTGCGCAAGTGCACTGGACGACGCATATCGCCATCATGTACATCCCCATTGTGATTTACGGGGCCATGATCCTGCCGTTGAAATTTCCCAAGACGGAAACCGCCGAGGCGGGTGTGCCGGTCGCGGAAATCCTGCGCTACACACTGACTCACCCCATCGTGATTCTGCTGATCCTGATCAAGATGGTTACGCTGTCTCTGGAGTTGGGTCCCATGCGCTGGATTCCGGACGTGCTGCAGAATGCCGGCATGCACGGTCTGCTGGTGTTCGCCTGGTTGAGTGGCTGGATGGTGGTGCTGCGCTTGTTCGCCGGGCCCTTTGTGGAGCGTCTGGCGCCTACCGGCATGCTGTTCTGCGCGGCGGTGTTGACTGGCCTGGGACTGATTCTGTTCTCCGTGTTTGAAACCGGCATGGTCAAACTGCTCTTTGCCGCCACCGTCTTTGCCTTTGGCGTGGCTTTCTTTTTCCCCACCATGGTGGGTCTGATGAGTGAGCGCTTCCCCAAGGCCGGTTCCGTGGGCATAGTGCTGATGATCGGCGCTGGTATGGCCGCTTCTGGTACCCTAATGGGCCAGATGGGCAGGGTGGCTGACGGCTATATGCCCGATGCCCTGGACGAGCAGCGCACTGTGGCCATTCTGGAGCAGGTGGAGGCGCGCTTCCCCCACTATGTAAGTCGGGCTGAGGCTGTGGCAGGCGACCTGGACGCCTTGGCGGAGCTGGGTTTCCGTGGCCCCGATGTTGCCAATGCCATCAATCATACGGCGGCTGCTCTGGAGCATTATCGTACCCGAGGTGAACTGGACGGCAGCCTCACGGGCAACGCCCTGCGCGCCCTGCAGACCGCTGGCGTGGCGCAGGAGCAGACACTGGTCGACGAAGCCACCAGTGTGCTGCGACCCGCTGACAACTACGGCGGCCGCATGGCCTTCCGCTGGGTGGCGCCGGTGGCTCTGATCGTGGCCCTGTTCTTTGCCCTGATGTTCTTCTACGACAGCAAGCGCGGCGGCTATCGTGCCGTGCGGCTGGGTTCCACCGAGTCCGGTCCCGGTTCGGCGTGATCCGTCTGAAGCATTGATAGACCAGAAAAAACCCGGCTCCGGCCGGGTTTTTTATAGAAACCTAGGGCAAAGACCAGCAACTGGTCGATTTTCTCGACCTCTTCATTGGAGCCCGCCGGGGCGGGACCGGCCGGTGAGTTTCTCTTCCAGTTCTTCCGGCAATACCCCTTTGGTCTCCGGCATCAGGTAGCGCACAAACAGCAGTTGCAGCACCATCATCAGCACAAAGAAGGCAAAGATAGGGGCGCCGCCGAGCAGTCCGGCAAAGTAGGGAAAGGCTGCCGGCGATGTGCCGTAGAGGGCCATGGCCACCATTTGCCCCACCAGGGCGTTGGATAGCCCCCATTGGCGCTGTATGGCCTGTTCGGCCCCGGAGATGAGGCAGTGTCGAAGCCGAACAGAAAGCCGCCCAGGGCCACGGTGATGGCCCAGAATAGGATTTTGGGGTCGGTCATAGTGGAGCCCTGTTTATTGTTGGTGTTGTGCCAAGTGCGGGCTGGTCGGCTGTGGCGAGCGGTCTGAGGCCCCGGGGTTCTTGACAGCCCCCACCGGGCTGCCTAGGATGGCCTGCCTTTTTAGCGGTCGCGGATACCCCTGCCATGTTGCCCTTCCACCAGATCGTCGCCGATGATTTTGTCGCCGTCAATCAGTTGATTGTTCAGCGGCTGTCGTCCGATGTGGAACTGGTGGAAAACATTGGCCAGTATCTGGTGGAAGCCGGTGGCAAGCGGTTGCGCCCTTTGATGGTGCTGCTTACCGCCCGGGGGCTGGATTACACCGGGCGGGATCACCTGAGTTTGGCGGCTATTATCGAATTTATCCATACCGCCACCCTGTTGCACGACGATGTGGTGGATGCCTCCAGCCTGCGCCGGGGCCGGGCCACGGCCAACGCCCGCTGGGGCAACGCGCCCAGTGTGCTGGTGGGTGACTTTCTCTACTCCCGGGCCTTCCAGATGATGGTGGAGATCGGCGACATGGAGATCATGGCGGTGCTGTCCGACACCACCAATCTCATTGCCGAAGGCGAGGTGCAGCAACTGGTCAACGCCAAAAATCCCAATGTCACAGAAGACGACTACTATGCGGTGATCGACAAGAAAACCGCCGTGCTGTTCGCTGCCGCCTGCGAGGTGGCCGGCCTGTTGGCGGGCGCGGCCGGGCAGCGCGAGGCGCTCAGGCGGTTTGGGCGGCATCTGGGCATGGCGTTCCAGCTGGTGGACGACGCCCTGGACTACTCGGGCGAGGCGGCGGAGCTGGGCAAGAATCCCGGCGATGATCTGGCCGAGGGGCGGCCCACGCTGCCCCTGATTCGGGCCATGGCGGTGGGTTCTGAGAAGCAGCGGGCATTGATTGCCGGAGCCCTGACCAACGGTGATGTGGGGGCGCTGCGGCCGGTGCTGGAGATAGTCGGCAGTACCGGCGCTCTGGACTACACCCTGGCCGCCGCCCGGGAGCAGGTGGATCTGGCGCTCAAGGCCCTGGAGGCGCTGCCGGACAACATATACACCCGCGCCATGGCTCAGATGGCCGAGTTTTCCCTCAACCGCGACTTCTGACAGCGCGCATAGGTGCTGGACATGCGCCGGCCAGAGGGTAGAATGGCCACCTTTGCCGGCGCCCGGAACCGGGGCCACCAAGGACAGACTACCGAGACGAATTGATGACCGCCTTTGACAAGAAAAGCACTTACAGCCGCGATGAACTGCTGGAATGTGGCCACGGCCGCCTGTTTGGCCCGGGCAACGCCCAGTTGCCGGTGCCCAATATGTTGATGCTGGACCGGGTGGCCCATATCAGCGAGCAGGGCGGTGAGTTCAACAAGGGCGAAATTGTCGCCGAGCTGGATATCTCCCCGGACCTGTGGTTCTTCGACTGCCACTTTCCCGGCGACCCGGTGATGCCCGGCTGTCTGGGTCTGGACGCCATGTGGCAGTTGGTGGGCTTCTTTCTCGCCTGGAAAGGCAACCCCGGTCGCGGCCGTGCCCTTGGCTGTGGCGAGGTAAAATTCACCGGCCAGATACTGCCTACGGCCCGGCAGATAACCTACCATATCAACCTGAAACGGGTCATCGAGCGCAAGCTGATTATGGGTATTGCCGATGGCCGGGTGTCGGTCGATGGCAAGGATATCTATTTCGCTAAGGACTTGCGGGTCGGCCTGTTCAAGAACACCGACAACTTCTGAAACTGCGGCACTTATGCGACAGCCATCTGTCGAAAGCACGCGATCTGCGCCTGGGGTGGCAGTGCTGTGGCATAATGACTGCCGTTTTCTTGATCCAACAGACAGGCTCAGAGCAATAGACAAGAGGTAGCCTATGAAGCGCGTTGTAGTTACCGGGATGGGGATCGTTTCCTGCCTGGGTAATGATATTGCCACTGTGCTGGACGCACTGCGTACCGGGCGTTCCGGTATCAAGTACCAGGAAGTCTACAAGGAGCTGGGCTTTCGCAGCCATGTGGCAGGTTCCATCGATCTGGATCTGCAGGAGGTCATCGACCGCAAGGTGTTGCGCTTTATGGGCGATGCGGCGGCCTTTGCCTATGTTTCCATGGCCCGCGCCATTGAGGACGCCGGGCTGGGCGAGGCGGAGATCTCCAACGAGCGCACCGGTATCATCATGGGCTCCGGCGGCGCCTCCTCCCATAATCTGGTAGAGGCGGCCGATATACTGCGCGAGCGCGGTCTCAAGCGCATCGGGCCTTACCGGGTGACCCAAACCATGGGCAGCACCACTTCCGCCTGTCTGGCCACTCCCTTCAAGATCAAGGGCATCAACTATTCCATTTCCTCCGCCTGCGCCACCAGTGCCCACTGTATCGGCAATGCGGTGGAGCAGATCCAACTGGGCAAGCAGGACATCGTCTTCGCCGGTGGCGGTGAAGAGGAACACTGGACCCAGACCTGCCTGTTCGACGCCATGGGCGCCCTTTCCACCAAGTACAACGAGACGCCGGACAAGGCATCCCGGGCCTATGACGCGGCCCGCGACGGCTTTGTCATCGCCGGTGGCGGTGGTTGTCTGGTGCTAGAGGAACTGGAGCACGCCAAGGCACGTGGTGCAAAAATCTACGGTGAAGTGGTGGGTTACGGCGCCAACTCCGACGGTTACGACATGGTGGCTCCCTCCGGCGAAGGCGCCATTCGCTGCATGCGGCAGGCGCTGGCCACGGTGGAAGGCGATGTCGACTACATCAACTCCCACGGCACCAGCACGCCTGTGGGTGATCTGGCCGAGCTCAAGGCGGTGCGTGCCACCTTCGGCGACAAGATTCCCGCCATCAGCTCCACCAAGTCCCTGGCCGGCCACTCCCTGGGTGCCACGGGGGTCCAGGAGGCCATCTACTGCCTGCTGATGATGGCAAACGACTTTATCTGTGCCTCGGCCAATATCGAAGAGCTGGACCCGGAAGCGGCCAGCGTACCCATTGTGCTGGAGCGGCGCGACGGAGTGACTCTGAATCGGGTCATGTCCAACAGCTTCGGCTTTGGCGGCACCAACGCCTGTTTGGTGTTCCAGCGCGTCTCTTAACCTAACAATTAAATATATCGTCCTGATCTATTTAATTGGCGCCCTTGAAATGCTGGCGGAATTACGCGGAATTCCTGACATTTCGAGGGCTTGCGACCGGGCTTCGCCCGGCGGCGGCGCATCCGTGCGCCGCAGTAACCCGGCAATGTTTATTGCCAAGGATGGCATGTATGCCCAATGCACTCGCTTCGCTCGCGGGGCAGGCTCTGCAGGCAATGCAGGAGCAATTGCCTGTTATTGCCGGGTTACTAAAACCTGGCTCCGGGGTTGTTGTGCAGCCACTGCTTGATCATGGGCAGCAGGCTGGGCCGCCAGCTCCGGGGCTGGACGCCGAAACAGTCCCGGCAGCGCCTAATGCTCAGCACCGCGCTGACCGGCTCTCCCTCATCCATCTCGTCCACCTCGTCCACCTCCGGCTCCGAGGAGAGCAGGTCCTGCTGCTGTAGCGTGGCCAGCAGTTGGCGGCCAAACTCCGCCTGGTTGCAGGCGTCGCTACTGCAGTACTGCAGCACGCCCCAGTTTTCCGCGCCGCAGGTCACTTGCTTGACAATGGCCACTACCACCCGGGCCACATCCGATAGCGGGGTGGGGGCGCCCCGCAGGCGCTTGTTGAGTCGCAGCGGCCGGCTTTCCGCCAGATCCGAGAGCAGCCGGGTCAGCAGATTGTCTTCGTAGCTGCTCACCACCCAGCTCAGGCGCAGCGCCAGCCACTTGTCCAGGGAGGACGCCAGGGCCTGCTCCGCCGCCAGAAAGGCCACACCGGCCTCACTGTTGGGGCCGGTGGGATCCCGCTCGCTGTGGCTGCTCTTATTGTCGCCGCCAAAGACCCGATAGCTGGAGAGGTGAATCAGAGGGGTGCCGCCACAGTGGTGGGCGAGATTTTCCGCCGCCTGGGTAAGCAGCGAGCGCTGGGCTTCATCCGGACGATTGGCCCAGCCCAGGCAGTTGATCACCACATCGGGTTTGTGCCGGGCGAGGCACTGGGCCACGCTGGCCGGATTCGCCCAGTCGGTATCTGGCTCCGGCAGGCAGAGATTGAAGGATTCACGTTCCAGCTCGTGTTCCAGGGCACTGCCTGGGGCGTTGCGGTTGGTGGTGAGTAACAGTTTTGCGGACAAGGGCGGCTACAGTGCGTTTCAACGGGTGCCGTAGACTACCATTGTCTTGCCCTTGACTGCCACCAACCCCTGTTCTTCCAGGGTTTTCAGTACCCGTCCCACCATCTCCCGGGAGCAGCCGACGATGCGACCGATCTCCTGGCGGGTGATCTTGATCTGCATGCCGTCCGGATGGGTCATGGCGTCCGGCTCCTTGCTCAGGTCCAGCAGGGTACGGGCCACGCGTCCGGTGACATCGAGGAACGCCAGGTCGCCCACCTTGCGGGTGGTGTTGCGCAGGCGCTGGGCCATCTGGGTGCTCAGGGCGAAGAGGAATTCCGGGTGGCTGGTGGACAGCTCCTGGAACTTGCCATAGCTGATTTCCGCCACCTCGCACTCGGACTTGGCCCGCACCCAGGCGCTGCGGGAGTCCTGGGCATCAAACAGACCCATTTCACCGAAAAAGTCGCCGTCGTTCAGGTAGGCGACGATCATCTCGCGGCCTTCGTCGTCCTCGATCAACACGGTGACCGAGCCACGTACTATGTAGTAGAGCGAGTCACTTTTGTCTCCGGCGTAGATGATGGTGCTTTTGGCCGGATAGCGGCGGCGGTGGCAGTGGCTGAGAAACTCATCCACGTTTTTCAATTGTGGTGTCAATGAGACGGCGACCAAGGTTCAACTCCTTTCCGTATTATTTGTCTCAACAAGAAAGCCCCGGAGTGTCGCGGGGTTGAGGCGCTGCTGTGATGTTGCAGTTATAAGCCCGGAGAATTCTGTTGTCTACTAAAAGTTGGTAAATGGCCGCATTTGCAGCGGGAAATTGCGACAATGTCCACTTTGCGACGCCCTGTGATAAGCTGGCGGCCGTTTTGTGGGACAGCGCCACGGCGAAAAAGTTGTCCGGATTCTCCGGAATTGGTTATTGGTACAAGAGGTCAGCATGAAGGCAACAGTCAAGTGGGTGGATGGCGCCCAGTTTCTCGGTGAATCCGGCAGTGGGCACTCGGTGGTGATGGACGGCCCGCCAGATCACGGCGGGCGCAACACCGGGGTGCGGCCCATGGAGATGCTGCTGCTGGGCCTGGGTGGCTGCTCCGCCTTTGACGTCATGAGTATTCTCGGCAAGGCCCGCCAGCAGGTGGCCGATTGCCGCGTGGAATTGAGCGCCGAGCGGGCCGAGGGCGTGCCATCGCCATTTACCCGGATACACCTGCATTTTGTGGTATCGGGCCGGGAACTCAAGGAAAGTCAGGTGAAGCGCGCAGTGGAACTGTCCGCCACCAAATACTGTTCAGCCTCCATCATGCTGGAGGCCGCGGGAGTGGAGATCACCCACGATTATCAAATCGAGAACACCTGATCGCGCCAGCAGAGCGGTAACCCGCAGCACATGGATGCGCCCAAAGCACTCGCTTCGCTCGCGGGGCGGGCTCTGCTGCCCGCCGGGCGAAGCCCGGGCGCGAGCCTATGAAATTCAAGCAACTCCGCGCAGTTGCGCCAGGATTTCATAGGCGACCGCCCAATATTTCAGGGATGAAATATTGGGCGGTTAGTTATAGACGATAGCTGGTGGCGGTCATGGCCCTTGACACCAGCGTCATGGCGGCTTTTACCGGCGCCGGAAAATCCAGACCACCGGCCGCCAGGGCCGTGTCGGCGTGTTTGGCCTCATCCTCCAGCATCTGACCTACCACGGCGCGGCTGGGCAAGTCCTGCTCCGGCAGGCTGGCCAGATGACCCTCCAGGTGCCTGCACACCTGCTGCTCGGTGGCGGCCACAAAGCCCAGGCTCACCCGGTCGCCGATCAATCCCGCGCCGGCGCCCAGAGCAAACGACAGGCCATACCACAAGGGGTTGAGATAGCTGGTGTGGCTGCCCAACGCTTCCAGCCGCTGCTCGCACCAGACCAGATGATCGACCTCCTCAGCGGCGGCCTCCTCCATTTCCCGGCGCACGGTGGGCAGTCTGGCGGTGAGCGCCTGACCCTGATAAAGGGCTTGGGCGCATACCTCCCCCGAGTGGTTGACGCGCATCAGGCCAGCGGCGTGTCGCGTCTCCCGGGCGCTGAGTTCAGCCTCTGGCATGCCCTGGGCTGGCGAGGGGCGCCGGGCTTCGGCGCGATCGACGCCGGTACAGGTGCGCAGGGCGCGATCAAACTGCGCAACGAGTTGGTCAAGCGGGGAGAGTCGGGTGCGGGTCATGGCCCCAGTCTAGCAGAAAAGGGTGCCTCAGTGCTGACTGAGCCCCTCCGGTGACAGGCGCGCGCGCAGTTCCCTGGCCAGATCCGGCAGCAGATGCTGGTGACGGCGGTTCAGGTAGGGATAACCTTCCAGCGGCATCAGTTTGCCAACGGCGTAAAGCGGCACGGGCAAATCCATCTCTCGCAGTGTCATACGAATAACAGGGCCGGTGTCCACGTAAAAGTCCAGCCGCCCGGCGGCCAGCATGCGCAGTCCCACCTCGGGGTTAGCCACCGGGTGAGTGTTCTCCACTTGAAATCGGGCGATCAGTTCCGGCACGGCTTCGGCGCCCCTGGGGTAGCCGATGCGATAATCGCCCTGGGCCAGGTCAGCCATGGAACTGAACCGGGTTGACTCCTCAGGCTTTTCGGTGCCCCAGGCTTCCAGGTCCGCAGTCACCAGCAGAGCGTCCACCCGAATCAGTTCGAAGTCTTCACTGCGCGTCAGCACATTGCCGGTGCGAATGCACTCGCCGTCGGTAACACCGTGCACGGCTTCCTGCAGGGAGCGTTGGCTGGGTCTGTGCTGCATCTGGAAGTCATAGCCCAGGGCGTCGAAGGCGTCCCGATAGAGGACTTCCATTTCGCCGTAGGCGGTGAACTGCGGGGGAACCCAGCAGGAGAAGACAATTAGCGGGCGCGTCTCAGCGGTGGCGCCCCAGGCCAATAGGTATACGAGCAGAATCCCCCTCCTGAGCTTTGCACCGAATCGGGGGTTTCTGCTGGTTTGCCGGGTGGCGGCGCAGCCTTGCATCAAGTCCTCCTGACAGGGCGCGAATCGAGTCTGCTATCATGGCGCGTTCCTACCTTCTAAGGCAAGAACGGAGAAAATGCAAGCATGGACAATGCCAACGATCTGAAGCTGATACTGGATTCGCGCATCCCTCTGGTGGTCATCGAGACCCACGAGGAGAAAAAGGCCCTGGATATGCTGCTGCGTACCGCCCGGCAGCAGGGCAAGGACCTGCAGCGCTGGTCCGTCACCGACGGCCTGGCCCGTATTGGCTTCGGCCCCCAACTGGTGCCGCAGGGCACGACCCACAGCGAACCCGGGGAGGTGCTCATGCACATCAAGGCCCGGGCCGAGGCGGGCCTGTTCGCCCTGTGCGACATGCACCCCTTTCTCGATCAGCCGCAACTGGTGCGGCTGATCAAGGACATCGCCCTCAATCACCTGGCGGTGCCCCATACCCTGGTGTTTCTCAGCCACAAGCTGAAATTGCCGCCGGAACTGCTGCGCTACAGCGCTACCTTCAGCCTGTCGCTGCCCAGCGACGAGCGCATCATGGCCATCATCCGCGAGGAGGCGAAAAACTGGTCCGACCGCAACAGCAATGTCCGGGTGAAGACCGACAACGTCACCCTGCGCAAGCTGGTGGCCAACCTCCAGGGCCTGAGCGTCAGCGACGTGCGCCGGCTGGTGCGCATTGCCATCTGGCAGGACGGCGCCATCACCGAGGCGGACATCCCGGCGGTGAACAAGGCCAAGTTCGAGTTGCTGGACATGGAAGGGGTGATGAGCTTCGAATACGAAACCGCCGACTTTTCCCAGGTGGGCGGTCTGGCCAACCTCAAGCGCTGGCTCAATGCCCGCAAGGCGGCCTTTATCGCCGAGGGCAACGGCAATCTGGACCCGCCCCGGGGCATCATGCTGCTGGGGGTGCAGGGTGGCGGCAAGAGCCTGGCCGCCAAGGCGGTGGCCGGCACCTGGGGGCTGCCCCTGCTGCGCTTGGACATGGGCGCCCTGTACAACAAGTACCACGGCGAAACCGAACGCAACCTGCGCGAGGCCCTGAAAATGGCCGATGCCATGGCGCCCTGCGTGCTCTGGATGGACGAGATCGAAAAGGCCATGTCGCGCAGCGACAACGACGGTGGCACCTCCCAGCGGGTGCTGGGCACTCTGCTGACCTGGATGGCCGAGCGCAAGAACCGGGTGTTCCTCACCGCCACCAGCAACGACATCAGCCGCCTGCCGCCGGAGCTGATCCGCAAGGGCCGCCTGGATGAAATCTTCTTTGTCGACTTCCCCGACGAGCCGGTGCGCCGCATCATTTTCGATATCCACCTGAAAAAGCGGGGTCTGGACCCGGCGGAGTTCGACCTGGAACAGCTCAGCGCCGCCAGCGAGGGTTTCTCCGGCGCTGAGATCGAACAGGCGGTGGTCGCCGCCTGTTACAGCGCCGCCGCCCAGGGTGGCGCCATGAACACCGAGCAGTTGCTGCGCGAGATCAACGACACCAGCCCCCTGTCGGTGGTGATGGCCGAGCAGATCCAGCAGTTGCGCCACTGGGCCGCCGAGCGCACCGTGCCGGCCTGAGCGGGATCATGACTGTGAGCATTCCGTTGCAGAGACTGGTTCTCTCCCTGGCCCTGGCCCTGATTGTCGGTTGCGACCCCGGGGGCGGCAGCGCCCGGGGTAACGCTGTGGAGCAGGTGCTGGACCTGTGCCCCGGCTTTGCCGAAACGGGCAAGCCACCGCTGGTCAGCGGTGCCCGCTGCGGTACCCTGCCGGTGCCGCTTGACCCGAATGACCCCGACGGCGAGCAGATCTCCCTGAATGTATTGTTGCTGCCGGCCATTGCCCCGGCGCCGGAACCGGACCCTTTGTTCGTGCTGGTGGGTGGCCCCGGACAGGCGGCGGTGGAGCAGGCAGAGACGCTGCTGCACTTTTTCGGCGATATCCGCCGCTCCCGGGATCTGGTGTTTGTGGACCAGCGCGGCACCGGTCAATCCGCGCCCCTGGCGTGTGATCTGGATGAGTTGCGTAGCCCAGGGTTGGACTTGTTACTGGATCTGGCCCCTTGGCTGGAAGCGTTGGCTGACTGCGCTGCAGCTCTGGAGCACCCGGCGACGCTGTTTACCACGGTGCAGGCGGCGGACGATCTGGACTGGGTGCGCCGGGCATTGGGTTACGACAAGATCAATCTCTGGGGTATCTCTTACGGCACCCGCCTGGCCACGGAGATGCTGCGCCGCCACGGCGACAGCGTACGCAGTGTGGTGCTCGACGGCGCCGCGCCGGTAGCCCTGGCACTGCCCTGGCACAGCGGCGAGGACGCCGGCCGTGCCCTGGAACTGTTGCACGAGCACTGCACCGCCGATGCCTGGTGCGCCGGGACCCAGGGGCCGCTGCTGCCCCGGGCCGAGGCGGTGGTCCGGCGCCTGGCCGGGGAGCCGGTGTCCGTCACCCTGGCGCACCCGCGCAGTGGCCGGGAAACCCAGGTGCAACTCAGCGATCAGGCGTTTGTCGGCCTGCTGCGCATGGTGCTCTACAGCCGCGAACTGTCCCGGATGTTGCCGGTGGCCGTGGCCCGCGCCTACGAGGGGGACTACAGCACCCTGGCGGTGCTATGGCTGCTGGCAGAAGGTCAGCAGGCCCAACTGGGCATCAACCTGGCCCTGCACTACAGCGTGGTCTGCGCCGAGGATTTTTCCCTGGTCCGGCAGTTGGGGTTGGAACAGTCGCAACCTCTACTGGGGCTGGAGCTGACCGACGTCTTTACACAAATCTGTGATTTCTGGCCGGTGGTGCCCATGGCGGAGGAGTACTACCGGCCGGTGACCAGCCCGGTGCCGGCGCTGTTGCTGTCCGGCGATCTGGACCCGGTGACGCCGCCGCGCTGGGGTGAGCAGATGGCCGCCGGCCTGGACAACGGCCTGCACCTGGTGGCGCCGGGCGCCCACCACGGCGTCACCTACCACGGCTGCGCCCGGCGCCTGATTGAGCGCTTTGTCGACGCCGGACATCACCGCGACCTGGATACCACCTGCATCCAGGCCATAGCCCCGCTGCCCCCCTTGCGGGATATGGGCACCGAGCCGGAGGACGCGGCACCGTGATTGAAATACAGAACCTCAGCAAGCACTTCGGCACCGCCCGCAGCGGCCTGGTCCAGGCCCTGCAGGACGTGAATCTGGAACTGCCCAACGGCCAGATCGTCGGCCTGCTGGGACTCAACGGCGCCGGCAAGACCACCCTGATGCGCCTGATCTACGGCCTGTTGGAGCCCAGTGCCGGCAGTATCCGGGTGGACGGTCTGGACGTGCGGACCCGGGCCAACGCCGCGCGCCGCCGCCTGGGGGTGCTGCCGGACGACACCGGTCTCTACCGGCGTCTCACCGCCCGCGAGAACATCGCCTATTTCGGCCGCCTGCACGGTATGGCCGAGGCCGACCTGCAGCGGCACAGCGACGAGCTGATCGATCTGCTGGGCATGGCCGGCATCGCCGAACGCCGGGCCGAGGGCTTTTCCCTGGGCGAGCGCATGAAAACCGCCCTGGCCCGGGCCATAGTCCACCAGCCGTCCCATATCCTGCTGGATGAGCCCACCAATGGCCTGGATGTGATCACCACCCGGGCGGTGCGCAAGCTGTTGCTCACCCTGCGTGACCGGGGTCGCTGCGTGCTCTTTTCCAGTCACCTGATGCACGAAGTCAACAACCTGTGCGATCGGGTGATCCTGATCGCCCGGGGGCGCATTGTCGCCGACGGCACCGTGGCCGAGGTTGTCGAGCGGGCCGGCGAAAGTAATCTGGAGGACGCTTTCGTGAAACTGACCGGAGCGGAGGAGGTGGCCCGTGGCTGATTCCCGCTGGCACACCGTGCTCACCGTCTGGCGCAAGGAGGTGCTGGACGCCCTGCGCGACAAGCGCTCCCTGCGTCTGGCGTTTCTGATGCCGGTGTATTTCATTCTCGCCTTTGCCGGCAGTTCCCTGTTTGCCATCCATATGGGGCAGAGCGGCACCGGCGGCGACACCCGGCTGGCGGTGGCCGGCGCCGAACATCTGCCGCAACTGATGAACTGGCTGCGCGAGCAGGGGGTGGAGTTGGACGAGAGCCGCGAGGATATCTACGCCGCCGTGGAAAATCGCGAGATCGAATACGGCCTGATCGTGCCCGAGGCCGCCGCCGCCGAGTACGCCGGGTTCCGTTCCGCCACTCTCTGGCTGGTGTACGACGCCGCCAATCCCTCGGTGCACGGCAGCCTGCATTTTGTCCGCCAGCAGATCAACGCCTGGAGCCGCCAGGAGGCGAGCCTGCGCATCCTGGCGCGAGGCGTCAGCCCGGAACTGGTGCAGCCGGTGGTGCTGCGCGAGAGCAATGTCGCCAGCGACCGCCGCATGGCCGGCTTTCTGCTCGGCGCCGTGCCCATGTTTATCCTGATGAGCGCGTTTATCGGCAGCGTCGGTTTTTCCGCCGACATGACCGCCGGCGAGCGCGAGCGCCGTTCCCTGGAATCGCTGCTGATCACCCCGGCCTCGTCCCCGGCGCTGATGCTGGGCAAGTGGCTCACCTGTGTGTTGCTGACCTTACTGGTGGTGGGGCTGTTACTGGTGGGATTGGGCCTGTGTATGGCGCTTATTCCCTTCAATCAACTGGGCCTGCGCGTGGACGTGGGCTGGGGCCAGCATCTGGGCATAGTCGCCATAACCCTGCCCATCGTGCTGATGGCGGTGAGCCTGCAACTGCTGGTGGCGATTTTCGCCCGCTCCTTCAAGGACGCCCAGACCTATATCGGCCTGATGACCCTGCTGCCGCTGGTTCCCTTTTTCTTCACCATGTTCAGCCCGGGCGTGCCGGCCGACTGGTTCTACTGGGTGCCGGTGCTGGCCCAGCAGGTGGGCATCCGCGAGCTGCTGCTGGGCGGCGAGCTGCCGTCGCTGGCCCTGCTGCAAGTCTGGCTCACTGCCGCGCCACTGGCAGTACTGGCCTGGCTGCTGGCCGCAGCGCAACTGCGGCGCGGGAAGATTGTCTACGGATAGACAACTTTTGTTCAGGCTGGATTCAGTCTGGGGGCATTAGTCTAAAGACAAGTGCCCAGGACTGAAGGAGTATTGCCATGAATCCCGTCAAATGTCTGCTGATTGTCTCTGCACTGGCTTTGGTCACCGCCTGTGGCGGCGAAGCGCGGCAACTGGATCCTCCTCCCGGTTCCTTCGCGGAACCGGAGCTGCGCGCCTTCCACTTTATCGACAGCTACGGGGTGAGTACCGAAGACGAGTACGACCCATTGCTGATTGTCGACCCCTACGTTGACGACGGTCTGTTTGAAATCTACTGGAATGTGCGCAGCCATGCCGACTACCGCGTGGAATACCGGGTCAATGATATTCCTTCATTGACCGGCAGCACCCTGGTGTACAGCGAACGCTGCGGTGCCGGACGCCAGTGCGACCAGAGCGGTCTGCGCCTGTGTCAGTACTATCCCGATTTCACCATGGCCTGCGGTTTTGATGACTTTGTGACTGACGTCGGCCATCTGATCTACCAGGTGCCACAGACCCTCTATTCCATTCTGCGGGTCTGTCGTCTCAACGGGGCTTACTGTGAGTATGAGTATCACCCGGTGAGGATGAGATAAATTTACGATTGCGCGAGCAGGGCATCCAGTTGGCCCTGCCGCTCCAGCGCCAGCAGGTCGGTGAAGCCGCCCACATGGTGTTCGCCGATAAAAATCTGCGGCACGGTGCGTCGCCCGCTGCGGCGCACCATCTCCTCGCGCCGGGACGGCTCCCGGTCCACGGCGATTTCCTGCAGCGCGGTTACGCCCTTGCGGTGCAATAGAGTCTTGGCGGCGACACAATAGGAACAGTTTTGGGAGCTGTACAGGGTAACGGGTTTCAGGACTTCAGGTTTCAGGACTTTAGGTTTCAGGACTTTAGGTTTCAGGGAGATGGCCTCGACAGTTTTGTTTCGGGGTGCAAGAATGCGGTGTGAGTTGCGACAGATATTGTAGCAGAATCCCCTGTCTACAGCCTCTGCCTGTAACCCCTGCTCGTAAACTGAAAAACAGGAGCCGCCTCATGCACGCTACCCTGCCATTGCTGGAAGCCACGGACTTTCCCGTGTTGCGCCGCAAGCCCCTGGATACGTTGCAGGTCAATCTCGGCTACCTCTGCAACCAGACCTGCGTCCACTGTCATGTCAACGCCGGTCCCACGCGCAAGGAAATGATGACCCCGGACAATGTGGCGCTGATTCCCCGGGTGCTGGAGGCGCGCAACATCGCCACCCTGGATCTCACCGGCGGCGCGCCGGAAATGCACGGCCAGTTCCGCGAGCTGGTGGAAACCTGCAGCGCTATGGGGGTCAGGGTCATGGATCGCTGCAACCTGACCATTCTGCTGGAGCCGGGCTACGAGGGCACGGCGGAGTTTCTGGCGCGGCACCGGGTGGAAGTGGTGGCTTCCATGCCCTGCTATTCCCCGGCCAACGTCGACAAACAGCGCGGCAACGGCGTGTTCGACAAAAGCATCGCTGCGCTGCAAAAACTCAACGCCCTGGGTTATGGCCGGCCCGGCAGCGGCCTGGTGCTGAATCTGGTTTACAATCCACTGGGCCCCACACTGCCACCGGAACAGAAAGCGCTGGAGTCCGACTACAAGCGCGAGCTGCACAGCCACTTCGGTATTGTGTTCAACGAATTGTTTACCCTCGCCAATATGCCGATCCAGCGCTTTGGCAGTATGTTGATCTCCAAAAACCAGTTTGCCGACTATATGCAACTGCTCAAGGACAATTATTCCCCGCACAATCTCGACGGCGTCATGTGCCGCACTCTGGTGAGTGTCGACTGGCAGGGCTACCTCTACGACTGCGATTTCAATCAGATGCTGCAGCTGCCCGCCGGCGGGAAAAGACGCCATTTGCGAAACCTGTTGCAGCAGGATATGAACGGTGAGGAAATCTGTGTGGCGGATCACTGCTACGGTTGCACTGCCGGTCAGGGCAGCAGTTGTGGCGGGGCCTTGAACGATTGACGCCTATTGCGGACCCACAGTGGCCTGCAGTTCGCTGGCCGGTACGCGGTCGGCGCCCCAACTGCGATAGATCAACCCCTTGACCCGCTGCAGTTCATCGTCGCTGATGTTGGCCAGTTCGCCGCGCTCCAGCGGGTCGTAATGAAAGATGTACAGGCGCGAGGCAAACTGCTCGAACGGCAGTGACGCTTCGCCAAAACGCTCGCCGCTGCCGGCGGTGCTGACTTCCACGCCATCGCCCCAGTTCTGGCCACTGTCGTTATTGGGGTTGTAGAAATACACCCGCATCTGCTCCTTTGGATCGAGCATCACGCGCAGTATGGTAATGGCGTGCCAGCCGACAAAGCGCGCGGCGCTGTCGGTGATGGCGATGCCGGCCGGCTGGGGGTGGATCAGCGGCTGGTTGCCGTTGTAATAGGGGTGGTAACTGGCGTAGAAGTGGCGCAGAAAATCATCCAGTTCGGTCAGTTGGCCGCTGCTGACGTCAACGTTGATGCGAAAGCCGCGACCGGACCACCAGCCGTGGAATTCGGGGTTGATCCAGCGATGGGGGTCGCCCTCGCGACCGGCGCAGCGCCGGCCCATTTCCGCATAGATGCGATCCAGATGCGGCACTACCAGCAGAGATACCGGGTCCAGATCCATGGGCAGTTCGGCGGCCACGCCGCCGATGCTGTCCCGGGACGACAGGGCCTGGCCTTCGAAATGAATAATGATCTCGTTGTCCCGGGCGGCCCAGACCACCATCTGCAACAGGTAATCCGGGTCGTTGTAGGCCCACATGGACAGGGCCCGGGCGGACTGGCAGGTGGGGTTGTTGCCCTGGCCGACACCCAGTGGTTGGCCGAGCATGCACAGCACGCCCTGCAACAGCCAGACGCTGGCCGGCAGGCTGTCGCCGAAGGACAGGCGAATGCGCTGCTGCGACTGTTCCGACAGCGGCAGCGCCAGTTGCCGCCACAGTGCCGGCGCCACGGCTGGATGGTAGAGGATGCCCCTTTCCAGCAGCAGCGCCAGGCCGTATACGGCCTGGGCGGTGGCCGGGTGCACCGCTTCGCGGATTAGCGCCTGCACCAGTCCACCGTAGCACAGCAGGCAATCGCGCCCGGTGCTGGATAGCCCCAGCGCCTCGGACAGCAGGTGTTCGCCCCGGTCGAGCAGGTGGCGCAGCAATACCGCGTGGTAGGGCGATACCAGCCCGGTGTCGTGCATGGCCCGGGCAAAACCGGTGGCCTCGTATTGCAGGGCGCCGCTGTCCATGGCGTTCAGACGCTCCTGATACACGTCTATGCCCGGGTCTTCGCGACAGGCCCGGGTGGTGCCGTAGAGGCTGCTGATCAGGCGGTCGGCGCCCTTGCCACTGGCGCCCAGATCGATATCCGGGTTGAGTTGGCAGACGGCGATCTGGGTGATCATCTGCTTGACGCTGTCCACCTGTATGGGGCGCTGCTGCAGAATGCGCCAGATCTCCCCAATCAACTGATCGATCACATATTCGTAGCCGATGCGTTCGGCCAGATGCCGCAACAGTTGTTGTGGCACCAGGGCCAGCCGGCCCTGACGCTGGCGCTCGGCTTCGCCGGGCGGGTTGAACAGCAGGCTGAGATTGATGGCAAGGACCTGGGTGAGAAAATGGTGGGCCTGCTCACTGGACACTGATGGATGGCGGTAGTTGCCCAGCGCCACGGCCAACAGGCGCAGCTGACTGATGGCTTCAATTACTACGGTGTCCGCATCGGCGCTGGTCAGCGCGCCCTTGCTCAGGCGCGGCAGCAGGATTTGCGGCTGCGCCCAATCGGTGCCGTAAAAGACGCCGGCCTCCTCAAGCGCCTGGGCCCGCGTTTCGAGCGCGGCGCAGCCACCTTCGTGCAGCAGCAGGCGCCGCGCACTGTCAAACACCCGTCGTATTTTGGTGACCTTGGCGAAGTCGCGGGTCTGTGCCAGCGCGGCCACGGCATCGTCGAGTCGGTGGGCCAGGTTGTCCAGTGTCCGCTGCTGCTCTGTGCCGTTATCCGGATCGGATTGCAAGCGCTCCCCCTGTCAGGCGGTTGCGGGGCCTGTGGCCCGAATCAATGGAACTCTGTTCCATTATACATAGAAATCCAGCTCTTCCTGACGCTTGAGCAGATCGCGAATCTCGTGCGGGTCGTCGCCGAAGAAATACACCAGGCCCCAGTGGGTGCCAAAGGCGGTGCGCTTGGTGACGGTTTCCTCCACGGGCGGTGTCAGCTCGTGGGATTCAAAGTACTCGTGGCTTTCCGTTTCCTCCGGAATTTCCAGTCGGCTGACCACGCGGCGGCGTGGGTAGACACCGAAGCAGCCGGCGTGTCCTCTGGCGTCGACCACTTCCCGGGGGAAGAAGTTATTGATTTCCTCTTCTGTGGTTTTGGGGTCAAAGGACAGTATCAACGCCTGATAGGCGTTGAAGCCGTAGGCGCGCTCCAGCAGTTCAAACACCTTGAAGCCCGGCGGCCGATAGGCGACTTCGCCAAAGTACATTTCGCCGTCACTGGTGACGAAATACTCGGGGTGCACAAAGCCGAAATCAATATCGAAAGTCTTGATCAGCTTTTCGATCTGTTCGCGGATTTTTGGCCGGTATTTTTCCAGCTCCGGTGAGGCGGGGACAAACACCGAGTAGCCGAGAGTGACATATTCGGATATGTTGAGAAAACAGATCTTGCCGTTGTGAATCCAGGCCTCGACGGCAAACTCCCAGCCGTCCAGGTGAGATTCCATCAACACCGGAAATTCCTCGTCGGGAATGGTATCCACTTCGTCGGGTGTGCGGATCACCCGGTGGCCCAGACAGCCGGCTTTGTCAAAGGCCTTGAGATGAATGGGGTCATTGGGGTCACCGTCGAGTTTCAGCAGCGTCTGGTTGACGCGCTTGAGAAAACGCACCACGTCTTCCTTGTCGTGCGCCTCTTCGAAAATGCCCACGCGAATGCCGCCCAGTTGCGCGCGGCGTTTCATCAGGGATTTATCGCGCAGCAACAGCGCCTGACCAAACAGGCGTGGGTTGTCGAGCAGCACGGAGTTGATGGCGCCGGCCCACTCCACGGTTTCCTCGAACAGGGGAATGGCCACATCTACGCCCATGTCCTTCAGCGTCTCGGCAATCTCCATGGAGCGATCATTGAGGCGCTCGAAGTTCCACGGCAGGTAGGGGATGTCGTGCTTCTGGCAGTATTCCTCAGCCCAGTCCGGGGCCACCACGATATAGCGCCGATCAAAACGGTCGGCGGCCTCCACGGCGTTCAGGGACCAGCCCAACAGGGCGATGTAGCCTTTGTCGGGGTTGACGTTGTGTTTGGCTTCGCGCTGGTTCATAAATACCTCCTGGATGGAACCTATGGGTGGACTCTCGAGTATCAACCCGGCGCTAGTCCGGAACCGACTAGCTCGGAACCGAGTGTGGGTTGGTGACGAGAACCCGATATTAACTTACTATACGCGAGACGATATCGGCCTGCCACCGACTCCCGTGTAATGATTGCGAACCTCAAACGACTGGTTGTAGCCGAGCTGACAGGGTCATGACAATGAAAAAATGGTTACTGCTGGTCGCGCTCGCTGCTGCTGTGTTGCTCTTTTTCGCGCTTGATCTGAATCAGTATCTGACGCTGGAAAGTCTGCAGGCGAGTCAACATAGGTTTTCCCAGTGGTTGGCGGCCTACCCCTTACTGATTCCACTGGCGTTTCTTGCCTTTTACATCGCCGTTACCGCCCTGTCGCTGCCGGGCGCCACCATCATGACCCTGGCGGCGGGCGCGCTGTTCGGTTTCTGGCAGGGCGTGCTGCTGGTGTCTTTTGCGTCCAGTATCGGCGCCACCCTGGCGTTTCTGGTGGCGCGCTTTCTGTTGCGCGATACGGTGCAAGGCCGCTTTGCCGACCGGCTGAAAGCGATCAACGCCGGTATTGAGCGCGACGGCGCTTTCTACCTGTTCACCCTGCGCCTGGTGCCGGCCTTTCCGTTTTTTGTCATCAATCTGGTGATGGGTTTGACACCCATCAAAACCTGGACCTTCTATTGGGTCAGCCAGGTGGGCATGCTGGCCGGTACGGCGGTGTACATCAATGCCGGTACTCAACTGGCCTCGCTGGAAAGCGTGTCCGGCATACTGTCACCGACGCTGATTCTTTCGTTTGTCCTGCTCGGCATTTTCCCCTGGGTGGCCCGGGGTCTTGTGCGTCTGGTGCAGCGTCGTCGGGTTTATAAAAAATGGCGGCGCCCGAAAACGTTCGACCGCAATATGATCGTCATTGGCGCCGGTGCCGGGGGACTGGTGTCGGCCTATATTGCCGCCACGGTAAAAGCCCGGGTCACGCTGATCGAAAGCCACAAAATGGGCGGCGACTGTCTCAACTATGGCTGCGTGCCCAGCAAGGCACTGATCAAAAGTGCCAGGGTGGCGCATCAGATGGCTTACGCCGAGCGCTACGGTCTGCGCGCGCAACCACCCCGGTTCAGCTTCCGGGAGGTGATGGCCCGGGTAAAACGCGTGATCGCCGAGGTTGAGCCCCACGATAGTGTTGAGCGCTATACGGGGCTGGGGGTGGAAGTACTGCAGGGGTACGCTCGCCTGGTTGATCCCTGGACGGTGGAGGTGGCGCTGAACGATGGCGACAGTCGGCGCCTGACTGCACGCAGTATTGTGATTGCTACCGGTGCTCAACCGGTGGTGCCGCCGCTGCCAGGATTGGAACAGGTGGGTTACGTGACCAGTGATACCCTCTGGGATGAGTTCGCCAAACTGGACGCGCCACCGGAGCGGCTGCTGGTGCTCGGCGGCGGCCCCATCGGCTGCGAACTGGCCCAGTGTTTTGCCCGGCTCGGTTCCCGCGTCACGCTGGTGGAGATGGCTGATCGATTGCTCGCCCGGGAAGACGACGAGGTGTCGGAACTGGCGGCGCGCAGCCTGGCGGCGGACGGTGTCGAATTGCTGCTGGGTCACCGGCCCCTGCGCTGTGAGCAGCAGGGGCAGAGTAAACAACTGGTGCTGGAAGCGCCCGGACAGGACGGCAGCGGTGCCGAAGCCCGGGTCGGGTTTGATGCGCTGCTGTGCGCCGTCGGCCGGCAGCCGCGCCTGAGCGGCTACGGGTTGGAGGAACTGGGCATTGCCACCGAGCGCACGATCGTCACCAACGACTATCTGGAAACTCTCTACCCCAATATTTACGCCGTGGGTGATGTGGCCGGCCCCTACCAGTTCACTCACACCGCCGCCCATATGGCCTGGTACGCATCGGTAAACGCGCTGTTTGGCCAGTTCAAACGTTTTCGGGTGGACTGCTCGGTGATTCCGCGCACCACCTTTATCGACCCGGAGATCGCCCGGGTGGGCCTCAACGAAAGCGAGGCCCGGGAACAGGGTGTCGCCTTTGAAGTGACGCGCTTCGAACTGCGCGATCTGGACCGCGCCATCGCCGACAGCACCACCGAGGGCTTTGTCAAAGTGCTCACCCCGCCGGGTAAGGACCGGATTCTGGGGGTGACCATCGTTGGCGTCGGGGCCGGCGATCTGCTGGCGGAATTTGTGCTCGCCATGCGTTACGGTCTGGGGCTGAACAAGATACTCGGCACCATCCACGCCTACCCGACAATGGCGGAGGCCAACAAGTACGCCGCCGGGGAATGGAAAAAAGCCCAGGCTCCGCAAGCGCTGCTGCGCTGGGTAGAGCGCTACCATCGCTGGCGCCGGGGCGGGTCCGGTCGCGGGCAGGAGTAAGCCCATGCCGGAGGCCCCGAGCCAAATCCGCCTCTCCATCGTTGTGCCCATGCGCAACGAGGCAGCACAACTGCCGGGGCTGTTGGCACACCTGTCGCCTCTGCAAAGCAGTCCCACTGTGGAGGTGATACTGGTGGACGGCGGCAGTGACGACCGCAGCGCCGAGCTGGCACGCGAGGCCGGCTATACCGTGATAGACGCACCGGTGGGACGGGCGCGGCAGATGAATGCCGGCGCCAGCCGTGCCCGGGGTGAGGTTTTGCTGTTTCTGCACGCCGACAGCCGGCTGCCGGAAGCGGCCCCGGCGGCGATCGGGGACGGCCTGGCCGGGGGCAAGCGGGTCTGGGGGCGCTTTGATGTGCGCATCGACGGCCGTTCCTTCTGGCTCAAGCCCACCGCCTGGCTGATGAACCGGCGCTCCTGCCTGACCGGAATCGCCACCGGCGATCAGGGCTTGTTTATGACCTGCGAGGCCTTCCGGCAGGTGGGTGGCTTTCCCGACCAGCCATTGATGGAGGATATCGAAATCAGCAGGCGCCTGAAGCGTCTGTCCCGCCCCCTGTGCCTGCGTCAGCGCATTACCACCTCTGGTCGCCGGTGGGACCGGCGCGGCACCTGGCGCACCATACTGCTGATGTGGCGTCTGCGTCTGGCCTACTGGCGCGGGACCGATCCGGCGGCGCTGGCGCGCAGGTACGAACAGTGACAGAGTCGACGCGGGTTATTGTCTTTGCCAAGGCGCCACTGCCGGGCCTGGCCAAAACCCGCCTGGTGCCGGCCCTGGGCGAAACAGGTGCAGCGGCTCTGGCCGCCCGCCTGTTGCAGCGCACCCTGGATGCGGCGCTGCAGGCCGATCTGGGGCCGGTGGAACTCTGCGCCACCCCCGCGCCGGGCAGCGAAGCCTGGGGAGGGGTGTCCCTGCCGCCAAGTCTGATCGTGAGCGACCAGGGTCCGGGGGATCTGGGCCAGCGCATGGCCCGCGCCGCCCGCCGGGCGTTGGTGGAGTCGCCCCGGGTGCTGCTGGTGGGCACGGATTGCGTGGAGATGTCCGCCGACCTGCTGCGCCGGGCTGCCCGGGCGCTGGAGGGCGTCGAGGTGGCGCTCTACCCGGCCGTCGACGGCGGCTACGCCCTGCTGGGCCTGACCCGCACGGATGAGCGTCTCTTCCGCGACATTCCCTGGGGCGGCCCCCAAGTGGCGCGGATCACCCTGGCACGCATCGCGGCCCTGGGCTGGCGGCTGTATCAGGGAGAACCACTGCGGGATATCGACCGCCCGGAGGATCTGCGTTGGCTGGAGATCGGGGTCGCCGGGCCTGGACCCGACAACCCCGCAGAGTATGGTAGCAAGGGGCGGACTTGAACCGCCGACCCCAGCATTATGAGTGCTTGAACAACCCCTTTTCCCATGCTTACCTAAATCGACTATTCTATACTTTTCCCTTTATTTTCATATAGATAAGGTTTACTATCAGTGCTGAGGTCAAACCGGAAATTACCCGGTTTTGGCGCTTCCATGCTTACCATATGCTTACCTAAAATCAGGTGTTTGCAATGCCAAAACTGACAAAGAACCTTATCAGAAATCTGGAGCCAAAAGCCGCCAAGTATTTCATATGGGACGAGGGAAGCCGCGCCGTTGCTGGTCTTGGCGTAGCCGTCTATCCAGCGGGAACAAAAACCTTCGTTTTCCAGTACCGGAATCAGCACAACAAAACCCGCCGCTACACACTCGGAAAATCGGCAAAAATGCTTACCTTAGACGAGGCCCGGCAACTGGCCAAGAATTTGGCCGCTGAGGTGAGGGCGGGCAAAGACCCTCAGGCCGAGCGCCGGAAGCGCCGCGAAGCGCTGACCGTCAACGACTTGCTGGACGAGTATCTGGCCTCGGAGAAATTCGCGGCCAAGGCTGAAACCACACGCAAGACAGACCGGGGCCGCCTTGACCGGCACATACGCCCGCTGCTTGGTCACCAGATTGTCGAAAGCCTGACGGCGGAAGATGTGCTACGCGCTCGCAAGGCAATCGCCACTGGAAAGACGGCGACCGACGAGCGTACCGGGCCGCGTGGTCGGGCCATTGTTCGCGGCGGTGAAGGTGCAGCACGGATGGCCTGCCGGGTACTGCGGGCGATATTCGCTTGGGGAGAATCGGAAAAGCTGATTCCAAATAACCCGGCGGCGGGGCTGAGCTTTGGCAGTGACGGCGAGCGCGAGCAGATTCTAAGGCCGGAAGATTACCCCCGGCTGTTTCGCACCCTGGAAGCGCTCGAAGAACAGCGCCGGATTCGGCGACCCGTGGCCGATGCCATCCGGGTTCTGGCGCTCACCGGCTGCCGCCGTGGCGAGATTACGGGTTTGCGCTGGCGGTGGGTAGACCTCAGGCGCGGCTTGATTGAGCTGCCAGCGAAGGCGCACAAGACCGGTCACAAGAGCGGCAAGGCAAAGACAATCAACCTCCCCAGCGCGGCTCAGGCAGTCGTTGCCAGACAGCCCCAGGGAAGCCCTGACAGCCTGGTCTTCGAGTCGGCCAAGGGCAACGGGGTGCCGCTGGCATTGTCGAAGCCGTGGCGGCTTGTGCGGCAGGAAGCTGGTTTACCGGAGGGCATAGGTCTTCATGGTTTACGCCACAGCATAGGCTCACTGATGGCGGTGCAGGGTGCTCAGGCGGCACAGATTGCCGAGACGTTGGGCCATACCCAATTGAGCACTACAAAGCGTTATCTGCACTTCGGCGACCAAGACCGGGCGGCGGTCATCGAGCGCCACACATCCGGCATTGCTGCGGCACTTGAAGGACGGGAGGCTGGCGAGGTCGTGGACCTTCGCAAGGAGGGCGTGAACCGTGGATGACCCCAAAGCAATGGCCGAATTTCTATACCTTGAGGCAAAAAAGGCCGCTGTGCGTAAGGCCGAAGCAAAGCAAACGGTGCTGCCGCCCGACCCCATGGCAAAGCTGGACGAATGGGAGGAGTCGCTTAACCGTGAGCTGCCCGAGGATTTGCAGGAGGAGTTCAAGGAGACGTACCGCCGCATTGGCGATGCGCGATATTTTTGCAATAAGGGCCTGACACAGAAACTCAAGATTTTGATGCTGCAAATTTACCAAGACCTTGAGGCTGCCGCCATAGCGACAAACCAGATGGGTGCATTTAACTATTCCACTGAGCAGCGCATAAAGGCGCAGAAGCCGCGCGGTATTCAGAATGTTGAGGACATTATCAACCGCCTAGCGATGACTGAGCACAAACCGGGCGAGCTTTGGGAGCTGTTTTGGGGTGCGCTGGACGCCGCAATGATGGAACCGAGGGAGTGCCAGACCAAAGCCGGAGAGTCGCAGGTCCATTACACGGAGGACGAGACTGGAAAGGAAGGGCATATAACATTAAGTCGGTTCCGTACAAGATTGAGAGAGGCGAGGAAAAAAGGGCGCTAGCCCGGCTAGGAGTCAAACCCTATTTACCATTTTCTCCGTTGGTTAATTTCCCTTTTCTTCGGAGAAAATCGCATGACCGAGACCTACCTAAGTCGCCGAGAGGCGGCAGCATACCTAGCCGAGCACGGCTACCCGGCCACCAATGGCACTTTGGCGAAGCTGGCCTGCATCGGCGGCGGCCCCACCTATCGAAAGTTTGGAAGCCGGTCGCTCTACACTCCCGGCGACTTGCTGTCATGGGCAGAGAGTCGGCTTTCTGAGCCGATGGCCAGCGCAAGTGAACGGGGGACTGCCGCATGAAAACAAAAAAAAGCCGCCCCGCACGGACGGCCCAAGAAAGAAAAACTCGATCCCCGAATTCTAACACGCCGGTACTGAGCAAGCGACAGATCCGCCTTGCCCGTGCGTTGTTGCGTGGCCCGGTTACCCGAGAACGCGCCGACCGGATAGCGCCGGCCAGCAATGCCCCGGATGTGGTCATGGGCCTGCGCCGCAAGTTGAACGTTGTGCTGTACTGCGAGCGTGTTCCGTTTGTCACGATAGACGGCAGGCCAAGCTGGTACGGAAAATATCACGCCAGCGCCCGTGACCGCCGCAAGCTGGAACGCGCATTGGGGGTGTGACCGATGGTAAAACCGGACTTTGACCGCGCCCCCGAGGAACTAGCGCGTCTCCATAGGTGGGTATTGTGGCGAGGGAAAAAGGTTCCCTACCAAGCAAGCAGCCCCCGAATAACGGCCTCCAGCACAAACCCGAAAACGTGGAGCAGCTTTGAGGAGGCGCGAAATAGCTTTACCTCGCCTCGCGACCACGGAGTAGGCTTTGTTCTGGTTGCCGAGGATGGGCTGGCCTGCATCGACATTGACTACAGCACCAGCACTGAGGCGGTGGCCATGCTGCGCGAACTGAACTGTCGATTCATTGAGCGCAGCCCTTCGGGATGCGGTCTTCACGGGTGGGGATACTGTAATGACGAACTGGCCCGGAAAAAGGGCCGCTATCTGGGACTGAATATTGAGATTTACCGCGCCCAGAGGTACATAACATACACGGGTGACGTGATAGACAATGGCCCGCTCGCCCCATTGTGTGGAGTTGCGGCCCTGTCCCGAGACCTACAGAAGAGAACAGAAGAGAACAGAGGAGGACAGAGGATGACAGAGGTCATCTTCAGTAATCTTCCGTGCTCTTCTGTAGGTGAGTTTCTGCCTGAATCCGAAGGGCAACGGAACAAGTGCTTATTCGAGCTGGCCCGTTACCTAAAGGGTACCAGACCCAACGCGACGAAGGCAGAGCTTCGGAGCATCGTTCAGGAATGGCACAGCCTCGCATTTCCGGTTATTGGGACAAAAGACTTCGGTGTCACTTGGGGGGACTTTTTGCGCGGCTGGGACAAGGTTAAGTTTCCGCACGGCGAAACAATGGCGAGGGTTCTTGACGGGGTGGAGGGCGACCCCATTCCGCAAGGGGTGGATGGCCTGGGGTACGGCCCCCAATCGATTCTATTGGCGAAAGTTTGCCGCAGGCTGGCAGAGCACCATGGTGATGATCCGTTTTTCATTAGTGCGCGGCAAGCTGGCGAGCTGGTGAACGTGCATTTCACCGATGCCGCTAAGATACTCTCCGCGCTGGTGCTAGACGATGTTTTGAAACTGGAGCGCAAAGGTTCCGGCAAGGTGGCTAGCCGCTACTGGTGGACTTTGCCTGACGCACGAACAGACCACAGTGCAAACAGATAGCGGCCACACTTTGGCAAAGTTGAGAGTACGCAAAACAGGTGCTATACTGGACGTGCATACATACCTGTTAGGCAGGTGAGGAACAGGAGCATGACCGACAAAACCCGAGACGCAAAAGGCCGCTTCCCGCAAGGTGTGAGCGGCAACCCAAACGGCAGGCCCCGCAGTGCGTCCGCCGAGCTTCGCAAACAGCTTTCCCGCCACGGAGCCGAGCTTGTGGAAAAAGCCGTCGAGTTGGCCTTGGCTGGCGACGTGGCAGCGCTGCGGATTTGTCTTGACCGCATTGCACCACCGTTAAAACCGCAACCGGTGGCACTGGATATTGACTTGACCGGCGCGGAAGGTTTGGCTTGCGTATCCCGCCGTCTGATTGACGCAGCCGCTGAGGGAAAAGCACCTTCTGATTCCGTGGCACAACTTGTTGGCGCGTTAGGGCAGGTTGCGCGCATATCCGAGGTTGACGAACTGACCCGCCGCATTGAAGCGCTCGAACAATCATCGGGCACGAGGGCCGCCGCATGATTGACTCACTACGTCGTCGCCTGTCGTCTCTTGAGGCTGAGCAGAAAAAGCAAACTACTGACCCCGAATCACCGGCCCGCATTCGGGCGGCACTGATTGAACTGGGCCAGCCCGCGCCCGACCTGGTGCCCGGAGAGCTTGGCCCGTCCTACATTGCGCGCATCGAAACACCGGCATTGAAGGCGCTTACTGACTATCGCGTCCAGCAGTACGTCCAACTCCTGTCGGAAGAAGTTGAAGTTCCGCCGGGCTTGACCGTTGAGCAGGCGGCAGCCGACTACGAGCGATTACTCAGAGAATGACCCGGAGCTTACCGTATGAACACTGAAGCCCTGCGCCGCCGTATTGCAGACCTTGAGGCCCGCAAGCTGCCCGAAGCGCCCCTAATACTCTTCCGGCAAGTGGTCGAGGCTGACGGCACCCCGGGTGAATTGTTGGAGCGCACCCCCACCGGCCAATATATCCCGGCCACCATCGAATCCTTGGCAAGCGCCAAAGTCACCTTGCCGATAAAGAACCCCTGACAGGCCCACACTTTTCAAACAGGAAATATCCCCATGACCAAACAAACCTTTTCCGTCGCAAGCTCCACGCTTGCGTTAAACGCTGATGACGTTGTTCGCGTAGTTTCTGCGTCTCTAGCGCCTTTCGTCGAGCGCCTGGACGCACTGGAAACCGCCGAAAAGAAGCGCACCGAAGCCGAAGCCCAGCGCGAAAAGCAGCGGGCCGCAGAGCACGACCAGCAGCGTGAGCAACTCAACCTGGCCGGAATGGCGGCCAATGCCCGCACCATGACGGATGGCGAGCTGTCCGACGAACTGCCGGACTTTGACTAAGGGGGCAACACATGAACGCAGCTATTCAAGAACGATCCGCAGCACAGATTCAGGCCCGACTGAGCGAACTGGACGGCGAGCTACGGGCATTCAAAAGCCGCGACCTTGTTGGCGAGATGGCTGGGGCAATGGCCGGCGGTGCCGACGTTGATGGCCTGGAGGCTGCCCAGTTGGACGCTGAACGCCACCACCGCCGTCTGGAGGCTGAACGCCAAGCCCTGAGCCGGTTGTTGCCGGAAGCCCGGCAGAGGGAAGCACAGGCGGCTGTAGAGCTGCTGCGCCCTGAGTGGGAAGCCTCCAGAAAGCAAGCGGTGGCCGCAGCGGCTGAGTTGGAAAAGCTAGTTCCAAAGGTGCTGGCGGAAGCCGAGATACTGGCGGCAGCCGTCACCGAGTCAGAAGCTGTCACCTATCGGGCATTTCAGACGCTGGGGAAAGGTGCTGACCGGCCCGATGGCTTTGGCCAACTCCATTCGCCTCAAACAGCAACCCTGCTGGCAGATTTGCGGAAGGCGACTGCCCGGGCGACTTTGGTGTCAGGCTGCTACTCAAACATTGCGACCGCGAGCATTGACCGGCCCGAATAACCCGGATTTTACCGCTCGACAATGCCCGGCCATGTGCCGGGTTTTTTGTGCCTGGCAATCAGGCAGCACTGCTTACCTTTTTCGGTGCGCCATGCTTACCATATGCTTACCTGGAGGGAAGAGGTTAGCGAGTATTAACCCGCTAATCCCTTGGATAGTGGTAGCAAGGGGCGGACTTGAACCGCCGACCCCAGCATTATGAGTGCTGTGCTCTAACCGGCTGAGCTACCTTGCCATGATGGGGCGCGTATTTTGGTCAGGGCGGCGGTAATTGTCAATAGCAGCCCGCCAGTGCCTGCGGTCGTAACGGGTTGACGCGAGCCGGAAAAGCTTGCACTATTGCCGCAAAAGCAAGGCCGCAGGGATTTGCAAATGTCACAGCAAGACTTCGCTCCGAAACCTCTGTTGATTCTTCTGATGTTGGTGGCCCTAACACCAGCGCTGCTTGGCTGTGTTTCGCACCCTACTTCCTACGGCACCTATGCTGCGCATCTGAACCCCGGGGATTCCCCCTGGAAGCTGATGCCCGCTGGGGATGCCGGGCACTTGAGCCTGACTTTTGCGCTGAGCGAAAACGACCGAGTCCTTGTGCGTCTGCTGGATCGGCGGGTCGACGTCCTGGCCGATGTCCTCCTCTATGATGACGACTGCGCTTTTGGTCATGAGGCCCGTGTTCAGTTCCCGGGCGGCGACAGTGGTATCTGGCTTACGGGCACTAGAGGCCTTCGCGCATAGGGCGCGTATGGCCGCCATCAACAACGACAGGGAGTGAGCATTATGCTGAGAAAATTTGGAATACTGCTGATTGGCCTCTGTGCCTGTTGCAGTGTCAGTGCGGATACCCAGTTGGGCTTGCAGTACCATAGCGAAGGCGCCATGGAGCAGGCCTACAGGGAGTTTCTCCAGGCGGCTCGGGTGGGAGACCATCTGGCCCAGCACAACCTTGGCGCCATGTATATTCAGGGCGATCACGTCTCGCGCGATTTGGTGCAGGCCTACGCCTGGCTGGCGCTGGCGGCCCAGGACGAAGGCTATGCCGAGCAGGGCCTGGATCAGAGGGTGTTGGAGGCCATACCCGAGGAGCAACACCCGGAAGCCGAAGCCGCGTTCCAGGCGCTGTTGCAACGCTATGGCGACCAGGCTCTACTTGAACATATGACGCCAGAGTTTGTCGGTTCGGATGTCGGTTTGGTCAGGCCTAAAGTTATCAGGACGGTTGCACCGGAGTATCCTCGGCGTTCGGCCAGGCAGGGTCGCGAGGGTTGGGTGGACATTCTCTTTACCATTGAAAAGGATGGCACCACGGCTGATCACCGCCCGCTTTACAGCAGCAACGATGCCATGAAGGAAGTTTCACTGGAGGCACTGCGCCAATTTCAGTTCGAGCCCGAACAGGTTGACGGGCAATCCGTTCCAGTCTATGGGGTAGTGACCCGCTTCATATTTCGTATGGACAACGCCCAGGACGGTGACAGAAACCTGATGGTCCGCAGGTACATGCGTCGCCTCAGAGCCAAGGCCGAAGACGGAGCGGGGCAAGACCAGTATGTCTACGCTTACATGCTCAGCGCGGCGCGATCTTACGATCCCAGGTTTGAACCGGACGATAACGTCAACCAGTGGTATCTCGCCGCCGCCAAACAGGACTTTCACCCGGCTGGATTTTTCCTGGGCAGAAACTTACTGTATGGCAACGAGTGCCGGGCGGACTCTCAACTCAGCCACCAGTGGTTGCTCCGTTCAGCCATCAACGGTGTTGAGGAGTCCCAGTACATGCTGGCCATGGAGTTGTTGAGTGGGGCGCGTTTTGAAAAGGACGAGCGCAAGGCACTCTACTGGCTGGAGCGGGCCAGTGACAAGCTTGCAGCGGCGCAGTTGCGTCTGGCCTGGTTGCTGTCCACTCACCCGGATCCGGATATTCGCAATGGCTCCGAGGCTGACCAGTTGTGGCAGAGGGTCGATGAATCAGTGTATGACCGACAGCGTTACTATCAGGTCGCAGCCGCTGTGGCTGCGGAGAATGGTGACTTTGAAGGCGCTGTGAACTGGCAGAATAAGGCCGTGGCGGATGCGAAAGCGCTGGATTTGTCCACCGATGTATTGCAAAGCCGGCTGGCAGCGTATCAGGCGGCGGAACCTTGGAGGGAACTGCCTTAGCCCGAGTCAGCGTTAGCCGAGTGGTCCGGGGCGCTAGACGTTAAACCGAAAGTGCACCACGTCGCCGTCCTGGACCACATAGTCCTTGCCTTCCAGGCGCCATTTGCCGGCATCTTTGGCGCCCTGCTCGCCCTTGTGGGCGATAAAGTCGTCGTAGGCCACCACTTCGGCGCGGATAAAACCTTTCTCAAAGTCAGTGTGGATCTTGCCCGCTGCCTGGGGGGCGGTGGCGCCCACCGGGATGGTCCAGGCGCGCACTTCTTTGACGCCGGCGGTGAAGTAGGTGTGCAGGCCCAATAACTCATAGCCGGCACGGATCACCCGGTCCAGGCCCGGTTCGTCCATGCCCATTTCCTGCAGAAACTCCAGCTTCTCTTCGTCGTCCAGTTCGGCGATTTCCGCTTCCAGCTTGTTGCAGATGGGCACCACCACGGCGTTTTCCTCGGTGGCGATGGCGCGCACCCGGTCCAGGTGCGGGTTCTTGTCAAAGCCGTCTTCGTTGACGTTGGCGATGTACATGGTGGGCTTGACCGTGAGCAGGTTCAGTTCGCGCAACTGCAGCATCTGATCGCTGTCCAGACCGAAGGAGCGTAACGGCTTGGCCTGATCCAGATGCGGCTGGATTTTTTCCAGCAGAGCCTTCATGACGATGGCGTGCTTGTCCTGGCCCTTGGCCGCTTTGCTGTAGCGCAACAGCGCCTTGTCCACGGTTTCCAGATCCGCCAGGGCCAGTTCGGTGTTGATCACCTCGATATCCGCCGCCGGGTCCACGGTGTTGGCCACGTGAATCACATTGTCGTCTTCAAAGCAGCGCACCACATGGGCGATGGCGTCGGTTTCGCGGATATTGGCCAGAAACTTGTTGCCCAGGCCCTCGCCCTTGGAGGCGCCGGCCACCAGTCCGGCGATATCGACAAACTCCATGGTGGTGGGAATCACCTTCTGCGGTTTGACGATGGCGGACAGGGCGTCCAGCCGTGGGTCGGGCAGGGCCACCACGCCGGCGTTGGGCTCAATGGTGCAGAAGGGAAAGTTCTCCGCGCCAATGCCCGCCTTGGTCAGGGCGTTGAACAGGGTGGATTTGCCGACGTTGGGCAGGCCGACGATGCCGCAGTTGAAGCCCATGATCTGGTCCGTTTGGTGTGGGTGGATAACAGGCCGGGGATTATACAGGGGCGGGTCTCTGTCTGGAACTCCGCCGCCTGGCCCTTTATCCTTGCGGTTTACAAAAAAAGGAGCATCGCCATGCGAGAACTTTACCAGGCCGCCAATACCCTTGAAGCCCATATGATCGTGGGTATGCTGCGACAGGAGGGCATAGACGCGGAGATAGAGGGGGAATTCCTGCAGGGCGGCGCGGGGGAGTTGCAGGCCATGGGGGTGGTGAGGATCAAGGTGGCTGAGGGGGACTACCCGGCCGCCAAGGCACTGATGGACGACTGGGATGCCCGTCAGGTCGAGTCGCAGCAGTCGGGATCAGAGAAGCCTGCCAGGGGATTGGCGAGCTTTACGTCGGCGCTGGGCGGTTTTGCGGTGGGAGCGCTGCTGATGTTGTGGTACTACCAGACACCGGTGACCCATGAAGGGGTGGATTACAACTTTGACGGTCGCCTGGATGAGCGCTGGACTTTTGTCAACGGTCGTCCCCTGCGCATGGAGCAGGACCGGAACTTTGATGGCAAGGTTGACTTGATTCTGTACTTTGATCACCAGGGCCTGGTGAGTCGGGGCGAGGAGGATATGCGCTTTGACGGCTATTTTGAAAGTCGCTGGCGCTATCATCGCGGTTCCATCGCCAGCGAAGAGGTGGACACCAACGGCGACGGGCACTTCAACCGGTTGATCGACTATCGATACGGCACCTTGCATCGCGTCACCTTTTTACACCCGCAAACCCGGCGGCCGGTCAAGGAGCAGACCTTCGATGGCATACTGCTGGTGTCCGATCGTCTGGATACCACGGGCGATGGCCGTTTTGATACTGGTCGGGAATACGATGAGTTTGAAGAGATTGTGCGGACTTTTGACTTGAGTGGCGAGGGCTGACAATCAGCTCTTGGTATGCAACCGATTCATGGCGCCGGCCCAGTCGCCTTTGGCGGCGATGGGAAGTATGTCGGCGGCGCGGTCGATGGCGTCGTCGATAAGTTGTTGTTCATCGGCAGGTGCCTTTTTCAGTACATAGCCCACCACCTGGGCGGCGGAGCCGGGGTGGCCTATGCCCAGGCGCAGGCGGTTGAAGTTGGCATTGTTGCCCAGCGCGCGGATGGTGTCGCGCAGGCCGTTGTGACCGCCGTGGCCGCCGCCGTGCTTCAGGCGTGCCGCGCCGGGGGGCAGGTCCAGTTCGTCGTGGGCCACCAGAATGGCCTCCGGGGGAACCTTGTAGAACAGCGCCACGGCGCCGACGGCCTGACCGCTGCGATTCATGAAGGTGGTGGGGATCAGCAGGCGCAGGTCCTGGCCATGCAGGTGAATGCGGCCGGTGAGGCCGAAGAATTTGTTTTCCGGGGTGAGACTGGCGCCCTCGCGGCGCGCCAGTTCTGCCACAAAGTCGGCCCCGGCATTGTGACGGGTCCGGTGATACTCGGGGCCCGGATTGCCCAGGCCCACGATCAGTTGCAGAGGCGTATCGTTGCTTGCCGCCATCAGGAAGACAATCAGCTTTCCTGATTGTCGTCCTTGGCTTCGCCCTCGGCACCGTCTGCATCGTCGGCGGAAGCACCCTTGGGCTTGTTCACGGACACTACCGGCAGGTCGTGGTCCGCGCCGTGGCTCAGGGCAACCGAGGTGACGCCCTTGGGCAGGGTCAGATCGGAGATGTGCAGGATGTCACCGATTTTGGCGTTGGCCAGATCCACTTCGATGTACTCGGGCAGATCGCCGGGCAGACAGCTGATTTCCAGTTGCACCATACTGTGCACGATATTGCCGCCCTGCTGCTTGACGCCGATACAGGTGTCTTCGTTGATGAAGTGCAGCGGTACGCTGGTCTGCAGTTTCTTGGTTTTGGAAACCCGCAGAAAGTCCACGTGCAGCACAACCGGCTTGGCCGGGTGGCGCTGCAGATCCTTGAGAATCACGTCTTCCGCCTTATCGCCGATGTTCAGGCTGATAATGTGCGAAAAGAACGCTTCGTTCTCCAGGTGCTTCAGCAGGTCCTTGTGGTTGACGCTGATGCTGGTGGGCTTTTTGGTGCCGCCGTAAACAATACCCGGCACCAATCCGGCCAGACGACGCAGGCGGCGGCTCGCACCTTTCCCCTTGTCGTCACGGGCCTCGGCATGCAATACAAAATCTTCAGACATGGTTGGGTCCTCAATGCTATACCCTCGGGAATCCGCGACCAGAATTACCCTTGGGTGTTGTCTCTGTTCCGTGCTTTCATCAGGCTGCGGATACAGATAAAAAAAGCCACTTCCCATGAAGCGGCCACTTGTCCGAGCGCCAGGTTTTGCCAATCAGCGAAACATGGCGCTCAGGGATTCTTCGTTGCTCAGCCGGCGCATGGCCTCGGCGAGCATTTTTGACAGTGTCAACTGGCGAATGCGCGGGCATTCGGTGGCGGCGCCGTTCAATGGAATCGAATCGGTGACCACCAACTCGTCCAGTTGCGATTTGTTCAGGTTCTCGATGGCGTTGCCCGAGAGGACTGGGTGGGTACAGTAGGCCACTACCTTGACCGCACCTTCGGCTTTCAGGGCCTTGGCGGCGTTACACAGGGTGCCGGCGGTGTCCACCATATCGTCCACCAGCAAACAGGTGCGACCTTCCACCTCGCCGATGATGTTCATGATTTCCGCCACGTTGTTGGTGGGGCGCCGCTTGTCGATAATGGCCAGGTCGATGCCCAGCTGTTTGGCCACAGCCCGGGCGCGCACCACGCCGCCGATATCCGGCGACACCACCACGAGATTCTTGAAGCGCTGTTTCTCAATGTCTTCCAGCAGCACCGGCGAGCCGTAGACGTTGTCCACCGGCACGTCGAAAAAGCCCTGGATCTGTTCGGCGTGCAGGTCCACCGTCAGCACCCGATCGACGCCGGCGCCCACCATCATATCGGCCACCACCTTGGCAGTGATGGGCACCCGGGCAGAGCGCACCCGGCGATCCTGGCGGGCGTAGCCGAAGTAGGGCACCACCGCGGTAATACGCCCGGCGGAGGCCCGGCGCAGGGCGTCCACCATCACCATCAGTTCCATCAGATTGTCGTTGGTGGGGGCGCAGGTGGGCTGGACCACAAAAACGTCGCGACCGCGGACATTGCACAGCAGCTCGACGCAGATCTCACCGTCGGAGAATTTTTCCACCGAGGCTTCACCCAGGGTGAGGCCCAAGTGATCGACGATTGCCTGCGCCAGCGCCGGATTGGCGTTGCCGGTAAAGACCATCAGCTCTGTCACGTCGGGTACCTTTTCTGGGCTGCAATTCTGGTCTGGGGCTTCAGGCGGGTGCTGCGACAGCGCTGGCTGCGCGCGAAGCCGGCCCGTGGGCCAACAGATCGGAATATGGCTGGGGCGGAAGGATTCGAACCTTCGCATGACGGGATCAAAACCCGCTGCCTTACCGCTTGGCTACGCCCCAGTGGTTCAGTGTCCTGGTGGTTGCTCGAGCAACCGGTGTACCGGTGAGCTGTCTATCCCCCGGGCGGTAAAACCGGGCAGATGAGACGGGGCTTTTGCCAGTATCCGATGGGCGGCTTCGGCGCTGTCGAAGCTGGCAAAGACGCTGGCTCCGGTGCCTGTCAGTCGGGCGTTGCCGGCCGTTTTACACAGCCAGTCAAGGGCCTCGTCAACCGCGGGGTAGAGCCGCCTCACCAGGTTTTGGCAGTCATTTCGACCACCCTGTTCCAGGAAGGCCGCTACTGTAATGTCAGGGGTGCCTCTTGTCAAATCCTTGTGGGCGAAAATTTCCGCCGTTGAGACCCGACAATCCGGGGTCAAAACCAGGTACCAGCGATCCGGCAGGGACAGGGGGCTGAGCTGTTCGCCCACCCCTTCGGCCCAGGCGCTGCGGCCCTGGACAAACACCGGTACATCGGCGCCCAGGGACAGTCCCAGTGCCTGGAGTTGACGGGTCGACTGCCCACATTGCCAGAGGTGATTCAGGGCCACCAGGGCGGTGGCCGCATTGCTGCTGCCACCGCCGAGACCGCCGCCCAGGGGCAGCCGTTTTTCCAGGCGAATGTCCACCCCGGGAGCGCCGGTCGCCAGCGGCTGGAGTTGGCGCGCCGCGCGCAGTATCAGGTTGTGCTCCGCGGCGACGCCAGGCAGCGACGGCTCCAGGGTGATGGTGTTGTCCGGGCGGGGGGTAAAGTGCAGGGTGTCGCCGTAATCCAGCAACTGAAACAGGGTTTGCAGGTTGTGGTAACCGTCCGCTCGCCGGCCGGTGATGTGCAGGAACAGATTGAGCTTGGCCGGAGACAGCAGCGTGAGAGGGGTGCGGTTCATGGGGGGATTATAGCTTTCTATCGGCGGCTGACTCCAGGGTGCCCACTTTCGGCGCTCGCGCAAAGTAGGTGGTTTGCGGTGGGTGGCGTTCGTTCTAATAGGGCGTTGCTGCCTCCCCAGGGGGCAGTTATCAAGGCAATTATTAGAATAGAGACCAACGCTATGAAAAACTCTCCATTGACCAGATTTCTGGTCCATTTAGCAGGCGCGCTGCTGTTGTTTTTGGCCGGTCACGCCATGTCGCAGGTTGCCCCGATCACCGTTCAGGGCAATCAGGTGCTGTTTGGTGGCCAGCCGGGCAGTATCGCCGGCCCCAGCCTGTTCTGGAGCAACAACAACTGGGGTGGCGAGAAATTCTATACCCCGGGTGCCGTTGCCACGGCAAGAAACGATTGGAACGCCAATCTGATCCGCGCCGCCATGGGCGTCGAAGACCCGGGTGGCTACCTCGATGATCCGGCCGGCAATCTGGCCAAGGTAAGAACCGTGGTCGATGCGGCCATCGCCAACGACATGTATGTCATTATCGACTGGCACAGCCATCACGCCGAGCACCACACCCAGCAGGCGGTGCAGTTCTTTCAACTCATGGCCCAGGAGTATGGGCATCACAACAACGTGATCTACGAGATTTACAATGAGCCCTTGAATGTATCTTGGAGTCACACCCTCAAACCCTATTCGGAAACGGTTATCGCGGCCATTCGCGCCATCGACCCCGCCAACCTGATTGTCGTCGGTACGCCCAACTGGTCCCAGGATGTGGATGCCGCTGCCAATGACCCCATCACCGGCTACAACAATATCGCCTACAGCCTGCATTTCTATGCCGGTACCCACGGTCAGTTTCTCAGGGACAAGGCGCAGTATGCCCTGAACCAGGGGCTGGCGTTGTTTGTCACCGAGTGGGGCACGGTCAATGCCGACGGCGACGGCGGTGTGGACTACAGTGAAACCTACGCCTGGATGGACTTTCTGCGCAACAACAATATCAGCCATGCCAACTGGGCCCTGAACGACAAGCTCGAAGGTGCCTCGGCGCTGGTGCCGGGCGCCAACCCCAATGGTGGCTGGAGCAGTGGCGACTATACCGCTTCCGGCGCCTTTGTCAGGGATTTGGTGCGGGACTGGCCGCCGCTGGGCGGGGGCACAGAGCCGCCACCGGCATGCGACCTGGTGCAGATCCCCGGCGTCCTGGTGGCCGAGAATTATTGCGCCATGAGCGGCATTCAAACCGAACCCACCAGCGATACGGGTGGCGGCTTAAACGTGGGCTGGATCGACGCCGGCGACTGGCTGACCTACCGCATCAATGTGCCCGCCGGCGGCAACTACCGGGTCAGCTACCGGGTGGCGGCTCTCCAGGACACCGGGTTGTTGCAGCTTGAAGCCGCCGGGGGCTTTCCGCAGTATGGCAGCCTTTCACTGCCGGTAACCGGGGGATGGCAAACCTGGACAACGGTATTCCATGAGGTTGCGTTGCCCGCCGGCGAACAGGACATTGCCATCGCCGCTGTTAACGGTGGCTGGAATCTCAACTGGATCGGCATTGAGCCGGCTGGTGCGGGGCCCGGCCCCGGTCCTGGTCTTGGCGAGATTGCCACGATACAGGCGGAAAATTACAGCTACATGAGTGGTATCCAGACAGAGCCTACCAGTGATGTGGGCGGCGGTTACAACGTCGGCTGGATCGACGCTGGCGATTGGTTGTCCTATGTTGACACCCCGGTTGAGATTCCGGTCAGCGGTACCTATGAAATCGCCTATCGGGTGGCGAGTCTGTCCAGCGGTGGCAGCCTGCGTCTTGAGGAAGCTGGTGGCGCCGTGGTCCACGGCTCGGTCAGCTTTCCGGCCACTGGCGGTTGGCAGCAGTGGGTGACGGTGACCCACCAGGTGCAGTTGTCTGCGGGTAGTCATGGCTTTGGCATAGCCGCGACCAGTGGCGGCTGGAATATCAACTGGTTCCGTATCACCCATATCGACGATTAACCCGGCAAGGCTCTAATTTACACAGGCGGTCTCTGACTTTATTGTCAGGGACCGCCTGTGTTAGCATGCGGCGTTATTTGTTTGGGTGCCAATAATAAGATGAGAAGTACCTTTCTCAATGCTCATGAAATAATTATTCTGTTTACCGTTCTGGAAATACTGTTCCTTTGCTTGATTCTGCTCTTGTGGCCGAGAAAGAGAAAGCAGCCCAATTACTTGTTGGCGGTGTTTTTTCTGCTGGTGGCGGGCACTCTGATTGCCACCTTGGTTATTTGGAACGAGTACCTGCAAGCAGGACCTGTCGCCCAGTCTTCACTGGTGCCGGCGTTGTTGATGTTCTGCCTGTTAATGCAGGGTCCGGCGCTATATGCTTATCTGCGTTCGCTTTCGGAAGATCTTGTGCTTTGGCACTGGCGCAGCGCCATGCATTTGATCCCGGCGGTTGCCGTCGCGAGTATCATGCTCGCGTTGAATGTGCGCGTTTACGACTGGTTGCCGTGGAATTGGCCGCATATACCGGAGAGCAAGCATACTGTTATATTTTGGATATGGAGATTTTTTAAGGCCTGGCCGATCGTGTATGTGCTGGCGTGTATTTGGGCTGAGCGCCAGTTGCGCAGGCAGATAGGACAGGCGCACTCTGATATATCATCCTGGCAGCTGCGGTGGGCTGACATCATTGTTGCGGGATTCTTCATCCATTCGTTTTGGTCCTTTACCGCCTTTCAGCTGTCCGATTATGTCAGCGGTCAGGCAAACCACCTGTTGGGTGTGGCCAATAATTATTTCACGGTGTTACTGATCAATGGCCTTTTTCTTGTCGCACTGTTCAGTGGTCGGAAGTTATTGTTGAAGTCTGGCTTGTGGTCCGGCACATCGGGTTCGGACTCGATCGGCAATATGGAGCAAAAGCTGGCGCAAATAGAAGCCGCCATCGCCGACAAATCCGTTTACCTGAACAGCCAGGTCAACCTGGAGCGCTTTGCGGAAATCTGTGGCTTGAAGGCGCGGGATGTGTCCTTTATCCTCAATCGGCATTACGGCAAAAACTTTTTTGAGTTTATCAATCAGCTCAGAGTGGAAGAGGTAAAGCGGCTGTTGCGCAGCGACCAGAGAATGACCATATTGGATATCGCCCAGGCGGCGGGTTTCAACAGTCAGTCGGCGTTTCAGCGGTTTTTTAAACGGGTGGTGGGCGAGCCGCCATCGCAGTATCGGCGCAGGGTTATGGCCGAGGCGGAGCGGGACCAGAAACCGGCCGAAGCAGGTCACTGATTGTCGATCTCCCACTGCCGTATCAACAGCGTCAACCGGATGTCGCCGCTGCGATCGTTGCGCTGGGCGATGATGCGGCCGGGCAGGGGTATGCCGGCGCTGTCGCTGTAGCGGTCGTAGCTCAGTTGCCAGTGGGCCTGTTGCAGTTCTTCCAGCAGTCCCTGTTCGTTGTAGCGGCGGGATTGTACGGCGCTGTCCGGGCTGGGGATGCCCTTGACCCAATACACCAGATGATCCACCGGCAGTATCCAGCCGGTGGCCTCCCAGATCAGGTCTTCGGCACTGGCGGAGGTGATGGGCTCCCGGCCGGCCTGTTCCAGGGTGATTTCGCCAGGTCGGCCGGTGATGCGGAATCTGCCCTGCCCCAGCGGGCCGCTGAGATCCAGGCGGTAGTGGTCGCCGCTGTGTTCCCAGCGCAGATTGGCGCTGCCGCTGTCACCGGGCACGCGCACGCCCAGTCTGCCGGTGAGTTGCCATTGGTCCAGTTGCTCCAGCAGGGCGCGGTGTTCATTCCAGTCATCCAGTGGTTCCACCCGGGGCAGGGTGCAGCCGGTGACCAACAGGCACAGCAGGGCAACCGCGAGAACACGGCTATTCACCCGTCAGGCGCTCCATGGCTTCGCGGATGATGGGGCTGTCCGGCTTGAGCTCCAGCCCCTGCTGCCAGACTTCCCGGGCCTGCTCCTTCTCTCCCAGCACCCAGAGTACCTCGCCCAGATGCGAGGCGATTTCGTGGTCGGGATAGAGTTCCATGGCCCGCTGCAGGTAGGACACGGCCTTGTCCAGATTGCCCAGGCGGTAGTGCACCCAGCCCATGCTGTCGATGATGGCGGGGTCTTCAGGCTCGATGCTCAGGGCCTTGGTGATCAATTCGAAGGCTTCTTCGTGGCGATCGGTGCGGTCCGTGAGGATATAGCCCAGGGCGTTCAGCGCCATGGCGTTGTCGGGGTCCAGGTCGATGATGGCGCGCAGGTCCGCCTCGGCACCGTTCAGGTTGTCCCGCTGGTGGCGCATCATGGCCCGGGCGTAGAGCAACATGATGCTCGCGGGGTGGGCTTTCAGCCCTTCGTCCAGGATGGCGTCGGCCTCGTCGGCCTGGTCCGTTTCAGTGAGTATCTGTACCTGGGCCAGATACAGGCGTTCGGCGTGGTCCGGGAAGCGCTGCCGCAGACGATCCATGTGTTGCCGGGCGCTGGCCAGATCACCCTGCCGGGCCAGTATTGTCAGAGCATTCATGGCCGCCGAGTAGAATTCGGCACCGTCTCTGACCTGCAGGTAGTGAATCAGAGCCAGGGAGGCATTGTCTCGCTGCTCGGCAATATTACCCAGGTAATAGTGGGCGCTGGAGGTGTAATGGCCGTCCTCGAGCAGACCTTCGAAGGCGTCCTGGGCCACGGTGAAGTCCTCCCGCTCCAGTGCCACCAATCCCAGGGACAGCAGCAGATCCGGGTCGTGGGGGGATTGGTCAACCAGTTGTGAGAACTCCCGCTGGGCTCGTTCCAGGTCCACCTGGGACAGAATGCGCGCCAAGTGCAGCCGCAGGCGCAAACTGTCGGGGTTTCTCGCCAGTTGTCGCTCCAGGTGCCGCACGGCCTTGTCGGGCTCGCCGGTTTCGTAGAGCAGGCTGGAGAACAGCAGGCTGGCGTGCACGCTGCCGGGGTCCAGCGCCAGGGCGCGGCGCGCATACGTCAGCGCTTCCGGCTGCTGCTCCTGCTGTTGCAGCAACAGTCCGGCGCCGATCAGCAACTGTAGATTGTCGGGGTGTTGCTGCAGCAGGCCCAGGTAGCCCTCCAGCAGCTGTTCGCGCTGCGCCCGGGTGATGCCGTCGCTGCGGGCGGCGATGTTCTGGAACAGCATTTCATCGCCCCGGGCGTGCATGTGCCGGGCCTTGTCAAAAGCTTCCTGCAGGCGCCCGGCTTCGATGAGTCCCAGCGTTGCCGTGAGTTGTGCCTCGCTGTCCTCTGGTGCCACTTCCGCCCAGAGCAGGGCCGTCTCCAGCGCCAGCTCATCGGCGTTCATAAAGCGTGCGATCAAAGTGGCCCGGGCCGCCACCTGGGGGTCGCGGGTCAGGTGCGCCTGCTGGACATAGTTGGCCAGGGCTATGTCGTACATTTCCCGGGAACCGGCGATTTCGGCGGCCAGCAGGGCGTAGAGTGTGTCACTGGTGAAGGGCCGAGCAGGTGCCAACTCGGCGGCGGGCACGCGGACCTGGTCCGTCGGCCGCAGTTGCTCTTCCTGGGGCGCCACCGGCTGCCGGGCACAGCCCGCCAGCGCCAGAATCAGGCTCAGGGCGAGGATCTGGATGGATCTTGCGGTCACTCGTCGTTCCTACTGTTTGGTTGCGGCGGCCTGTGGCCGCTGTACTGCGGGTGGCTGTGGTCCGGGACACCATCATAAACTTAGCCGTCCCGGATGGCCACCGCCAGCGCTGGCCCTCGTAGCTCCGACTGGCGTGGGTTACAATGACAACCCTTTATTGGACAAGACCGGCCGCGCAAAGACTCCATGACCCTGCTTGCCTTCGGCATCAACCACAATACGGCACCGCTGGCGCTGCGCGAACGGGTGGCCTTTGCGCCGGAGGCCCTGCCTCTGGCGCTGCGCGACGCCCGGGAAAAAGCCGGGGTGGACGAGATCGCCATACTGTCCACCTGTAACCGCACCGAGATCTACGTCAGCAGCCAGGTGGCGCAGGAGGCGTTGTTGGACTGGCTGGTGAGCCACAGCACCATTCAGAGAGAGGAGTTGGACCGCTGCTACTACTGCCATGCCGGTGAAGAAGCGGTGCGGCACATGATGAAAGTCGCCGGCGGGCTGGATTCATTGGTACTGGGCGAGCCGCAGATACTGGGGCAGATGAAATCCGCTTACGCCCTGGCCCGGGAGGAGGGCACGGTGGGCAGCCTGTTGCACAGCACCTTTCAGCAGGTGCTGGCGGTGGCCAAGCGGGTGCGCTCGGAGACCGCCATCGGCGAGCATCCGGTGTCCGTCGCCTACGCGGCGGTGAGCCTGGCGCAACAGATTTTCTCCGATCTCAAGGAGGATACGGCCCTGCTGATCGGTGCCGGTGAAACCATCGACCTGGTGGCCCGGCACCTGAAGGAGCAGGGCATCAAAAAAATGATCGTCGCCAACCGCACCCTGGAGCGGGCGCGGCGCCTGGCCGAGGATGTGGGCGCCGAGGCCATATTGCTGGCCGATATTCCCGAGCACCTGGCCCGGGCGGACATCGTCATTTCCTCCACCGCCAGCCAGTTGCCCCTGCTGGGCAAGGGCGCGGTGGAGTCGGCCCTGAAGAAGCGCCGGCACAAACCCATGTTCATGCTGGACATTGCGGTGCCCCGGGATATCGAGGAAGAGGTGGGCGATCTGGACGACGTCTACCTGTACACGGTGGATGACCTGCACGCGGTGATCGACAAAAACCGCCAGTCCCGGGTGGAAGCGGCGGGTCTGGCGGAGCAGATCATCGCCGAGGGTGTGGTGCAGTACCAGCGGGAGTTGCGCGCACTGAATGCCGTGGCCACCATTCGCGCCTACCGCAACAAGGCGGAACAGTTGCGCGACGCCGAACTGGAGCGGGCGCTGCGGGCGTTGGAATCCGGCACCGACAGCCGGGAAGTGCTCGCACAACTGGCGCGCAACCTGACCAACAAGCTGTTGCACACACCCACTTCCACACTCAAGGACGCCGGTGCCAACGGCCGCGTGGATACACTGCAGTTCGCCCGGGAACTGTTTGACATCAGCCAAAGTGATATAGACCAACTGAATGAAAGCATCGATTCTGGAAAAACTCGAACGTCTGAATGAGCGCTACCAGGAAGTCAGCGCCCTGTTGTCGGAAGCGGAAGTGATCAGCAACCAGAATCGCTTCCGCGATCTGTCCCGGGAGTACGCCGAACTGGAGCCGGTGATTCAGTGTCACCAGCGCTATGCCCGCCTGCAGGACACGCTGACCGATGCGCGCGCCATGTTGCAGGAAAGCGATGCGGACCTGCGTGATATGGCGCGGGAAGAAATCGAAACCTGCGAGGCGCAGTTGCCCGCGCTGGAACAGGAACTGCAGAAACTGTTGCTGCCCAGAGATCCGGATGACGACAAGAACGTGTTTCTGGAAATTCGCGCCGGCACCGGCGGCGACGAGGCGGCCATTTTTGCCGGCGACCTGTTTCGCATGTACAGCAGGTTTGCCGAGCGCCAGGGTTGGCAGGTGGAAGTGCTCAGTGCAAGCGAGGGCGAGCACGGCGGCTACAAGGAAATCATCACCCGGGTCAGCGGCCAGGGCGTCTACGCCAGGCTGAAATTCGAATCCGGCGCGCACCGGGTGCAGCGGGTGCCGGAAACCGAATCCCAGGGGCGCATTCACACCTCCGCCTGCACCGTGGCGGTGATGGCTGAAGCGGACGAAATGGAAGAGGTGCAGATCAACAAGGCGGATCTGCGCATCGACACCTTCCGTGCCTCCGGCGCCGGCGGTCAGCACGTCAACAAAACCGACTCCGCCATTCGCATCACCCACTTACCCACGGGTATTGTGGTGGAGTGTCAGGACGAGCGCTCCCAGCACAAGAACCGCGCCCGCGCCCTGTCACTGCTGGCGGCAAAGCTGAAGAACATTCGCGAGGAAACGGCGGCGCAGTCCATCAGCGACGAGCGGCGGCAACTGGTGGGCAGCGGCGATCGCTCCGAACGGATTCGCACCTACAACTTTCCCCAGGGGCGCCTCACCGATCACCGCATCAATCTTACGCTGTATAAACTGGGTGAAGTGATGGAAGGGTATCTGGACGATGTCTGCGATGCCCTGATGCAGGAATACCAGGCGGACCAGTTGGCCGCACTGGCCCGGTAATGACGGCTTTCCCGCGCATCGCCGATTGTCTGCGACAGGCACAGCGCCTGCAGGGTGTCAGTGATACACCGCGGTTGGATGTGGAAGTGTTGCTCACCCATGTGCTGGCGTGCTCGCGCACTCATTTGTACGCCTGGCCGGAACAGATGCTCAGTGACCGGCAACAACAGGATTTTGCCGCGGCCATGGCCCGGCGCGAGGCCGGCGAACCGGTGGCGCATATCACCGGGGTGCGCGAGTTCTGGTCGCTGCCGCTGGCGGTGGATGCCAGCACCCTGATTCCCCGGCCGGATACCGAACGGCTGGTGGAAGCGGTGCTGGAAATCGCCGCCGGGGATGCCCCGGATCAGGTGCGGCATCTGCTGGATCTTGGCACAGGCACCGGCGCCATAGCCCTGGCTCTGGCCAGCGAAAAACCCCGTTGGCAGGTGCTGGCCCTGGACAACCGGCCCGAGGCAGTGGCATTGGCCCAGCGCAACGCCCGGCGCCTGAGCCTGGATCAGGTCGTGGTAACATCCAGTCACTGGTTTTCCGCCGTGGCGGGGCGCCGCTTTGACATTATTGTCAGCAATCCGCCCTACATAGATCCGGCGGACGCGTATCTGCAGCAGGGCGATCTGCGCTTTGAGCCACGCTCGGCGCTGGTGGCGGATGACGGCGGGCTGGCGGATCTGAAAACCATTATTGCCCAGGCGCCCGCTCATCTGCACGATCAGGGTTGGCTGTTGCTGGAACACGGCTGCGACCAGGGGCCGGCAGTGCGGGATCTGTGTGCAGCGGCGGGTTTTGTCGGGGTGGCGACCCTGCGGGATCTGGCCGGCCTGGAGCGGGTGACCCGCGCTCGCTACGTTTGTGAGATGGCTTCTTAGGTATCGGTATGAACGACCAACAATTGTTGCGTTACAGCCGGCAGATCATGTTGCCGGATGTGGACATCGAAGGGCAGGAAAAACTGCTGGCCGCCCGGGTGCTGGTGGTGGGTCTGGGCGGGCTGGGTGCGCCCGTGGCCATGTATCTGGCCGCCGCCGGGGTGGGGCACCTGTTGCTGGCCGACTGCGACTGCGTCGATCTGTCCAACCTGCAGCGCCAGATCATTCACACTACCGAGCGACTGGAGCAGCGCAAGGTTGAATCGGCGGCAGCGACGCTGCGCCAGCTCAATCCCGATATCCAGCTCACCTGTTTCGATCAGCGGCTGGACGAGAAAACCCTGCTGTTGCAGTTGAAAAACGTCGATCTGGTGGTGGATTGCACCGACAATTTTGCCGCCCGCTTTGCCATCAACGCCGCCTGCGTCGCCCGGCGCGTGCCACTGGTCTCCGGCGCCGCCATCCGCATGGAAGGCCAGGTGGCGGTGTTTGACAGCCGCAGTGACAGCAGCCCCTGCTATCGCTGCCTGTATGACGACCAGAGCGCGGAAGACCTCAGTTGCGCCGCCAACGGTGTGCTGGCGCCCCTGGTGGGAGTCATCGGCTCCATGCAGGCGCTGGAGGCCATCCGGCTGCTGGTGGGTTTCGGCACCGGACTGACGGGCAAGTTGATGCTGTTCGACGCGCGTCACAGCCAGTGGCGGGAGTTACAGCTGCCGCGCGATCCTCACTGCCCGGTGTGCGCCGGGGGTTAGAAGCCTCAGCTTAGCGCTCAAAAAACTGCTGTTTGAGTGCCTGATGCTGCTCCGGGCGCAGGCGGGGGCCGTACTGGGAAACCACCTGGGCCGCCGCCAGACTGGCGAAGGCGCCGGCCTGACGGTAATCGCAGTCGTGGGTGATGGCATAGAGAAAGGCGCCGGCAAACATATCCCCGGCGCCGTTGGTGTCTATGGCCCTCACCGGGTGGGCGGCGATGCGGTGATAGTTGTCGCCGTCCCAGACCAGCGCCCCATCGGCGCCACAGGTGATGGCGAAGGTGCGGGCGTAGGTGCGCAGACCCTCGGCGGCTCTTTCCAGATCGGAGTTGCCGGTAAAGGCCAGCGCCTCCTCCCGGTTGCAGAACAGCAGGTCCACGCCCGGCCCTATCATCTCCAGCAGGGTTTCGCGGAAATAGGTCACCATGGCCGGGTCCGACAGGCTCAGGGCCGTGCGGGTATTGCCCACCCGCGCCTGCTGGAACATGGTCATGGCGGCGGTGCGACCGGTGCTGGAGCTGGCCAGATACCCCTCGGCGTAGACATAGTCCGACATGGCGATGGCAGGCGGATGCAACTCGCTGCTGGACACGGTTTCACTGATGCCGAGAAAGGTGGTCATGGTGCGCTCGGCGTCGGGGGTGATCATCACCAGGCAGCGGCCGGTGATGCCCTCGGGCGGCGTCAGGTAGCGCGGATAGTCCACCCCGGCAGCGTCAATGTCGGCCAGATAGAAGCGGCCGTTCTCATCGTCGGCCACCTTGCAGGAGTAAAAGCTGCGACAGCCGAAATAGCTGGCGGCAATCACGGTATTGGCGGCGGAGCCGCCGCTGGCCCGCTGGGAGGCCACCAGATGGTCACTCAGATGCGCGACCAGTTGCTGCTGGCGCTCCTCGTCCACCAGGGTCATCATGCCCTTGGTGACTTCCAGCGTCTGCAGGTCGTCGTCGCTGACGGTGATTTCGGTATCCACCAGAGCGGCGCCCACGCCGTAGAGATGATAATGTCCGTGCATTGTGCGCCTCGCCAGTGGTATTGAGAAAAGCGGGCCGGATTGCGTGAATCCGGAACTGCCGCATTGTAATGGGCCGCACATTATGCAAAATAAGCGCGCCGCGTCAAAGCACCCACAGCCATCGCAGATTTCATGACCCAATTTTTATGACCCAACGCCGTTCCAGCCGCACCGGAAAAAAAAGCCGGCCCCGCAAGAAGTCCGCCCCCGCCGCCCGCCGCTTCTGGCCCTGGCTGCTGGGTGCCTGTGGTGCGCTGCTGCTGGCGTTTGGGCTCTGGGTGGTATATCTGGATTTTCAGGTACGGGAGAAGTTCGACGGCAAGAAATGGTCCCTGCCCGCCCGGGTCTACGCCCGTCCGCTGGAGCTCTACGAAGGCCTGTCCCTGACGCCGGCCCTGTTCGAGTCCGAACTGGAGGCGCTGGGCTACCGCTTTGTCAGCCAGATAGGCGCCCCTGGCCAGGTGGTGCGGCTCTCCGGGGGCGAGCAGGCTCGCTACCGGGTGCACAGCCGGGGCTTTGACTTCTGGGACAGACGCGAAGGCGCCAGAGCGTTCGAGGTGGCGTTCGAGGGCCGGCGGGTGTCGTCCCTGTCCGGTGCCAACGGCACCAGCCTCACCCTGATGCGTCTGGAACCCCAGGAGATCGGCGGCATATTTCCGGCCCATATGGAAGACCGATTACTGGTGCGCCTGGCCGATCTGCCGCCGCTACTGGGTGAGACACTGTTGGCGGTGGAAGACCGCCACTTTCTGGATCACCACGGCGTCTCCCTGCGGGCCATAGCCCGGGCCGCCCGGGCCAACTTCAGCTCCGGCGGCGTGGTCCAGGGCGGCAGCACCCTTACCCAGCAACTGGTGAAAAACTTCTACCTCACCCATGAGCGCAGCTTCCGCCGCAAGGCCCAGGAGGCGATCATGGCGGTGCTGCTGGAGTGGCACTATGACAAGGCGGAAATACTCGAGACCTACGTCAACGAGGTCTTCCTGGGCCAGAGCGGCCCCCGGGCGGTACACGGTTTTGCCCTGGGCGCCCAGCACTATTTTCGCCAGCCCCTGGCGGAGCTGGGCACCGAGCAGATAGCCCTGCTGGTGGCGGTGGTCAAGGGCGCTTCGTTCTATAACCCCTGGCGCCATCCGCAGCGGGTCACGGATCGGCGCAATCTGGTACTGGAGATCATGGCCCGGGAGGGGCTGATCAGCGAAGAGGAGATGCGTCGCGCCCAGGCCGCTCCCCTGGGGGTGGTATCCGGCAGTGGCCGGGCGCTGGCCGCCTATCCCGCCTACCTGGATATGGTAAAGGCTCAACTGCGCCGGGACTACCGTGAGCAGGACCTGCGCAGCGAAGGGCTGCGCATCTTCACCAGCCTCTCGCCGGTGGTGCAGCGCCAGGCGGAAGAGTCCCTCAGCCAGCGGCTCGAGCGTCTGAACCGGCAGCACCAAATGGACAATCTGCAGGGCGCTCTGGTGGTCACCGCCGTGGGCAGTGGCGAGGTGCTGGCCATGGTGGGCGACACCAACCCCCGCTACGCCGGTTTCAACCGGGCGCTGCACGCCCGGCGACCCATCGGTTCCCTGATGAAGCCCTTCATCTACCTGACGGCGCTGGAAGGCGACTACCATCTGGCCAGCACCATCAGTGACGATCCGGTAACCGTGACCTCGGACGACGGCCGCCTCTGGCAGCCCCGCAATGCCAATCTGCGCGACCACGGCGATATTCCCCTGTATCAGGGGCTGGTGCAGTCCTACAATCAGGCCAGTACCCGCCTGGGAATGGAACTGGGGCTGGAGCAGGTTTACCGCTCCCTGCGCGCGGCCGGTTACGAGGGCCGGGTGCCGGCGGTGCCTTCCATACTGCTGGGTTCGGTGGAAATGTCGCCGCTGGAAGTGGCGGGTATCTACCACACCCTGGCCGCCGAGGGGGTATACACCCCCCTGAGAGCCATCCGCGAGGTGCTCACCGCCGAGGGCGAACCACTGCGCCGCTACCCGCTGCAACTGGAGCGACGCTTCTCCGCCGAGGCCAGCTACCAGTTGCACTACGCCCTGCAGATGGTGTTGCGCGAGGGCACCGGCCGCAGCGTCTACAGCCAGTTACCGGCGGAACTGCCCCTGGCGGGCAAGACCGGCACCACCAACGACCGCCGCGACAGCTGGTTTGCCGGCTTCAGCGGTGAGCATCTGGCGGTGGTCTGGCTGGGGCGGGATGACAACAGCGTCACCCCCCTCACCGGCGCCAGCGGCGCCCTGCAGGTCTGGGGCGATCTGATGCAGCGGATTCCCACCCAGGGGCTGGTCATAGACCCGCCGCCGGGTATCAGCTTCGACTGGCTGGATAGTGCCACCGGCTTGCTCAGTGCCGAGCACTGCGAGGGCGCCGTCTGGCTGCCCCTGCGCGACGAGCGCCAGCCGGTGGGCTCGGCGCCCTGTCGACTGGACGCGGAAAACCGGCGGGATAACTGGTGGCGCCGCCTGAGGCGTTAGAGGCCATCTCGTAAACTACTGCGCTCCGGCGGCCACCGCCAGCCGCACGTTCGCTACGTTTATGAGATGGCTTCGACAATAAGATTTTTTCTGTGGAGGCAAGATGAAGCAAAAGGTTTGGGGTGGCGCACTGCTGCTGTTGATACTGGTGGGTTGTACCACCACGGATCCGGTGCGTGCGCCGGAGGAGCGAGGGCCGGAGCCGGTGGCAACACCTGTCCCGTCGCCCGACCCGTCGCCGTCCAGCCGCGTGGTGCAGAGCCTAGCGGAACAGGCCTACGGCCAGTACTTGCAGGGAGACTATGCAGGCGCCATCGCCACCGCCGAGCGGGGGCTGGGCATAGACCGCCGGGCCGGGGAACTGTACCTGCTGATCGCCCAGAGTTACTGGCAGCTCTCCCGGCTGCGCGAGGCGGACCAGTTCGCAGCCCAGGGACAGCGCTATGCGCCCGAGGGGTCCGACCTGGCCCGGCTCCTGGTCGCCCTGCGCCAGGCCCTGGCCGAGGAGGCCGGTCTGGTGAGATTCTAGGCGCTTCTAATAGCAGATGTTTATGTTCGGGACGCTGGCTATTGCCAAACAGTTTAAACAAGTGGCTGTTTTTACTGGCAAATTGGCGGCTAGCGACAATACTTGAAGTACTGGTGTGATTCTCTCGCTCCTGTTGAAAAGCGCCAGTGTGGGTCCTGACCCGTGCCGGGTTATGGAGATTTCCTCTGATTGTGTACTCCTGTGATTATCTTGCCGACACCATTGGTGTCGGCTTTTTTATGTGGTCTCTGTTTACACCGCAGGCGTTTACACCACCGGCGCAGCTGTTATAATCCGCCCTGCTCGCGCCGGGGTCCCGGCGCCGACAGCGGAGCGTAGCGCAGTCTGGTAGCGCACCTCGTTCGGGACGAGGGGGTCGGAGGTTCAAATCCTCTCGCTCCGACCAATTTCCTGACGTATAAGCCCCTGATTTTGTTGCCAAAATCAGGGGCTTTTCATTTGTGGGGCCTGAACGTCGGTAGTGGCGCAGTTTCCGACCTTGGTGCACAATGGCGGGACCGGACGATAGCGCGCGATCCCATAAGAAGGAGCCGAAAGATGGCCAGGCAAGAGTGTCAGTTTTTCCCGGGGGCCCCGGCCACCTGGAGTTGCACCGGGTGCGATACCCTGTACAGCGATCGATGCATTCCCGCCGGGCACAGCCGGCACTGGGGCAGCGTGCGCCCCACCTGCCTGCGCTGCAACGGTAAACTGGAGTTTCTCGGTCGCGCTACCGACGCCAAACCTTTCTGGCAGATGCTGCCGCACTTTCTTCAGTATTCCCTGCACACCAACTGCCTGATTGTGATTGTCGCCATGGCGGTGGGCAGTCTCCTGGCGCCACAGAATTTTTGGGGATTGTTGATGTGGCTGATCGGTTATGCGGTGGTGATCAAATACGGTTTTGCCATCCTTGAGCATCGCAGCCTGGGAGAACCTGAGGCCCCCTTTTTGGGCGAGGTGTTGAGCCGGGATCAGCACAGCCTGTTCTGGCGCTTTATCGGGTTTTTCCTGTTGATGGGTGTGATTGTCTATGCCCTGATGCGGGTATCCCCCTGGTTGGGAATGTTGGCGGCGTTGTTTTTTGCCTTGGCGTTACCGGCCGGTATCATGGTCCTGGCGGTGGAGAAGTCAGCGCGGCGGGCGGTCAATCCGGCGGTGTTGATTTCACTGATGCAGGCGGTTGGTTGGCCGTATCTGCTGCTTTGGTTATGTACGCTGGCGATCAGCGCCGGGGAACTGTTTCTGGAAAACATTCTGGTTTCGGTTTTTCCGCGCAGCCTGATAGCGCCGGTGCTGGTGGCCAGTTCGGTTTACTTTACATTGGTCCTGTTCACAATGCTGGGCTACGTGCTGTATCAATATCAGCACGAACTGGGTCTGGAAATCCACGAAGATGACGACGAAATGGATCGCGCCGAGTTTGAGAAAGCACGGGCGCTGGGCGAGTCCACGGTGCTGATCACTGACGGCAAGTACAAGGAGGCGAGGGAAGTGCTGCGTCGTTCCCTGGATCTGGCGCGCAATGATATCGAACTGCACCAGCACTACCACAAGCTGTTGATGTTGATGGACGACGATCAGGCGCTGGTCAACCACGGGGTTTATTTTATTGACTTGCTGAAGCAGGACAACCAGTGGAACAAAGCGATGCAGGTGTTTCAGGATGTGCAGGGCCGGGTGCCGGGGTTCCAGCTTCAGGATACCCGGGCGGCGCTGGAAATTGCCCGTCTGTTGCGCCTGCAGGGCCGCAACAAGTCCGTGGTGCGCATGTTCCACAACCTGCACAAACGCAGATCCCGGGATCCGCTGGTGCCTGCCGCCTACCTGATGGTGGCCACCATTTTCCATGAAAATCTCAACGACGAGACCAAGGCGCTGGCGCTGGCGGAGTTTGTCCTGAAGCAGTATCCGGACTGCCCCGAGCGCGAGGAATGGCTGCGTCTCAAGGCCGTTATCCAGGGGAACGCAACTGCCTGAGAGCGTTGGTGTACTGCGTTGCCTTGTGCTGGGCGCCCCGTTTGCGAAAATGCTCCGCCATATTTTCAATCAACTGTTGTGCTGCGGGATTGTTGATACCCTTGTCCAAAGCGCGCTGCAGGTGAATTTCGCTCCGTTCCGGATCGCCGTGCTGCCAGTATTTGCGTGCCAGCGCCAGACTCAGTGGACCATTGAGTGCTGGCATTCCAGGATGCAGCTGCCGGTATTCGTTCAGCACTGCCTCCACCGGCATGCGCCACTCCTCAAAGAGGCTGTCATTTCCAGTAAACTGGCGTAGTAGTGCAAAAGTGACCTCATGAAACCTCTTGTGCATCGGCTGTGCCTTATACAGATCGAACAGCAGGCGCCAGGGGCGAGGGTCCGCAGGGTGGGTTTCACAGAGATTGCGCGCCAGGGTTCTGGCTCTGGGAATATCCAGCGCGGCAACCGCCGTCTGGATGCGCTTGCGGGCCTGTTCCACCTGATCCACCCGGTCGCGCTGTTCCAGTTGGCCGGAAAACTCCCGCTGGCTGTTTTGTGCCAGCAACATCAGGCCAGCGCCTGACAACAGACCGCCGATATGCGCCCAGTAGGCAATATTCGTCTCGGTGAAGAAGACGCCGTATAGTTCCTTGGCCAGCCACACCGGTAGTACCAGCAGGGCCGGGGCGCGGAACTCACCAAAATAGAAACCGATGGTGTAGAAAAAGCGTATGCGACGCAGGCGGTAGAGTGCTAGGTACATGCCCATCAGGCCGGCGATGGCGCCGGAGGCACCTACCAGCGGAATATAAGAGCCGAGATTGAGGGCGAGGTGCAGGACGTTGGCCACAACGCCGGATGCCAGATACATGCCCAGATAGATGTGGGTGCGCAACACGGATTCCAGGGCAAAGCCGAACAGAAACAAAAAGGCCATATTGAACAGCAGATGATCCCAGCCGCCATGCAGGAACAGGTTGGTGAAAAAGGTGGTGGGTCGGGAATCCGCCGGAGTCAGACCGCCTTGTATCCAGCTCACGCTGTTGCGCTGGGCTTCAAACTCATCCCGTCCCTGGCGCCACTGCCGGATCTCCGGTGTCGAGGGCAGAGCGCCCCGGGCGTCCTGTTCCCGCAGCCAGGCGTCGAAGCCCCGGTCGACAAAAATCTCTTGCGCCAGCATCCAATCGGGCATCTGGTTGCCCAGGTATTGCAACTGTCGGTGGCGTTCCGGGTCGGCGACCTCAAGGTAATCCAGATAGTATTGCCGATCCAGTTCCAGCAGATTGTGCTGGCGATAGAGTTCCTCGGCGCGCTCAATACGCTCGCCGTCCTGCCCCTGATAGAACACAAAGACAAACAGGTTGACCAGAATCAGGGCGATGGTGATGACCGGAGGGTTTTTCCAGTCGGGTTTGTTTTCAATCGGCAGTATCAGCATGCACGTTCCCTTGTGTTATAACCCCTTGCGTTATTGTTCGTCCAAAATCAGATAAAAATATTGTCATTGCCGGGAAAGGCGCCTGCCTTGACGTCGGCGACGTATTTTTCCATGGCGCCGGGAATGTCTCCGGCTTCCAGCAGAAAATTCTTGGAAAACTTCGGCGGGTGCTCGGTCAGCCCCAGAATGTCGTTGATCACCAGCACCTGGGCGTCGGTGTCGCGGCCGGCGCCTATGCCGATGGTGGCGATGGCGAGGTCGTCAGTGATGCGCTTGGCCAGCGCCGAGGGCACGCACTCCAGCACCAGCAGCTCGGCACCGGCCTCGGCCAGCAGACGGGCGTCCCGGTAAATCTCGTCGGCCTGCTGCTGCTCCTTGCCCTGCACCCGAAAGCCGCCGAACCTGTGCACCGACTGGGGCGTAAGGCCCAGGTGGGCGCAGACGGGAATACCCCGCTCCACCAGCATGGTGACCGTTTCTGCCAGCCAGGCGCCGCCCTCGATCTTCACCATATGAGCGCCTGCCTGCATGACCCGCGCGGCGTTGTGCATGGCCTGCTCGGGCGTGGCGTAGGTCATGAAGGGCAGGTCCGCCATGATCAGCGAGCGCCGGTTGCCCCGCGCCACGGCTTCGATGTGGTAGATCATCTGCTCCATGGTCACCGGAATGGTGCTGTCGTAGCCCAGCACCGTCATGCCCAGGGAGTCGCCCACCAGTACCGCCTCGACGCCGCACTTTTGCGCCATGGCGGCCATGGGCGCATCGTAGAGTGCCACCACCACAAACTTTTCGCCGCTGGCCTTGAGCTTGTGCAGGGTCTTGATGGTGACGGGCTTTTCCAGGGGCTGGCTGTAGGGCATGGCGGAATCCGTGGGCTCACAAGGAGGGTGTGGGATTGTAGTAGTGGCGGCCACTCTTGACCGTGGCGACGCGCTCGATCAGTTGCCGGAAGTGATCGCGGTTGCTGGCCAGATCCAGATCCCGGGCGTTGACGATCAGCAGCGGTGCCTCGTCGTAGTAGTGGAAGAACTCCGTGTAGGCGTTGTTCAGGGCCTCCAGGTAGTCGTTGCTGATACCCTGTTCGCTGGCAATGCCCCTTATGCGGATACGGTCGGCCAGCACATTCACCGGCGCCTGCAGGTAGATCACCAGATCCGGTGTGGGAGCGTCGATGGTCAGCTTGTCGTACACCTGCTGGTAGATGCGCAGTTCGTCGTCATCCAGTGTCACGCGGGCGAAGAGCTGGTCCTTGGCCATGAGAAAGTCCGCCACCCGCACCGGCTCGAACAGATCCGACTGGCGCATTACCCGGAGCTGGTTGGCACGCTGGAAGAGAAAGAACAACTGGGTGGGCAGGGCGGTGCTTTTCGGGTCCCGGTAGAAGCGCTCCAGGAACGGGTTCTCCTCGGGCTGCTCCAGCACCATCTGGTAGTTGAACAGGCGGGCGATATTGGTGGCCAGGGTGGTTTTGCCTACGCCGATGGGCCCTTCCACCGCGATATAGCGGGGCAGTTGCACATTGCTCAGATCCAGACCCAGTTCGTCGAAGATCGCTTCCACAGATTACTCCCGTTCATATTAAGTCGGCAATTAACATTGCCGGGTTAACACATGGCCAGATGATCCGGCGGACAGCCCGCCAATAATGACCCAAGGGACACCCCATTGGGAAGGGTCAGGTCCGGATCCAGGTCCGCCAGGGGGTAGAGTACGAAATTGCGCCGGGTCATTTCCGGGTGGGGTACCTGCAGCCTGGGGTGGTCGATGCGGCGATCCGCCCAGAGCAGTATGTCCAGATCCAGGGTGCGGGGCCCCCAGCGCCGCTCCCGGCGGCGGCCGTGGCGCTGCTCCAGGCCCTGCAGCAGGTCCAGCAGTACCAGGGGTTCCAGTGAGGTTTCCAGACGGGCCACGGCGTTGATGTAGTCGGGCTGGTCGCCCGGCCCCACTGCCCGGCTGCGGTAGAAGGGTGACTGGCCGGTAAGGCGGGTGTCGGGCAGCCCGTTCAGTTCAGTGAGCACCCGACGGACTCTCGGCAGGGGTTCGTCGAGGTTGCCGCCCAGGCCCAGATACACCCTGTCGGTCACGCTACTGATCCGTCTGGGGCGCGGCGCCGGATTTGCGTCGGCGTCGGCGGGGTTTGCCGCGTCCGGCGCCGGTGCGCTGTCCCTTGGCCTCGTCGGCCATGCGCTGTCGCTCGGTCTCGTCCACGGCCTGGTAACGGGTCCACCAGTTGCCCAGACCGTCCAGGTCCTCGCCCCCGGCTTCGCGCATCAGCACGAAGTCGTAGGCGGCCCGGAAGCGCGGGTGCTGCACCAGTTGCGCGGCCCGCTGACCACCCCGGTTGGGCAGACGGCGTTGCAGGTCCCAGATTTCCCGCATGGGGAGGGAAAAGCGCTTGGGGATGGCGGTGAAGTCCAACTGCTCGCCGATGGCGCGGCTGGCCGCTTCGTGCCAGGCCTGTCCCGGCGGCATCTTGCCCTCCAGGGCGGCCAGTTCCCGCTGGAAAGGCGGCCAGAGCAGGGCGGCGAAGAGGAAAGCCGGGTTGGTGGTCTTGCCACTGCGGATGCGCTTGTCGGTGTTGATCAGGGTCTGTTCGATCATGGCGGCGCTGGCGTCACCGGCCTCCAGGCAGCGGTGAGTTCCGGGGAACAGGTGTTCGAGCAGGCCGTAGTCGCGCAGCAACTCGAAGGTGGCCAGGGCGGAGCCGGCGTGGAACAGCTTGAGCACTTCCTCGAACTGCCGGGCTGCGGGAATGTTGCGCAGCAGCGGCGCCAGTCTCGGAATGGGTTCGGCGGTGCGGTCTTCCAGGTTGAAGCCCAGCTTGGCGGCAAACCGGGCTGCGCGCAGCATGCGCACCGGATCTTCCTTGTAGCGGGTTTCCGGGTCGCCGATGATGCGCAGCCGGCGCGCCTTCAGATCCTTGAGACCGCCGGTATAGTCGTGGATGGCAAAGCCGCTCAGGGTGTAGTAGAGGGCGTTGACGGTAAAGTCGCGGCGGGCGGCATCGGATTCCACTGTGCCGTAAACATTGTCCCGCAGCAGCATGCCGTCCTCGCTGCGCGCCTGGTCGTGGTGGCCGCGAAATGTGGTGACCTCGATGATCTCCCGGCCCATGCGCACATGCACGATCTGGAAGCGGCGGCCAATGATGCGGGCGCCGCGGAACAGCCGGCGGATTTGCTCCGGCCGGGCATCGGTGGCCACGTCGAAGTCCTTGGGGTGGCCACCCAGCAGCAGATCCCGCACGCTGCCACCCACCAGATAGGCCTGATGGCCCTCCTGCTCCAGACGCTGCATGATTTTCAATGCGGCGGAGCTGATATCGCGGCGGGAGATGTTGTGCTGGTCCCGGGGAATGATGCTGGGCTGATGGCGGGGGGAGCCGGACGCTCGCGGCGACATCATAGCAAACAGCCGTTTGATCATAGGGCAGGGCGTGGCTCGTGGACTCGGAAACCCGGCCTGGGGCCGGACAGGCAGCAGTTTAGCATGGGCGCAAGCCGCGACCAACCATGAGGCCAGGCCCTTGGCGGTGGTGTCGGCAAATTGGCGCAAAATGATACGTTATGTCTCGAAATGCCTTTCTTACAATATATTGTCAATTCGACTAATTTTTTTTGAATATGCGTTTTGATGAATTGAAGATACCGGAATAATCAGGTTTTTCTGGCGCGTAACATACCCGTAGTCTGTGCGGTGAAAGTACGTAAACGCCGCTATATATCATGAAATGGGGCGTAACTTCCTCGATCTGTGATGGTTGATCCTGCACACTTCTGGCGTTTCATATAACCAAAAGTTGGTTGGCCTGGCGCATTTTGTAGCCTAGGCTGGGTATTGACTGGAAGATTTGTATACCGTCGGCCCCTGGGTCTGGAGCGGTTCTATGGGAGGTAATTAAACGACTGATCGCGGCAGGTCAAGTAAGGAGCTTTGTGCCCGGTACGGACGGTTACCGGGGCTTGCTGGCTTATTCAAAACTCGGTAGATGGGGTATAAAAATGCAATCGACACCACTCACCCGAGCTCGCGGTGTATTTTTCGCACTTCTAGCTTTCCTCTTTATGAGCCTGACGGCTCAAGCGCATGCGCAGATCAATAATCTGGCGCTCAACGGCACAGCCTCTGCCAGCACGGCGGATCTTCCGGCCAGCAACGCCATCGACGGTGACGGCAACACCCGCTGGGCCTCAGCTGCCCAGACAGATCCCTCCCATATCACGGTGGACCTGGGCCAGGCGTATGACCTGGAGAGCGTGACCATCTATTGGGAGGCGGCCAACGCCGATACCTACGAAATTCGTGGCTCCAACGACAACACCAATTGGACCACCTTGGCCAGCTATTCCGGGGGCACTTTTGGCAACCGCACCGACAGCCTCAATGTTGCGGGTGTGTACCGCTATGTGCGTATGTACGGTATCAGCCGCAGTGCGGGTAACCACTGGGGGTACTCCATCTGGGAGTTCGAAATATACGGCCAGGAGCCGGTTGTCGAGAATGTGGCGCTGCATGGTACCGCCACAGCCAGTACGGCTGATCTGCCGGCCAGTAACGCCATCGATGACAATATGAACTCCCGCTGGGCTTCGGCGGCGCAAACCGACCCTTCATATTTCACTGTCGATTTGGGGCAGGAATACCATCTCTCCAGCGTCACTGTTCACTGGGAGGCGGCGAATGCAGACACCTACGAAATCCGCGGTTCCAACGACAATATCAATTGGACCACTCTGGCGAACTACGCTGGTGGCACCTTCGGTGATCGCACGGACAACCTGAACGTTTCGGGCAGTTACCGCTATGTGCGCATGTATGGTATCAGCCGCAGCGCGGGCAACCACTGGGGCTACTCCATCTGGGAGTTCGAAGTGTACGGCAGTGTTTCCGGCAGCAATGGCAACGGCAACGGCAACGGCAACGAACCCGGGCCGGGGCTGGTTTGGAGTGATGAGTTCGATACCATCGACACCAACAACTGGAATTTTGAAGTGGATGGCAGCGGTGGCGGCAACTATGAGCTGCAGTACTATACCGGCCAGGACAATGTGTATATTCAATACGACGCCGAGATTGACAGCAACGTGCTGGTGCTCGAAGCGCGCCAGGAAAATCCCGCCAACTACCAATGCTGGTACGGCACCTGTAGCCATACCTCGGCGCGCATGAACTCGCTGGGTAAGCAGGAGTTCACCTACGGTCGAATGGAAGCACGCATCAAGCTGCCGACCACTCAGGGTATATGGCCGGCCTTTTGGATGATGGGCCATGACTTTCATCAGGTGGGTTGGCCCTACAACGGCGAACTGGACATTATGGAGCATGTCGGCTCGGGTCCAAATGAAACCCACGGCGCCTTGCACGGCCCCGGTTATTCCGGTGCAACCCCCATCGCCGGCAGCCATGATCTGGGTGAGCCGGCCGATGCCAGATACCGTGTGTACGCTGTGGAGTGGGACCAGAACAGCATCAACTGGTATGTCGATGAGCACAATTTTTACAGCGTTACCAGAGCGCAGGTCGAGCAGTACGGCGACTGGGTTTACGACAAGCCCTTCTACTTCCTGTTAAATGTCGCGGTGGGTGGAACCTGGCCCGGCAGCCCGGACGGCAGCAGCACCTTCCCGCAGCGTATGTACGTAGATTATGTTCGGGTTTACGACCTGGGCGCCGGCGGCCCACCGGCCGAAGCTGTCACCGTGCAGGCAGAGGACTATGTTGACTATCACGATACCACGGCAGGAAACACCGGGGGCGCCTGTCGCAACGACGATGTGGACCTTGAGTATACCTCCGACGCGAGTGGCGAGTGTAATGTGGGATGGACCGAGGCCGGTGAGTGGCTGGAGTACAGTGTGACCTTGGCTGCGGGCACTTACGATGTCAGTGCCCGGGTTGCCTCCGACATTGGCGGCGGTGACTACACAGTCTCGCTTGGCGGCAACGTCGTAGGTGGCAACAGTGTTGGTGACACAGGCGGCTGGCAGAGCTGGCAGACTCAACCCGTCGGCCAGGTAACAGTATCGTCCCAGGGTACCTATACGTTGCGGGTGGATATCAATGCCGGTGGCTTTAATCTGAACTGGATCAACCTCAGCCCGGATGAACCAGGTAATGGCAATGGCAATGGCAATGGCAACGGAAATGGTAATGGTGCTGGCAATGGAAGTGGCAATGGAAGTGGCAATGGAAGTGGCAATGGTAATGGCGCTGGCAATGGTAACGGCAATGGAGGAGGTAATGGCGATTTTGGCGACATAGTTCCGTTGTTCGATAGCAATACCCCGCTGGAGCCCGACGTTAGATTCGAGACGGAAGATGCCTTGATCACCCGCATTTCGGATCGCGCTCGCGACCGCCACGCCAAGGAAGATCAATTCCAGATCTACGATCACTGGCTGACTTTCTACTGGGAGCATCGCACCGCGTCCATTGAAATCGTCGACACGGTGGCCAAGGGTGGCAACACGGTGCGCATGAACGTCAAAACCCAGTGGAAGCTCAACGACATGGAGGCCGAGAACCGTTGGTTCTATACCGGCGTCAACACCGTGGCCGAGTACTGCGACAATGGCACCATGGAGGTGATCGATGACCTGAACTACTACAAGGAGCGCAGCCACAACTGCCGCGAAGGTCGCGCTATCCAGGTGGGTGATCTGCTGGAGTTCGAACTGAGCCAGTTCCTGGATCCGAGCGTGCCCAACGGCCGTGCGCCCTATTATGGCACCACCTACTTGTACATTGTGGGCGAAGGCCTGGTACCCTGGAATGTTGGCGGCGCCACGCCGGCCGGCGGCATCAAGGACTCGTACAAAATCCCCGAAAGCGCCTGGCTGGGTGGTGATACGACTATCCATGCGGATACGTCCAACGAGCCGCACAACCGCTTTATGCAAATGGCCACCAACCTGTCGTACGACAATGGTCAGGCGTTTGTGAAGGGCCGCCGGGTGCTGCACACCTCCTTTGTGGACGGCGTGCACGATGAATTCCCGTTTGACAACCCAATCTTTACGGAGATGGTGGGCAAGGCCGGCCCCCGGTTTATCAACGACAGCTGCACCGGCTGCCATGTGCGCAATGGCCGCGCGGTACCCGAAGCGCTCGGTCAGCCGCTGAACAAGTGGGTATTCAAAGTGGCGGATGCCAGTGGCAACCCCCACCCGGACCTGGGCAGCGTATTGCAGCCCCAGGCCAACAGTGGCGCGGCCAGCGAAGGTGAGGTGTCCATCGCATCCTGGACCGACGAGCCCGGCGGCCTGCGCTCGCCCAACTACCAGTTCAGCGGTGTAACGCCGGAGCGTTTCTCCGCGCGTATAGCGCCGCAACTGGTGGGCATGGGCCTGCTGGAGGCAATTCCCGAGTCAGCGATTCTGGCGCTGGAAGACCCGAACGACAGCAGCGGCAACGGTATTTCGGGGCGCGCCAACCGCGTGGTTGATCCCGAAACCGGCGAAACCCGCCTGGGCCGCTTTGGCTACAAGGCCGGCAAAGCGACCCTGAGGCACCAGGTGGCCGGCGCGCTGAACTCCGATATGGGGGTGATGAACTCGGTCTTCCCCGACCCGGATTGTGGCGCCAATCAAACCGATTGCGGCCCCAGTGGTTCGCAGCTGGACGAGGAGCACCTGGACAATCTGGTGAAATACATCGCGCTGCTGGGTGTGCCGCCGCAAAGGGATTACCACGATCCGGGCGTACAGAATGGCCAGGCGCTGTTCAGCCAAATCGGTTGTGCCGATTGCCACACCCCGACCTTCCAAACCAGCCCGCATCACCCGCTGGCGGAGCTGCGCAACCAGACCATTCACCCCTACACGGACCTGCTGTTGCACGACATGGGGCCGGGACTGGCTGACAACCTGGGTGAAGGCCAGGCCTCGGGGTCCGAGTGGCGCACCGCGCCCCTGTGGGGCCTGGGGCACTCCGCCTGCACTGTGGGTGGCCAGACCACGGGTGCACCGGGCACAAGGGAGTGTATTCCGGAACATGGCTATCTGCACGACGGCAGGGCCAGGACCATCGAAGAGGCCATTCTCTGGCACGGCGGTGAGGGGGAAAACTCCAAAAACGCCTACCAGGCGCTCTCCGCTGGACAGAAAGAGGATCTGCTCAGCTTCCTGAGATCCCTGTAGGTCAACGGGGTTCTGGCGACCCCCACACCAAGCCCCGGGCAGTGCTGCCCGGGGTTTTTTGTGTCTGCCGCCGCTGTAGGTGGAACTTGCAGGACAGTACAGAGTCGTACTGAGAGACAGGGGGGCCGGAAAGCAAAACGGGAAAGCCGAGGCTTTCCCGCAGGAGATGGATTCTTCGCTGTTAGGCGGCAACAAGTGGGCGCGTCCATGCCCATTGCCAAATGTTGAGCGTGCCGTCCTTCTCCAGTGCCTAGTCAGTCTTTCCGCTTTATTGTGTATTGTTATTGTTGTTATGTTCTAGCAAATCTTGCTTTTTATTGTTTGTTGTTATTTGAACAAACGTATTTTTATTATTTGGTTTTTTTATTATTTAGCTCTATTGGTTTTATTGTTTGTTGTTGTTATTGCCGCTGGAGAGAGCACTTCTCGTGCCAATAGAACTTTTTCTTTTATTTTCAATAGGTTAGTGTTTTTTTGCCGCTCTTTATTCCATTTGGTTATTTCGATAGGTTACAGGTTTAACCCTAGATTGTTACGACCGCTGCGAACGGTAACACATGGCAATTCCGTAACCCGTAGTTATGGTCAAGTGTGTTGCTGGGTAACGGAAAAAGTACTGGCGAGGTTATTTGGCGGCGATGGATTTGTTGCGCGGGATACCCAGGCGCTGGCGCCGCTCCCACAGGCACTTGCGGCTCACCCCCAGTTTGCGCGCCAATTCTGTCTCACTCATGGTGTCCTGGTGTTCAAGCACAAAGCGCTGAAAGTAGTCCTCCAGTGACAGGTCCTCGCTCGGGTCCATGTGCTGATTGCTGGTTTTCCTGAGAGTCGCTTCCGGGTTCTGGGTGTCCGCCACGGCTACGAGATCCAGGTCTATGTCCAGCAGGGCGTGGTTGATTTCCTGGTGGTCTTCGCAGAGTATCACCGCTCGCTGTATGGCGTTTTCCAACTCCCGCACATTGCCCGGCCAGGTGTAGGTGGTGATGGATTGTATGGCTTCTGGAGACAGTTTCAGAGGTGATTTGCCGAATTGCTGGCAGTAGCGCTCCAGCAGCGATTCCGCCAGCACGATGATATCCCGGCCCCGGTCCCGCAGGGGCGGCAGTTCCAGCTGCATGACGTTGATGCGAAAGTAGAGATCTTCGCGGAACTTGCCCTCCCGGGCCAGCCGGCGCAGGTCCCGGTGGGTGGCGGCCACCAGGCGCACATCCACCTTGCGCGACTCCACCGAACCGATGGGACGCACCTCGCCCTCCTGCAGCACACGCAGCAGCCGCGCCTGGGCCTCCAGGGGCAACTCGCCGATCTCGTCCAGAAACAGGGTACCACCGTCAGCGGCGGCCACCAGGCCCTCCCGGGTGCTGGCGGCACCGGTAAAGGCGCCCTTTTCGTGGCCAAACAGCTCGGATTCGATCAGGGTTTCGGGGATGGCGGCGCAGTTGACGGAAATCATCAACTGGCTGGCCCTTTTGCTCTCGTCGTGCAGGGCTTTGGCCACCAGTTCCTTGCCGGTGCCGGTTTCGCCGTGGATCAGCACCGTGGCGTCGGTGGGCGCTACCCGGTGAATGCGATTGTACAACTCTTTCATCACTTGGCTTTCACCGATCATGCCGCGTACGGCCTGGCTGTCGCCGCTGCTCTTGCCCTGGGCGCTTTTTTGCGCCTTGCCGATCACCCGCTTGACGGCGGTGACCATCTCGTCGTGGTCAAACGGCTTGGCGATATAGTCCACGGCGCCCATGCGCATGGAGTCCACCGCCGAGCGCAGGCTGGCGTAGCTGGTCATGATCAGTACCGGGGTATTGCCCGCCAGTTTGATCAGGTCGGTGCCAGGGGCGCCAGGTAGGCGCAGGTCACTGATGATCAGGTCGTAGTTCGAAAGCTGGAATTTGCCGGTGGCCTCCTGTACCGAGGGGGCTTCGTCCACCTGGTATTTGTTCCGCTCCAGCAGCTTGCGCAGAGCGGTGCGGATAATGCTTTCATCTTCGACGATCAGAATTCTATTCATAGAACGCTCACTTCATTGCCTAGCGCAGGGAGTCCATATGCCGGGGGAGTCTGATTGTAAATTGTGCGCCACGCTGGCGGGTCTTGTCCACCGGGCTGACCACCTCCAACTGACCGCCGTGGTCCTCGACGATGCTGTAGACCGTTGACAGGCCCAGGCCCGTCCCCTCTCCCGGATCCTTGGTGGTGAAGAAAGGCTCGAGTATCTGCTCCATGTGCTCCGGCGCTATGCCCTCGCCCTCATCGGTGACGGTGATGCTGATGGTATTTTCATCCTCTTCGCTGTCCATGGACACCAGGCCATTGATGGGGCTGGCATCCCGGGCGTTGGACAGCAGGTTCACCAGCACCTGAATCAGTTGCTGGGGGTCTCCGGCGACAATGGCGTTGCTGGCGATACGGTTGGCAAAGGCGACCGGATTCTTGTCTTTTTGCAGCGACAGTAGAGCTATGGCTTCATCGGCGCAATCGCGCAGGTTTACCGCTTCGAACTCCACCTTCTTTTGCTGGCCACTGTGGGAAAAACTGACCAGGGATTGGACGATACGGGTCACCCGGTCGGTCTGGCTGAGAATCTGATCGGCGGTTTCGCCAATCTCCGCCGGGTCGGACTCGTAACGCAGGTTCTGCGCCAGGCAGGCGATGCCGGTGATGGGGTTGCCGATCTCGTGGGCCACCCCGGCGGCCAGCCGGCCCACCGAAGCCAGGCGCTCACTGTGAATCAGCTCCTGCTCCAGCAGTTGCGTGCCGGTCATGTCTTCCACCAGCACCACCTGGTCGTAGGCGCCGGCGGTGATGGGGCCTTCGATACTGGCCTTGTGCAGGCTGAACCAGTGCGGTCGGCCGTCCAGTTCCAGCGGCCGTCGGTAGTAGTGAGGCTGCTGGCTCTGGCTGAAATCGGTGAGCAGATCCCGCCAGGGCTCCGCCAGGTCCTCCAGACGGGAGCCGGTGACCTCCTCTGAGGGAATGTGCGTCAGTTCGGCCATGGCCCTATTCCACATCAGAATCTCGCCGTCGCGTCCCAGGGAGCAGACTGCCATGGGCAGATCCTGCAGGGTCTTGCGGTGGTACAGGCGCAGGTTGTTCAGTTCCGCCGCCAGGCCTGTCAGGTGATCCCGGTATTCGTTGAGTCGGGTTTCGATCAGGGTAATGTCCACCGTGTCCCGGGATTCGAGTTTGTAGGGCAGGTGCTTGCTGACGATTTCGCTGGCTACGTGTACGCCCATCAAGCCCGACAGGTTGGTCTCTATGCGATCGCGCAGCCGGCGCAGGGCATAGGGGCGCCGCTCGTCCGGCCGCAGGTTCAACTCCTCCAGCGCGATATCCACTTCCCGCCGCGCGGTTACCTTGCCCAGGGGTTTGGCCAGTCGGGTTTTGAACTCGGCGGCGCTGTGCACATCCAGGGCCTGGCGCACGGGGTGGCTCAACTCGTCGTCGGAACACAGGTCGGCGCTGTAATGTTCCTCGGGGGTTTGCCGGGTGAGCAGGGACACAGCAACGAAAATCAGAGTGTTGGCGCCGACGGAGAGCAGCGCCACGTCGTTCCAGCGAGCCGGCCCCACAGCGATACTGGTATCGGTCAAGGGCAGGGGCAGGCTGTTGAAGCCGAACAGTACCGGCAGCAGCAGGCCCAGTGCCCAGACCAAAATGCCGGCGGTCAGGCCCGCGATCATGCCCTGGCGGTTGCCCCGGGACCAGAAGACCACGGCAAACACACAGGGCAGGAACTGCAAGGTGGCGATAAAGGCGGTGAAGGCCAGATCGGTGAGGCTGTAGCGATTGTCCAGCCACCAGTAGAAGAGGTAACCGGCCAGAAATATGCCGCCGATCAGCACCCGGCGCAGCCAGAGCAGTTGCCGGTAGATGTTCTGGCTGCTGCGCAGGCCGAAGATGGGCAGCAGCCAGTGGTTCATCAGCATGGTGGTCAGCGCCAGGGTGATGACCACCAGGGCGCCGGTTGCCGCCGACAGGCCGCCCAGGAAAGCCAGCAGCGTCAGCGAGGGCGAGCCAAACAGAATGGGCACGCCCAGGGTGTAGTACTGGGGTGGCAAGGGCACCGACAGCTTCAGCCCGGCCCAGAGAATGGGAAACAGCGGCAGCGCCATCAGCAGCAGAAACAGCGGGAAGGCCCAGGTGACCGTGCGCGTATGCCGTGCCAGCGGGTTCTCGGTGACGCCCAACTGGAAAATCTGGGGCATGGTGATGGCGGTGGCCACGAACACCAGCAACAGCGCGTGACCGGCGCCGTCCCGCACGGGTGAGCGCAGCAGAGCCAGGTTTTCCGGGTGTTCCGCCAGCCAGTGGTCCAGGCCGCCCAGGCCGCCGAAAACGCCGAACAGCGCCAGCAGACCGATGGCGCACAGGGCGCAGACCTTGAGCAGGGACTCGAACGCCATGGCGGTGATCAGCCCCCGGTACTGCTCCCGGTTGGCGCCGAACTGGGCGGTAAACAGCGCCAGCAACGCGCAGTAGCCCAGTGCCATCAGATCCTTGAAGGTGGCGCCAGTGCCGGTAAAGGGCTGGGTCGGATCGGCGCTGCGGCTGAGGATGTACAGAGTGTCGGCCATGGCCTGAATCTGCAGGGCCATCAGCGGCAGTATGCCCAGCAGCATGCAGGCGGTGGTCAAGGCGCCCACGGCGTGGCTGTGGTAGCGGAACACCAACAGGTCGGCCAGGGAGTGTACCTGGTGGCGGCGGGCCAGTTCCGCCATGGGGGCCAGGGCCAGGGGGGCGAACAGGAAGAGGGCGCCGGTGCCCAGGTAGTAAGCCAGGGCGCCGTAGCCGAATTGGTAGGCCAGATCCACCACGCCGTAGAAGGCCCAGGCACTGGCAAAAATGCCCAGCGACAGCACGTAGACCAGCGGGTGCCGGGTGACCGCCTCGGGAATCCAGCCCCGCTCGGTAATCCAGGCAATGCCGAAGATCAGCAGCAGGTAGGCCACCACCAGGGCGATGATGTGGTACAGCTCAAAGCCCATGGCGTTTGTGTCTCAGATGCAGGACAAAGGCCACGAAAATCACCAGCAGCCAGACGCCAAAGGGACGGTACCAGGCGCCGTCCGGGCTGATCACCCAGTCCAGCAGGGTAGGCAGAAAGATATAAGCCAGCAGCAACAGCAGGATGACCAGGCGCAGGCTGTTCACGGTTACAGATACTCCCTATGAGCGGGTAGGTGGCTCTGGCCGGGGATGCGCTCCCGGCGCCAGTGCGCGAGGCCCCAGGTCAGCAATTCGTCCGGCGCTGCCGCTTGTAACTCCGGCGGCGGTTGCTGGCCGAGAAAGTCCAGGGCGCGCCACAGATTAGCGCCGGCCCGGTCGCGATTCAATGGTGGCGCGTGAGTCTGCTTACTCAGTTTTTGTCCCAGCGGGTTGACGGCCACCGGCACATGGCCAAATGCGGGCACCCGGGCACCCAGCAACTGAAAGAGACGAATCTGCCGGGCGGTGACCTCCAGAAGGTCGCTGCCGCGCAGCACGCAGGTAATGCCCTGGGCAATATCGTCCACCACCACCGCCAACTGGTAGGCGAAGAGGCCGTCCTTGCGCAGCACTATTTGATCTCCCGCCTGCCGGCGCAGGTCCTGCTGCTGGGGGCCCTGGATCAGATCCTCAAAGGCCAACTGATCCGGCAACTCGGGGCCGCCGGGTGGCAACTCGTACAGCTTCAGGCGCAGGGCATGGGGTTTGTCGGTGCTTACTTTATTCAGGCGGCAGCGGCCGTCGTAAACACCCCCCATGGCCTGAATGTCCTTGCGGCGACAGCGACAGGGGTACACGAGCTGCGCCTGCTGTAGTTGCGCCAGCGTCTGTGCGTAGGCCGCCAGGCGCTCGCTCTGGAAGAGCACCTGGCCGTCCCAGTGTAAGGCGTGATCTTCCAGACTGCGCAGGATGGCGTCCTGGGCGCCGGCTTGTTCCCGGGGCGGATCGATGTTTTCCATGCGCACCAACCAGATGCCGCTTTGGTGCCGCGCATCCAGATAGCTGGCCAGGGCGCTCACCAGGGAGCCGAAGTGCAAAGGGCCGGTGGGGGAGGGGGCGAAGCGCCCGACATAGGGGCCGGGCGCTGTGTGATCGTCGGCAGTGTGATTGCTGAGCGGGGTCGCCATAGTCGGGGGGCGACGAGGGGGCTAGCCGCCGATCTGCTTTTCCTTGATCTCGTCCAGAGTCTTGCAGTCCACGCACAGGGTGGCGGTGGGCCGGGCCTCCAGACGACGGATGCCGATCTCCACGCCGCAGGCGTGGCAGTAGCCGTAGTCGTGGTTGTCGATCAGCTCAACGGTACTGTCGATCTTCTTGATCAGCTTGCGTTCCCGGTCCCGGGTGCGCAGTTCCAGGCTGAACTCTTCTTCCTGGCTGGCGCGGTCCGCCGGGTCCGGGAAGTTGGCAGCCTCGTCCTTCAGGTGGCTCATGGTGCGGTCCACCTCTTCCATCAGTTCCCGCTTCCAATTGAGCAGAATCTGCTTGAAGTGTTCCAACTGGTTTTCGTTCATATACTCCTCGCCCTTCTTCTCCTTATAAGGAACAAAGGTTCGCAGCGAGTAGTTCTCGGCGTTGGATGAACTTTTCGGCATCGTCTTGGCCTCGTATAAGCCTCGTACTGGGATCGCGAAGGGATGGCAAACTACCAGATATCAATAGGCGGCGCCAGTATTTTTTATGGCCACTTGTTTCAATATGTGGGTTCTATTAGATTGACCGAAATAATAGATTGTTGTTCAAGGGCATTCCATGCGTTCTCATGCTCCCTGGCGGCCCGCCCGCCTGCTGCGCCGCTACAAGCGCTTTCTGGCTGATATACAACTGGGTGATGGCAGCGAACTCACGATCCACTGCCCCAACACCGGCTCCATGAAGAACTGCGTGCTGCCCGGCAGCCCCTGCTGGTACTCCACCAGCGATAACGCCAAGCGCAAGTACCCGCACACGTGGGAGGTGGCCACAGCGCCCGGTGGCCACCTGGCCGGGGTCAATACCGGGCGCGCCAACACCCTGGTGGCCCAGGCGCTGGAGCAGAGGGTCATCCGGGAGTTGGCCAGTTATACCCGGGTGCGGCGGGAGGTCAGTTTCGGTCAGGAGAAGTCCCGGGTGGACTTTCTGCTCCAAGGCGAGGGGCCAGACTGTTATGTCGAAGTAAAAAGCGTCACCCTGATGGAAGACGATGGACGGGGTTGTTTTCCCGATGCGGTGAGCGAGCGAGGCCGGCGGCATCTGCGCGAGCTGCAGGTCATGGTGGCGGCCGGGCACCGGGCGGTGTTGCTCTTCTGCGTCCAGCACACCGGGGTGCGCTGGGTGGAGCCGGCCGATCATATCGATCCGGCCTACGGCGACGCGCTGCGCGAGGCTGCCGGGGCTGGGGTGGAAGTGATTGCTTACCAGGCGGAGATAGTGCCGGCCGCCAGCCGCATTGCCCTGGTGCACCCACTGCCGGTGGTATTGCTGCCGGTGGCATCGCGGGAGGGCTTATGACGCGACAGGTCAGAATGGTCATGCTGCTGGGTCTCCTTGCCGTTTTGGCCGGGTGTGCCGCTTTTGGCCTGGCGCGTCTGGAGCGCGAGCGGGGCCCGGCCATGCCCAGGGAGTATGAACCGATGGCGGCGGCCATCACCTACCAGGAGCAGGTGCGGCCGCTGCTGGAGCAGCGCTGTGTGGTCTGCCACGGCTGCTTCGACGCCCCTTGTCAGCTCAATCTGCAGTCCTATCAGGGCCTGCTGCGCGGCGCCCACAAGAAACCGGTCTACGACGCCAGTCGGCTCACCGGCGCCAGCCTGACACGCATGTTCGAGGACGCCGAGACCACTGCCCGGTGGCGGGACAAGGGCTTTTTCCCGGTGCTGGATGAACGCCGACCCGACCCAGAGCAGCCACTGCGGGGCAACATTCTGGCGCAACTGCTGCACCTCAAGGCCGACAACCCACTGCCCACCGATGTGGTGCAACTGGACGGATTCGAGTTTGCCGTGGACGCCCAGCACCAGTGTCCACGCGAGGATGAGATAGACCGCTTCGGTACCCGCTACCCTCAACGCGGCATGCCCTACGCTCTGCCCGGCCTCAACGCCCGAGAGCAGGAGTTGTTGCTCGACTGGTTGGCGCTGGGCGCGCCGGCCGGGCGCCCGCCGGCGCCCGATCCCGCCCTGAGCGAACCGCTGCGCACCTGGGAGGCCTTTTTCAACGGCGACAGCAAGCGCCGGCAACTGGTGGCGCGCTACCTCTACGAGCACCTGTTTCTGGCCAGCCTGTACTTTGACGAGGCGCCGGACGTCTACTTCCGGCTGGTGCGCTCGCGCACGCCCCCGGGGCAACCCATCGAGCGTATCAGCAGCCGTCGCCCCTTCGATGACCCGGGCGTCGAACGGGTCTACTACCGCCTCTGGCGGGATCCGTCCAGCGTGGTGGCCAAGGCCCACTTGCCCTACCGGTTAGACGCTGCGCGCCTGGCGCGCTGGCAGCAGTGGTTTCTGGAGGCCGACTATATCGTGTCCGGGTTGCCGTCCTACGATCCGGATACGGCGGCGAACCCCTTCCTCACCTTTGCCCAATTACCCATGAATGCGCGCTACCGGTTTTTGCTGGACGAGGCGCACTTCACCATCATGAATTTCATCAAGGGGCCAGTGTGTCACGGGCAGGTGGCGCTCAATGTTATCCAGGATCATTTTTGGGTGTACTTTGTCGATCCGGATTTTAACAGCGAGCGCGGCAGCGCCGAATTTCTTGCCGAACACGGTGCACTGTTGAACATGCCCGCAGGGCGGGGCGACACCTGGCGCCCGGTCAGCGCCTGGCGCGACTACTCCCAGCGCTACACCAGCTACCTGGAAGCGCGCGCCGAGCATGTGCGCGACAGGTTGAACGACAGTGGTGGCGTGGGCCTGAATCTGATCTGGGACGGCGATGGCGACAACACCAATGCCGCGCTCACGGTGTTTCGCCACAGCGACAGTGCCAGTGTCAGCCGTGGCCTGCTCGGGGCCGAGCCGAAAACCGCCTGGCTTATCGACTACTCACTGCTCGAGCGCATTCACTACCTGCTGGTGGCCGGCTTTGATGTCTACGGCAACGTCTCGCATCAGGTGCTGACGCGAATGTACATGGACTTTCTGCGTATGGAAGGCGAGATGAATTTTGCCGCGTTGCTGCCAGAGGAGCAGCGCCGGGCGGAAGTGGCGCACTGGTATCGCGAAGCGGAAGAGCAAATTGAAAAGTACCTGGCGCTGTACCTGGACAAACTGGTACATGTGCACAGCGAACTGGATTTTCGCAGCGCAGCGCCCAAGAGTGAACTGTTTTCCATGCTGCGTGAGCACCTGCATCCGGTGCTGGCCCGTGACCAGGAGTTGCCCGCCGGGCTGGAACAGCGCACGCGCGAGGCGCTGGAAAAACTGCAAGCTCTGCGCGGTGAGCAGTATCAGCCGCTACCCCAGGTGACGCTGATTCAGATACCCGAACTGGGGGTGTTCACTTTGTTGCAAAATAGCGCATACCTGAACCTGTCCTCCATGTTTCTGGAGGAGCGGCGGCGCGTGCCCGAGGAAGATACGGTGACGCTCTTGTTCGGCGTGCAGGGTTCTTATCCCAATGCGCTACTGCGGGTGCACGAAGCCGACCTGCCGGACTTTGCCGAGCGCCTGGTCGCCCTGGGCAGCGAGCAAGACTACCGGGCTCTGCGCGACCGCTACGGCATCCGTCGCAACCACCCGGACTTCTGGGCGGTAAGCGACAGCATCCACGCCTGGTACGCTCTCAACCAGCCGCAGGACTACGGTCTTCTGGATTATAATCGTCTGGAGAATCGATAATCGGGATCAACCATAAGCGCCCCGGTGTACACTATCAATAATAAAGGAGACTGAAATGGAAACACTTCACTACGCGGGCTTTTGGCGTCGCGTCGCCGCTGCGCTGATCGACACACTGTTGTACCTGATGCTACTGGTGCCATTGGTGCTGGCCATCTATGGCGCTGGCTTCTGGAGGAGGGACGGCTTCACCACTGGGGTGTTATTGATGGAGTATCTGCTGCCGGCCATTGTGGTCATCATATTCTGGATCTACAAATCTGCCACGCCGGGCAAGATGGTGATGAATGCGAAAATCATCGATGCCAAAACTGGCCAGCCACCGACACCGGCCCAGTGTGTGATTCGCTACCTGTGTTACTACGTGTCCATGCTGCCGCTGATGCTGGGCATCATCTGGGTGGCGTTTGATCGGCAAAAGCGCGGCTGGCACGATCTGATTGCCGGCACATTGGTGATAGTGCCGCCCCGGCACGAGCCGCCGGTCGATCCTCAATCGCCCGGGCAGGCGTAGACCACACCGTCGGCCACTTCGCAGGGCAATGACTCCAGGGCGTCGCCGATGCAGGGGCCGGAGATACACTCGCCGGTATCGATGGTGAACAGAGCGCCGTGGTTGGCACAGTGAATCAGGGTGCCGCTTGAGTCGAGAAACTGATCCGGCACCCATTCCAGGGGAAGATTGGCGTGGGGACAGTTGTTGCGATAGACAAATACCTGTTGCCCCTGGCGCACTGCCAGCAGCGGTTCGTCCTGCAGCTCCAGTCCCCGGCTTCCACCGTCGGGAATCTCGTCCAATTGGCAAAGTGGTATTCGGTCGCGCACTGTGGGCTCCCTATTGCGGTGGCTTGGCCAGTTCCAGTGATACCTGCCGCTCCGAGCCCTCGCGCACGTAATGTACGGTCACGGTATCGCCGGGGCTGTATTGCTCCAGGGCGGTGAGCAGAGTGTCGTAATTGCGCACCGGGTGATCGTTAATACCCACCAGCACATCGCCCAAGATGAGGTTGCCCCGGTTGGTGCGGCGAATACCCTCCAGGCCGGCGCGGGCGGCGGGTAGGCCGGCGGTGGCGCGCATGATGGGCACGCCTTCGACGCCCGCCTGTCGCGCCCACTGATCCGGTGCCACCTCGATACCCAGCACGGGCCGTACCAGGCGGCCGTGGGTGATCAACTGCGGCACGATTTCCTTGACGGTGTTCACCGGTATGGCAAAACCGATGCCGGCGCTGGCGCCGCTGGGACTGTAGATCATGGTATTGACACCCACCAGTTCACCCCCTGAGTTGAGCAGCGGGCCGCCGGAGTTACCGGGGTTGATGGCGGCGTCGGTCTGGATCACGTTGTGGATGGTGCGGCGGTTGGGCGCCTGGATTTCCCGGCCCAGGGCACTGACCACGCCGGTGGTCAGGGTGGCGTCCAGGCCGAAGGGGTTGCCGATGGCCAGCACCTTGCGCCCCACGGACAGCTCGGACGAGTCGCCCAGGGGCAGGGGCTGCAGGCTGTCCGCGGGCGCCTCGATTTTCAGCACCGCCAGATCCCGGTCCGGTGCCAGGCCCACCACCTCGGCGGGCCAGACGCTTTGATCCTGCAGGGTGATGAGAATCTGCCGGGCGCCCTCGATGACGTGGGCGTTGGTGACGATGTAACCCGATTCACTCCAGACAAACCCGGTGCCGGCGCCCCGGGGCACCGTCAGCAGGTTCCAGGAGCGTGGATCGCGAACCAGTTGCTGGTTGGTAACGTAGACAACGCTGGGGCGAGCCCGCTCAAAAACGGAAATGCTGTTGCGCTCGTCCTCGATCAGCCACTGCTGCTCACTGTTCTCCACGGCCTCGGCGGCGACTGGGAGCAACAGGGCCAGCAGCAGCGGCCAGGCGCGCAACAGCATGGTCGACTCAGTAGCCGCGGCTCAATACGGCGATGCGCTGATCCAGTGGCGGATGGCTGGCGAACAGCTTGCTCATGTGCTTGGAGAAGCCTTCGCTGATGCCAAAGGCCTTCATGGTATCCGGCATGGGGTTCTGCACACCGGCTTCCACTTCCGCCTTGAGCCGCTGCAGGGCGCGAATCATGGACTGGCGATCGGCCAGGCTGGCGCCGGCGGCGTCGGCCCGGTACTCGCGGTAGCGCGAGAACGCCATAACGATCATGGACGCAAGGATGCCCAGTACCACCTGCGCCACCAGTACCACCATGATATAGCCCAGGCCGTGGCCGCTGTTGTTGCGGAACACCACCCGGTCTACAAAATGGCCGATGATGCGGGCGAAGAACATGACAAAGGTGTTGACCACGCCCTGCAGCAGCGCCAGGGTGATCATGTCGCCGTTGGCCACGTGGCCGATCTCGTGGGCCATCACGGCCCGCACTTCGTCGCGGTCAAAGCGCTGCAGCATGCCCTGGCTCACCGCCACCAGTGCCTTGTTGCGGTTCCAGCCGGTGGCGAAGGCGTTGGCCTCGGCGGCGGGAAAGATGCCCACTTCCGGCATGCCGATGCCGGCGCGGCGGGCCAGATCTTCCACGGTCTGCAGCAGCCACTGCTCCTGGGCATTGCGCGGCTGGGTGATCACCTGGGTGCGGGTGGACCACTTGGCCATGGGCTTGGAGATCAGCAGCGACACAAAGGCGCCGGCAAAGCCAAAGATGGCGCAGAAAATCAGCAGATGGGTCAGGTTGAGGCCGGTACCGGTCTCATCCAGGTAGCCGCCGACACCCAGCACACTCATGATGAGCAGCGCCAGGGCCAGCACAGCAATGTTGGTCAACAAAAACAGGCCAATGCGTAACACGGTAATTCTCCTGTGCAAACTGTGCAGCGACCGCCGGTGGAGGCGTGCCGCCATGGGTTATGGGCATAATATGCGAGCGTTTGGTGAAATTTCAACGCAGGCGGAGTAAAGAAAGGTAGGTGTTCGCTGACTGCTTGCAGAGCGGGCGGTAGCGGCATCAGGCCCCGGTAGTGTGCCGGGGCTTGGCGAACTTCTCGGAGTCAAGTCTCAACTGGTGGAGTTCTCCCGTTCGGCTTCTTCCACCAGTTGGCTTTTCAGTTCCGGTGGCAGATCGTTCCAATGTACGTCCATAAGCGCGCCCTGTAGGGCATAGAGCATCACCCGGGAGACGTTGATGTCCCGGGCCTTGATACGCTTGTATGCTTCCACGGCGCCTACTGCTCTCAGATCCTCGACTGTGTTGATTCCTATCGCCTGCAAAATGTTTACCGTGGCCATCCCAAGGTTTTTCAGTTGGAGTAATTCACTATGACTGACCGCCATGAAAGCATCTCCAATTATAATAATGGGTGTGTCGTTATATTGTCTTGGCTTTCCAAACGCACCGTTTATAGCTCAGCGTTATAATACATACTTGATCGGTTCGAGCAAAGCTTTCCTTCGTTTTGGTTATAAAAATGAAGAAAGTAGTGCCATTTTGGCGCAAAAAATTACATAGGAGTGAACTGTTTAACATATTTTCGCACTGCTGAGGCCCTGTGTTCACCGGGGCAGCCGAAAATGGAATTCGAAACCACCGTTCTGTCACCATACCAATAGAGTATAGTGCCACCATGCCGACCTCGTTCACAGCAATAACTGATCGCCAGCTATTGGGATTGGACTGCGCGCATCTGGTGGAAGTGCCGGAGTGGGGCTGTCGCCTGCACCCCGCGCTACAGACGCCACTGCGGGCGCTGGCTGCCGCCGCCGCGCGGGAGGGTTTTGCCCTGGGCGTGGCCAGCGGCTACCGCAGCTTTGAGCGGCAATTGTCCATCTGGAACGCCAAGGCCCGGGGCGAGCGCCCGGTGGTCGACGACGAAGGCCGCCCCCTGGATGTCGCCACCCTCGCAGATCAAGATAAGGCGCTGGCCATACTGCGCTGGTCGGCGCTGCCGGGCACCTCCCGACACCATTGGGGCAGTGATCTGGATGTCTATGACCGCTCCCGGATGCCAGCGGATTACCGTCTGCAGCTCAGCCTGGCGGAGTGTCGGGACGGCGGCTGTTGCGCCGAGTTTCACCAGTGGCTGAGCGGGCAGTTGGCGACTGGCCAGTGGGATTTTTATCGCCCCTACGACCGGGATCGCGGCGGTGTCTCCCCCGAACCCTGGCACTTGAGCTTCCGGCCCCTGGCCCGGGAGTTGGCGCCCCGGCTGACGCCAGCGTTGGTCAGGCAGCAACTACAGCACAGCGATCTGGAGCTGAAAACCGTGGTATTGGCCAATCTGGAGGTTTGGATGGAGCGTTTTGTCACCCTGCCCGGGGAGCGGGAACTGTGAGTCAGCATATGACAGAGGAGTCTGGATCAGACACTGAGCACCGACAGTTCGGACTCTTGCATGAGCGGCGTTTTCTGCCCCTGTTCATCACCCAGTTCGGCGGTGCCTTCAACGACAACTTCTACAAGAGCGCCCTGCTGATTCTGTTCACCTACGGTGGCATTGAGCGCTGGGGTCTGGAGATCGACGTCATCAATAACCTGGTGGCGGCCACGCTCATTATTCCCTTTCTGCTGTTTGCGCCCAGCGCCGGTCAGTTTGCTGACAAGTACGAAAAGGCAGGTATTATCCGGCGCATCAAGGTGGCGGAAATCGGTATCACCCTGCTGGCGGCCCTGGCGCTGTGGCTGAACAGCTCGGAATTGTTGTTGCTGGTGTTGTTCCTTACCGGCACCCAGTCGGCCTGCTTTGGTCCGCTCAAGTATTCCATACTGCCGCAGCTGGTCAGCAGCCGGGAGTTGACCGGCGCCAACGGTCTGATTCACACCGGCACCTCGCTGGCCATCTTCCTCGGGCTGATCGCCGGCACTCTGGCTCTGGAGTTCGCACAGGGGCGGTGGATCATCGCCGTGGGCGGGGTGCTGATCGCCTGGGTGGGCTGGCGGGCCAGTACCCGCATTCCCCGGGCGGAACCGGCGGACGCGCAGCTGCAATTGCACAGTAACCCCTGGCGGCAGACTCTGCGCACCCTTGCCTACGCCCGGGAAAACCCCATGGTGTTCTGGTGCATTATCGGTGCCTCCTGGTACTGGTTTCTCGGTTCCGTCTACCTGACGCAACTGCCCAACTTTACCCGCGGTACCCTGTTCGGCACACCAGCAGTGGTCAGCGCACTGCTGGCTTTGTTTCTGGCAGGAATCTGCTGCGGCGCCCTGCTGTGCGAGCGCATCAGTCGTCGCCGCGTCGAGCCGGGGGTGGTGCCCCTGGGCGCGCTGTTGGTGGCAGTGTTCGGCGCGGACCTGGCGCTGGCCGGCTTTGCCTTCGCGGCGGCCCACGCGCCGGCGGACGCCGACTCCCTCTACGGCCTTGGCGAACTGCTGTCCATGCCCCGCTGGTGGCGGGTGACCCTGGACGTTTTCATGCTCGGGGTGGCCGGCGGTCTCTATCTGATACCCTTGTCGGCGCTGATGCAGTCGCGCAGCCGGGCGGAGAACCGCGCCCAGATCATCGGCGCCAACAATGTCTACAACGCGCTGTTTATGATCGGTGCCGCAGCCGCTGGATTGGTGGGGCTGGGGGTGATCGGTCTGTCCATTCCTGCCCTGTTTCTGTGGGTGGTGGGTCTGCACCTGGTGTTGATGACGCTGATATTCACCCGCATGCCGGAGTTCCGGCAGCGCCTGGCAGAGCGCTTTCTTGGCCGGGGTAGCCACAGTGGGTCGGGGGAGTAACGCGGTGCTGGTGATTTTTGACTGCGACGGAGTGCTGGTGGACAGCGAAACCCTGTGCGCCCAGGTGCTCACCGAGCATCTGCAGCGGCTGGGCATCGCCGCCAGTGAACAGGAAACCCTGGAGCGCTATCGGGGCAAATCATTCGTTGACTGCGTGGCTGATCTGGAGCGGCGTCTGGCCCTGCTGACGGAGCAGGTGCCGCTGGCTGAGCGACGGGCATACGCCGAGAACTTCTGGCGCACCATGCAGGCGGATACCCTGGCGGCGTGCCGCGAACGATTGCAACCTATAGCGGGGGTGGCGCCAGTGTTGGCGCGGCTGCATTCCCTGGGCGTGAATTTCTGCGTGGCTTCCAACGGCCAGCACGAGAAGATGGCGGTGACCCTGGAGGTCACCGGTTTACTGCCCTATGTTCAGGGCCGGATTTTCAGTGTCGCCGATGTGGTCCGGGGCAAACCGGCGCCGGATCTGTTTTTGCACGCCGCCAGGACCATGGGTTACGAGCCGCAGCGCGCGCTGGTGGTGGAGGATTCCCCCACTGGTGTGCGGGCGGCGGTGGCGGCGGGCATGGCCAGCTTTGGCTATTGCCCGCCCGGCAGCCCCCTGGAGACGGAGATGCGCTCGCTGGGCGCCCGCTGCTTCAGCCGCATGGATGAACTGCTGCCCCTGCTGTGGGAAAATGGCGTTCGACGCAAGTAAAGTCAGGAGTACAACAGGCACACCCATGTCCCAGCCGCCGCATATCGATGGCAGCGCCAGCCTCTGGCAGGCGCTGCGGGCCGAAGCCACCCTGGCCAGTGCCGGGGAGCCGGTGCTGGCCAGCTTCTACCACGCCACGGTACTCAATCACCACAGCTTTGCCACCGCCATTAGTTACCATCTGGCCAACCAGTTGGATAGCCAGGCGTTGCCGGCCTTGGCGGTGCGCGAAGTGTTTGAAGAGGCACTGGCGGCGGATGCAAACATCGAAAGGGCCATGGTAGCGGACGCCCAGGCGTATATGGACCGGGATCCGGCCTGCGACCGCTATCTGATGCCGTTTCTGTTCTTCAAGGGCTACCATGCCCTCCAGGCGCACCGGGTATCCCACTGGCTCTGGAGTCAGGGGCGGCACTCCCTGGCACTGTATCTGCAAAACCGGATATCCCAGGCCTTCGGTGTGGACTTTCACCCCGGCGCCCGCATCGGCGTGGGGATCATGATTGATCACGCCACCGGGGTGGTGGTGGGTGAGACGGCGGTGATAGAAGACGACGTTTCCATGCTCCACGGCGTGACCCTGGGCGGCAGCGGACGTGAATGCGGTGACCGGCATCCTAAAATTCGCCGGGGGGTGCTGATCGGTGCCGGTGCCAAGATACTGGGCAATATAGAAGTAGGGGAGGGTGCCAAGGTGGGCGCGGGTAGCCTGGTACTGCAGACAGTGCCGCCGCACACTACAGTGGCGGGTGTGCCCGCCGTTGTTGTGGGCACACCGGCACAGTGGGCGCCGGCCCTGGATATGGATCACCGGCTACCGGAGGCGTGATCCTCAGGCGGTGGCCGGCCGTTGTTCGGTGTCGGCCCCGTGATCCAGCCATTTCAGCACGGCCACACGGCTGTTGAGCATGGTCTGATAGGCGTCGATGACCGGTTGGTTACCGGGGCTTTGCTTCTTCATAAGTTCCAGGCGGCTTTTCAGAAAGGCGATATCCTGCTCCACCCGGGCGCGAACCGAAGGAGCGTCTTTCAGGCTGCTGCCGGAGATCAAGTGGGATCGTGTTTGCAGGCTGCTCATGTGAATCCTCCGTATTCCATTTTGTTGTCGGGCGGTGCTCTGCCCTTGAACCTTTGTAGGTTACTGCTTAAACCCCTTTGCTGGAGACAGCCAGGCCGGCCTATTGCGCCAGCCTGCGTTCCTCAGTATGCGTCAGTAAGTGCGCCCGGTACCAAGATCATTTTTTCACAAGGCGGTACCTGTATATTGCGATTTCTGACAAGCGCGCGGTCTGGGGGCACCACTGATGCGGGACGGCGGTTTCTGCTATCCTGAAATTCGTTGGGTGCGATCGGGAAGGGCGATGAGCGACGCTAAAGAAGATTTATACGACATTGTGTTCCGGGGCGATATAGTGCTGGGGCAGTCGCTGGTGGAGGTGAAAGCCCGTCTGCAGCAGCTGTTCAAGGCTGATGCCGCCAAGGTGGAGACGTTGTTCAGCGGCCGGCCGGTGCTGCTCAAGCGCAGCCTGGATCGCGCTTCGGCGGATCGGTATTGCCAAGTGCTGACCAAGGCCGGCGCCCAGGTGGCTATCAGTCCTGCGGGCAAGGTCAGTACGGCACCGACGCCGCGACCGACGCCGCGACCGACGCCGCGACCGACGGCGCAGCCCGCTCCCCAGACAGCGCCGGTCAACACCGGCCAGGAGGGTGGCTGGAGTCTGGCGCCGGTGGGTGAGATGCTGCTGAAGCCCAGCGAACGCCAGCGGATGGAGCCGGTGTCGGTGACAGTCGGGGATATCACCCTGCGACCGGCCGAGGGTAACCTGCTGGACGCGGAGGAAATGAGCCGCCCACCGCCCGCTGCGGTTGAAGCGCCGCAATTTGATTTGTCGCCGGAGGGTGAGGATCTGCTCAGGGACAGCGAGCGCCAGCGGCCACCGGTGGCAGAGATAGCCCCCGGCGACTGGGATCTGGCGGAGGTGGGCAGTGATCTGCTCAGCGAGGATGAAAAGCCGGTGGCGCCACCACCCGTGGTGGATGTGGGTGACTGGGATATAGCACCGCCGGGTAGCGACCTGGGGCAGATCAGGGGCGATCCGCCACCGCCGCCACCAGATACCAGCAAGCTCAGCTTGAGTGATCCCTAGCCACCGTTAACCCGGCGCTTGATAGTTCTCGATGGAGGCGACGATTTCGCTGCGCGCTGCCTCGGCGCCGGACCAGCCTTCCACCTTGACCCACTTGCCCTTTTCCAGATCCTTGTAGCGCTCGAAAAAGTGGGCGATCTGGGCCAGGGTGATCTCCGGTAAGTCATCCACCGACTGCACTTTGCTGTAGAGCGTGGTGACCTTGTCCACGGGTACGGCCAGCAGTTTGGCGTCCTCGCCGGATTCGTCGGTCATGTTCAGTACGCCGATGGCCCGGCAGCGGATAACAGAGCCGGGGGGCAGGGCGTGTGGAAAGAGCACCAGCACATCCAGCGGGTCGCCGTCGCCGCACAGAGTCTGGGGTACGTAACCGTAGTTGCAGGGATAGTGCATGGCGGTGCTCAGCAGGCGGTCCACGAATACCGCGCCACTGTCCTTGTCCACTTCAAACTTGACGGGTGCGCCGTTCATCGGGATTTCGATGATGACGTTGATATCTTCCGGGGGGTTTTTACCGGGGCTGATCTCGTTCAGACTCATAGCGGGGTTTCCTGTTTACTGACGGTTGCGTTGCGAGCGGCGGATTTTATCACGAATCCTGCTCCGGGCTCATGGCGCCGGAACCTCGGCAATCCGTCAGAGAAAGTAGACACTGCCAATGAACAGCAGTGTGGCAGCGGCGAGTATCAGCCAGACCCAGAGTTCGGAAAAGAGGCTCTTCTGGCTGTAAGTAGGCTCCTCGCGGTTGCCAGGGGATGTGGGGCGGGTTTTCCAGCGGCGCGGTTTGCCGTCCACGATCTGGTGCAGGCCGGAATCGCTCAGCTCGGGTTTTGGCGGTGGCGGCGCGGCGGGCTGGGGGCCCTGGATGAGGAAGGAGTAGACGTCTATACGCAAGCGGTCGCCACTTTGGGCACTGGCCTCTTTGATGGGCTGGTCGTTGACGTAGGTGCCGTTGACCGAGCCCAGGTCGGTAATTTTGAGTTGCTTACCCTGTATCTGCAACTCGGCGTGGCGTCGGGACAGATGGGTACCGGCGATGACAATATCGCAACTGGCGTCCCGGCCGATAATTGCGGGACGATCCGCCGGCAGGGAAAAGGTCCGCCCGGACAACCAACTGTCCGCCACCAGGCACCAGCCGCTGGCGGCGGGTTCCTGCGCTTCCAGTAACTGCAGCGTTACGGACCCCAGTTGTATCTCGTCGCCGGGGCGCAGGTCCTTGCGGGTGACCCGCTGGCCATTGACGAAACTGCCGTTCTGGCTGTGGTTATCGCGCAGGGTCACCTGCGCGCCGCTGCTGATCAGGCGGGCGTGCAGAGGATCCACACTGGCGTCAGACAGAACCAGATGGTTGTCGGCGGCGCTGCCGATGGTGAAGCTTTTCTCGGCCAAGGGTATCGGGGGAGCCGTTCGACCTTTTACCTGGATTCTGAGCATGTTGCTGTCCGTTTGGGGTAGCCAGGATTTTATCAGGCACAAAGTATGCCACAGGCTTGGTGACGATCTCTACTTCCGGGTGTTCAGGATCTCGTGCAGTGGTACACTGTGGCGGCATTTTTTCACAAAGGAAAAGCCATGCTATCGCCCCTCCTCGCCGCCTACCGTGCTCTGGTGATTGATCGGCCCCGTTTGACCCTGGCCCTGGTGGCGGTTGTCGCCCTGTTGGCTGCACTGGGTCTGCCCAACTTCAAACTGGATGCCTCGGCAGACTCCCTGACCCTGGAAACCGACGCCGACCTGGACTTCTTTCGCGAGATCAACCAGCGCTACCAGAGCGGCGACTTTCTGGTGGTCACCTACAGCCCCCGGGCCGAGATGATGTCCGACGAGTCCATCGAAACGCTGCAGCAGTTGCGCGACGAGCTGGCGCAGGTGGAAGGTGTTACCAGCGTGGTGTCCATGTTGGATGTGCCGCTGCTCTACAGCCCCCGGCGCTCTCTGGCGGAGCAGCAGGAGTCCACCCGCACCCTGCTCAGCGACGACATGGATCGGGAAATGGCCCGCGAGGAGTTTCTCAACAGCCCCATCTACCGGGACATGCTGCTGAGTGAAGACAGTAAAACCACGGCACTGCTGCTCAATCTGGAGGTGGACAACCGCTACATCGATCTGGTGCGCCAGCGAGATCAATTGCGCATGAAACGCAACCGCGAGGGGCTGAGCGATGAGGAAGCACAGACACTGGCCCGGGTGACCCGGGAGTTTCGCGACTATCGCACCGAACTCTCGGCCCGGTCCCACGCCCGGGTGGACGAGGTGCGGGAGATACTGCAGCGCTACGAAGACCGCGCCGAAGTGTTTCTCGGCGGCCCCAGCATGATCACCGCCGACATGATTGCCTACATCCAGAGCGATCTGGTGGTGTTTGGCAGCGGTATTCTGATCTTCATCATTCTGATGCTGGCGTTTATTTTCCGCCAATGGCGTTTTGTGTTTCTACCCCTGATGACCTGTCTGTTGACGGTGTTGATCATGCTCGGCTTCCTCAGTTGGATCGATTGGCGGCTGACGGTGATCTCGTCCAATTTTGTGGCGCTGTTACTGATTCTCACCCTGGCCCTGACCATCCATCTGGTGGTGCGCTACCGGGAATTTCACGCCGCCAACCCGGACTGGAGTCGCCGCGAGCTGGTGTTGGCCACGGTGCAGTTTATGGCCCGCCCCTGTCTCTATACCGCTTTGACCACCATGGTGGCCTTTGTGTCGCTGGTGGTCAGCGACATACGCCCGGTGATCGACTTTGGCTGGATGATGACCATCGGGCTGGGTCTGGCGCTGTTGCTGGCCTTTGTGGTATTGCCGGCGGGTTTGATGTTATTGCCCAAGGGCGAGCCCCGGGACAAGGGCGATCAGTCCGGCGCCATTACCCTGCGTTTTTCCAAAGTGGCGCAGCACCACGGCAACAAGGTGCTGGCGGTGGCACTGGTGGTGGCGCTGGTCAGCATCTACGGCGTCACCCGCCTGGAAGTGGAAAATCGCTTTATCGATTATTTCCACAAGGACACGGAAATCTATCAGGGGCTGTCGGTGATCGACCGGCAACTGGGCGGCACCATCACACTGGATCTGGTGTTGACCGCCGACGAAGACGACTTGGCCATTGGCGGTTTCGGCGCAATGGAAGATGATCCCTTCGGCGACCCGGATGGCGGCGATCCCTTTGCGGACGACGACGCCATGGACGACCCCTTTGCCGATCCGTTCGCCGATGATGATGATGCCGCTGTTGCCACTACCGGACCCAGCTACTGGTTCAGCCGTCGGGGCCTGGACACCATTGGCCAGTTGCACGACTACCTGGAATCGCTGCCGGAGGTGGGCAAGGTACAGTCACTGGATACGGTGAACCAGATCGGGCGCGATATCACCGGCAGCCGACTCAATGATTTCGAGCTGGCGGTGTTGCGTCGCCAGTTGTCGGGCGACATCCGCGAGTTGCTTATCGATCCCTACATCACCGACGAGTTGGGCGAGACGCGCATCAGCATGCGCGTGCGCGAAACCAGCCCCGACCTGCGCCGCGCCGAACTGGTGGAAAAGATTCGCGACTTCGCGGTAGAGGAAGCGGGCCTGGCACCGGAGCAGGTGCAGTTCACCGGCCTGCTGGTACTGTACAACAACATGCTGCAGAGTCTGTTCTATTCCCAGATCGTGACATTGGGCGCGGTGTTTGCCGGTATCGTGCTGATGTTCCTGGTGCTGTTCCGTTCGCTGAGTATCGCGTTGATAGCCATACTGCCCAACATACTGGCTGCCGGGGCCGTGCTCGGTGGCATGGGTCTGGCCGGTGTGCCACTGGATATGATGACCATCACCATCGCCGCCATCACGGTGGGTGTCGGGGTGGATCATGCCATTCATTATATCTACCGCTTCAAAAAGGAATTCGCCGCTACCGGCGACTATGTGCAGGCCATGCACAACTCCCACGCCTCCATCGGGCGGGCCATGTACTACACGGCGGTCACCATCATTGTCGGCTTCTCCATTCTGGCGCTGTCGCGGTTTATCCCGTCCATCTACTTTGGACTGCTTACCGCCTTCGCTATGTTTGCTGCTATCCTCGGTTCCCTGACTCTGCTGCCCAAATTGATTCTGTTGGTCAAACCGCTGGGCAGGGAAGGCTGAACATTTTCAACTGCACCCCTTCTTCTCGCAGGGGGGGGGTGCAACTCTCCCGCCCGCTTCCCCGTACCGCCTCCACAAATCCCGCCAGAGACCAATCCAAGGACACAGCCATGACTCTGAAACCATCTTTCTTGAAGCCACCGTTCCTAAAACCACTGTTACTGATCGGCGCCACTCTGTTTCTGGCCGGAGGCTGCGGCGGCAGCGGTGGTGGTGACGAGCCGCCACCCGCCCCAGTACCACCGCCGGCCCCAGCTCCCGAACCCCAGCCAGTGCCCGAACCGCCACCGGCACCCGAGCCGGAGCCCCAGCCGGAGCCTGTCCTGCCGGTGGCGGATGCCCAGGGTAATCTGTCGGTGTGCTTCGAGCACGCCGGGCAGACGGATTCCTGGGAGGTGATGGATGTGGACAGCGCCGGAACCAGCGCCGCCCTCGCCCATGACGGCGATCGCCTACTGGTCACCCCCGAGTGGCACGACGGCCGCCTGTCTGTCACCACTCTGGTGGACGGCGTCGCGACGCTGCCGGGCAAAACCCTGTCCGCCAGTATCTGGACCCATGCGGACTATGGTGACCTGCGCTTTTACTGGGTGGTGGCGGACGCCACCGGTGCCTACGAAGGCCGCTGGGGAGGTCCGTTGAATCCGGGCGACTGGGCTGAGGTCGGCACCGCCGTGGCCCCGGACGCCACAGCGCTGGACGGATGGAGCGCCGTGGATCTCACCGATATCGTCAGGGTGGGTTTCTGGTTTCTGCGGGAAGAGGGTGATCACCACCAACTGCCCAATGAGCCTCTGGCCATTGGCTGTTACACCATAGCGACGTCTCCAGAACCCGAGCCAGAGCCGGAACCCGAGCCCGAGCCGGAACCCGAGCCAGAGCCCACGGACTTTCTAGACTTTGCTGGCTGTGCCTTCGCCACTGCGGAGGACCGCACCGGTCAGGCGACGGTGAGTGTCAACTTTGCCGTCAACGCCTACAGTCCCCGCTGCATTCGGGTGAGCCAGGGCACCACCGTGACCCTGCCGGCCAGCGGCTTGCATCCATTGAGTTCCATGGCGCAAAATGGCGACACCTGGGCGCAGCCGATCAGCGGCGCCACCACCAGCACCCAGAGAACCCTGGGCGAGACCGGTTCCTATGGCTATTTCTGCACCGTCCACGGTTCCGACACCGCAACGGCCGGGGGTATGAAAGGCGTGATCTACGTGGTGGAGGACTGAGAAATAAAAAGCCCCGGCGGTTGCCGGGGCTTGGATTGCGGTTAGTCGAGCTCTATGGTGATACTTCTGACGATCACGGTACCCCCGAAAGTTGCGCTTGGCGGATCAGTATCAGTAGCCTGGACGCCTACTAAGTAACCGCGCCACCACTCTATGTCGTCAAACTGGACATTCAACGCGTCGTTATTGGATAGCTGGCAAATATAGGACTGTTGTCCCAGGGCCAGATCGGCGTTGTTGACGTGACACCATACGCCTTGCCAGGTCCATTGCTCCTGCAGGTAGAACTGCCAGTTGGCGCCGCTGTCGATAAACGCCTGGTCTACCTCGTAGACAATAGTTACTTGAGCGTTTCTGAGGTCGACGCCGCCGTCGGAGCGGTGACGGATTCTGCTGGCGTGCTGGGTGGGGGTAAAGGTCATGCCCCCGCCCGTGGCCGGACCGACATTGGTGGCTCCTTGTTCACCTTCCCAACCACTGGTCATATCCACATTGATGGTCGATGAGGGTGGCGGGGGTGGCGGGGTGGTTTCCACCTCAAAGCAATCCAGCACCAACTGGCCGTTGGGCAACTGGTTGTTGCCGTCTGACAGAAACTGAATGCCCACCCGCGTTATGTCGTTAAAGTCCAGGTCCCCGCCCCAGCCTGTCCAGGTGGCTCCAATACTCGCAGTGAGGTCATTCCAGCCGGCATCGCCCGGCCCGCCGATCCACATACCGCCCAGATTGCCCGCCGAGTCCTGGAACATCCACTGGTAGCGGAGATTGCCGTTGTTGACGTAGGCGGAAGCGATGTTCAGCCTCGCGCTCAGCGTTTTGTTCTGGAGTGTGACGGCGCCATCAACCAGTGTGGACACCCATATATTGTCCTCCCCGGTTAACCAGGAGGGCTCTATGCTCAGTGTGTTAAAAAGGTAGGTCAGCGTGGTGTTGACGTTGCCAGACAGGGCCTCCCACGAGTCCGCCTGCTGGGCGTTGCCGAAGCACATTGAAATATTGCCATTGCTATCTGGAATGGGCAGTACGGGCTCAGGTTCCGGCTCTGGTTCGGGGCTGGGCTCAGGTTCCGGCTCGGGGCTGGGCTCCGGCTCTGGTTCGGGGCTGGGCTCGGGTTCTGGCTCGGGTTCTGGCTCGGGGCTGGGCTCGGGTTCTGGCTCGGGTTCTGGCTCGGGGCTGGGCTCGGGTTCTGGCTCCGGCTCCGGTTCTGGTTCCGGCTCGGGGTTGGGTTCCGGCTCCGGTTGCGGCTGAGGTTGTGGAACAGGTTCTGGGTCGGGATTACTGTTACCGCTGCTGCCACAAGCGGCGATAAGCAATGTAAAAAGAATCAGACTTAAGTATCTAATGAACACGATAGTACCCTCATTTACTTATTGTTGGTGGTTTGGTGCTTGGTAAGAGTTGAATCGTTGTCAGTGCCAGCAGCTTGCCGCTGCGGGAGCCGACACCGTCTTGATCTGGGTGTTGCCTCCCTGGGCCTGATGTTTTTATATATGATTATATTTTTACAAAATAAAACAATAATTTTCTTATGTAAATGAGTTTTTAGTTATAAAAATAGCTGAGGGTTGCTTGGAATAGGTTATATCGGGGAAGAAGGGATATCTTGGGGCGTGCGGTTGAGCAAGGGGTTGGGTGGGGTTGTGTCAGTGGTGCAAAAAAAGCCCCGGCGGTTGCCGGGGCTTGCTAGGGTGAAGGGACAGTGTACTTCAACCAGTTTGGTCAAATAGCTCCGTCCCTTTTTTGCTCTGTTTGCTTTTTTGTTGAAGGTTATGTATCAGTCGCCGATGTCCATCGAGCCACGCAGAAGCCGCAGGCCCACCCGCCGGGGTGCTTGATCCGTGGGAACGTTGGTCACGGTACGGGAATACTCGTACTCGCCATCGCCTAGATCGGTCAGGTCATCCAGAGTCTGCGGATCCCCCTGATCCAGAGCCCAGGGGTCGTCGGCTTGCTGGATAAAGAATTCGAAGACTACGCCGGGATTGTCCACATAGAACTGAGGCACATGCAGCCGGTAGGTCAGAGTGGCGCCTTCCAGATCGCCCAGAACGCCCTCTGCAAAGGTGTACATGGCGATACGCACGTCGTCATCGTACTGCTGGGATTCGTCGGTGACATCCCAGTTGCTCGATATCACCAGAGCCTCTTCGTCACTGTCGTATGACAGGTTGGCGACACCGGCCAAGCCTTGCCAGTTGTCATTGTCCCAGACTCCTGAGTCTACATCGCTCTGGTTGGGAAGCAGTAGGAATTCGTCGCCGTTGTACTGGATAAGGATACTGCGCAGCAACACATCGTCATCCGCATCGCTGGGACACTCGTCCTCATCGGGCAATTGAACGTTGATGCTACGGAGCAGAATTGGGTCGAGGATGGTCTGGTCTTCAGGCAACTCACTCAATTGGATGCCAAAGTGGGTAACGAGGTCGGCGTTGGCTCCCGCTTCGATGTTCCACACCACGGTATTTTCACCCGCAGACAGTTCGGTGACCGGTGTCCAGCGGTCGGCGTAGGCACTCTCACCTTGTACCACCAATTGCAGCACCATAGCCCCGTCACTCACATAAGACTCGGGAAGGCTGAGTACTGCGGTTACGGTGGCGCCGCGCAGATCGGTGGCCTCATCCAGTTCAGTACGGGCCTGGCGGCGCCAGTTCTCTTCGGTGGAGTCCCACTGCAGGGGGGTAATGGCCATAGCGCTTTCGGTTTGTTCGAAAGACAGGGCCACGTTCATGCCATCGCCGTTCATGAACCAAGCGTCGACATCCTCTTGGGACTCGAAAGCATAAGCCCAGGACTCACCCGGGGTGGGTTCGCAGACTTCTGGTGGGGGTTCTGGCGGGGGGGGTGGCGGAGGCGGCAGCAGAGAGGAAGGTGTGGTGCCGCTGGGGCCGAGGTTCAGGCTCTGGCCGCCGCAGGCAGTCACCACAAACAGGGCGCAGATTGCAATCAGTAGCTTACGTAACATTAGTTCAACCCTCTATATTATTTTAATCACGCAGTCAGGTAGCCGTCGGCCGTTGAATCTCACTCGCCGTTGGGGCCGGTGGGAAGTTGCCCGCAGATGCACCGCTCCCTGCTACCTGGCTGACTATTGGTTTTCCCAGAAAGTGCGACCCAGTAGTCCCACAATCCGCGATGCGGTTTAACATACCACAGTATTATTGTGATTGACCATAACCTGGGCGATCGAAAACAGCCGCCAATAACTTTTTTGCATAATACCTCGGTTGCATATATTGGCTGGGTTGGTGGCCGCTGTGGTCAGGGGGTCAGGGACAACTTTTCATTGGTGGGGCTCAGGCTCTGCAGTCCCGCCAGGCCCAGGCCCAGATCCAGCAACTCGTCCCAGGGGTCGGCCCGTCGCATGCCCTTGACGGCTTTATCGACGCCGCCGGCCTTGCGCAGCAACTGGCGGGCGCGCCCTGGTTTGAGGCGGCGCGCGGCCACTTGCAGCAGGTTGTGGCGGCGCGGCATGACGCCGGCTTGTTGGGCGGCGCGTTCGAAGCTCTGCCCGGCGGCCTGGGCCTCGGCGATCTGCACCAGCGCACGAATGTCCCGGGTCAGAGCCCAGAGAATGGGTATGACGTCGGTGCCTTCGGCTCTCAGGCCCTGCAGGGTCTTGACCGTACCCCGGGCGTCGCCGAGCAGGGCTTTGTCCACCAGACCAAAAATGTCGTAACGGGCGCTGTCCGCCACGGCGGCCGCCATGAGTTCGGCGCTGACTACGCCGTCCGGTGCCAGTAGCTTGAGTTTTTCGATTTCCTGTACGGCGGCCAGCAGATTGCCCTCCACCCGGGATACCAGCAGGTCCAGCGCGCCGCTGTCGGCCTTGAGCCCGGCCTGCTGCAGACGCTGGTTGACCCAGCGGGGCAATTTGTCGGGGCCAATGGGCCAGAGGGTCAGGTGTACGCCCACCCCGTCCAGTGTCTTGTACCACTTAGTGTTTTGGGCAGACTTTTCCAGCTTGCCGGTGACCAGCAGCAGGATGGTGTCAGGGGGCGGGTCGCCGGCATACTCCTGCAGCGCCTTGCCGCCCTTGTCGCCGGGTTTGCCGCTGGGCAGCCGGATTTCGATGATTTTCCGGTCGGCAAACAGAGACAGGCTGCGGGCGGAGGCCAGCAATTGGTTCCAGTCGAACTGGGCGTCGGCGTGGTGCAGTTCCCGCTCGCTGTAACCCGCGTTGCGGGCGGCAGCGCGGATGGCGTCGCAGGCTTCCTGGGCCAGCAGGGGTTCGTCGCCGCTGACCAGATAGATGGGAGCCAGGCCTCTGGCCAGCGCCTGGGACAGGCCTTCGGGGCGCAGGCTGGCCATGACTACTGCGGCTCCTCTCGACCGCTGGTGGCGGATTGGACCCGGTTCAATATCTGCCGGGCCAGATCGCGGGACATCTCGCCGCGCAGCAATCGCTCTTCCTGGGTGGCGCTGGCGCCGGGCTGCACGTCGTAGAAACGGGTGCTGCTGTTGCGGCTGTCCGGTGACAGCAGTGTCTGGCCCTGGTCATCGCTCAGCGTATAGTGGACTGTCCAGGTCAGTTCGTAGGCGCTGGCCAGGGCGTCCACGCCCACGCCGGCGGTGCGACGCTGGAAGTCTTCGTCCAGAATGGTGAGTTGGTATTGCGCCTCTTCCGGCGTCGCTGGCACGGCAACGCCCCGCGCGCCAAATTGCCGTCGCAGTTCCGCCGCCAATTCGCCGTACTGATCCTGGGCCGACACATGCACGCTGCCCAGGGTCAGCACCTCGGTCTGACTGCCGCGCAGGTGCCAGCCGCAGGCGGACAACAGCAGGGTGCAAAGCAGGCAGATCAGGGCTTTTTGCACGGTTTGGTCTCTACCCCACAACAATATTCACCAGTTTATTCGGTACCACAATAATTTTCCGCACCTTGCCCTCGCCGGTAAAGCGCTGCACGTTGGGCTGCTCCAGCGCCTGCATCTCGATCTGGGTCCGGGAGGCATCCACCGGCACTTCCATGCGGTCGCGCACCTTGCCGTTTACCTGCACCACCATTTCGATGTTGGCGCGGGTCAGGGCCCGCTGGTCCACCAGGGGCCAGGGGGTGTCCAGGGGGATGGTGTCGTGGCCCAGGGCCTGCCACAGCGCCTGGCTGATGTGCGGCACTATGGGAGCCAGCAGCAGCACGGCGGCCTCCAGCGCCTCGCGCTCCACCGCCAGCCCCTGGGGGTTGCTGCGGTCGGCCAGCTTGCCCACCTCGTTGAGCAGTTCCATCACCGCGGCGATGGCGGTGTTGAAGGTCTGGCGGCGGCTGTAGTCGTCGCCCACCTTGGCGATGGTTTCGTGGGCCTTGCGGCGCAGGTCCTTCTGCGCCTGGGGCAGGGCGTCGACATCCAGAGGCGCCGGCTGGCCCGCCTGGCGGTGGGCGTGCACGGTCTTCCACAGCCGGCGCAGAAAGCGGTGGGCACCCTCCACGCCGGAGTCGCTCCACTCCATGCTCTGTTCCGGCGGCGCCGCGAACATGGAGAACAGCCGCACGGTGTCGGCGCCGTAGCGCTCGATCAGCTCTTCCGGGTCCACGGTGTTGCCCTTGGACTTGCTCATCTTGGCGCCGTCTTTCAGCACCATGCCCTGGCAGAGCAGCCGCTCGAAGGGTTCGTCGCAGCTCAGCAGACCCTCGTCGCGCATCAGCTTGTGGAAGAAGCGGGCATAGAGCAGGTGCAGGATGGCGTGCTCGATACCGCCCACATACTGGTCCACCGGCAGCCAGTAGTCGGCGGCCTTCTTGTCGATCATGCCTTTGTCGTAGTGCGGGCAGGTGTAGCGGGCGTAGTACCAGGAGGACTCCATAAAGGTGTCGAAGGTGTCGGTTTCCCGCTCCACCGGCTGGCCGTCCAGTTCGTCCCGGCGCCACTGGGGGTCCGCCTTGATGGGAGACTGGACGCCGTCCATTACCACATCCTCGGGCAGCAGCACCGGCAGCTTGTGGGCCGGCACGGGGATTTCGCCGCCGTCGGCCAGGTTGAACATGGGGATGGGCGCGCCCCAGTAGCGCTGGCGCGATACGCCCCAGTCGCGCAGGCGGTAGTTGATGGTCACCCGGCCCCTGCCGGCGGCGTTCAGGGTTTCGGCGATGGCGTCGAAGGCGGCGTCGAAGGTCAGGCCGTCGTATTCGCCGGAGTTCACCAGAATGCCCTTGTCCACGAAGGCTTCGGCCTGCACGTCCCGGATACTGCCGTCGGCGGGGGCGATCACCTGCTGGATGGGCAGCCTGTACTTGCGCGCGAATTCGTGGTCGCGCTGGTCGTGACCGGGCACGGCCATGACGGCGCCGGAGCCGTAGTCCATCAGCACATAGTTGGCGATCCACACGGCCACTGGCTCGCCGGTAATGGGGTGCAGGGCCTTGAGGCCGGTGTCCAGGCCTTTCTTTTCCATATTGGCCATGTCGGCCTCGGCCACCGACTGCTTTTTGCACTCGGCGATAAACTGCGCCAGGGTTGGGTCGCCGGCCTGGGTCTGCCGCATGGCCAGGGCCTGGGCAATGGGGTGCTCGGCGGCCAGGCTGACGTAGGTGACGCCCATGACCGTATCCGGGCGGGTGGTGTAGACATCAAAGCCCTTGTGCTCGCCCACCGGTTGGGCCAGTTCGAAGTGCATCTCCACGCCCCGGCTCTTGCCGATCCAGTTGCGCTGCATGGTTTTGACCTGCTCGGGCCAGTGGGGCAGCTTGTCCAGGTCCTGCAGCAGTTCCTCGGCGTAGTCGGTGATCCTGATAAACCACTGGGGAATCTCCCGGCGCTCCACCAGGGCACCGGAGCGCCAGCCCCGGCCGTCGATCACCTGTTCATTGGCCAGCACCGTCTGGTCTTCCGGGTCCCAGTTCACGGTGGCCATCTTTTTATAGACCAGGCCCTTTTCGTAGAGGCGGGTAAAGAACCACTGCTCCCATTTATAGTAGTCGGGCTGGCAGGTGGTCAGTTCCCGGGACCAGTCGAAGCCGAAGCCCAGTTGCTTGAGCTGGGCGCGCATGGCGTCGGTGTTGGCGTAGGTCCATTTGGCCGGGGCCGTATGATTTTTGATGGCGGCGTTTTCCGCCGGCAGGCCGAAGGCGTCCCAACCCATGGGGTGCAGCACGTTCTTGCCCTGCATGCGCTGGTAGCGGGCGATCACGTCGGAGATGGTGTAGTTGCGCACATGGCCCATGTGCAGCTTGCCGCTGGGGTAGGGGAACATGGACAGGCAGTAGAATTTCTCCCTGCCGGTGTCCTCGCGTACCGCGAAGCTCTGATTTTCTTCCCAGTAACGCTGGGCTTCGGCTTCCACGCGTTCGGGGTGATATTGCTCGTCCATAGATGGTGATAAGGGCCTGTTCGGGTGACAAGGGGCAGCGGGCCGCGCGGGCCGGCTGCCGAAATTCAGGGACCGCCGATTATAGAGGTTGTGCCGGTAGAATGCGAAGGGGCCGGGCTCATTAAAGAGGGCTGTGCTGGCGCACCGAAATGATTGTAATTATTTATGGTATATTGAATATCAATAGCTATAGAATAAAATTTGCCGTCTATCATTCAACTATTGCCAAAAAAGCTTCAACTTTCGTTCTGTTGATAGGCTTTTCCCCAAAAGTATTACCCGCTTTGGCCTCTGCTGATTAGGCTTCGGCAACATCCTCCTCATAAACTACTGTGCGCACATCTGGTGGCGTCCAATATAAACAAGCTGTCCGGGAGAACCACATTGAATAAATATGGCTTTAAGTTGCTTCCTTTATGTGTCTTTTCACTGCTCCTGGGAGGGTTGTCAGTCGTATCCCATGCGGGAACCGGAGGCGAGGACTGTCCCTGTCGAACGGATGGTGGTGCCGGGGGCCAGGCCGGGTTTGTCTACGATATCCCGTTGGTGGACGGGCCTTTCAACGCGTCCGTTGAATCCCTGAAGGAATATCAAACACCGGACTGGTTTCGCGATGCCAAGTTCGGCATCTGGTCACACTGGGGACCCCAGGCGGTTCCCCACGCCGGGGACTGGTACGCGCGCAACATGTATCTCCAGGGCTCCAGGCAGTACCAGCACCATGTGGAAAATTACGGGCATCCTTCAGAGTTTGGATACAAGGACATCATTGCCCTGTGGAAGGCGGAGAAGTTTGATCCGGAAGCGTTGATGGCGCTTTATGCCAGGGCCGGCGCCCGGTACTTCGTGAGCATGGGTGTGCACCACGACAACTTTGATCTGTGGGATTCCGGGCATCATGCCTGGAATGCCGTCAATATGGGCCCCAAACGGGACATAGTGGGCGAGTTCAAGGCCGCGGCGGAAAAACATGGGCTGCGTTTTGGCGTATCGGAACATTTGGGCGCGAGCTATGGCTGGTTTGCGCCAAGCTGGGGTTTCGATCAGATATGGACGCCCTATGCCCGCGCTCGCTACGACGGAGCCGATCCTGCCTACAAAGACCTGTACCACGGGGTTCACGATGAACCCTTCCATTGGCGCCCGGATGGCTGGTATGTCAGCAACCCGGAATGGCATCAAACCTGGTTCAACAGAATTACCGATCTTGTGGAGCGCTATCAGCCGGATCTGCTGTACACGGATGGGGGCATCCCGTTCGGTGAAGTCGGGCGAACCCTGGTGGCAAATCTTTATAACAGCAGTATAGCGGCCAACGGCAGTCTCGAAGCGGTTCACAACCACAAGAACCTTGGGACGGGAGAGTTCATCCGGGAAGCGGGGGTCGAAACCGTTGAGCGGGGCGTTCTGGATGGTATCAACCCCTTCCCCTGGCAAACCGATACGTCCATGGGCGACTGGTATTACAGCGAGGGGCACGCCTACAAAACCACAACCGAGATTGTGCACATGCTCGCCGATATCGTCAGCAAGAATGGCAACCTGCTGCTCAACGTGGTGCAGTACGCCGATGGCAGCCTGCCGCCGGAAGCGCTCAGGTTTCTCGAAGAAATGGCGGCCTGGATGGACGTCAACAGCGACGCCATATACGGCACCCGCCCCTGGGTGAAGTTTGGCGAAGGCCCGTCGGAGGTGATCGCCGGTGCCTTCAACGAAAGCTTTGACTATACGGAACGGGATATCCGTTTTACGCAAAAAGACGGTGCTCTCTACGCCATCACTCTGGGTCTGCCCAAAAGAGCCGTGCGCATCGAATCCCTGGGGCTGAACGCCAATTACTCGGACAGAAAGGTCAAATCCGTACAGATGCTCGGCCATGACCGGGAGCTCAAGTGGCGGCAGGCGGATGATGCCCTGATTATCGATGTCCCCAGAAGGCTGCCGAGCAGGCATGCGGTGAGTTTCAGAATCGAGTTCATATAAGGTCTATACGTCAGTTTGTGAGCCTTTTCCTACAGGGATTGCAGCGATTTGCCACTGCCAAAGGAGCATTGCTCAGCGCTATCATCGATCGATGGCTCTGAGTGGGAACTGCTCAAGTAGCCAGGTTGCAGCAGATTGCGGAACCACCAAGAACCTTTTGGAGCAGTACCATGGCGAAGGGACACAGCCACGACCAGAATTTCAAAAACCTTATCCTGGACTATCCCCGTCAGGCATTGGAGTTCTTTGCTGCAGCCGAGGCTGGGACACTGGACGACTCCGTGCGTATTACCCCCGTCCGTCAGGAGCAGCTTAAGGAGCGCCTGGGTGAGCGATTTCGCGAACTGGATGTTCCCTTGCTGGTGGAATGGCCAAACGGTCGCCGGGAGGCCCTGCTATTCGTGCTGGAAGAGGAAACCGACCCGTCGCGCTTCTCTATTCATCGGCTGGCCCACTACTGTCTGGATCTCGCGGAGTTGTGTGATACCTGTCGAGTGGTCCCGGTGGTCATTTTTCTCCGCTCGGCATCGGTGGCCAGATCCCTGACGCTGGGTACCGAGCGGCACGTCTATCTGGGCTTTGACTACTTGTCCTGTGTGTTAGCGGATATCCCCTGGCAGGATTGGCTGGACAGTGACAACCTGGTGGCCCGGCTGAACCTGCCCAATATGCACTGGTCGAAAGAACAGAAAATACATGTCTATGCCCAGGCTGTTCGGGGCTTGCTGTCTCTGGAGCCAGACTGGAACAAACGCGCAAAGTATGTGGAATTTATCGACATCTATACGGCTCTGACCGATAATGAACGGCAGAGTTACTCCGAGCAATACCCAGAGGAGAACGACACCATGACGGGTTTCGCCGAACGTTTTCGCAACGAAGGCATGCAACAGGGCATGCAACAGGGAATACAGCAAGGTGAGCGGGCCGTGCTGCGCCGGCAGTTGCTGCGTCGTTTTGGCACCCTGCCCCGGACGGCGGTGGATCGTCTGGACAACGCATCGACCGATCAACTGGAGCTCTGGGCGGAGCAGTTGCTGGATGCCCATACGCTGGATGAGGTCTTCCGCTAGAAGCCATCCCCCTTGCGGATTGGCCGCCGCTGCCGTACAATCGCCGCCCCTGACCAGATACGGTGCTAGCCCGGTCCGGCCTGCGACCCACGCGAGGCCTGACGTAAAGCCGGTTTTCGGCTGCTTCGTACCGTCCAAGACACTTGGAGCAACCCGTATGTACGCGATTTTCGAAAGCGGTGGCAAACAGCACCGCGTGGTGGAGGGCGAGACCCTCAAGCTGGAAAAGATAGAAGCTGCCACTGGCAAGAAGGTAACCTTTGACAAGGTCTATCTGGTAGCCAATGGCGAAGAAGTCAAGGTGGGCACGCCCACGGTGAAAGGCGCCAAAGTGACCGCCGAGGTCATCGACCACGGCCGCGGCGACAAGGTGCGGATCATCAAATTCCGCCGTCGCAAGCACTCCATGAAGCGCCAGGGCCACCGTCAGTGGTACACCGAGGTGAAAATCACCGGAATCAAAGGTTAAGAGGAGTTAGACCATGGCTCACAAGAAAGCAGGTGGCAGTACGCGCAACGGGCGCGACTCAGAAAGCAAACGCCTTGGCGTGAAGCGCTATGGCGGCGAGACCGTGTCCGCCGGTAGCATCATCGTGCGTCAGCGCGGTACCCGCATTCACGCCGGTGTGAACGTGGGCGTTGGCCGGGATCACACCCTGTTCGCCAAGGCCGAAGGCCAGGTGAAGTTCGAGCAGAAAGGCCCGAACAATCGCAAGTTTGTCAGCATTGTGACTGCCTGATCGGAGCGGGATTGCCCGCCCCGAGCTGTTGGACACCGTGACCTGCCCAGGCAGGTAGTGCGATAATCGAAAGCCCTGACGGCAAGCCCGTCGGGGTTTTTTTATTATTAATAGCCCTCTGGAGAGTGCAGTGAAATTTGTTGATGAGGCGCCGATCCATGTGGAAGCGGGCAAGGGTGGCAAGGGCTGCCTGAGCTTCCGCCGGGAGAAGTTTATCGCCAAGGGCGGCCCGGACGGCGGTGACGGCGGTGACGGCGGCAGTGTCTACCTGGAGGCGGATGCCAACCTCAATACCCTGGTGGATTACCGCTACCAGACGCGCTATCGCGCCGAGCATGGTCAGCCTGGCCGTGGCAGCGACTGCACCGGGCGCAAGGGCGAGGATCTGGTGTTGCCGGTGCCGGTGGGCACTACCGTGGTGGACGTGGACACCGACGAGGTGCTGGGCGACCTGACCGAGGCGGGCCAGCGCCTGAAAGTCGCCCAGGGTGGCTTTCACGGGCTGGGCAATGCCCGCTTCAAATCCAGCACCAACCGTGCCCCCCGGCGCACCACCCCCGGCACCGAAGGCGAAGCCCGGCATCTGCGCCTGGAAATGAAAGTGCTGGCGGATGTGGGGCTGCTGGGCATGCCCAACGCCGGCAAGTCCACTTTCATTCGCTCCGTGAGTGCCGCCCGGCCCAAAGTGGCGGACTACCCCTTCACCACACTGGTGCCCAATCTGGGGGTGGTGAAGGTCCAGCAGCACCGCAGCTTTGTGGTGGCGGACATTCCCGGGCTGATCGCCGGGGCGGCGGATGGCGCCGGGTTGGGTATCCGCTTTCTGAAACACCTGACCCGCTGCCGTCTGTTGCTGCACCTGGTGGACATGCTGCCGCCGGACGGTTCGGACCCGGTGGACAATATCAACACCATCGTGCGCGAGCTGGAGCGCTTCAGCCCCACCCTGGCCCGGCGCGATTGCTGGCTGGTGCTGAACAAGGTGGACCTGCTGCCGGCAGACGAGCGCGACGCGCTCTGCCAGCGGGTGATGGACGCGCTGCAATGGCGGGGCCCGGTGTACCGCATCTCGGCCCTGCAGAGCGAGGGCACGGCGGCGCTCAGCGGCGCTATCATGGCGCATCTGGAGGCCCTGCGTGAGGCCGAGTCAGGCGATCCGGAACTGGCCCAGCAGGAGCTGGAGCGCCAGCGGCAGATGAGCCGCGAGGCCCGTGAGCGCATAGACGCCCTGCAGACCGCCCGCCGCGCCGCCCGCAAAGGCACCGACGGCCAGGATGACGACGATGACTTCGATGATGATGACTATGATGTCGAAGTTGAATATGTGAGATAAAGGGAAAAGGGACAAAACGACAAGGAAAGCCGTTTTGCACAGCCGCAGGCTGCCGCGTAGCGGCGAAGGCCATGGAAGGCCTGAGTGAATAGGGAAAAGAACTCAGGTGGTGACTTAGGCACTGCCGGGGATGGGGGGAACCGATTCGGCGGCCCTCGCTTAAGGCACCATACGCCCCGATTTTTGGACATCGATAGCATATGAGCAAACGAGCGAACATAACCAACGCCCGTCGCTGGGTGGTCAAGATCGGCAGTGCGCTGCTGACCAATGACGGGCGCGGTCTGGATACGGCGGCCATCTCCGGTTGGGTGGAGCAGATGGCAGCGCTGCACCGGCGTGGTATTGAACTGGTGCTGGTGTCGTCCGGCGCCGTGGCCGCCGGTATGAACCGCCTGGGCTGGACCCGTCGCCCCTCCGCTATTCACCAGTTGCAGGCCGCCGCCGCCGTGGGTCAGATGGGACTGGTGCAAACCTACGAGGCGGCCTTCCAGCGCTACGGCCTGCAGACCGCCCAGGTGCTGCTCGACCACGACGACCTGTCTTCCCGGGAGCGTTACCTCAACGCCCGCTCCACCTTGAAAACCCTGATTGACCTCAACGTGATCGCCGTGGTCAATGAAAACGATACCGTGGTCACCGACGAAATCCGCTTCGGCGACAACGATACTCTGGGTGCATTGGTGGCCAATCTGATCGAGGCGGACCTGCTGGTGATACTTACCGACCAGGCCGGTATGTACACCAGCGACCCGCGCACCAACCCCGGCGCCGAACTGCTCAGCGAAGCCGCCGCCAGTGACGCATCGCTGGATACCATGGCCGGCGAAGGCGCAGCTCTGGGTCGTGGCGGTATGATCAGCAAGGTGCGCGCCGCCCGGGTGGCGGCCCGCTCCGGTGCCGATACCGTGATCGTCGGTGGTCGCCAGGAAAACGCCCTGTTGCGCCTGGCCGACGGCGAAGCCCTGGGTACCTTTCTCTGGGCTGGCCAGCAGCCCCAGGCGGCGCGCAAGCGCTGGATTTCCGGGCAACTGCAAACCCGCGGCACCCTGACCCTGGACAAGGGCGCGGTGCGGGTAGTGCGCGAGCAGGGTCGCAGCCTGTTGCCGGTGGGCGTCAAGGCAGTGAGCGGCCGCTTTACCCGGGGCGATATGGTGGTGTGCGTCGACCCGGACGGAAAGGAAGTAGCCCGGGGACTGGTAAACTACAGCGCCGAGGAGGCGCGAAAAATTGCCGGCCGCCCCTCGGGTGATATTATCGAGCAACTGGGCTACAAAGGTGATGACGAGTTGATACACCGGGATAATCTGGTACTGAGTTAGCCACCTCCCCCAACTCCACCTCCCCCACACCCCCTCCGCTGGCGGAGGGGGAGCTTCCCCTCCCCTCTCTGAGGGGAGGGTTGGGGCCCGAGTGGAGCGTTATAGAGGGGAGGCCGAGGAGAGATCGTCTATGCGGGCAAAATGGTTTCGCCGTTTCGTCAACTTCTGGCCCCCGTTACGGTTTGCCGGCATTCGTGTCACGCATATGAGCGACGACTACCGCCGCACCGAAGTGCGGTTGGCGCTGCGCTGGTACAACCGCAACTACATGGGCACCCAGTTCGGGGGCAGCATGTTTGCCATGACGGACCCCTGGTATATGGTCATGCTGATCAAGAACCTCGGGCCGGACTACTACGTCTGGGACAAAAAGGGCGACATCGATTTTCTCATTCCCGGCCGTAGCGCGGTCACGGCGGTTTTTGCCATCGACGACGCCATACTCGATGAAATTCGCACTCGCACGGCCAGCGGCGACAAGTACCTGCACACCTTTGTCATTCACATCCGCGATCAGGATGGTGAACTGGTGGCCCTCGCCCATCGTACCGTCTATGTCAAACTCAAACCCCACAAGCGCCCCGATGCATAAAGTAATTCTGTTCTGGACACTGTTGCTGGCGCTGGCCCCGCTGCAGGCCGAACAGCGGGAACAGGTGCCGGCGCCCCGGGAAAGTTGGCAGCTGCTGGTGCGCGAAAGCCCGTACTGGGTGAGCCAGGGCGTGTACGACAATCTGGTGACCATCCGCCGCTGGGTTTTGAGTGGCGAGTCCTTCTGCGAGCGGGAGGATCGGCATATTCTCTTTGACCGTCGCGCCCGCTTTCTCGGTTACGTCAGCAACGCCGAAGACCCCGCTGCCACTCAGCGTCTGCTCAATCGCAAGCGTGCCGAACTGATGCGCGAAGGCCGAGTGGAAGACTGGGTGCTGGGTGAACCCGGCCGTGCCGGTTACCCCTTTGCCCTGGCCTGCCGCCAGCCGGATGCGGATCTGAATTTGTCCATAGCCCGCTATACCGGTGTGGACGAGTCCGCGCGGCTCTGGGGTACCTGGGACGGCATGCGTATCGGCGAGCCGGAGGCACCGGTGTCACTGCACCAGGCCATCGCTCTGGTGTACGAGGATCGGGTGAGCCGGGGCCGCATCACCCTGCCACCGGAAGTGCTCAGTACTCTGGCGGGCAAGGTGCTGATCGAAAGCGGTGGCCGCCGCGGCGCCCACTCGGTGGCGGATGCCCGGGGCGTCATGCAACTGTCTCCCCAGGCGCTGGCCGACTGCGAGTTGGAAGAGCGTTTTCACTTTCACCGTATGGCCCAGATCGACTGCGCCCTGCGACTGCTGGAGCAGAACCACCGCAACCTGCGTCCGGCCTTTGACACGGTATTTGGGCACCTGCCCGACGACAAAGCCGAGCGCCTCTACGCCATGTTGCTGATCCAGGCCTACCACGGTGGTGTGGGCCGGGTAACCCGGCTGCTCACTGACCCGGAGATCAACGGCGCTGCCCGCTACTTTGCCCGTCACCACGGCAATTTCAGTGCTGGAGACATAGCGCTGGGGATGATTTTCCACAATCTCGGACGTGAGCAACTGGGTTTTGCCTCACTCTACTACGCCACCGACGTGGGTATTGCCACCCAGGCCGTCTGCCGCTCGACGGCTGATCTCCCGGGGTGCCCGGAGCGCTAACACACTTTTACACATAGGGCCCCCGTCTTCTGGTAGCATGCCCGGCAGAGGAAATATCCGGGGGAGTCTTATGAAACCTTTTTTTGCCACCAGGCTATTGTCGTGCCTGTTATTGCTGGCGGTGTGGACCGCGCCGGCGAACGCCACCATCGTGCAGTTCCAGACGGTTCTGGGTGACTTCGAAGTCAATCTTTTCGATGAAATCACACCTGAAACGGTCGCCAATTTCCTCCACTACGTGGAGTCGGGCGCTTATACAGACAGCTTTTTTCACCGCTCCGCTGCCGGGTTTGTCGTGCAGGGTGGCGGTTTTTATTTCGACTATGAAAGCGACAGCGTGGAGACCATCCCCTCTGTGGATCCCGTGGTCAACGAACCGCTGCTTTCCAACCGGCGTGGCACCATCGCCATGGCCAAACTGGGCAACGACCCCAACAGCGCCACCAGCCAGTGGTACTTCAATCTGGCCAACAACAGCGACAACCTGGATCGCCAGAACGGTGGTTTTACCGTGTTTGGGCAGGTAATGGGTGATGGCATGGCGGTGCTCGATGCTCTGGCGGCGCTGCCGCGTTTCAATCTTGGTGGCCCCTTTGATACCCTGCCGCTGCGTGATTTCACCCTTGAGGATGTGGAGAACGAAGTCGAGTTGACCCACGAAAACCTCATTCTGGTGCATGCGGTGGTGGTGCTGGATGCCAGCCCGAACACGGCCGATGGGCTCAATCCCGCCCCCAGTGTTCGGGACACGTCGCCGCCCTCATCCAGTAGTGGTGGGGGCAGCAGCTCTGGTGGCGGTGCCATGGGCGCCGGGTGGCTGCTGCTGTTGCTGTTGGGGGCCGCAATCGGCCGGCGTCATCCTCAATCAGGCCGGCGCCCGTCGGCTTAACGCCTGGTACCAGAATGCAGTGAGCGCCACTAGCAGCAGGCTACCCAGCAGGTAGCCTGCCGTGGCGCCGCTAAACATGGGTGACGTCAAGTAGCCGATGTTATCCAGGATCACGGTGGCCGCCACCACGGGAATCACCAGCGCCAGCCGGTGCCGCAATACCCATACCCAGACCGCGCACAGCAGTGCGCCGAACACCGTGCCCATGATCAGCCAGCCGGTTACGCTGGGGATATTGCGGCCGGCGATCAAGAAACCGACCAGCATCAGCAGCGCCAGCACCAGGGGGCGTCGCCGCTGCCAGCCACCGGACAGCTGGTGGGCGGCGGCAAAGACCACCAGCAGGAACAGACTCTGGATAATCACCGGCTGCACCAGGGTGATGGCGGTCTGTAGCCAGGGCAGGTGTGAGCTGACCGGTCCCAGTGATCCCCAGTGGGGTATTTGCGACGGCTGCAGCAGTTGGGAAACACTTCTCAAACCGAGCACCACCAGTGCCAGGGTCAGGCCGTAGGCCAGCACGGCGGCAGGGTTCAGGGGACGATTCCCCACAGGACGATCGCCCAAAGGTAGCCTGATGCTGTGCAGCAAACCGGCGATGAGCGCCAGGGTGCCGGCCAGCAGACCCAGGCCAAAGGCGCTGGCGCCGATGATGATCCAGACCTGGGTGCCGTAGGGTTGCGCCGTATTCAGCTGGATGGCGGTCTCGGGCCAGGAGAGGCCGGCATTGATCCCTGCGACAACCAGCACCACCGCACCCATGGCGAAAAAGGCCCTCAGGTGGAACTGGCGTGAAGACCAGCGGAAGATCGCGACTACAGCGGCGCTCAGCACGATCAACAGCAACAGCAGTCCGGAGACGCCCTGGATGATATTGGGAATGCTGCGGGCATCGCGCTGGGCCCGGGACCATTCCTCCGGCACATGCACAAAGCGGTTGACCATGGTGATCTGGTCACCGCCAATGCGCACCTGTACCCGGGTATCACCCTGCTGCAGATCAAAGCGCCTGGCGTCGGAGTAGACGAACTCCCAGTCCAGCCGCTCCGGGCGTTGGGTGGACTGGGTGTGTATGCGTTCCAGTTCCATGGGATCGCGCTGGAAGCTGGCGGCGATGACCTGTTCGGCCAGGGCGCGGGCGTCGTCTTCCGTCAATTGGGCCCCCGGTTGTGATTCCGGCAACTGGTGGGTCATGTTGTGCAGGCTGCCATCGTGCAACAGGTACACGTGAAACTCCTCGGCGCGGGCGTCCTGGTCGCCCTCGAAACCGGCCCAGCGCAGGTACCACAAGGGCGTGGTCAGATATTCGCCCAGCAGTTGCCGGTAATTCTCTTCTCCGGCCTCCTGCAGAATGAAGTGGTGTTGATCCGTGGGCCCGCCCCAGACCCGGCTGGCCAGGCGCCAGTTGTCCGGCACCTGCTTGCCAAAGGCCTCCAGTACCTCGCTACCGATTTGCTCGGCCTGGGCTCGATCGATCTCCATCGCCGGAGCCTGGGTGTCAAAGCGGCCCAGGCTGCTCCAGAGCAGCAGCCCCGCCAGTCCCGCAACCAGCAGGGCGCGGAAAGTCCAGGGCGAGATGCCGGTGCTTGCGGATGCTGCCGGCTCCGGGGTGTCGGTCTTGGCGGTTCCGGCGTGGTCCACTGCCGGCAGGGGTCGGGTCGTCGGTTGCCAGTGCTCGTTGCGCGCCTGTGCCGGAGCCTCTCCCAGGCGTCGTCCCTGGCGCAGCCACTGGATCAGCAGCACCCAGAAGGGCGTAAGCGCCAGTAGCACAATCATGGTCTGATCCACCCATATGCCTGGTGAGGAAGCGGCGAATATTGGCATGGAGAACCAGACCACGTTGTACCAGAAGTGCAGCAATATGGCCGGGTAGAGGCCAAAGCGGATATAGAGCGCGGCAAACAGCAGCGCCGGCAGTATCAGTTCCAGGGCCCGGGCGTAGTAAGGCTGTTGCGGGTAGTCGGCGTGACCTGCGGCGAAGATCACCGCCTGCAATACCACCGCCGCCACCAACCAGTAGCGGGTGCCGCCAAAGCGCCGGCCCAGCAGCACGGCGCTGGCTATGGGCACGGCCCGGAACAGGGCCTCTTCCCAGAAGGCGGCCATCAGCGGCATGGTCACCGCCGGCAACCAGGGCTGGAACTGGGCCAGGGTATCCGGATGAAACAATTGCGACGACGGCGTCCACCAGCCCAGGGTTCGCGTGGTGAACCAGTAGCCGGTGGTGGTGTACAGCGCGAAGGGCGCCACCAGCAACAGGCCCAGACAGGTCATGCCCAGCACCTGATAACTGGGGGCCACGTCCCGGTGCCAGGTTTGCCACAACTGAATGTGGTGCGGAAAGGCGCGCCGGGACAGGGATTCGCCAGCCATAAAGATAAGGCTGAAAAGCCCGGAAGCCACAACGAAGACCCCCAGGGCGGCCACAATCTGTTGCAGCAGATGGCTCTGTGCCGAGGTGGCCGTGTCGTAACCCATCCACTGCAGGGGCAGGGTGTTGAGTTGGGTCAGGGCCACCAGTAGGCCTATACCCACTCCCCAGAGCACCGGCGTACGCCACACCAGATAGCCCTGGCGGATCATGAAAAACAGACCCACCACGCAGCCGCCGAAGAAAAGCAGCGTGCCCATGGCAATCAACGCCACCGTGGCCAGGGTTTGGTTGCGCGAGCGCATTTCCGCGTACTCGCGGTGGAAGGACTGGGGAATGTGGACGAAGTGCGTCAGTTCCGTAAAGCGGTCGCCGGACACCTGCAGACGTACCCGGTACTCGCCCTCGCCCTCTCCCAACCGGGCGTCTTGGCGTCGGTAGGTGAAGGTGTGATCCAGCCGGCCGCCGGGTTTGAGGTCTTCGCTGGACTCCAGGGGTTCAAACGACTGCCAGTCGATATGCCAGTGCTCGCTGGCTGCGGCTTCGGCCAGATCCCGGGCTTCCAGGGCTGTCAGTACTTCGCCAGGTGCGTCTTCCGGCAGGCCAACACTGAAGCCGTAGGGTACGCCGTCCGGGGTAAAGCGCACCCAGGTCTGCTCGATTTCACCTTCGCGAAACAGGCGTACCACCCAGGTGTAGGGGGAGTAAAGGTCGCCGGCCAGCAGCTCGCGGTAGGCGTCCACGCCTCCGGCGGTCAGTTCGACAAAGTGCTGGACGTTGGCGTCGTGGTTGTAGCTGGCGGCGCTGCGGTAGGCCTCAGGCCCCCAATCGAAGCGCCCGGCCAGGTTGTCGGCCTGCTGCAGGGCCATCTGTCGGTCCATGGTGATATCCACGGACACCAGCGGAAAGCTGAGGGGGAAAAAGCGGGCGGCACCCAGGGCGCAGGCCAGGGAAAAGACCAGCAGGGTCAGCCACAGCAGTGGGGTTTTCAGGGTTCTGGACACAATAGCCTCCGTTCAGTTGTTATGGGCTCCCAACGTACATCGCAAACACCAGCCTGCTTGGAGCACCTGGTTTTTCATGGTGCTATATAACACTATATCACCATGCAGGGGAATACAAGTCTTTTCCCCTGGCCTGTTTCCAGGGAGGGAAGTGAATCAGAGGCGTAGCTTGCGTGCGGCGATACGGGTGAGCTCGGCCAGCGGCAGGGTTGGGTCCAGGGTTATGATGTCCGCTTCGTCCACCGGTCGTTCCAGGCTGGCAAACTGGCTGTCCAGCAGATCCGGGGGCATAAAGTGGTCGCGGCGCTGGCGCATGCGCTGCAGAATCAGCTCCCGGTCGCCGTCCAGAAACAGAAATACCACCTGATAGGGGGAGCGGCGTAGTTGTTCCCGATGGGCGCGGCGCAAGCCGGAGATTGCCAGCGTGCAACTGGTGCCCTGGGCATGCAGTTGCTCCAGGTGCTGGAGAATGGAGGCCATCCAGGGTTCGCGCATGTCATCGGTCAGCGGTTGGCCATTGGCCATGCGCTGGCGGGCCTCTTCGCTGTGGTAGTCGTCGCCGTCCAGATAGGTAAACCCCAGCTGTTCTGCCAGAGCACCGGCCAGGGAGGATTTGCCTGAACCGGATACGCCCATGACGACGGCCAGTACGGGAGCGGTTTGATCACTTGGGGCCATGACTGAAATAGCGGTTCCGGTTGTAGTGAGTAACGGTTTGGAGCGGCCAAGCCCATCAATGGTAGCGCAATCATACGCGTTATGATAGGGTTGCAGGCAATTAATGTAATAATCGATCATCAGCTGGTCACCAGTTAACCATCAGCGGGTAGCCCCCATGAGCTCCAGCGGTTCATTGCCGAGAAAACGCATCACCCTGGCGGAGGTGGCAAAGGTTGCGGCGGTCAGTCCCATCACCGTTTCCCGGGTTATCAATCATCCCCACAAGGTGTCGCCCCGGGTGCGGGAGAAGGTGCAGGAGGCCATTGACCGCCTGGGCTATATCCCCAACCAGTTTGCCAGTTCCCTGGCCACGGCCAGGTCCGGTGTTATCGGTGTATCCATTCCCTCGCTGTCGAACATCGTGTTCAACGACGTGTTGCGCGGTATTTACGACGTGGCCGGCAAGTCTGGCTACAAGGTGTTGATGGTGGACACTCACTATTCGGCGCTGGAGGAAGAGAAGCTGGTGCGCACCCTGCTCAGCCAATCGCCGGAGGCGATGATCATCACCGGTGGCGATCAGACCGAGGCATGCCGGCGCATGCTGGAGCGGGCGGCGGTGCCGGTGGTGCAGATGATGGAACTGCTGGAAGATCCCGTGGACATGAATGTGGGCTTCTCCCACCTGCAGGCCGGTTACGATGTGGCCGCGAAGCTGCTGGCCACCGGTTGTCACCGTATCGGTTTTCTCGGGGCGCGTATGGATACCCGGGTGCAGCAGCGTCTGCAGGGTTACCGGAGGGCGCTGGACGAGGCCGGCGAATACCGCCCCTCGCTGGTGATTACCACACCCAAACCCTCGTCCATTGCCATGGGCGGTGAGCTGTTCCGGGAACTGATGGCCGCCGGTGAGGGCGAGGTGGATGCGGTGTTCTGCTGTAACGATGACCTGGCCATGGGCGCCCTGTTTGAAAGCCAGCGCATGAATATCAAGGTGCCCGGCGAACTGTCGCTGTGCGGTTTCAACGATATCGAAGCGGCGGCGTTTATCAACCCCTCACTGTCCAGCGTCCATGTATCCCGTTATCGCATGGGAGCAACTGCCGCCGAGATGGTGCTGCGGGCTTTGAGCGAAGGCGGCGTTGCACTGGAAGAGAAGAAAATCAATACCGGTTACGAAATCAAGGTTCGCGACTCTATTCGTACTGTTTAAACCCTTCGTTTGTACGAGTCCGGTGCCCCTGTGCACCGAATTCTGCTGTTGAAGCCATTGACGAGACCACCATGTCCAATTCGAATACGCCACTGCTGTCTCCTGCAGAAGAAGGCCAGCGCTACGAGCTCTACAGTCCCATCGCCATGCCGGCGGCCAGCGCTTTTCTCTGGAACCGCAAAATGATGGTCCAGTTGAACTGTCGCGGCTATGCTGTGGCTCAGTTCATGCAGCCGGAGCCGGCGAAATACGCCTATGCGCCGAACCTGGAAGCCAAAACTTTCATGCAGCCGGAGCAGCCCTACTACGCACACCATCCCGGCCGGTTTTTTTACATCAAGGACGAAGCCGATGGCTCACTGTTTTCCGCACCCTACGAGCCGGTGCGGGCAAAGCCGGACAGCTTCTGTTTTTCCGCCGGCAAGAGCGATGTGCGCTGGCGGGTCAGCAAGGCAGGCATAGAGGCGCAGATGTCGCTGACGCTGCCGGTGGATGATGTGGTCGAGCTGTGGCAGTTTACCGTGACCAACAACAGTGACCGGCCGCGCAAGCTGTCCGTTTACCCCTACTTTCCTGTGGGTTTTATGAGCTGGATGAACCAGTCCGGCGAATACCGCCCGGATCTGGGCGGTGTGGTCTGCTCCTGTGTCACGCCCTACCAGAAGGTGGAAGATTACTTCAAAAATCGCTACTTCAAGGACAAGACGTTTTTTCTGCACGACACCACACCCGATGCCTGGGACGTGCGCCAGTCATTGTTCGAGGGTGAAGGCGGTCTGCACAACCCCGACGGCGTCAATCGCGACACCCTGACCGGCAGCGACGCCCGCTATGAGGTGCCGGCGGCCATTCTGCAGTACCGGATCGAACTGGCCCCTGGCGAAAGCCGCGATTATCGCTTTCTGTTCGGGCCGGCCTATGACGATGCGGAAGTTGCCGATCTGCGCGATCGCTACCTGTCGGCGGACAGCTTCGTCAGCACCCGGCAGGCGGCCGCCGACTATGTGGCCCAGGGCCGGGGCTGTCTCACCATCGAGACGCCGGACGAGGGCCTGAACAATTTCGTCAATCACTGGCTGCCGCGTCAGATGTTCTATCACGGCGACGTCAATCGCCTGACCACCGACCCCCAGACGCGCAACTATATCCAGGACAATATGGGCATGAGCTACATTCGCCCCGCCGTGGCGCGCCGTGCGTTTCTGCACGCCCTGAGCCAGCAGGAAGCCAGCGGCGCCATGCCCGACGGTATATTGCTGACACCCGACGCGGAGCTGAAGTACATCAATCAGGTGCCGCACACGGATCACTGCGTCTGGTTGCCGGTGTGCCTGCAGGCCTACCTGGACGAAACCGGCGATGACGCCCTGCTGGATGAGACGGTGGCCGGCGACAGCGATGGCAGCAACCTGACGGTTTATGAGCGCATCGGTCGCGCCATGGACTGGCTGCTCAGGGATCGCGACGAGCGCGGCCTGAACTATATCGCCCAGGGCGACTGGTGCGACCCCATGAACATGGTGGGCTACAAGGGCAAGGGCGTCTCCGGCTGGCTGTCCCTGGCCACCGCCTACGCACTCAACCTGTGGGCGGCGGTGTGTGAAAGGCGCGGCGACGCTGGCCGCGCCGAACACTTTCGCGCCGGCGCGCGGGAAATCAATGCGGCGGTCAATAAGTATCTCTGGGATGGCCAGTGGTTCGGTCGCGGCATCACCGACGACAATGTGGTCTTTGGTATCAGCAAGGACAAGGAAGGCCGCATTTTTCTCAACCCCCAGAGTTGGGCCCTGCTGGCCGGTGCCGCCAGCGACGAACAGAAGGCCGCCATGCTCAAGGCGGTAGAGGAACAACTGGAAACGCCCTACGGTCCCGCCATGCTGGCGCCGGCCTTTACCGCCATGCGCGACGACGTGGGCCGGGTTACGCAAAAACACCCCGGCTCGGCGGAAAACGGCTCGGTGTACAACCACGCGGCGGTGTTTTACATCTACAGCCTGTACACACAGAACGAAACCGAACGCGCCTGGCGCCTGCTGCGCCAGATGATTCCCGGCCCGGCCCGGGAGGACTATCTGCAGCGCGGTCAGTTGCCGGTGTACATCCCCAACTACTATCGCGGCGCCTGGTATCAGTTCCCGCGCACCGCCGGCCGTTCCAGCCAGCTGTTCAATACCGGCACCGTGGCCTGGGTCTATCGCTGTCTGGTGGAGGGCCTGTTCGGCCTGCGCGGCTGCCCGGAAGGCCTGCGTATCGAACCGCAATTGCCGGCGGACTGGCAGGAGGCATCGGTGCAGCGCGAGTTTCGCGGCGCTCACTTTATCGTGCGCTATCGGCGGGACAGCAATGTCAAAGCCATGACGGTAACGCTGGACGGCAAGCAACTGGATACACCCCTCGTGAAGTCACCCATAGCTGGCGAGCGGTATGCAGTGGATGTTGTCTTGCCAGGAGGCTAATAGCTGTACTTTAAAGAGGCGGCGATCAGTTGGCCGGCGTTGCTCAGATCGGAGTCGCTGCGGCCGGCGAAAAACTGGGCCAGTAACTGGAAATCGAGATTGCGGGTGACGGAAAAGGTGAGTGAGGGCGAGAGAAACACCGCGCCCTCGTCCGGGTACCAGATGGCGGCCATGCTGGTGTTCAGCAGGGGGTTTACCGGATAGCTGGCCTGGGAGGTGAGTTGCCAGCGCGACAGGGACGGGTTGTCGGCGGACAGGGCCTGGCCTAGCAGGACAAAGTCGTCTCTGCCGCCGCGCTGGTTGTAGAGCCCTTCCACAATCAGAAACACACTGTTGTCGAACATGTAGTCCACTGACACTGCCGCTACCAGGTGTGCATCGCGCTCGCCCTGCGTGTCGGCAAAGGCCATGACCTCGCCCTTGAAACCTGCCTGTTCCATATTGCCCGCCCAGCCGCCACCCAGGGCAATCTTTTCCCGGTAGTAACCGCCGATCAACTGAATGTCGTAGCCGTTGGTGTTGAAAGCGTAGAGCCCGGCGGCCACCGTGTCGGCGGAATTGTCGCCGGGGCTGAGCGCCAGCTCCCAGCGCGAGCTATGGCCGGTGTAGCGCTGCAGGCGCAGAGCATCGGTGCCGGGGCGCTCGGGGTAGTCGAACTCGTAGATGGAATAGATGTTGAACAGATCGTTGGGGTTGGTGACTGTGTTGATGCCCCAGTTGATGCGCTGCCGGCCGGCACGCAGGTTCCACTCGCCGTGGCTCCACTCGGCGAAAATTCGGTCGGTGTTGTAGTGCAACAGCCAGTCGTCTTCGTCCACCAGCAGGGTGGAGAGATTGAAATAGCCGCTGTCGTCGTTGATGGCGTCGGCGTAGCCGGGCACATTGCGCACCAGATCGCCGGCAAAGGCGCGGATGCGCATTTCCCAGGTGACGTTGAAGGAGTCGCTGGCGAACCAGCGCAGGTTGAGCCGGTTTTGGGCGCGGTAATCGAGAAATGTCTGGCTGCCGTCGTCACCGGGCAACTCGGCGCGGATCGCCACGGGCATGGCCTGCCAGTAGCCGCCCGCCTGAAGACCGTCGCAGTCCAGGGTCGACACGCACGGCAGCAGGCTAAGGGCCAGCGTCAGGATTTGTTCGGTTGTTGTTGTCACGTTTGGCTCACCTTGCTCTCATACTGTTTCCGCTTGTCCATGCTCGTGCCGGACTTCGTCCTCGTCGATGGCGCCGTCCACCATGCGCACCACCCGGCGGGCGCGGTCGATGACCCTCTGGTCGTGGGTGGAAAAAATAAAAGTGATATTGTGCTCGCGATTCATTTTTTCCATGATGTCGAGCAGATTCATGGCGGAGTGGGAATCCAGATTGGCAGTGGGTTCGTCGGCGAGAATAAAGCGCGGCTTGGAAGCCAGCGCCCGGGCCACGGCCACCCGCTGCTGCTGGCCGCCGGACAATTGCTTGGGCCGCGCATCCAGACGGTCGCCCAGGCCCACTTCCGTCAGCAGCTCCGTCACGCGCTGATCGATTTCCTTTTTGCCGCGCTTTTGCAGCAGCATGATAAAGGCGACGTTTTCCCGGGCGGTAAACACCGGCACCAGGTTGTAGGACTGAAAGACAAAGCCGATATGATTCAGACGGAAGTCAATCAGTTGCCGGTCCTTGAGCCTGGTGATATTGACACCATCCACCACCACCTGGCCGCTGCTGGGGGTATCCAGACCGCCGAGCATGTTGAGCAGGGTGGTCTTGCCGGACCCGGACGGGCCGACAATGCTGGTGAACTCCCCCTCGTTGAACGACAGGCTGACATCGCGCAGGGCATGAACCGGAATGGTTTTCGGGTTGTACACCTTGCTGAGTTTTTCGGTGGTGATAATGGACATGGTCAGTGCCTTTGTCAGTGCTTACGCTTTGACCGCCTCAGCGGGTTTCAGATGCAGTGCCTTGATGGCCGGGTAGAGCGCCGCCAATATGGCGGTGATCACCACCATGGCGGTAATGATCAGATAGTCCTGGGCGCTCATCACCGGCACCACAATGGCGTCGTAGCCGATTTCGCGCAGGGCATCGCCGCCAAAGCGTTCGAAGTTGAGCCCGTGATCGCTGAAGGCGCGAATGGTGAGCAGCGCCAGGGCCATGCCCAGCGCCGTGCCGGTGAGGGTCAGAAACACCGATTCCAGGGTGATCATGGTGAACACCTTGCGTTTGTTCATGCCGATGGCCATCAGCATGCCCAGTTCGCGCGTGCGCTCGAACATGGACATCAGCATGGTGTTGAGAATGCCGAAGGCCAGCGCCACCAGAATGACGCCCATCATGATCACGGTGGATAATGTGCCGATCTCCGCCAGATAGCGTAGCTCCGGCGAAATTTCCGCCCAGGTTTGCGCGCGGTTGTCCGGGTGACGCGCATTCAGTTCGGCGGCCATGGCGTCTGCGTCGTGTTCGTCGTGCAGCAGCAGGGCAACTTCGTGGTAGCGGGCGTCGCCGCCGATATAGCTGCCGAGTACCTCGGCGGTGGTGAATACCTGACCGCGTTCCTCCTGGGAGGAATCGGCGGTAAAAATACCGACAATATTGAACGACGCCGACACCAGTTCGCGCTGGCTGTCCTGAAAGGTGAGCACCACCCGGTTGCCGATGCCCACGTTCAACTGTTGCGCCAGACGCTTGCCAATCAGCAGCGGGTTGCGGCTGTCAACATCCAGATAGTCGCCGTCCACTAGCGTGTCGGCCAGGCCGGTGGTGGCCTGCTCGCGCCCGGGCAGCACACCGCGAATGGTCACGCCCTCGGTGGTGACCGGTGACTGGATCATGCCGTCGGTCAGGGTGCGGGCGGTGTAGGCGCGCACCTTCGGGTGCTCCTGCACAAACGCGAGCAGTGCGTCTTCATCGTGCAGATGCAGGTCCACTTCCCGCTCGGCGAGAAAATCCGGGTGATGCACCTGGACGTGGGACAGCGTCTTCTCAATCAGGTTGGCGAAGCGCTGCTCGATCAGGCCGTTGGTCAGTGCCGAAATCATGATGCCCGCCCAGAGTCCGGCGGTAATGGCGCACAGCAGCACCGTGCTGCGGCTGAGGCTGCGCCAGATATTGCGCCAGGCTATGCGGATCAACGGGGACATGTTAGCTCCTGGATGCCTGCAAAATATTCAGGCGGGCAATCTTGGTGATCGGGTAGAGGCAGATGGCAAAGGCCAGCACAAAGATGATGGTGGCCTGCAGCCAGAAAATATCCGGGTCCAGGGAAAACATCAGTACCGGCTCCAGGCCCAGCCCCATCTCTTCAAAGATTTCCGCCATGTCGCCGGTCAGGGGAATCGGGTTGGCGAAAAAGTAGAGCAGGATCGGCAGACCCAGCAGCAGGCCGCCGGCCACGCCCAGGGCGCTGATCAGCAGGGTTTCGATCAGCAGCACCAGCGCCAGACGGCCGCGGCTCATGCCCACCGACAGCAGCACGCCGAACTCGCGCATGCGCTCCAGGGTCATCATCAGCACGGTGCCGAACAGGCCAAAGCCGATCACCATATAGAGAATGCCGGTAATCAGGTGTTGCTGGGCAACATCGAACTGAATCACGCCCAGCAGATCCGGCATCATGTCGCGCCAGGTTTCCACCCGGTAGTCGTCGCCCAGTTCGGCGCGCAGCGCTGTGGTGATGTCGTCGGTGTGGCGCACCTGGGTCGGTGTCACCAGCAGCGCGGTGATGTGGTCGTCGGCGGACAGCAGCCACTGGGCGTCGGGCAGGGAGAGATAGACGGTGCGGTTGTCCATTTCCCGCAGCGGGTGATCCAGCAGGCCCACCACCGGAAACAGGCCCGAGGCGGTCATGCCGAAACGGCCCTGGCCCAGCAACACCAGCTCGTCGCCGACGCCGATATTCAGGCGCTGCGCCAGACGCCGGGTGACCACGGCGCCGCCGTCGCCCGGCTCGAAAAAGCGGCCTTCCCCCAGGCGCTCGCGCAGTTGGTTGAGGCGATCCTCGCCGTCCAGATCGATACCCAATACCACCGCGCCCCGGGTCTGTTCCTCGCCGGCGGCCAGCATAAAGGTTTCGATGCGCGGCAGCAGAAAGTCGATGCCCGGATGGCTGGCGGCAATGCGCCCGGCCAGATCGCTGTTGTAGGGCAGGGCATTGTCCAGCGACGGCTCCTCGTCAAAGCGATAGTCCTGAATCTGCAGAAAGCCGGTGTGAAAGCGCGACATATTGTCGATCATCTGATTGTGGGAGCCCCGGTTCATGGAGCCCACAAACAGCGCCAGCAGCACCGCAAAGGCGATGGAGGACACGGTGATCAGCGTGCGCCGATGGTTGCGCCAGAGGTTGCGCCAGGCGAGGGTAAAGTACATGAGTGCTCCCTAGCGTACCCGCCGCATATTCTGCTGGGTGAAGAAGGACTCGCTGATGTCGATATCGAATTCCAGGTCGTTGTAGACCAGCACTGTGCGCTGATCGGGCCGGTCCGCCGGGGTCAGCACCATGCGCATGGGAATGGCGCGATCGCCCACCTGGCGAATATCGCTGAAGGTCAGGGTGTTGGCCAGTTCATCGTTCTGGTCGTAGTTCTCCACTCGCAACTGCAGGTACTCCTGCTGGTCCACCCAGACCAGCACCTTGCCCCAGACCACCGCCGCTTCGGGGTTGGGTATCATCTCAATCACCCAGGTGTCGCGCCCGTCGTACTCCTCCTCGCGCAGCAGGCGATGTTCGTAGTCGTCCACCAGCGAGGTTTCACGCACCAGATCGTCGTTGGTGAAATCCGAACCCATCCAGGACTGGGACATCATGGACGGCGGCATCTTGATGGTGCGATCGATATTGGGCACGTAGTTCCAGATCTCGTTGCGCCGCTTGAGAAACACCGTGCCCTGGTCCCGGGCCGGCGCGGTGACCAGCGCCAGACTGAAGTCCTCGCCCAGGGCCCAGAAGCGCAGACTGATATCGCGGGTGTAGCGCGGGCGCTCGATGGTCATGGTCATCTCCGCCCGGCTGGAGTCGCCGCGCATGACGCTCTCCATCTGGCGGATGATGTCTCTGGGGTCCGGCTGTTCGGCAGACATGGCCAGAGGTGGCAGGAGCAGTAGGCACAGGGTGGCGGCGAGCGACATTTGCACTTTTCTGAGTATTTCCGTCATGTCCGCCATGGCGACCTCCGCGTTGGGGTTGGTTGTGACACATTAGGGTGCCTGGCGCCGTGGAGCAATGATGCAGATCAAGAAATATGTCGCTGGTTGTTTGTTAACGAAGCGTACGGTTGGTGGTATTCTTCGTGGTGAAGGTCTGGCTGCAAGCGAGAGTGGTGCATATTGTGAAAGTAGAGAATCCAGCGTCGTTTTGGCCCGAGCAATTTCCCCGCCCCGGGTCACTACCCGATGACTTGGTGACTGAACTGGCCGGAGAGCACCGCTTGTCATTCCCGGTGGCAAGCTACCTGTGCCAACTCTACTCGCCTCTGGCGGCCCATCTGGCTCAGCGTGCCAGGGCGCAGGGCAGCCCCTTGATGCTGGGCGTCAACGGCGCCCAGGCCACGGGAAAATCCACCGCTGCGGCGATACTGGTGCGCCTGCTGGAGCATCAGGAGGGACTGCGCAGTTGCTCGCTTTCCATCGACGATGTCTATCTCACCCGCGCCGAGCGCGAGCAACTTGCCCGGCGCGTGCACCCGCTACTGCTGACCCGGGGCGTGCCCGGTACTCACGACCTGGCGCTGACGCGGCAACTGTTCGCCGACCTGTGCGCGGCCGGCCCGGACTCGCAAACCCCGATTCCGCGCTTCGACAAGGCCGCCGATGATCGCCGTCCGCCCGAGGCCTTTGATGTGTTTTCCGGCCGGCCGGATCTGGTGATTTTCGAAGGCTGGTGTCTGGGTGCAGTGCCCCAGGATGAGGCGGATCTGGCGATGCCCTGCAACGCCCTGGAGCGCGAGCAGGATGCCGACGGCGTCTGGCGGCGCCATGTCAATCAGTGCCTGGCGGATTACCAGTCGCTGTTTGCCCGGCTCGATCTGTTGCTGATGCTGCGAGCGCCCTCCTTCGAACAGATCTTCGAGTGGCGCTCACTGCAGGAGAGCAAACTGCGCAACAGTCTGACGCCGGAGCAACTGGCGTCATCCCGTGTGATGAGCGACAAACAGTTGCGTCACTTTATCAGCCACTACGAACGACTGACCCGCTGGATTCTGCAGGAACTGCCCGAGCGGGCGGATATCGTCCTGCAACTGAATCCGCAACACAGGGTAGACAAAATTCTCTGCCATTCTGTATGAGATGGCTTCTGGGCAGTGCTGCTACCCCCCGGCTCGCAACAACACCCGATCCATCATCCGAGAACTGAGCGCACGCTTTAGGTAGCCCATCAGGTAAGTGGGAAAGGTCACGTAGTAACGCGCTCGGGGGCGCCTGGCTTCCAGGGCGTGTTTGAGTTTGGGGTAGACCGCTTCGGGGCCCAGGGTAAAGCGGCTGTTGGGGCCGGGGTTGGACAGGCGCTGCAGCGCCCTGTCGTAGATGTGCGGCAGGCGGGTGCGACTGCTGTCCACATTGGTCTGCAGCGCCAGCAGCGCATTCCTGCGAAAGGCGCTGGTGATGGGACCGGGCTCGATCAGGCTGACGTGCACGTTGGTGCCGGTCAGTTCCAGGCGCAGTGTATCGGTCAATCCCTCCAGGGCGTACTTGCTGGCGTTGTAGGCGCCGCGAAAAGGCATGGCGATAAATCCGAGAATGGAACTGTTCTGCACTATGCGGCCTTCGCCCTGGGCAAACATGGCCGGCAGCAACAGGTTGGTCAGTTCCTGCCAGCCGAACACATTGGTTTCAAACTGCCGGCGCAGGTTGTCGCGGCTGAGATCCTCCACCAGCCCGGGCTGGCCGTAGGCACCGTTGTTGAACAGGCCGTAGAGTTTTCCGTCGCACAGCGCCAGCGCCTGCTGTGCGCCCGCCTGCACGCTGGCGGAGTCGGCCAGGTCCAGTTGAATGCAGGTGAGTCCCTGGTCGCGCAACCGCTGCACGTCCTCGGTCTTGCGGCAACTGGCGATCACCCGGTAGCCGTCCGCCTGCAGCGCTTTGGCGCAGTAGTAGCCGATGCCGGTGGACGCGCCGGTGACAAAAATGGTTTTTTTCGTAATTGCGCTCACTATCAAACTCAATCCTGTGTTGCGTGAACTCTGGCGTGCGCCACCAGATGTTTGAACAGCCGCCGCTGGCGGCGCATGAAAATCAGAAACTCCGGGTGCCACTGCACGCCCATGAGAAATCCATAGCTGGGGTCTTCCACCGCCTGGATGATGCCGTCCATATCCCGCCCCGCCACGCGCAGTCCGTCGCCCAGTTGATCAATGCCCTGATTGTGCAGGCTGTTGATTTTGCAGTTGGCGCAGGCAAAGTAATTCGCGAGCTTGGTGTCGGGTTCCAGTTGCAGGGTTTTCAGGGGCAGAACGGTCCAGCGGTTGGAGGTGTGTTTGCGTCGCGATCGCAACTCCTGGAAGAGACTGCCGCCCAGGCGCGCGTTGAGCAACTGGGCGCCGCGGCAGATACCCAGCAGCGGCAGGTGGCGGGTCAGGGCCTGCTCGATGATTTCCAGTTCAAATGCGTCCCGGGCTTCGTCGTAGTTGGGTTCCACTTCCGGTTGGGAGGCGTAGAGCACCGGGTGTATGTCGTGACCACCGGTGACCACCACGCCGTCGTAGTTGTGCCCCACCAGAGTATCGCCGGGGCGCAACTGAATGGGCCTGCCGCCGTAGCGGCGCACCGCCAGGGACACCAGGGTTCTGGGACCAAAGGCACCTTTCTGCGGGCCGGTGATGGCGATTACTGGCTTAACCACTTTTGCGCCACCTCCCTTTCCCAGTTGCCGAACCAGCGTCTGAGCGGGGAACTCAGAAACCGGCTGTAGGCACGGCAACAGTCCTCCAGCCGTTTGGCGTCATCGGCCAGGTACTCCACCTCCAGCCAGTCTTCCCAGGCCACGTACAGACCCCAGTCCCGCCGGTGAATCTCCGAATTGGGCAGGCGGTAGTGAAAGGTGGGGCGGGGTTTGATCAGGGGATCTTTCGCTTTCCTGCGCACGCGCGCCTCGTCCAGCCAGAGAAACAGCGGCAGCATATCCAGGGCGCGGTTGCGGGTGGGATTGAAATGCAGATAGTCGTCGATCAACTGTTCGGTGTCGGGCCAGTAGTCCGGGTGCACCACCTTGCGCACATACGCCATGGGAAACGGATCCACGTAGCTGGTGAGTCGCCGGGTCATATCCACCTGGCTGCGCTTGTGCAGCCAGTCGAAGACACACAGAAACGCTTTCAGATAGGCGGTGAGCACTGCCGGGTCCCGGTCCGGAATTTCCGGGTTGAACTGCATGCCGAAGGCGTTGATCAGGTTGTCGGAGCTGCCGGTGGCGCCGGCGCCGCGCAACAGAATGATCAGTTGTTCCAGTTCCTCCAGCCGGTCCATGGGCAGCGGCGGGCTGATCAGTTCCAGTGGCACAAAGGGTTCGGACACCAGCCGCAGCAACTCTTCGGCGGTGTTGCGTACATCGTCCATCAGTTCCTTGACTTCCTGATCGCGGTGGCCCATTTCCTTGAGCAGGCTGAAGTCCAGTTCCACCTGCCAGTCGCCGGCCGGATCGCCGGTGAGCCGGCGCTGATAGCGGCCGTCCGGTTCGACTTTCAGATCGAAAAAACGCGCGGTGTGTTCGGCCAGGGATTCCAGCGTGAGACCGCTCATTTCAATTTCCACACCCACATGACGTATTTCGCCACGGTAGTTGGTTACCCGGGGCGGCAGGATAATTGGGTGTCTCGGTTTCGGTTTGTCGCTCATGGTTGTATTCAATTGTTCCTGATGTTTCTTGCGTAAGGGGGTTTGTTGTTTCTATCACCTTGGGTGCCATCGGCGGAGGTTGAGGTAGTGCTTCCGGGACACGCCGTAAATCCTTCCCTGGAGGCTCGGACACCGCGGCCCCTACGCGCTCCCGGCGCTTCGGGACACTTCCCACTTCCCTGTGGGTCGTCCATGCGGTGTACGGTCCCGGAAGCACTACCCCAACCTCCTTCAACAGCGTCACTTCGAACCCAATAGAACAGAGCGCCAGTGTTTCAACCAGCCCTGAGGACAGGGAGGTTGGGAGCGTCTTTGGCAACCCTCGCGTCACGACTGCACGGATGCAGGAGGTAGAGCAACGCAGGAGCAGTTGCCGAGGGATGACGCGCGGGAGCTACAGGGATGTATTCACCGCGTTTGCCAAAGGCGCTACCGACCTCACTGGCCGACCATCTTAGTGGCACCGAAACCTAGCCACAATTCGTAACAGGCCGAGCATGTCCTAAGGACGTGGATTTCCACGTTACACCAAACTCCCAGAAAAATTGTAGCGCAACTTCGCCAGGTCAATCTCCCAATGCGCGCCCATCCAGTCGTGGGTCGGCGCCGCCGCGCCAGGTGCCGTCAATCCACTCGATGCCGTGCAGACCGCTGGGCAGTCCGGTGATGCGCACGCGGTGACCCAAAGCGCGCAGTGCCGGAGCATGGACCTCCAGCGCGCTGCCCCGTTCCAGCTCCACGCCATTGCCGCGCTCGAGAAAATTGGGCAGGGCAATGGCGTCCTGCACATCCATCTCCCAATCCAGTGTACCGATCAGCGCCTTGACCACATAGCCAATGATACCGCTGCCGCCCCGGGAACCGATCACCAGCCGTGCCTCACCCTGCTCGTCGAACACCATAAACGGCGACATGGAGCTGCGCGGCCGCTTGCCCGGCGCGGGGGCATTGGGGTGGGGGCGACCCAGGTGGGTGGGCGTGAAGGTGAAGTCCGTCAGTTGATTGTTGAGCAGAAAGCCGGCGGCCATCATGCGGCTGCCAAAGGGCGCCTCGATGGAACTGGTCAGGGCCACCAGATTGCCCTGGGCGTCGACGATGGTGAAGTGGGAGGTACCCTCGGTTTCCTCTTCGTCCTTTGGCGGAGCCTCGGGCATTTCCGGGCGGCGACCGGGCTCGCCGGGCAGGGGCTGTGCCTTGGCGCGGCGGGGGTCGATCAGTTGCGCCCGCTGGGCCAGATAGTCGGGGTCTATCAGCTCCGCTACCGGCACCGACACAAAGTCCGGGTCACCCAGGTAGTGGTAGCGATCGGCGAACGCTAGGCGGCTGGCCTCGGCGATCAGATGCAGGGTGAGGGGGTCGTCCGGCGCCAGGTCCGGCAGGGGAAAGTGCTCCAGCACACCGAGTATCTGCAGCACGGCGACGCCGCCGGAGGAGGGCGGCGGCGGGCCGCACAGGGTCCACTGGCGGTAGCGGCCGCAGACCGGCTCGCGCACCCGGGCGCTGTAACCGGCCAGGTCTTCCGCGGTCAGGTCGCTGCGCCAGGGCCAGCGGCTGCGGGCGCGCTCCACCAAGGCGTCGCCCAGGGGGCCGCCGTACAGCGCCTCGGGGCCCTGCTCGGCGATGAGCCTCAGACTCTGGGCCAGTTCCGGGTTGTGCAGTTGCGGCGGCGGGCCGGAACGGCGCAGCGGCCGCCGAAAATGGCGCCGGGTGTCGCCGAACAGGCCCAGGGAGCGATCGCCGGCGACCTGCCGTTGCAGCCGGGGCGGCATGTCGATACCGTCTTCCGCCAGTTCGATGGCCGGCGCCAGCAGGTCCGCCCAGTCCATGCGGCCGTGTTCGTCGTGGGCCAGGGCCAGCATGGCCACCAGGCCGGGAACGCCCACGGAGCGGCCACTGGGCACCGCCAGCCACAGGGGAGCGGGGCGGCCCAGCAGGGTAAAGCGGTCGGCGGATGTCGCGGCGGGGGCAGTTTCCCGGCCATCGTAGAAATGGAGCTGGCCACTGGCGCCGTCCCGGTAGAGCAGGAAGCCGCCGCCACCGATGCCGGTCTCCGGGGCTTCGGCAAAGCCCAGCACCATCTGCACCGCCACGGCGGCGTCCAGGGCGTTGCCCCCGGCGCGTAGTACCTCGAGTCCGGCCTCCACCGCCAGCGGGTTGGCGGCGCTGACCATAAACTGCTCCGCCCGACGCTCCGCTTCCGGTACCGGTACGGCCAGTGACGGTGTATCCGTGGGCCGGCAGGCGCAAATCAGGAAGGTGAGCGGTAAAAGGAGAAGTAAGCGACAGTCCATAGTTTGTCAGAGTAACGGTTGGCGAGAATTCTGTCATCCCTAGGACGATTCCGGGTGCGGGCGCACCAGCATGGGGCACAGGTCGGGATTGCATGGGCAGGCAGGCTTCGCTATCCTGACCCGCGTTTTTGCCCTCGCCCAGGAGTTACCCCCAAGCATGCTCTACGCCGTTCTCTCAGGTTTTGTGCTGGCCGCTCTGGCACCCTGGCTGCGGGCGTACTTGCCGGTGTTTGCGCGGGAGCGGATCGGTTGGCTGCTGGCGCTGCTGCCGGCGGCGCTGACCCTGTACTTCGCCAGTTTTATCCCCGCCGTCAGTGCCGGCGAGGTGATCCGCCAGCAGTGGGCCTGGCTGCCCGGGCTGGATATTCAGCTCACCTTTGTGCTCGATGGCCTGTCGCTGCTGTTCGCCCTGCTGATCAGTTTTATCGGCACCTTCATTCTTATCTACGCCGGCAGCTATCTGCACGGCCACCCCTATCTGGGCCGCTTCTACGCCATCATGCTCAGCTTTATGGCGTCCATGCTGGGGCTGGTGCTGGCCGACAACCTGGTCAGCCTGTTTGTGTTCTGGGAATTGACCAGTATCACCTCCTACCTGTTGATCGGTTTCAATCACGAGGACAGTCAGGCCCGCAAGAGCGCCCTGCAGGGGCTGCTGGTGACCGTGGGCGGTGGCCTGGCGCTGCTGGCCGGACTGGTGATGCTGGCGCTGGCCGGCAACAGTTTTGAAATGTCCGAACTGCTGCTGGCGGAGGGGCTGCTGGACAGCCCCTGGATTACCGCCATCGTGGTGTGCATCCTGCTGGGCACCTTTACCAAATCCGCCCAGTTTCCCTTCCACTTCTGGCTGCCCAACGCCATGGCGGCGCCGACCCCGGTGTCGGCCTATCTGCACTCGGCCACCATGGTCAAGGCCGGTATCTATCTGATGGCGCGCCTCAACCCGGCCCTGGGGGAACACCCGCTCTGGACGGTGCTGCTGTGCTCGGCCGGCGCCATCACCATGCTGTTGGGTGTGTATCTGGCCTACAGCGCCACCGGTGTGAAGAAGGTACTGGCCTACTCCACGGTGATGGCCCTGGGTACCCTGACCCTGCTGATCGGTATTGGCACCGAGCTGGCCATGGTGGCCTTTGCCGCCTTTTTGCTGGGGCACTCCCTGTACAAGGGCGCGCTGTTTATGGTGGCCGGAGCCCTGGATCACGAAACCGGCACCAAGGATCTGACGCGCATGGGCGGCCTGGGGCGGGCCATGCCGATCACCGCCACGGCGGCACTGGTGGCGGGCCTGTCCCTGGCGGGGCTGCCGCCGCTGTTCGGGTTTATCGGCAAGGAACTGATGCTGGAGGCGGTGCTGTCGGCCCAGTGGCTGGCGCTGCCACTGCTGGTGGTGGCGGTCGCCAGCGCGGCGCTGGGCGTTGCCGTGGCGTTTTCCGTGGCGATCAAGCCCTTCTGGGGCCCGGTGGGGGATACCCCGAAAAAGCCCCACGAGGCGCCCCTGGGCATGTGGTTGGGCCCGGTGGTGCTGGCGGCCACGTCGCTGCTGTTTGGCGTGGTGCCTCTGCTGCCGGAAACCTGGCTGGTGACGGCGGCGGTGACCTCGGTGCGGGGGCAACCGGTGGAGTTCTATCTGTCGCTGTGGCACGGGGTCAACCTGCCGCTGATTCTCTCCGGCGTGAGTCTGCTGGCGGGGCTGGTGCTGTACCTGCTCTGGGGTCGCAGTCGCGCACTGCTTGCCGGCCTCAATGGCGCCGTGGCGCGGGTGGGCCCCGAGGCGGGCTATTTCCGCCTGATGGACGGCATGACCACCTTTGCTGCCTGGCAGACCCGTGTGCTGCAGAACGGCGTCATGGGCATCTACATGATTGTGCTGGTGATGACCACGTCGTTGCTGGCCGGCTATACCCTGCTCACCCAGTACGGGCTGACGCTGACGCTGACCGGCATCGAAGAGGTCCATTTTTACGAGTGGGCCATCGCCTTGCTGATGGTGATGGCAGCAATCTATGTGATCTTCACCCGCTCGCGCCTGGGCGCCGTGGCCACCATCGGCGCGCTGGGTTTTTCCGTAGCGCTGATTTTCATTCTGTTCAGCGCACCGGACCTGGGTATCACACAGGTGTTGATTGAAACGCTCACCGTGATCCTGCTGATACTGGTACTGTTCCGGTTACCGGGCTTTGCCCACTACTCCAGCCGCTTCGAAATCTGGCGCGACGGTTCGGTGGCGGTGATTTTTGGCGTGGTGATGACGCTGCTGATTCTCGGCGCCCTGGACACCCGCTATTTTGATTCGATTTCGTCCTACTTTGTCGAGGCCAGCTATCCCGAGGCCCAGGGGCGCAATATCGTCAATGTGATCCTGGTGGATTTCCGGGCGCTGGACACCCTGGGTGAAATCTTTGTGCTGGCAATCGCGGCGCTCGGGGTCTACTCCATGTTGCGTTTGCGAACGGGGGTGAGTCGTGACCGAGACTAAGGCCAAGGTCATTAAATCCAACACGGTGATCCTGCATACCGCGGCGCTGTTTCTGTTGCCGCTGCAGTTGCTGTTTTCCGTGTTTCTGTTGCTGCGCGGCCACGACGAACCGGGCGGCGGTTTCATTGCCGGGCTGGTGGCCGCCGGGGCCTTTGTGCTGTACCTGTTTGCGCACGGGGTGGAGGCCACCCGGCGCGTTCTGCGTCTGGAACCCCACGATCTGGTCGGTGCGGGTCTGCTGCTGGGCCTTGTTTCGGCGCTGCCGGCGCTGCTGTCTGGTGAGCCCCTGCTCACCGCCCAGTGGTGGTCCTTTTACCTGATGGAGACGGAAATCAAACTGTCCACCGTGTTGCTGTTTGACCTGGGTGTGTATCTGGTGGTGATGGGCAGTATTCTCACCATCGTCATGTCCCTTAACGAAGCGGAGGAGTAGGGGGTTACCCCCGAGGCGAGTCATGGAACACCTGATGGCATACATTATCGGCATTCTGTTCGGCGCGGCCGTGTACATGATGCTGCGTCGCTCTATCGTCAAACTGGTGATCGGTTTGATGATCCTGACCAATGCCGCCAATCTGCTGATTTTCACCGTCTCCGGCATGACCCGGGGCGCGCCGCCGCTGATCCCTTACGGCGCGGCACTGCCCGAGGCGGTGGTCGCTGACCCGCTGCCCCAGGCGCTGGTGCTCACCGCCATCGTCATTGCCTTTGGTGTACTGGCGTTTGCCGTGGTACTGATCCACCGCGCCTACGAAGTGGTGGGTACGGACGACCTGGATCAGATGAAGGACACCGACACGTGAGACTGGAAGTTATCCTGCCGATCTTCATCCCGCTGCTGGCTGGAACCCTGTCGGTCGTCTGCTGGCGCTCGCTGTTCTACCAGCGCTGGATAGCCCTGCTCGGCACGGCGGCGCTGCTCGGTTCCGCCCTGTGGCTGCTCTCTGCCGTGAGCGCCGAGGGCTACGTGGTGATGCAGATGGGCAACTGGCCGGCGCCCATGGGCATCACCATTGTTGCTGACACCCTGAGTGCGGTGATGGCGGTGCTCACCGGGTTGATGGGTTTTGTGGTGGCGATTTACTCGCTGGGCTCCACGCCCCACCGGCACGAACGCTTCGGTTACTACCCCCTGATGCACCTGCTGCTGGCCGGGGTGGCCGGCTCCTTTCTCACCGGCGACATATTCAATCTCTACGTCTGGTTCGAGGTGATGCTGCTGGCTTCCTTTGCGCTGCTCACTCTCGGCGGTGAACGCGCGCAGATGGAAGGCGCCATCAAGTATGTGACGCTCAATCTCTTTTCCTCGGCGCTGTTTCTGTCGTCCATCGGTCTGCTCTACGGCATGGTGGGCACACTCAACATGGCCGACATCGCAGACAAGCTGAGCCAGGTGGAACACACCGGCATGGTCAATGTACTGGCGGTGATGTTCATGGTGGCCTTCGGTATCAAGGCGGCGGCCTTTCCCCTGTTCTTCTGGCTGCCGGCTTCCTACCACACCCCCAAGGTGGCGGTCTCGGCGCTGTTTGCCGGGTTGCTGACCAAGGTGGGCGTCTACGCGCTCTACCGGATGTTCACCCTGATTTTCAACGGCGACATCGGCTACACCCACACCATTCTGTTGTGGAGCGCCGGCTTTACCATGGTGACCGGCGTATTGGGTGCTGCCGCCCAGTTTGAATTCCGCCGCATTCTGGCGTTTCACAGCGTCAGCCAGATCGGCTATATGATTCTCGGCCTGGCGCTGTTCACACCGTTGGCGCTGATCGGCGGTATCTTCTATGTGATTCACCACAGTCTGGTGAAGACCTGCCTGTTCCTGATCAGCGGCCTGGTGTATCGCCTCACCGGAACCTACGAGTTGTCCGAGTTGGGTGCGGTTTATCGCCATCGCCCGGGTCTGGCTTTGCTGTTTCTGATTGCGGCGCTGTCGCTGGCGGGTATTCCGCCGTTGTCGGGCTTTGTCGCCAAGTTTGTGGTGGTGCGCGCGGGTCTGGAAGCCGGCGCGGTGACACTGGCGGCGGTGGCGCTGGCGGTGGGGCTGTTGACGCTGTTCTCCATGATAAAAATCTGGGCCGAAGTGTTCTGGAAAGCAGCACCGGAAAAACTGGATGTGGACAGGCTCTCGGCGCTGTCCTACGATGCGCCGGGGCGCTATATGCTGGTTGCAACCCTGATCCTGATCGGCGGTATTCTGTTGCTGGGTTTCGCCGGCCAGCCGGTACTGACGCTGTTTGAACAGATGGCCGAGCAACTGATGAACCCCGAAGGTTACATCGAAGCGGTGTTGGGAGGCGATCGATGATCGGCTTTTTCTGGAACCTCACCCTGGCACTGGCCTGGGTTGCGCTCACCGGCAGTTTCACCGGCCTGAACTTCCTGCTCGGCATGGTGATCAGCTATCTGTTTCTCGCCATCATTCAGTCCCAGGTGCCGGTGCTGCGCGGTTACGCCCAGCGAGTGCCGCTGTTTCTGCTGTTTCTGCTGTTCTTCGTCAAGGAACTGGTCAAGGCCAACTTCAAGGTGGCCTTCGACGTGCTTACTCCGCCCTGGCACATGCAGCCGGGAGTGATCGGCCTGCCGCTGGATGCCAAAACCGATCTCGAGGTGACCATGGTGGCCAACTTCATATCCCTGACGCCCGGCACTCTGAGCCTCGACGTGTCGGACGACCGGCGGGTGCTGTTCATTCACGCCATGTTCTTGCAGGACGAACAGGAGTTGCTCAGGGAGTTGAAGGAAATCGAACGGCGCATTCTCGAAGTGATGCGCTAGGAGGCCAATGTGATTTACCCGCTCGTTATCAATATTGCCTACCTGATGCTGACCGTCGCCCTGTTGCTGTCGTTCTGGCGCCTGAGCAAGGGGCCGTCGCTGCCCGATCGCGTGGTGGCGCTGGAGCTGATTGCCACCCTGGTGGCGGCCATTGTCGGTGTTCACGCGGTGGATACCGGCGTGTCGAGTTTCCTGGACATCGCCATCGTGCTGGCGCTGACGGCGTTTTTGGCGGCCATCGGTTTTGCCCGCTTCCTCGAAAGTGGAGGGCCGCGCGATGATTGAGATTCTGGTTTCCGCCCTCTTGCTGCTGGGCGCTGCGCTGATGTTGCTGGCGGCCATTGGTATGGTGCGTCTGCCGGATCTGCCCACGCGCATGCACGCCACCACCAAGTCCGGTGCCCTGGGTACCAGCGTGATCATGTTGGGGGTGGGGTTTGCCTATATGGAGCCAGTGATCTGGGCCCGGGTGGCGGCCATCATCGCCTTTATCATCGTTACCGCGCCGGTTGCCGCCCACGTCATCGGTCGCGCCGGTTATTTCGTCGGTGTGCCGCTGTGGGATGGAACCGTCAAGGACGACCTGCAGAAGCACTATGACCCCGATACCCATAATCTGAGCAGCGGTCTGGAAGACGAGGATGACAAGGCTGAGCAGTGAATAGTCACTCGCCCCGCAGCCACAACTCCAGATCCAGTTGATGCCAGTCGCTCACCAGGGCAATGCCGTCTTCCACCACCTTCAGATAGGTGTCGATAATATCGGTGGCCACGCCGAAAATGCGGTTGCTGTCCGCGGTCACTTCCCCTTCGCCGAGAATGTCCATCTCCACCATGTTCAGCAGAAACATGAGTTTTAGTTCGTAGCTTTTCAGCTGTCTGAGCAGCCCCACATCCCCCTCCAGAATGGTTTCCAGACGGCGGGTCTGGTGATGCAGTTTTTCATTGTTCACCCGGGTGCACTGGATGACGTAGCGCAATTTGGTGTCGTGGTGATTGTCGCAGTGTCCCAGGGCGGCGGCGTAACTGGCCAGGGCGCGGATGCGCCCGATCTGCTCCACCACCGCAGGCATCTGGCGGGTGGAAAAGTGCAGCACCTCCAGGTACTTGAAACGGTTGGGGTAGCCCTTGCCACCCGCGTCCCGCTGGTTGCCGGCCGTGGCACTGACTAGGCTGGACACCGGTTGCTCCAGTTGCCGCGACAGGGACACCAGCATGTTCAGTAACTGCTCGATCAGATGGCAGTGCAACTCGTAGTTGTCGATCACCGGGTCCTGCTGCCAGTCGTGGCGGATGGTGACCCAGGCATTGTGCAGATTTTCCTGGTCGCGCTTGCTCAGCAATTGTCCGGTCAGTGACACCAGCGACTGCAGGGTAAGCAGGCGGCGTTCCAGTTCCTGCTGCAAGCGCTCGAACTCCTCGCGGAACTGGGTGTTGCCCCCCAGCAGCGCCATGCTCATGCCCCGGTGCCGCTGGGCGGCCTTGATCATCTGCAGCAGTTGCCGGGCCAGTTGCAGTATGTCCTGGCGCTGGCGATGCAGCCGGCTGAATTCGCGGAACTCCGTGTCGTCGGTGCCGGCTGATGGTGCAGCGGATATGGCGGTGTGTGCGGTCATGGTGCATGCCGTCTGGTCATTGTTGGCGCATCCCGTCCTGTGCGCGGCTTTTAGGGGCACGGGTCGGGCGTTTGCTATTCGGCAGCAACAGCCGTGCCAGGCTGTCCCGGTCCGGCAGGCGGTGGTACACTCGGCCTCATCAGGGGCGCTTGTAACCGGTTTCGAGGTGAATATGAATAGACTCTCTTATTTTGCGCCAGGGCTGCTGCTCGCGGCACTACTGGTACTGGCTGGTTGCGCCGACAAACCCGCAGCCGTGGCCGCAACAACTGGTGCCGACTTCTCCGGCGCCGCCAAGGCCGCCCCGCGCCCTTCGGCGCCACTGCTGATCGACCGCAACGCCACGGTGCAAACCCGGGCCCTGTATCGCAACCTGGCGGCACTGGGCCGGGAGAAGGTGCTGTTTGGGCATCAGGACAGCCTGGCCTACGGTGTGACCTGGTTTGACGAGCCTGGCCGCTCCGACGTACGAACGGTAACCGGGGCCTATCCCGCCGTCTATGGTTGGGAACTGGGGGATTTGGAACTGGGCGCCAGCGAGAATCTGGATGGTGTCGACTTCGAAAAGATGCAGGGCTGGATTCGCGAGGGGTACCAGCGCGGTGGAGTCATTACCCTGTCCTGGCATATGAACAACCCGACCACCGGCGGCAATGCCTGGGACCGCACGCCCAGCGTGCACAAGTTGTTGCCCGGTGGGGAAAAACACAGCGTACTGAGAGACTATCTGGATACACTGGTGGTGTTCAACGCCGGCCTGACAGCGAGTGACGAGCGGGGCAGGGAGCACGCCATTCCGGTGATTTTCCGCCCCTGGCACGAGCACAATGGCGACTGGTTCTGGTGGGGACGGGGCCATGCCGACGAGGCTGACTATATTGCCCTGTGGCGCTTTACCGTGGAGTACCTGAGAGATGTCAGGGGCGTGCACAATTTTATCTACGCCTTTTCCCCGGACCGCAGCCGCATCAATATTGACCACTTTCGCCGCGACTATCTCTACGGCTATCCCGGTGACGACTATGTCGATATCATAGGGCTGGACAACTACTGGGATTTGGGCCATGCCTACAATTCCACGAGCCCGGCCCAGGCACTGGCGCATTTTCGCCACAGCCTGGAGCAAACGGTGGCCATTGCTCGGGAAAAGGCCAAGATCCCGGCTCTGACCGAAGGCGGTGTCGAGAATATTCCCAACCCCCGGTTCTGGACGGACGTATTGCTGGCCGGCCTGGATTACAGTGCGCAGACGCGGCAGATCGCCTATGCGTTGGTCTGGCGCAATGCCAACCGGGACCGGGAGGATCGCGATCACTATTTCGCCCCCTATCCGGGCCAGGTGAGCGCCGACAATTTTATTGAATTCCATCGGCATCCGCTGATACTGTTTGGTGACGGTTTGCCGGATTTGTATCAAATGCCCTAGCTGAATAAGGAGAGTCCCATGCGAGCACTGACTACCACCATACTTTTGCTGACTCTGTCCGCCGGCGCTGTTGCGGACATGAATATGAAGCCCGGCCTGTGGGAGCACAGTTTCAAGATGAGCGGTGGCGCCATAGAACAGGCGCTGGAAGAGTTGCGACAGCAAATGGAGGCGATGCCGCCCGAGCAGCGGGCCATGATGGAGCGGATGATGGCCTCTCAGGGTGTGAGCATGGATTTTACCAGCGGTACTCTGCAAACCTGCGTCACGCCGGAGGAAGCCGCCTCGGGTTTTGTCCCTCAGCACGATGAAAACTGTCAGCACCGGATACTGGAACAGAGCAGCAACCGTATCAGGGTGTCCTTTACCTGCGATGGCAACCCGCCGACCAGTGGCGAGGGCGAGGTCATCTTCCACAGCCCCACCTCCTTCAGTGGCAAGTCGCAGATGACCGTCACCATGCAGGGACAGCGCGACACCATGACCATGGAACAATCCGGGAAATGGTTGTCTGATGACTGTGGGGGCATCAGTCCCTGAATGGGTTATGTGGAGGTGAGCATATGAAATCGAGCATCAAGGGGTTGTGCGGCGTTTTGCTGGCCCTCGGGCTCTGTCATGGGGCCAGCGCCAGTGTTTTTCAGGGCACCGAAGGGTTTTTTGTCGGCATTGGTGTCGCCGGCACCGGTTCCGACGACTGTGGTGCGGATTGCAACGCCAGCGGCACCATGTTCGAGGCAGGGTACGATGTCAACCGGTTGGTGGGGGTCGAGTTCAAATATTTCAGGGGCTCCCTGGATGACTTTGACGACTTACAGCGAATGCACTACGCCGGGGTGAATATCGGTCACGACTTTGACACCCACTGGTTCCGGCTGTACGGCAAGGCGGGGCTGGCCACCATCACCGAGCGGACACCCAGCAGCGCGCCGCTGGCGGAGCGCTACACCGATACCCAAACCAATCCGGCTCTGGGTATCGGCGTGCGTTTTACGCCCACTGGCATTCAGCAGGGCGTGTACGTGAATATGGAATTCATGGGCACCCGTTTCCTGAATGATGACATGGGGATACTTTCCCTGGGCTTTGGTTACAAGTTCTGAGGTCTAAGACACAAAACAGCGGCGGCGGAGCATCTCCGCCGCCGCTGTTTTGTGTCGGGCTTTGTTGAACTGGCAGGTCAGGCCAGCAGATAGGCGATCAGCAGGTTGACGATACCCGCCAGTGCCAGCACCGCCGGCGTCGCCAGCGAGGCGCGCTGCTCGTTGAGGCCGCTGATATGGCGCAGGCCGGCGTTGAGCACCAGCACGGTCAGGCAGAGGCCGAAGATCACCAACAGACTCACCAGAATCATGCCCAGACGGTTGGTCAGGATCGCGGAGATAATGGCGGCGAGCAGCATGGCCAGCCCCATGGGCAGAAAGCTGGTGCCGGCAATATAGACACTGGACCCCAAGCGCGTCTTGCCTCCGAACAGCGGCGACAGTAGGTAAATAGCCCCCGCAGCGGCGGCAACGGCAAACAGTCCCGAAATCAGACTGCGCAACAGCATGCCAAAGTGCAGACCGGTGCTCAGGCCGGCACCCATCATCATGCTGATCAGCGACCCGAGCATGACGCTGGCGGCCAGGGCGGCGCCAAAGGCGGCCACCACACCGAATACAACACCCACGCCCAAGGCTCGATTATCACCCAGGCTGTCGTGGGCCGGGCCCAATTGCCCCACCGGATCGGTGAGTAGACTCTTGAAGGCGGCGAAGGCGTCCGCTGCGGCTGCCTTGGCCTGTTCGGCGGCTTTCTGGGCGCGCAGCGCCGCAGCGCTGGGCTCCTGGGGAGCAGCCTTTTCCTTGCCCGCCTCGGCGTTGCCTTCGGCGGAGGTGGTTTCTTCAGCGGGATTGTCTTTTTTGGATGTTGTCATGGCCGTACTCCTTTGCTGGTGGGAAAGCTGAAAGATGGCCTTTAGCCTACTCCAGCGCGATGACGTCTTCAAGCGCGGAGCGGGTGCCAGAGGCAGGCTTAGCGTGTATTATTGGCCTGTCTTTTCAAGGGCGCCAACTTAAATAGATCAGGATGATCTATTTAAGTTGATAGGTAAATAGGGGCGGGCAGTGTGTTTGACCATATTCACGACGGCTGGCTGAGTGGGGCGCACCGCTGCCCCTCACCCAATTGCAACCCGCGTCCGCCGGACGCCCCGGTAAGCCTGCTGGTGATCCACAACATCAGTCTGCCGCCGGGAGAGTTTGGCACCGGGTGTGTCGAGGCGTTTTTCTGCAACCGCCTGGACACGCAGGCTCACCCCTATTTTGCCGGACTCGTCGGCGTGGAAGTGTCGGCCCATCTGCTGATCGACCGGCAGGGCAGGCCCACCCAGTTTGTGCCGCTGGAACAGCGAGCCTGGCACGCAGGTGTCTCCTCCTTTCAGGGGGTACCTAACTGCAACGATTACAGTGTTGGCATAGAACTGGAAGGCACCGACGACACACCCTACACCGAAGCTCAGTACCGGTGCCTGGCGCGGTTGGCCCGCCGGCTTATGACAGAGTATCCGGCACTGACACCACAGCGTATCGTCGGGCACTCGGACATTGCCCCGCAGCGCAAAACCGACCCCGGTCCCTCGTTTGACTGGGATGACTTTCGAAGGCGGCTGAACGAACCATGACATTTCTCAGTCTGATTGTGGTACTGGCGTTTGTGCAGTGGTGGGGCTCCGGCGGACCCCTGCAGCGGGACGGCTGGTTCCTGCGCTGGCTGGACCTGTTGCAGAGCTGGCCGCTGCTGGCCCGCTGGCGCTCTGTGCATCTGGCGGTGGCGCTGGCCGTGCCCTGTCTGCTGTTGGCGGCGCTGGTGTTGCTGTTGTGCCGGGGCGAGGGCAACTGGCTCTTTTTTGTCTATGTGCCGGTGTTGCTCTACAGCCTGGGGCGCGGCGACTTTTCCGCCCTGATCAAAGCCTATCTGGAAGCCGGTGAACGGGGCGACTCGGTGGCCGCCGCGCGCCAGGTGGATGAGCTGACGGCTGAAGTGCCTGCGGTGGACACCCCCGCCACCGACGACTGGCAGGCCATGCACGGCGAAGCTCTGCATGCCATCGCCTATCGCGGCTTCGAGCGGTTGTTCGCCGTGCTGTTCTGGTTCTTTGTACTCGGTGCTCCCGGTGCCCTGCTCTATCGCCTGAGTGTGCTCTATCGGCAGTGGGCTGAATCCGCAGAGCGGGGCGCGACCATCTCCGGCGCCTGGTTGCACCTGCTGGAATGGCCGGCGGTGCGGGTCACTGCCCTGACCTGGGCGCTGGTGGGCAACTTCGACGGCTGTGTGCGTCAGTGCCGCCGCTGCCTGTTGCAGTGGCGGGTGCCCAGCGCCACTGCCCTGAACAACTGTCTGCGCGGTGCCCTGGGCGCTTACGATCCCGACGAAGAGGAGGTGCCGGTGATCGAACCGGCATACTCCCGCAAACTGGTGGCGGGCAGTCAGCGCCTGTTGTCCCGCGCCCTGCTGCTGTGGGTCTGCGCCCTGGCGCTGGTGACTTTATTGCGTTAACTCCTGATTGCGCTAACCCCTTTATATGAGGATTTGCTATGCCATCGTTTGACGTGGTCTCCGAAGTTGACAAGCATCAGTTGACCAATGCTGTGGATCAGGCCAACCGACTGATCGGCAACCGCTACGACTTCAAGGGTGTGGACGCCAGCTTCGAGCGCACCGAATTCCTGGTCACGCTCACTGCGGATGCGGATTTTCAGCTCACCCAGATGATCGATGTGCTGCAGGGTGCGCTGTTGAAAAACAATATCGACATCGCCTGCCTGGACATGGGTGAACCCAGGGCTTCGGGCAAACAGGTGAAACAGGACATCACTGTGCGCTCCGGTCTGGAAACCGACCTGTGCAAGAAAATGGTCAAAATCATCAAGGACAGCAAGTTGAAAGTGCAGGCCCAGATCCAGGGCGACCAGGTGCGGGTGACCGGCAAGAAACGCGACGACCTGCAGGCGGTGATGGCGCTGCTGCGCGAAGCCGAAGGCATCGACATGCCCTTGCAGTTCACCAATTTCCGCGATTGATTTGATGTTCCCGGTTGCGGGATTGGAGTGATATGAATCGGTTCTTTGGTCTGTTTCTGGATCGCCGTTTACTGTTCATTTTTGCGCTCGGTTTTGCCAGCGGCTTTCCCTGGGCGCTGATCGGCATGACGTTTTCTGCCTGGCTGCACGAGTCGGGGCTCACCCGCTCCAGCGTTGGCGTTCTCGGCAGTATCACCATGATCTATGCCCTGAACTTTCTCTGGGCGCCGCTGCTGGATCGCGTCCGTCTACCGTTACTGTGCAGTCGTCTGGGCCAGCGGCGTGGCTGGATACTGCTGGCGCAATTGGGCATTCTCCTCGGCACTCTCGCCATCAGTTTCACCGACCCCAGTATCGGTACCAGTGCTACGGTACTGGCGGCGGCCATGATCGTGTTTTCCTCGGCCACCCAGGACGTGGGGGTGGACGCCTACCGCATCGAAATGATTCCCGCCGAGGAAACGAAAAAACTCGCGGCCGGCTCGGCCGTCACCACCGCCGGGTGGTGGACCGGCGCAGGGCTGCCCGCTGCCATGGCCTTTGCGGTTGCCGGTCAGGCCGCCTCCGGTTGGACGGCGGCCTATTTGTGTCTGGCCGGTGTCATGGCCGTGCTGATAGTGATCACGTTGTTGCTGCCGGAGCCGCGCTCTGATCGTGAAAGGTTGCAGGCGGAGGACGAAGCCAGAATACGCTCGGCACTGTCTTCCCGCGCCCGCCCCGGCATCACCGCATCCGTGACCGCCTGGTTTGTAGTGACAGCGGTGCAGCCGTTGGCGGAGTTTGTACAGCGCAACGGCTGGCGACTGGCCAGTATGATTCTCGGCTTCATTGTGCTGTTCAAGGTGGGCGAGGCCTTTATGGGGCGTATGGCTTCGGTATTCTATCTGGAGCTGGGACTCACCCACAGCCAGATCGCCTGGGTCAGCGGTCTGATGGGTTGGGCCACCATGGTGTTGTTCGTTTTTATCAGTGGTATGATCAATGTGCGACTTGGAATTTTTCGCGGCCTGTTGATCAGCGGCATCGCCATGGCGTTGGCGAACCTGGCGTTTTCCCTGATGGCAATCGTGGGCCCTTACACTGGCGCGTTTGCCTTTGCGGTGATCGTCGATAATTTCACTACGGCTTTTTCCACCGTCGCCACCGTTGCGTTTATCTCTTATCTCACCAGTAAAGTGTACACCGCCAGCCAGTATGCATTGATGGCATCCCTGGGCAATCTCAGCCGCACCTCGCTGGCCGCGGGCAGCGGTTTTATGGTGGACGCACTGGGCGGCAACTGGGCGCTGTTTTTCGCCATCACCGCCATCATGGCGATTCCCGGCCTGGTGTTGCTGATCATCATTCGGCACCAGTTGACGGAACGATTGGGTGATGTATTCAGTCGCAAAAAGGCTCCCGGTACAGGTTGATTGAGTGCCGGCCTTTTGCCGGGATTGTAACGCTGTGCTAGTATGTGGAACTTTGAGGCTGCGTCAGCTCAGGCGTTTCCTGCTGATTGTAGTAACCCCCTCGCCGCAACCGGCGCTGTGAAATCCACGCAGACTTTTGCCACAGTAAATTGATGATGGTGCGACTGGCGCTTTTTTTGTTGAGTTGTGTTCTGGCGGCGGGCGCCAGCGCTACCGGAGTCCTGGAACTGATCAACGGTGATCGGGTTCAGGGGGATTTTCTGCGCCTGAAGGACGGCAAGCTGCACTGGCATTCGCCCCGGATGGGCAATCTCGCGGTAGACGTTTACCAGATCCGCAACATCACCAGTACCATTCCGGTCAAGGTGGACGGTACCAGTACCCCCTGCCTCATCGAAGGCGTGGAAGATGAGCACCTCATCTACCATTGCGGTGGCGACCCGGACCCGCGGCGGGTGCCGTTGGCGGCCATGGACCGGGTGCTGCCCTTTGAGAAGCATGTGGAGGGTGAATATACCTACCAGGGCCGTCTCAGTCTGGCCGGGGTCTACGCCCGGGGCAACGAGCCGCGCGATGACTGGAAACTCAACAGCAACGTAACCTTTCGCCGCGCCGAGTTGCGCCACAACCTGTCGCTGGAATACGCCACCCTGTCGCTGCAGATGGGGCCCACGAATCGCAAGTGGGGCGGGCGCTATACCCTGGACTGGTTTTTCCGGGAGCAGTGGTTCTGGTACAACGACGTATCGGCGGGCCGGGACGAGGTGCGGGGCATCCAGGAGTACTACACGGTGGGTAGCGGCTTCGGGCACCAATTCTGGGAGAGCCGCAGGACCGCACTCTCCCTCACTACCGGTATGACCTACGTCGACGAGACCTACCAGGTGCCGGCCAGCCCGCCGGCGGACTTCGAGCGTTTCGACAGTCGTTCGGCGTGGCGGGCCGGGTCGGATTTCCGCTATCGACTGCCGCTGGGGGTGTCCTTTACCCACCGAAACGAGTACATCCTTTCCGTGGAGGACAGCGAGGACTGGCAACTGCGCTCCAACACCGGTGTGAGCACCCTGCTGGTGGGCAAGCTCTACTCCGAGTTCCGTCTGGAATACAATGTCAACAACCAGCCCCAGCCCGGCAAGCGCCGCGAGGACCGCCGACTCACGGTGGGTCTGAGCTACGAGTGGTAAACCGCGGCTCTCGGCCCCAACAGCAGGAGTCTTCACCATGCGTTCCCTGATCGTCGCCCTGATTCTGATACCCCTGCTGGAGCTCTGGCTGCTGATCGAGGTGGGCAGCCTGATCGGCGGTCTGACCACCGTGGCGCTGGTGGTGCTCACTGCCGTTGTGGGCCTGGTGCTGATCCGCCGCCAGGGGCTGGGCGCCCTCAACCGGGCGGACCTGCGCATGCAGCAGGGCGAGGTGCCGGCGGTGGAGATGCTCGAAGGGCTGGTACTGGCTCTGGCCGGTATCATGCTGCTGGTGCCGGGGTTTGCCACGGATATCGTCGGCTTCGCCTGCCTGGTGCCCCCCCTGCGCCGGGCGCTGCTGACGCGCTGGTTGCGCCGGGTTCAGGTGCGCGCCAGCTACTATGGCCAGCCCCCCGGCGGGCAAAGACAGCCTCCCGGCGGGAATGGCCAAAGCCCCGGCGGGCACGATCAGGGCTCCGGCGGCGGGCGCACCCTGGAGGGAGACTACCGCCGCGAGGATTGATCGCACATATTTGCTCCCCAACTGTTGAAATTCCGCAAATCATCCCCACCTTGCTCTCAGGCGTTAACCCCCGGGGCGACCCCGGCTGGTCGCCGGGCGGTGGCGGGCCTTGAAACCGGGCCTTCCGCCACCATATCTGGTCGCACCTCCGGGGCAACCCGGCATCTTTCACTGAATACAGGCTAGTTGGAGAAAACAGTCCATGAAAATTCGTCCTTTACACGATCGCGTTGTGGTTCGCCGCAAGGAAGAAGAGGAAAAAACCGCCGGTGGCATTGTTCTGCCCGGTTCAGCCAAGGAAAAGCCCAATCAGGGTGAAGTGGTTGCCATTGGCAGCGGCCGCGTACTTGACAACGGCGATGTCCGCCCGCTGGACGTCAAGGTCGGTGATGTGGTGGTGTTCGGCAAGTACGCCGGCAGCGACACCATTGAAGTGGACGGCCAGGAACTGGTCATCCTCAGCGAGAGCGATATCAAGGCCGTGATCGAGTAAACCCCGATCCCGACCAACCGAAGATTCCGTTTAACGAATTGATTGAAGGAAACAGACCATGTCAGCAAAAGAAGTCAAGTTTGGCGACAGCGCCCGCCAGAGAATGTTGGCCGGAGTGAACGTTCTGGCCGATGCCGTGAAAGCCACCCTGGGCCCCAAGGGCCGCAACGTGGTACTGGAGAAATCCTTTGGTGCTCCCACCGTCACCAAGGACGGGGTGTCCGTAGCCAAGGAAATTACCCTGAGTGACAAGTTTGAAAACATGGGTGCCCAGATGGTCAAGGAAGTCGCTTCGCGTGCTTCCGACGACGCCGGTGACGGCACCACCACCGCCACCGTACTGGCCCAGGCCATCGTCACTGAAGGCCTGAAATCCGTGGCCGCCGGCATGAACCCCATGGACCTCAAGCGCGGCATAGACAAGGCTATTGCCGCTGCCGTGGAGCATGTGCGCTCCATCGCCCAGCCCTGTGACACCAGCAAGGCCATCTCTCAGGTGGGCAGCATCTCCGCCAACAGCGACACTGATATCGGTGGCATCATTGCCGATGCCATGGAGAAGGTGGGCAAGGAGGGTGTGATCACCGTGGAAGAGGGCACCAGCCTGTACAACGAACTGGACGTGGTGGAAGGCATGCAGTTTGACCGCGGCTACCTGTCCCCCTACTTCATCACCAACCAGGACAACATGAGCGTCGAACAGGACAGCCCCTACATCCTGCTGGTGGACAAGAAGATCTCCAACATCCGCGAACTGCTGCCGGTGCTGGAGAGTGTCGCCAAGGCCGGCAAGCCGCTGGTGATCGTCGCCGAAGATGTGGAAGGCGAGGCCCTGGCCACCCTGGTGGTGAACAACATTCGCGGCATCGTCAAGGTTGCCGCCTGTAAGGCACCGGGCTTCGGCGATCGCCGCAAGGCCATGCTGCAGGATATCGCCATCCTCACCGGCGCCACCGTCATTTCCGAGGAAGTGGGCCTGGATCTGGAAAGCGCCACCCTGGAGCACCTGGGTACCGCCAAGCGCATCACCATGAGCAAGGAAAACACCACCATTGTGGATGGCGCCGGCAAGCCCGACGACATCAAGTCCCGGGTCAACCAGATCCGCGCCCAGATCGAGGAAACCTCCTCCGACTACGACCGCGAGAAGCTCCAGGAGCGGGTGGCCAAGCTGGCGGGCGGTGTGGCCGTGATCAAGGTAGGTGCCGCCACTGAAATCGAGATGAAAGAGAAAAAGGCGCGCGTGGAAGACGCACTGCACGCCACTCGCGCCGCCGTGGAAGAGGGCGTGGTGCCCGGCGGTGGTACCGCTCTGCTGCGGGCCGTTGAAGCCATCGCCAACCTGCAGGGCGACAACGAAGACCAGAACGTGGGTATCGCCATTGCCCGCCGGTCACTGGAAGCGCCGCTGCGTCAGATCGCTGCCAACGCCGGTGAAGAGCCTTCAGTTATTGCCCAGGAAGTGCGCAACGGTTCCGGCAACTTCGGTTTCAACGCCGCTACCGGTGAGTACGGTGACATGATCGAGATGGGTATTCTCGACCCGGCCAAGGTGACCCGCACCGCCCTGCAGGCGGCCGGTTCCATCGCCGGTCTGATGATCACCACCGAGGCCATGGTGGCCGACAAGCCGGAAGAGAAAGCGGCCGGCGGTGGCCACGGCCACGATATGGGCGGCATGGGTGGCATGGGCGGCATGATGTAAGTCGCACTACCTCAATGTTGTCAACGAGATTGCGCGCCCCCGGGCGCGCAATCCATTTTAGCCTCGTCATTATTCCAACAGCCAGCATAGAACTGGCGGTCCATACCGGAAATATCTGGTTTATAAACTCTGTTAGCTGTACAGGAGATTTATCATGGCTTTTGAATTACCCCCGCTTCCCTACGCTGAAGACGCTCTGGCGCCGCACATTTCCGCCGAGACCTTGCAGTACCACTATGGCAAACACCACAAGACCTACGTCGACAAGCTGAACGGCCTGGTGCCCGGCACCGAGTTCGAAGGCAAATCCCTGGAAGAGGTGATCAAGTCTTCCTCCGGTGGTGTGTTCAACAATGCCGCGCAGATCTGGAACCACACCTTCTACTGGCACTGCCTGAGCCCCAATGGTGGCGGCGAGGCCACTGGCGCCGTGGCCGAGGCCATCACCTCTGCGTTCGGCTCCTTCGACAAGTTTCAGGAAGAGTTCAACAATGCCGCTGTCGCCAACTTCGGTTCCGGCTGGACCTGGCTGGTAAAAAAATCCGATGGCAGTGTGGCCATTGTCAACACCAGCAACGCCGCCACACCGCTCACCGACGATAGCGTTACCCCGCTGTTGACTGTGGATGTGTGGGAGCACGCCTACTACATCGATTACCGCAACTCCCGCCCCGATTACCTGAAAGCCTTCTGGGCACTGGTGAACTGGGAGTTTGTGAACGCCAACTTCGCTGCCTGATACGGCGCCTGGGGGCGAAGCGGACTCGCCCCTTTTCTGCCATCACGACCCCCTGTGGTATACTCGGTGCGCTATGCGCTATATGACTCACCGTGATAACTACAACCGAAACAGGGGAGTGTGTTATGGAAATTCTCAATCTCGATTTTCTGGCTCGCTGGAGCCACGGTCTTTTTGGTATTACCTGGATCGGCCTGCTGTACTACTTCAACTTTGTTCAGGGCGGCTATTTCAAACAGGCCAGTCCCGAGGCGTTGGCCGACGCCAAGGCCAAGCTGGCGCCCAGTGCGCTCTGGTGGTTCCGCTGGGCCGCCATGTTCACTTTCCTCACCGGTGTGCTGCTGTTTATCGGACTCGGCGCCAGTGTCAATGCCTTTATCGTGCTCGGCGGCGTTCTGGCTACCCTGATGTTTCTGAATGTGTGGCTGGTGATCTGGCCCAACCAGAAAATCGCGCTCGGCCTGAAGAGCGGCGGTGATCCGGCCGCGGCGGCGGGCAAGGCGCTGCTGGCGTCGCGCACCAACACCCTGTTCTCCGCGCCCATGCTGTTCGGCATGTTTGCCTCCAAGCACGGGGCCGGCTCCGGCATGATTCCGGTGATGGCCGATGGCGCCAGCCTGCTCGGCCTGATTCTGGCGCTGGTTGTGGTGCTGCTGCTGGAAATCAATGCACTGTTCGGGAAACAGGGGCCCATGACCACGGTCAAAGGGGTGATCGCCTGCAGCCTGGGTCTCACCGTGGTGCTGGTGGCGCTCATACAGGCACTGTAGACAGCATCGTAACCTGTCGCTGGGAAAGGCCGCCTGCGGGCGGCCTTTTGTTGTCCGGGTATTCCTGCTATAAACAGCGCTGCTTTTGTCAACATCCGAAGGTAACCACCACTATGCAACGCCGAGAGCCCACCCTGTCCGCCACCATAGTGCACGATCAGGACGAACCCGAGCGCGGCGGCGGCCGACATCAGCCACCGCCGCCACCGCCCCGGTCATCTCGTTCCGGCGGCGGCTTCCTGGCGGTGGTTGCCCTGCTGCTGGCCATGGCCAGTCTCGGTGGCAGCGGTTATCTGGCCTGGCAACTGCAAGAGTCCCAGGCCGCCCTGGAGCGCTCCACCGAACTGATCCGGCAACTGGAAGGACGCCTGGAGCTGACCTCCGACGAGGCCAGTCAGTCCGTGGAGGAAATCCAGGAAAAACTGCGCTGGGCGGACTCGGAAATCCGCAAGTTGTGGGGCGTGTCCTATGACCGCAATCGCACAGCCATTGCCGAAAATCGCAGCAATATTGAAAAACTCACCAGCGACCTGGCGGCCATTCGCCGGGAGAGTACGGAAGTGAAGAACCTGGCCAACTCCCTGCGGCAGCAGATCGAAACCAGTCGCACCGCCGTGGAACAGGCTCTGACGGACATTCGCGGTTCCCTGGGGAGTATCGATGATCAGCGCCGCCAGTTGCTGATGCTCAGCGAGCAGCTCAGTCGCACCGATGCCCAGCTGCGCGAAATGCGCAATCTGGCTCAGCGCGTGAGCGCCAACGAGGAAGCCATAGCGGCCATTGACGCCTATCGGCGCAGCATCAATCGGGATCTGCTGCAGATCCGCGAGCAGATCAGCACGCCCTAGCCGGCACGGAGCCCGGTGCCTGCAGGTGGGGTACCAGGCCCGAAGTGTGATTCCAGCGGTCGATGGCGTCCTGCAGGTCGACCCTGTGTGGCCCCTTGCTGCGGCAGCTTTCGCAGACGACGCAGTAGCTGGCGCCATTGAGGGTGATGTGCAGATGTTGGCTGTGGCAGAAAGGACAGGGCTCGATACGATTGGCCATGAGCTTCACGCTCCGTGACGGTGCACAGTTATTGTCATCCAGCACCAGTCTACCCCCATATATGGGGATTGCAAGCGTTTCGAGCACAAAATCCCCGACATATACGGTCTTCCATGCCATCTGAGCACAAAATATGCTCCGAGCGTTCAGAAGATGGCTTCTGGTGTAGAATGCGCGACCAACCCAGCCGTTTCCAATGAGCCTTGCCCATGACCACCGTAATTCGCCAGGACGACCTGATCGACAGCGTCGCCGATGCCCTGCAGTTCATTTCCTACTACCACCCCGTGGATTTTATTCAGGCCGTACACCGCGCCTATGAGCGCGAGGCCAATCCCGCCGCCCGCGACGCCATGGCCCAGATTCTGATCAACTCGCGCATGTGCGCTTTGGGCCACAGGCCCATCTGTCAGGACACCGGCATCGTCACCGTATTCGTCACCGTGGGCATGAAGGTGCAGTGGGACGCGCAGATGAGCCTGGAGGACATGGTCAACGAAGGTGTGCGCCGCGCCTACCAGCACCCGGACAATGTGTTGCGCGCGTCCATTCTGGCGGACCCGGACGGCGCCCGCATAAACACCGGCGACAACACCCCGGCGGTGATTCACACCAACATTGTCCCCGGCGACACGGTGGAAGTGCACGTGGCTGCCAAGGGCGGTGGCAGCGAGGCCAAAACCAAGTTCGCCATGCTCAACCCCTCGGACTCGGTGGTGGACTGGGTACTGGAAATGGTGCCGAAAATGGGCGCCGGCTGGTGCCCGCCGGGCATGCTCGGCATCGGTATCGGCGGCACGGCGGAAAAAGCCATGCTGCTGGCCAAGGAAGCCCTGCTGGACCCGGTGGACATCCAGGACCTGCAGGCCCGGGGCGCGCAAAACCGCGCCGAGGAACTGCGCCTGGAACTGTATGACAAGGTCAACCGCCTGGGCATCGGCGCCCAGGGCCTGGGCGGCCTGACCACGGTGCTGGACGTCAAAGTCCGCGACTACCCCACCCACGCCGCCAACAAGGCGGTGGCCATCATTCCCAACTGCGCCGCCACCCGCCACGCCCACTTCACCCTCACCGGCGCCGGCCCGGCCCTGCAGACACCGCCCAACCTGGACGACTGGCCGGAGATCTCCCGGGAAGTGAGCGACAGCGTGCGCCGGGTAAATCTGGACAGCGTCACCCGGGAGGACGTGGCCAACTGGCAGCCGGGCGACACCCTGCTGCTGTCCGGCAAAATGCTCACCGGCCGCGACGCAGCCCACAAGAAAATGGTGGATATGCTGGCCAGAGGCGAAAAACTTCCCGTCGATCTCGCTGGCCGCTTTATCTACTACGTTGGCCCGGTGGACCCGGTGCGCGACGAAGTGGTGGGTCCGGCCGGCCCCACCACCGCCACCCGCATGGACAAGTTCACCCGCACCCTGCTGGAGCAGACCGGCCTGCTGGGCATGATCGGCAAGGCCGAACGCGGCCCGGCCGCCATCGATGCCATCCGCGATCACCGCTCGGTGTACCTGATGGCCGTGGGCGGTGCCGCCTATCTGGTGGCCCAGGCCATCAAATCCGCCCGGGTGCTGGGTTTCCCGGAACTGGGCATGGAGGCCATCTACGAGTTCGAGGTCAGGGACATGCCGGTCACCGTGGCGGTGGACAGCCAGGGCGAGTCGGTGCACCAGACCGGGCCGTTGATCTGGAAGGAGAAAATCGCCCAGGGCGAAGCTGTGTCCTAGGACGAGTTGCCCGCCGTCTTGCGGTACTGGGAAGGAGTCTGCCCCACCTGCTTCTTGAAGATGGCGTTGAAGGTGGACTTGCTGGTAAAGCCGGACTCCGAAAGGATATCCAGCATACTCAGGTGGCGGTGCTCCTCGCTGGCGAGCAGTCGCTTGGCCTGCTCCACCCGGTAGCCGTTGATGAACTCGAAAAAATTCCTGCCGAAGTGCTGGTTCAGGATGCGCGACAGCGTGCGTTCCGGCAGTGACAGACGCCTGGCCAGGCGCTCGATGGAAATATCGGGGTCCAGGTAGGGTTTCTCCTTCACCACAAAGGTTTCCACCCGCTGCACCTGTTCTGGCTTGAACGGCTCGGGTTCGGTGGCGGTTTTTTCTGGTTCCAGGCCACCGAACAGGTGCGCGTAGCGGATACTGACAAACACCAGCGACGTGACAAACACAAAAGTGATGTAACCGCCGGCAATGCCCAGGATATTGGACAGGTGGTCGCCAATGCGCTCGCCCACCAGGTGTACCACCAGCTTCCAACTGGCGATCAGGACAAACCCCACCAGCACCCAGGTCAGCCAGCCGCGCTGGTGGCTTTCGATGTTGGCATATAACTGACGCAACTGGCGCCGATAGCGCGCCAGCAGCACCAGGCCAGCGGCGCCGTAGAGAATCACACTCAGGTGCCAGCCAGTGACGAAACGGGTCATCAGCGGCGTCCACATGAATTCCAGATTTGCCATCAACGCTACCTTTTCTTCATGCGGCAGCAGATAGTAATGGCGCACCAGCAGCAGGCCCACCAGCAGCGCCGGTATCAGGTGCGGCAGGTGCCACCAGCGGAAACGAAAATTGCGGTAGAGCACGCTGGCCACGTACCAGTAGAGCAGCGGTCCCTGAAGCCAGTAGCTGAAACTGCCGAGAAACAGCAGATTGGGATTCCAGTCGAGAATCAGCGCCCGCAGCGGCTCGCTCCAGATCATCAGGATGTCCACTGCCTGCACCGCTGTGATCACCAGCAAAGCCGCCAACAGGCCGCTGCTGCGCTCTGAGGCACGGCGGGTGGCCAGCAGCAGAGCGGCCAGCAGCAGATACTGACCGGCGGCCATCAGCAACACCAGATCGTGGACGTTGAACAGCAGTGAATCGTGACTCAGGGGGTTCAAGGCTTGGCTCTGTTTTATTGGTTTGGTCGGGCTGCGAGCCCTTCGCCGCCGGGGTCAAGTATAAGATGGAGTTTATTTCAAGGCCAGACTTCGGTATCGACGGATATCAGGTCGTCGCAGACAAGCACAGGTGCTAGATTGTGGGCCGGTTTACCGACACTGACTGCGGCCGGCGAGCGCTGCGGCAACACGGATTCAGCAATGAGGTAAAAGATGTCAGAGAAATTGTCCATACTGTTTCGCGCAGGCCTGATGGTGGCCTTGGTAACCGCCGCGACTGCTTGCGGCAGCACCCGCTCCTCCGGGGTTGACACGCCGTCACCCGAGCCCGAGCCACCCACGGTTCCCACACCCGAGCCGCCGCCACCGGGGCCTGAGGAACCGCCTGTCTCCTCAGACTGCGCCTATGACGGCATGCCGGTGGTCGTCGGCGACGGCGATACGCGCATTGAGGTCGAACGGTTTGATCAGTGCGAAACCTCGGTGCATTTGATCACCGCCGAATTGATCGAAGGGGCTGAACTGTCCGCTGGCGCCGCCCTGACCGGTACCTCCAGCGGTGAGTACCTGGAATATACGGTGCAGGTGCAAAGGTCAGGTTTGTATACACTTACCTACCGTGTGCAGGCGGATAATGGCGAGACAGACGGGGCGCTGGCGCTGCGTTCGGCGGGGCAGACACTGCCCGGCACGCAAATGTCCGTGCCGGTGGGCGAGGAAAACTGGCGGGACATCACCACCGAGGTAGTGTACCTGAGCGACGGCCTGCAGGTGTTGCGCCTGGACCTGTTGCAGGGTGGCGTCGGGCTGGACTACCTGGAATTTGTCTACAGCGAGGACTGGGTACTGGAGCCCCATGCCACCGTGGCTGATATGGGCATTGGCATCAACCTGGGCAATACCCTGGACGCTTTCCCCAACGAGGGTGACTGGGCACTGCCCGCCCAGGAAGTATTTTTCGACGACTTTCTCGCCGCCGGCTTTCGCCATGTGCGGATCCCCGCCACCTGGAACGACCATGCCGGCACCAGCGCACCCTACACCATCAGTGCCGAGCGCATGGACCGGGCCGAACAGATCGTCGACTGGGCGCTGGCTCGGGGTTTCTATGTCACGCTCAATACCCACCACGAGCGCTGGTTGTGGGAGGGCGGTTTCAACAGCGCCAAGCAGGAGCGCTTCAACGCCATCTGGACCCAGATTGCCGAGCGTTTTGCCAACAAGTCGTCGCGCCTGATGTTCGAGATTCTCAATGAACCCATCGGTCTGAATGCGACCCAGACCAATGCCCTCAAAGCCGGGGTGCTGCCCATCATTCGCGCCTCCAACCCCAATCGCCTGGTGGTCATCTCCGGCCATGAATACAGTGGTGTGCACACCCTGGCGCAGATTCAGTTGCCGGCGGATGACTACCTGATCGGCAACTTCCACTCCTACGACCCCTGGCCCTTCGCCGGTCAGTGCACACGGGGCTGGGGCAGCCAGCAGGACCGCAACGAACTGGCCGGCATTTACCAGACAGCGCAAGCCTGGGGGCAGAGCCGGGGTGTGCCGGTCACGCTGAATGAATTCGGTGCGGCAAAATACGACTTCACCGCGCCGAACAATGTCTGTGCCACCGAGGATCGTCTGGCCTACCTGGAGCACCACGTCAATCTGGCTACCCAGCACGGCATCGCTGCCACCTTCTGGGACGACGGCGGCTCCTTCTCCACCTACGACCGCACTAGTCGTACCTGGGGACCGGAAAAGGACATACTGGTGGCACCCAACCCCTGAACCGGTTTTCAGTGGGGTCGGCGAGGGGTACACTGGGGGTACACACTTGCCGCAAGGAGTCTGTGATGAGCAAACTCGCCGACCAGCACTGTGAAGCCTGCCGCGCCGACGCGCCACGGCTCAGCCGCGACGAAATCGCCCAACTGATTTTCGAACTGCCCGAGTGGCGGGTCCGGGATCACGACGGCGTATCCATCCTCGCCCGGGAGTACAGCTTCAAGGATTTCGCCCGGGCGCTGGCATTCACCAACCAAGTGGGTGAACTGGCCGAGCAGGCCAACCACCACCCGGCCATCACCACCGAGTGGGGCAAGGTCACCGTGCAGTGGTGGACCCACAAGATCGGCGGCCTGCACCACAACGACTTCGTGATGGCGGCGAAAACCGACCAGTTGTATTCCTGACTTCGAGCGCGGGTCGTCGGCGCCGGGTTACGCCGGCGTACTCGGTTCGCGCAGGCGCCCGCACATCATCGACAGGAAGTGGCTCGACAGCAGGTAGGCCTGATCGACGCTGTTGGCCAGATGCTCGGATTCCTCGCGCGCGCTCTGGCTGCTGTTGACCGAACTGTCACCCAGCCGCGCCAGGTTGGCAGCCTGACCGCTGACCTGCAGACTCAGCGCCGACTGCTGCTCGGTCGCGCTGGCTACCTCCTCCGAGTGCTGACCGATCAGGTTGATGTTTTCCAGCGTGCGGTCAATGGCCAGGTGCGCCTGGTGAGTAATACGCGCGGTATCGGCACTGGCCTGCACACCCTCCTGAATGGTCACCACAATGGAACGGGTGGCGCCCTGCAGCGCGTCGATGATCTCCGTGATCTCCCGGGTCGAAGTGTGGGTGCGCCGAGCCAGACCGCGCACCTCGTCGGCCACCACGGCAAAGCCGCGACCGGCCTCACCGGCCCGGGCCGCTTCAATGGCGGCGTTGAGCGCCAGCAGGTTGGTCTGATCGGCGATGCTCGAAATGACTTCCAGGACGATATTGATGTCGTTGCTCTTTTCCGCCAGTTCGAGCACCCCCTGTTCGGCGCCCTTGAGGCGTTCGGAAAGGTCGGACATGGCGCGGTTGACCTCGGCCATATTCTGCTGACTTTCGGCGGCCGATTCCCGGGCGGTATGGGTGGCGTTGTGTGTGGTGGCGGTCAGTTCGGCCACCCGATCGACACTGCGCTGCAACTCATCAAAGGCCTGGGCAATGGATTGGATATCGCTCTGCTGGCTGCGAATACTTTCCACCGATCCGCTGACCCACTGCACCGTGCGCGTCTTGCGCCCCTGCAGGGTGCCCACATTGTTGTACATACGGGCGGATACGGCACGCAACACGGCATCGCGTTTCTGCTGATCGTAGGCCAGCCAGGCGGTATCGTCACGCCGGCCCGTGTAGAGCCAGGGCATCAGCGGATGGGTTTGCTCGCGGGCGTTGCTCACCAGGCGGTGAACCGGAGCCTGCCACCACAGGGCAGCCAGCCCCAGAGCGCTCAACAGGATGCCGGCCAGGACACTGGCCTGCCCGTTGCCGGTCAGCCCGCCCAAGGTGGCGATCAGCAGCAGGCTGGCGACCAGAACCGCTGCAATTTTTTGCACCGCTGTGGCGTCGGTGGCCAGGTAGCGCCGGGGCAGGGAGCCTTTGCGCCATGTTGCATAGGCCTTTTCGGCCCGGGCGATCTGCTCGTCGGTGGGGCGGGTGCGCACCGACTGGTATTCCACGATACGACCGCCCTTGGTAATGGGGGTGACAAAGGCGTCCACCCAGTAGTGGTCGCCGTTTTTGCAGCGGTTTTTCACCAGTCCACGCCAGGAGCGACCGGCGCGAAGGGTGGCCCACATGTCGGCAAAGGCGCCGCGCGGCATATCCGGGTGGCGGATGATATTGTGGGGCTGACCGACCAGTTCGTCTTCGGTATAGCCGGCCACTTCGAGAAAGTCTTCGTTGACTGCCGTAATGTGGCTGTCCAGGTCGGTGGTGGTGATCAGGTGCCAGTTGTCGGGATAGCGGGCCTCGCGGCCGGTTACAGGCTGGTGGGACTTCATAAAGCCTTTTCTCACTCAGAAGAGATCGCGCGTTATTGGAATCAGGACGCGCGCTCGCCTGAATGATCCCTTGCCAGTTTACCGTCTGTCACGGTGCCGGGGGTTGTGACAAAACAGATCGCATAGGGTATACGCAGGCGACTGATACATGGATCACTGCGCTGCACGTCGCCACACCAGCGTGCGGTTGTTGGCCGGCATGGCGTGGTCGGCCTGCAATCGCAGCCCCAGAGGTTCGGCCAGCGCTTTCAGATCGTCCAGATCGCGAATACCCATGCCCGGGTCCCGGGCTTTCAGGTAGTCCCGGTCGAAACGGGCATTGCTCTCGCTGGTGTATTGGCCGCCGTAGTTGAAGGGGCCGTAGAGACAGAAGTGACCGCCGGGGGAGAGCAGGGTGGCTGCGCCGCGGAACATGGCCTCCACCTCCGGCCAGTGCATGATGTGGGCGGTGTTGGCCGAGAAGATACCCTCGGCCCGGGTCAGGGGCCAGGGCTGGTGGGTCACGTCCAGGGCCAGCGGCGGACGCAGGTTATCCAGGGCGGCGGCATTGATGCGGGCCTGACTCAGATTGCAGTTGTCCGGGTGGTCGCTGGGTTGCCAGGTCAGGTGGGGCAGGGAGGCGGCGAAGTGCACCGCGTGCTGGCCGGTGCCGGCGCCGATTTCCAAAATCAGACCGGGCGCGGTAAACACCTGCCGAAGCACTGCCAGAATGGGCGCCTTGTTGTTTTCGCAGGCCTGGGAAAAGGGCATATTGTTGTGCATGGCCACATTGTAACCTCAGGTGGTAGAGTAGAGCCCATCCACAAGAGCCCATCGACAACAGGAAGTGAGCCGTGAGCGCAAACAAGTCCACCCTGTATTGGCACGACTACGAAACCTGGGGCGAAAACCCGGCGGTGGACCGCCCCTCGCAGTTCGCCGGTATCCGCACCGACGAAGACCTGAACATCATCGGTGAGCCGCTGATGCTCTACTGCCAGCCGCCGCCGGACCTGCTGCCCAAACCCGACGCCTGCCTGGTCACCGGCATCACGCCGCAACTGGCCCTGGAGAAAGGGCTGCCGGAGCGCGAATTCATTGCCGCCGTGGTGGCGGAACTGGGGGCGCCCGGCACCTGCGGCGTAGGCTATAACTCCATCCGCTTTGACGACGAAGTCACCCGCTACACCCTGTACCGCAACTTCTACGACCCCTACGAGCGCGAGTGGCGCAACGGCAACAGTCGCTGGGACATCATCGACATGGTGCGCATGACCCGCGCTTTGCGCCCGGACGGCATCCGCTGGCCGGACTACGAGGACGGCCGCCCCTGTTTCAAGCTGGAAGAACTGACCCGGGCCAATGATCTTGGCCACGAGTCCGCCCACGATGCCCTGTCCGACGTGCGCGCCACCATCGCCCTGGCGCGGCTGATCAGGGAGAAGCAGCCTAAACTCTACGACTACGCCTACAAGTTGCGGGACAAGCGCTTTGCCGGCGCCATGATCGATATCGACAGCCACAAGCCGGTGCTGCACATATCGTCGCGATTTTCCGGCGAGCAGGGCAACACGGCCCTGATGCTGCCCCTGGCCATGCACCCGAACAACAAAAACAGCGTGATTGCCTTCAATCTCGGTAGCGATCCGGAGGATCTGCTGCGCCTGCCGGTGGACGAGTTGCGCCAGCGGCTGTTTGTGCGCAGCGAGGATCTGCCCGAGGGCGCCGGGCGTCTGGCGCTCAAGGAAATCCACCTGAACAAGTCGCCCATGATCCTGCCGGCAAAAATGCTGGACCCGGCCACCGCCGAGCGACTGACCATCGACAAGGCACGCTGCGAGCAGCACTGGCAACGCCTGGCCAACCTGACCCTGGACGAGCAGCGGGCCTTGCGCGCCAAGCTGGCGGAGCTGTACCAGCCCGGTCAGTTTGGTGCCAACGAGGACCCGGAGCAGCAACTCTACGCCGGCTTTCTGGACGACACCAATCGCAAGCTGGCCGAGCGGGTACGCAAACTCTCGCCGGAACAACTGGCCGCCCAGCCGCCGGCCTTCAAGGACCCACGCCTGCCGGAAATCCTGTTTCGCTACCGCGCGCGCAACTTTCCCGACACCCTGAACCCCAAAGAGCAGGCACGCTGGCGGGAATTCTGCCAACGCCGTCTCACTGACCCGGCCGCCGGCGCCGGCATCACCCGCGACGCCTGGCAGCAGCGCCTGGCCGAACTGCGGGCCGGGGAGCTGACCCAGCAGCAGCGGGCGGTACTGGATCAGCTTGAGGACTATGGAGAAAACCTCCTGAAAAGATGATTATATTCATCAAATAAAACATTTTGTGTTATATTGTTGAATATATTCATCATATTGGTATCTCCTATGGAGCTGAACACGATCGCGGCCCGGGTTCGCCAAAGCCGCAAGGCCAAGGGCTGGAGCCAGGCCTACCTGGCTGAACTGGCGGCCATTGACCGCACCACACTCGGCGCCTTCGAACGGGGTCGCGCCCCGGACATCAGCATCCGCAAGGTACAGCGCCTGCTGGAGCTGCTGGGTTTGACGCTGACGGTAGTACCGCTCGGCCTGCCAACGCTGGAGCAACTGGTCGCCGAGAAGGAGTCCACCTATGGGCCGCGTTGATGTCTACGTCAACAGCCGGTTTGCCGGAGTCCTGGCACAAGAGCGCGGCGAGCAGGTCTTTTCCTATAGCGCGGACGCGGGTGAGGCCCTGTCATTGACCATGCCCCTGCGCACGGAGAGTTACACCCAGCGTACACTGCACCCCTGCTTTCAAATGAACCTGCCCGAAGGCCATCTGCGCGAGGCGATCGAGCGGGCTACGGCCAAACAGTTCGGCAGCGATGATCTGACGCTATTGACGCTGTTGGGCAACTGTCAGTTGGGGCGGTTGGGGTTTGCGGCGGCGGGCGCGCCTTTGCTGTCCGCGGAGGATGAGTTGCCCGATTTGCAGCAACTGCTTGCAGACGACCGGGCCGACCTGTTCGATCAACTGCTGACGCGCTATGCCTTGCGTTCGGGCGTCGCGGGTGTTCAGCCCAAGGTGTTGCTTGACGCCTTGCCGCCGACGCTGGAGCGCAAGGCCAATCTGGCGTATAAAAAATACATCGTAAAAAGCTGGGGGCCTGAGTTTCCCGAACTGGCGAGTAACGAGTACTTCTGCCTGAGTCTGGCGCGAAATGCGGGCCTCCCGGTTCCCGATTTTCATTTGAGCGAAAACGGAAAGTTACTGGTAATCGAGCGATTTGATGTCGACGAGCAACTGAGACCGTTGGGGTTTGAAGATTTTTGTGTGCTGCAAGGCAAGGGTACACGGGAAAAGTACGACGCCAGTCTGGAATCCTGTACCCGCACCATTCGGCAGTTTGTTTCGCCCGAGCATCAGCGACGTGCGTTGGCGGACTTTTTCTTGCTGACGCTGGTGAATGTGCGCCTGCGCAATGGCGACGGGCACCTGAAGAACAGCGGTATTCTCTACCCCGACCTGCAGGGACTGCGCCAGGGTGAGTGGCCCCGGGTGGAGCGGGTAATGGCGCCCGTTTACGATATCGTCAACACCACCGCCTATATTCCGCAAGACACCATGGCGTTGACCCTGGTGGGTACCAAGCGTTGGCCGCGCTGGCGCTTTCTGTCAGATTTCGGGCGCCAGCACTGTGATCTGAAACTGCAGGAGATAGACCGCCTGGCTGAGCAGGTGGACAAGGCTTGCGCCGAAACTTCGCCTCTGCTCGACAGCCTGGCCGACCGCTTTCCCGATTTCGAGCCAGTGGCCGATGTGTTGCGGTCTTGTCTGAGTAATCGCTAATCTCTGAACAACCGATACGCCTTGCTGATATCAACGCTGTTTGATATCGGCTTCGAACACTTTGGAAAACTCTCTATCCCTGGAGTACTCCTGGGCCAAAATATCATCCACCAGCGCCCGATACTTGTCGTGCTCACCGATGGCTTTATAGCCCTTGGCCAGGCTCCACGTGGACCAGAAATAGTGCACATCGTAGGGGTTATTGTTGGCCCGCTTGTAGGCCTCAATCAATTCGATGCCCCTTGCGATATTTTCACCAATCTCTATATGAATTTCCCCCGCCTGCAACAAGCTGTCGTTAATGATCCATTGGTTCTGGTGGGTCCGTTCATGAGATGACAGGTCTTCGAACAGGGCCAGCGCCTTGTCGTAAGCTTTCACATTTCTATAGTACATGGCGATGTCATATTGATTTTGAGCAAACTGAATACCCTCTTCAGACAGTTGGTCGGCCAGCTTTATGGCGGCCTCTCTATCCCCTTCTATTATTTCATGCCATGCTATTTTTATGGCCAGGCCGTGCTCCGGAGAAATCCGGGTCAATTGACTTATTAGCTCACGAGCTTTTCGGCTGGATCCGCCCGCCACCGTGGGTGCGTGCAGATGGTATCTGGCAGCGGACATCAGTGCCCTTATATTATCATTGTCCCTCTCGATGGCAGATTCATACTGGGAAATACAGCGCCGGGCTGCTCTCAGTGCTCTGAATGTAGGCAGGTTTTGAGCGTGCCGGCAATAAATATCCGCCGAGAGAATGACAGCCTGAGTACTGTCTGGAGATGCTTTCATTGCCTGTTCGATACGCTCTGTAGCCTTATCGAAATCGCCGGTTGCCAGCGCAATACGGCTCAGGTACATCAGCGCCTCAACATTTAAATCCGGATCATCAAGCTTTGTCAGAAAAACCGTCTCGGCCTGTTCGTACTGTCCGTTATAGAAAGCGTCTATTCCTTCATTCTCGACCGTTGTTTCGGTCGCAGCGAAGGCAGCCGTTGTCATCAGTAGCAATATGGAAAAAATATACTTTGAAAAAGCCATAGGTACACGCGTTGCAACTATCCATTGTAATAAGCCAAAGCCATTGTTAATCCGGCAATTAACATTGCCGGGTTAATGCGGCACAGGGATGTGCCGCCGCCGGGCGAAGCCCGGTCGCAAGCCCTTGAAATGCCAGGAATTCCGCGTAGTTCCGCCAGCATTTCAAGGGCGCCAACTAAATAGATCAGGACGATCTATTTAGTTGCCGGGTTAATAATAGTCCACAAACAACCGATACGCCTCGCTGAGAAACTCCGGGTACAGCGCTTCGCGTTGGTACATGTTCAGATAGAACAGGGCGATCAGATTGTGCTCGGGGTCGATGATGTACTCGGTGCCCATCAACCCGCCCCAGGCGTAGGCCGAATTGGACACCTCCGGCACCGGTTTCTTGTCCTGGTGAAACAGCTCAAAACCCAGACCGAAACGCATGTCGCTGTATTCCGTTTCCGGCAGGCGGTTGATGGTGGTCATCAGCTCCACCGTCTCCGGCTGCAGGATCCGCTGACCATTGAACTCCCCTCCGTTGAGCAGCATCTGGGCGAACTTGGCGTAGTCTTCAATGGGGCCATTCAGCCCGATAGCACCCTCGGTGTAGGTCTGCTGCTCGCTGACGGCGCCCCGGATGTAGACCTCCGAGCCCGGCACCAGTTCGCCGTCCACCAGGCTGTAGGGTTTGACGAAACGCTCCAGCGCCTCCGGCCCGTGGTACCAGTCGGTGTCGTTCATGCCCAGCGGTTCAAGGATGGTCTGCTGCACATAGTCGCGCAGCGGCTGGCCGGAGATGCGCTCGACCATATAGCCCAGCATGTTGGTGCTCAGGTGATAGTGCCAGCGCGCACCCGGGTCGAAACCCAGGGGGTAACTGGCCAGCGCCAGCATTTCCTCTTCCAGGGTGGCCGCGTCGTAATTGCCGCCGCCGGTGCGTTGGCCACTGGGGTAGGGCTCCGGCACCGGGCCGCCGAAACCCATGGGGGCGGCGTTGCCGATCTTCGCGCGGCGGGCTTCACCGGCCAGGTCCGCGTCAAAACCGGCAGTATGGGCCATCAGATGGACAAAGGTCATGGGGCTCTCGACCGGACGGGTTTCGTAACTGCCATCCTCGTTGATACCGGTCAGCACCTGGTCGGGGATGCCCGGAAAGTAGTCCGCGACCGGGTCGTGGATATCCACCAGCCCCTGCTCCACCAGCGTCATAAAAGCCACGGTGGTGACCGCCTTGGTCTGGGAGAAAATCACATAGTAGTCGTTCAGCGAGGCGGGCGCCCGGCTCTCCGGATCCCGCCAGCCAAAGGCATTGGCGTACATCACCTCGCCGTCCCTGGCGACAAAGGCCGCCAGGCTGGCGGTTTTTCCGTCGTCAATAAAGGATTGCAGCAGCGCGTCCATTTGTTCGATCGCTTCCGGCCCGACACCTGTCTGCTGTGGGTCCGAGGCATAGACGAAAGCCTGGGGAGTGCCGCTACTGGTATCCACCGCAGTGCAGCCGATGGTCAGCACCGTCATTGCCAGGGTGATCGCAGCGGCGGAGGAGAGGGTCTTTTGCATTGTCTTATGTCCTGTTTAACTATAAGGGGGTGATGCTAGCACAACTTTCCCACGCGTTCGTCACTGACCCCCTCCTCGGGGCACAGCTCCGCGACAGATAGTTGGCAAACAGGGTCCAGTATCGTAAGATGGGCGTTTCATATCAAATATAAAAATGTACATCAAAGGTAAAAAGAGTATTTTCCCCCATGCGCTTAGTCCAACTGATCCCCTGTCTGATGCTCTCCATGCTGCTGCTTGCCTGCGGCAGTTCTTCAACTCCCGATGTCGGACCCATACCGCCGATCAATGGCAATGGCCCGGGTGACGGTAACGGCTCGGATAATGGCAACGGCTCGGACGAGGGCAACGGCTCGGACGAGGGCAACGGCTCGGATGACGGCAACAGCTCGGATGACGGCAACGGCTCGGATGACGGCAACGGCTCGGATGACGGCAATGGCTCGAACAATGGTAATGGCCCGGACAATGGCAACGGCTCGGACGAGGGCAACGGCTCGGATGACGGCAACGGTTCGGACGATGGCAACGGCTCAGCGGTGCCATCCCAGATCAGCGGGTTTATCACTGTGGATCAATTTGGCTATCTGCCCAATGCCGAAAAGGTGGCCGTGATCCGCAACCCCCAGGTGGGTTTTGACAGCCACCTGAACTTCACCCCCGGCAACACCTACCGGCTGGTCAATCTGGATACCGGCCAGAGCGTCCACTCCGGCAGCCCCGTGGCCTGGAACAATGGTGCCACCCACGCCCGATCCGGCGACCGCGTCTGGCATTTCGATTTCAGCCAGGTCTCTCAGCCCGGTCGCTACGCGGTGGTGGACGAGGCCAATGGCGTCCGTTCACCGGAATTCCGCATTGCCGGCGATGTTTACCGGGAAGTGCTGGTTCAGGCAACGCGCACCTTCTTCTATCAGCGGGCCGGCCACGCCAAACAGCCCCCCTATGCCCACCCGAACTGGGCCGACGGTGCCAGTCATCTGGGTGCCAACCAGGATCCCGCCGCCCGTTTGTACAACGATATGGGTAACCCGGCCACCGAGCGGGATCTGCGCGGCGGCTGGTACGACGCTGGCGACTACAACAAGTACACCAGCTGGCTCGCGGAGTATGTGGCGGAGCTGCTGCACACCTACCAGGAAAATCCCAACCTGTGGAACAGCCTGCACCTGAATATCCCCGAGTCCGGCAATGACGGCGTTCCCGACCTGCTGCACGAGGTCAAATGGGGCATGGACTGGTTGATTCGCATGCAGGAGGACAATGGCTCTTTGCTGTCGGTCATGAACCTGTCCTACGGCAGCCCACCCTCCTCCGCCAGCGGCGCCAGCTTCTACGGCCCGCCCAACACCGTGGCCACGCGCAGTGCGGCGGCGGCTTTTGCGCTGGGCAGCAAAGTGCTCGGCCAGTTCCCCGCGCTGGAAGGTTATGCCAATGAGCTGCGGCAGAGGGCACTGGACGCCTGGACCTGGGCGGAGGCCAACCCCAGCGTCACCTTCCACAATTCGGGCCTGGTGGCCGCCGGCGAACAGGAAACGGACAATTACGGCCGTTTTATCAAGCGGCTGATAGCGGCCATTCATCTGTACGACCTGACCGGTGAAGCGGCCTACCGCCAGGTGGTGGAGAACAATTACGAAGAAGTGAACATGATGCAGTGGAACTTCGTGTTCGTCTTCCAGCCGGAAATCCAGCACCGGCTGCTCTACTTCGCCAGTCTGCCCGGCGTCACCACCGCTGTAGCCGAGCATATCCGCACCACCTACGGCAACGCCGTCAACGGCGGTGAGCACAACTGGCCGGCTATCAACACCGCCCGCGACGCCTACCGGGCGCACCTGCAGAATTACACCTGGGGCAGCAACCGCAGCCAGGCCACGCAGGGTCTTATTTTCCACGACCAATACTTCTTCAACGCCGGCAGTCCCGGTCAAACCCAGGCCCGCAACGCCGCGTTGCGCCACATCAACTACCTGCACGGGGTGAATCCGCTGGGCAAGGTTTACCTGTCCAATATGGGCGATTTCGGTGCCCATAACTCGGTGGATTCCTTCTTTCACGGCTGGTTCAGCGACGGCAGTCCGGATTGGAATTCGGTGAGCGAATCCAACTTCGGCCCGGCGCCGGGCTATTTGGTGGGCGGGCCCAATCCCAGTTACAGCTGGGACAACTGCTGCCCTAACAATTGCGGTTCCCAGAACAACGCCATGTGCGTGCTGCTGTCACCGCCCTCCGGCCAGCCGGACCAGAAATCCTATCTGGATTTCAACACCAGTTGGCCGGTGAACTCCTGGTCGGTAACAGAAAACAGCAATGGCTATCAGTTGCAGTACATCCGCCTGCTGTCCAAGTTCGTGGATTGATTCATCCAGTAACCCGGCAATGTTGATTGCCGGGTTACTTACTGCGTTAGAAGTGCGCGGTATTGTGGCATATCACGCCTTTGCGTATAGTCGTTATCACCGTCCGCCTGTTGGTGATTTAAAATGCAGCGCAAGGCAGTATCCCGCCGCGGCTTTCTGAAAGCTTCCGTCGCGCTAAGTGGCGCGATGGCGTCCGGCAGCGCCGTGATCGCGGGCTGCTCTCGTAAATCCGATTCCGCTTACCGAAACCTGACACCCGATGAAGGCCGCCTGCTGGAGATCCTGGCGGACCTTATCATTCCACCGGATCCGCAAACTCTGGGGGGCAAAGCCGCCGGCGTGCCGCACTTTATCGACCAGCAGCTCGGTGAACATCTCAGTGGCGTGCGCGAGCTGTACCGGGTGTGTCTACCGGCCTTGAACGAAACCAGTAAGGCCCGCCACGAGGCACCGTTTATCGAGCTCGACGAGGGCGGTCAGGTGTCGTATCTGACGGATATCGAAGCCGGCGTCTACGATACTGAAATGTCGCCGCTTTGGGGCGAGCATACGCCCTCGGCATTTTTCTCGCAGTTGGTGGATCACTGCATGATGGGTTTTTACGGCAACCCGCAACACGGCGGCAATCGCGATTACGCCAGCTACAAAATGCTCGGGTTGCGGGTGGAGCAGGTGCCCACCTTTCCCGGAGGAACCAATGGCCAGTGAACCTGTCGATGTGGTGATCGTTGGCGCCGGTGCCGGCGGTGGCGTGGTGGCCAAGGAGCTGAGCGCCGCTGGCCTGTCAGTGGTGTTGCTGGAACGCGGCGACTGGGTAAACTACGCCGATCACCGCGACGATGAACTCACCGCGCAACGCGCCTTTCCCCTCAAAGCCTTTTTCGGCCCGGATATGCAGCGCTACCGGCGCGTTGCCGTGAGTCGCGACGGTACCGAGCGCGTCGTCTATCCCAATGAGTGGGACTACGGCAATATCGCCGCCTGTGTCGGGTCCGGCACCGTTGCCTACGGTGCCATGGCGTGGCGCTTTATGCCGGAGGACTTTGCCATGAAGTCCATCTACGGTGAGGTGCGGGGTTCAACCCTGGCGGACTGGCCGATTCGCTACCAGGATCTGGAACCCTTTTACGAAAAGGCTGAGTGGGAAATTGGTGTCTCCGGTGACGACACCGGCAATCCCTTTGCGCCGCCGCGCAACAGACCCTATCCCATGCCGGCCTTCGGTCACAACCGTCAGGCACTGATGCTCGAAGCCGCCGCCCGCAAGGCGGGCTTTCATCCCTTTGCCATTCCCATGCTGAGAAACTCACAAGCCTACGAGGGCCGGGGCCAGTGCATTCATGTGCGCAACTGCGTGGGCTTTGCCTGCCGCGTCAACGCCAAGAACGGCACCCATAACACCGTGATACCCACCGCGCTGGCCACGGGCAACTGCGAGCTTCGGGTCAACTGCAAGGTGGCCAAAGTCATCACCAACAGCAAGGGCCGGGTGACTGGTGTAACCTATTTTGACGAGCGGGATCAACTGCGTGAACAGGCGGCCAGGATCGTAGTGCTGGCGGCATCCGCCACGGAAACGCCGCGCCTGTTGCTGAATTCCGCCAGCGTGCGGCACCCCCGTGGTCTTGGCAACCGGTACGACTGGGTGGGCCGCAATATCCAGGATCACGCCTACGCGGGTGCCGATGGCCTGTTTGCCGAAGATATCTACGACGACGTGGGGCCGGGTGCCAGCGTTGCCATCTGCGACTTCGCCCACCACAACCCCGGCCTGGTGGGTGGCGCCATGCTGGCCAACGATTTTATTCCACTGCCCTACGCCTTCACGAAGATGCGCCCGCCGGGCAGCCCCCGTTGGGGCCGGGAGCACAAGGAGTTTCAGCGCGTGAATTTTCATCGTTATGCCGGCGTTCGCGGCCCGGTGCAGGAAATGCCCAATTTTGAATCCCGGGTGGAGGTGAGCGATCAGGTACGCGATCACTGGGGCATTCCGGTGGTCAAGCTGTCCGGTTATCGTCTGGATCAGGATATGGAAACCGCCAGATTTATTGCCGACAAGGCCGAGCAGTGGCTGGCAGCGGCCGGCGCGGTGGAAATATGGAAAAGCCTGCCGGGCATGGGGGTGGGGGCGTCACAGCATCAGGCGGGCACCTGCCGTATGGGGGATGACCCCCAGTCCTCGGTCACCAATCGCTACGGTCAGGTACACGGCATCGACAACCTGTTTATCGCCGACGGCAGTCTGCACGTCACCAATGGCGGCTTCAATCCGGTACTGACCATCATGGCGCTGGGCTATTGGGTGTCGGCGCATATATTGCGGGAACACAGCGGGCTGTTGGCAAGACGTTCCGCGTAGAAACGTCACACACCCGGACGGTTCAGACAGTGTTCGGGGTACCACCCACCAGCTTCTGCTTTAACCACTCCGCGCCGCGACTGCCCACCAGATAGAGGCAGGGCACCACCAGCAGGGTCAGCAACATCGAACCCAGCAGGCCGCCAATGACCGCAATGGCCAGCGGGCGCATAATCTCCGCGCCCTGACCCAGGCCGATGGCCAGGGGCAGCATACCCACCACGGTGGTGAGGGTGGTCATCAGAATCGGCCGCAGGCGGATGCCGCCGGCCTCGATGATCGCGTCGACGATGCTCAGTTGGTGTTGGCGCCGGCCGATTTCGATGTACTCCACCAACAGAATGGCGTTGTTGACCACAATGCCGATCAGCAACACCACGCCAATCATCACCGGTGCCGACAGGGGCGTCCCCGTGGCCCACAGAATTGTGACCACGCCCACCAGTGACAGGGGTGCGGCGGCGAGAATCACCAGCGGGTTGGTGAGCCGTTCGTACTGTACCGCCAGTACCACAAACACCAGAAACAACGACAGCAGAATCACCTGTCTCAGTTCCCGATTTGTTTCCTGAATCGCCTCCCATTGACCGCCGTAAATCAGACTGTACTGGTCCGGCAGATTCAGTCCCTGCAAACGTTCGTCCACCTCGCGCATGATGGTGCCCACGTCGGACACCTGGGTGTTGATATCTCCCACCACCCGCTGGATGCGGCTCTGGTTTTCCCGCTCGATATGGGCCGGGCCGGTGCTCATTTCAAAATGGGCCACGTCGCGCAACAGCACGGCCTCGCCCTGATGCCGGAACAGCAACAGATCGCCGAGTTTTTCCGGGTCGGCGGTTTCCTCGCGGGGCAGGCGCACGCGCACGTCGTATTCGATATTGCCGCTGATATAGCGGGTGGGCAGGGCGCCGTTGACGGCGGTGCGAATAGCGTCGCCCACTTCGGAGACGTTCAGCTCCAGATCGGCGGCGCGCTCGCGGTCGACGCGGATGCGCACCAGTGGGCTGCGGGTATCCCAGCCAATCTGTAGGCCCTCGAGCCCGGGAATCCCCTCCAGCCGGTTGTGAATGTCCCGGGCATAGGCCTGGAGCTCGGACAGATCGGGGCCGACCACGGTAATGGCAAAGTCATTGCCCGCAGTGGTAAATCGCAGGCCGCGAATCGACGGCGGGCTGACTCCGAAGCGGGCACCGGGAATGTCCAGGTCACGCAGTGTGCCTTGCGCCTTGGCCACCCATTGTCCGGCGGTCATCTCCGGGCGCTCGCTGGCGGGCACCAGTTGCACCCGGATGCCGGCCGTGCCCGGACGCTCGTTGATGCTGCCGCCGCCCAGGTGTCCGCCCACCAGGGTAAACATGGTCTCCACATGGGGCAGGTCGCGCAGGGCGTCCTCCACCCGGCGCGCAATCCGGTCGGTCTCGTCCGGCGGCGTGCCTGAGGGCAGTCCCATCCAGACATGGGTGCGGCCGTCGTCCACCTGGGGCAGGAACTCGTTACCCAGGTTCTGCCCGACCTTGAAGGCGCCCACCAGGCACAAAAGGGCGGCGCCCAGCACCACCCAACGCCAGCGCAACACACCGCGCAGCAGCGAGCGATAGGCAGCGCGCCCGCGCTCCACCATCCGGTTAAAACCCCGCTGCAAACGGCTGTGCTCAAAACCGCTCTGGAATTTGATGCGCCCGAGCAGGGCAGCGAGCATGGGAATCAGGGTCAGGGCGGCGGCCAGGGTCGCGAGAATGGCGAACGAGATGGTCAGAATCAGATCGGTAAAGACCATGGCGGCCATGCCCGAGATCAGCAGAAAGGGTACTACTGCCGCGAGATTGGTCAGGGTGCCGGCGGTGATGGCGCCGCGTACTTCGGCGGCGCCAAAGTGGGCCGCATCTTCCGGTTGTTCGCGCATTTCCTCCCGGTGGCGGAAGATGTTTTCCAGCATCACTATGCCGTTATCCAGCAACAGCCCCACGCCCAGGGCAAGCCCCCCCAGGCTGATGATGTTGAGGGTGAGATTGCCGATCCCCATCAGCGCAAAGGTGGCCATAATGGCGATGGGAATCGACAGACCCACCACAAAGGCTTTGCGCAGACTGCCGAGGAAAATCAGCACCAGTACCATGGCCAGCAGACCGCCCAGCATGGCGGCACTGGCAACGCTGGCGATGGCGCCGCGAATAAAAAAGGCTTCGTCACCGAGTGCTTTAAACTCGATATCCTCGGGCATAAAACCGGAACGCTCCAGGCGCTGGATGGTGGCCTGTACCGCTTCGACCACTTCCACGGTGTTGGCATCCGGCTGCTTGAATACCGACACCTGGGCGGCGGGAGTGCCGTTCAGACGCACAAACAGGCGCTGCTCCTGATGGCCGTCGGCGACCCGGGCCACATCACTGACGCGGATACGCCGGTCGCTGTCGGGAATATTGATCAGCACATTGGCAATGTCGTCGACGGAAGTGAACAGGCCATCGGTTTTGGCCATCACATCGAAATCGCCCGAGGTCATCCAGCCCGAGGCAATATCCACGTTCTCGGCGGCGAGGGCGTCCACCAGCTCGGCCATGGTGATGTTGTAGTAGCGCAGCCGGTGCTGATCCACTTCCACGCGCACTTCCCGCACCAGCCCGCCGGACGTCTCGACGCCGGCCACGCCGTATATGGCCACCAGTTGCGGCGCCAGCTGGTGCTCCACCCAGTCCGCCACTTCCACCTCGGTGCGCACCGCCGAGCTGAAGCCCGCCTGCCAGACCGGGTCCTGGGCCGGGTCGAACTTGTACAGCCGGGGTGGCTGGATGTCGCTGGGCAACTGGGTGCGCGCCAGTTCCAGGTAGCGGGAGGCGTCCTGCAGCGCCAGGTCCAGGTTGGTGCCCGGGGCAAAGTGCAGGTTGACGTTGGTGCGTCCCTCGGAGGCGCGGCTGTCGATACCGACCAGGTTTTCGGTGGCCGCCAGGTTGCGCTCCAGCACCCGGGTCACCTGCTCCTCCATCACCTCCGGAGCCGTGCCCGGGTAGTTGACGGTCACCCGGATCTGTGGAATGTCGATGGTGGGCAGCAGATCGATGGGCAGGCGTTCGATAAAGAACAGGCCCAGCACGAACACCACCGAGGCCAGCGCCAGGGTGCCGATAGGACGGCGGATGGCGGTACTGGTAAGGCCGGTGTGCGGCTGACTCATGATCAGTTCCGCCGCTCGACGATGCGTACTTCCTGTCCCTCGCGCATATCAATGGGATTGCTGGCGAGCACCACTTCTCCCGGGCTCAGGCCGTCGGTAATTTCGGTCCAGCCGCCACGATTGATGCCGATCTGCACGCTGCGGCGTACCAGCGCATCGTTTTCGACCAGGTAGACATAGTAGCCGTCGTCATCGGCGCCCACCGAGGGGGTGGGCAGGGCGAGCACCCCGGTGCGCGGGTCCACATCGAACTGCAGGCGGGCCAGATAACCCGGGCGCACGCCCCGGGTGTCGGCGTCTTCGGGCAGGGCCACCTCGACGGTCACCAGGCGGCTGCCGGTGTCTGCGGAGGGGAAAATACGGCGCACGGTGCCGGCAAAGCGCTGGTCGGGCAGGGCATCCAGACGCACGGTGACCAGTTGCCCGGGCATCAGGTGGACCACGTCCACCTCGGGCAGACCCGGGCGCACTACCAGTTCGTCCATGGCGGCCAACTCGAACAGGGTGTCGTGCTGTTGTACCGCTTCGCCGGGTTCGATATAGCGGCGGGTGATGACCGTGTCCTGAGGCGCGGTAATGCGCCCGAAGGCGACCCGGGTCTGCCAGAGTTGGCGCTCGCTCTCGGCAACCCGCAGGTTGGCCAGAGCCTGCTGATAATCGGCGAGGCTGACGGCGCGGCGCTCGCGCAGCTCGGCCAGGCGCTCGTAATCGAGCCGGGCGCGCTCCTGCTCCGCCTCGGCCCGGTCCAGTTCGGCCCGCTGCTCGGACATGTCCAGTTCCGCCAGCAACTCGCCCCTCCGGACCCGGTCGCCTTCTTCCTTGAGCAACCGGTCTACCGTGCCGGTGGTGCGGCTGGCCAGGCGAATCAGTACCCGGGGCTCTACCGGTGCGCTCACCGTGACCCGCCGGGACATGTCCCGGGGTTCCATCTCCATCACCGCCACGGCAGTGCCCCGGCGTTCGGGGCCGGAATCGGAATCATCGTTACGGCTGCAACCGGTGATGCCTGAAGCGGCGGCTGCCAGCAGCAACAGCACAAGGGAAATTGGCCGTGTCATTGCTCAAGTCGCCTGAGATAAAACGTACAGGTAAAAAATCTACTGTAACAGGTTGGAAATTGGTACACCACCGGAGCGGAAGTTAAGAAGTGTAACTGCAAGCGTCAAATGCTGTGTGGGGTGAATCAGCCGTGCGTTACGCTATCGCTTCTGCTTTCAAAAGAATCGACGTTGTTGAACGGCTTGAGTTGAGCCTTGAGCATGCGATAAACAACAAAGCCGGTAACACCTGCAGTGATCAACAACATAACGATACTGTTATGCCCGGGAGACAGCATATTGACGCCAACGTTTATGGATGCGTGAAACAGAAGCACCATCAGCATACTGCCCCTGGTGGAGTTCAGAACCCAGCCGATAAGAATGCTGTGGCAGACAATGGAAACAAGCGCAATTGCCGGGTTGTTGCCGTAGGCGAGAATGAGTGGCAAGTGCCACAGTCCCCAAACAACGCCGATAACCGTGCTGGCCGGAAGCACACCGAACCGGCTTTGCAGCAGTGGTTGTGCAAAGCCTCGCCAGCCGAACTCTTCGAGCAATGGGCTGGAGAATATCTGGGCGACAAATACCAGTGGCAGAACGGCGACCAGAGCCAGCCCCATGCCCTGATGCATATCGTAGAGCGCGTGACCCTCGACAAGCGGAGATTCAAAAAAAAGTACTTGAATCAACAGCGAGAGCAGCGAAATTCCGATAACCAGAAAAACGGATATCAGGTACCAGTTGGGCCCCAGGCGCCAGATCTTGTATCTGTTTACAATCGCCTTTAAATCCGAGGGAGAATAAAACCGCTTGAGAAAACAGTAGGCGACGACGGAGGGGCCGGCGGCACCCAGCGTTTGCAGGGCAATAAAAACAGGGGAGGTGACCAGATCGAACACCGATTCGACGCTTTTGAACATGACGGCGCTCGGAACCCAGAACAACCAGCTGAATACATAGGTCGCCAGCGCGTATAGCAGAAATACCCTGTTGTTTGACAGATTTTCCTTCACGGCTCACCTCACATCCAGGTATGGCTCTTCCCCCGAAGCTATCCCGGAATTGCCCGGTCGTCAAGTCCTCAGGACCACAGAAGAGGCGCCTCGGGCTGCCAGCCGTCACTGGAAGCAGGCGCCAAACGCCTCTACGATTACGATTCCGTTGTGTGTGGAACCCGACAGGCGCCCCTATGCTCAACCGTAAACATCTGTTTAAGGCCCATGAATTCCGCTTTGGTCGCGACACTGTCACTCTGACGGTGAGCCTGGGTGTGGCGGAATACCGCCCGGGATCGGGTCAGTACTCAGGCCACTTCCGAGTAAGGCGCCTCCGCGCCGGCCAGACGCGATGCCCTGGCCCACCAGCGCAGTTGAGAGACCATGCGACCGAGCGTGCGCGCTGGTCCTTCCGGGTCACGCAGCTTCCCCTGATCATCGAACTGACTCCAGACGTTGGGCAGGGCCACCGCATCCCGCACCGTGATGGCGTGTAGTTCGGAAAACACCGGGCGCAACTGCTCGACAGCCCGAATACCGCCAGACCTGCCGCCGTAGCTGACAAACCCTATGGGCTTGGCTTGCCACTCGTAAAACGCGTAATCAATCACGTGCTTCAGCGCGGCCGAAAAACTGTGATTGTATTCCGGAGTCAGCACGATGACGGCGTCTGCGGCCTTCAGGCGTGCATGCAATGCCTCGACTCCGGGATGCGCCTCATCCGTCATATTCAGGGGCAGGTCGAGCTCCAGTGGATCCACAAGAGCCCAGGTTGTGTCGGGCTGCCTGTCCAGTTCATGGCCAACCCAGTTGGCGACCGTATCGGCCAGCCGCTTTTCCCGGGCGCTGCCGATGATGACGGCGATCTGAAGGGCTGTATTCATAGGGAACTCCTCGCGCTGATGGGTGTGAAAACGTCAATTCGCAAGGAGTCTATTTCTTAAAGTTAACTTTAAGTCAAGTCATTCGTGGCTGAATCCAAGCCCCTGGGGATTCAGTGGCAACAATTGGAGCACCGCGAGTAATGATAATGGTGTGTTCGAACTGGGCAGAAAGATTGTTTGTATGTCCAACAAGCGTCCACCCCTCTTCCGCTTCGGTGACTGCGGTGCTTCTGGATATCCCCGGCCTTGATGACCCGGTCTCCCGGAATGCCATGTGCAGCCTGCTCATTGATGCTGATACAGGTGGCGCCGGGGAAGTCGTATGTAACCCGGGGCGCCGACACGGCTCCATATTGATCCAGCAATTCGCTCCCCAGCCTATCCAGTTCGGCTGTTGTCATGCCCGGCTCGATAGCGCTCAGCATGGTGTCTCGCACCACGGCGACAACCCGTCCGGCATTCAGTATTCCGTCGATGTCATTCTGGTTTTCAACTGTCATTCTCTACTCTACGTCCGTCGTCATGATCCAGTGATCGTTCAACTCCGGCCCGCCGCCGCGATTTTCACTGCCGGCAACGATATGCAGTTCTCCGTTAAACAGTGTAGCCTGGGTGCCGTGACGGCCCACTGGCAGGGCTGGCAGAGTGAGCCATTGACCCGTTGCTGGATCATAGGCCTCCACTTCGCGGTGGGACTCCAGCTGACTGACGCTCTCACCACCCAGCACCAACAGCAGTCCGTTATAGGCCACCGCAGCCGTTCCGGCTCTCTGGGTGGGCAGGGGTTTTTCCAGGGTGTGCCAACGCTGGTTGGCAATGTCGTACACATCGACGGGGCCAACCGTAAGCGACATGACTTCGCCAGTGTCGTGAGAAGAAGTCCGTCCCGCCGGCGCATAGATGTGGCCATCGATCACCGCCACATGAAAATGATCCCGCGCGTGGGGTGCATCGGGCAGTTGCGTCCAGCGTTCAGTTGCAGGGTCAAAAACATCCAGCCAGGGAACATAGCCGCTCATATGACCACGTGTGTTGCCGCCCACCAGATAAATCAGCCCGTCATGCACCACAACACCACTGGCGCCGCGTCGGCGATCGACCGGGATTTCAGGCCCCGTTGACCAGGAGTCCGTAGCCGGATCGTAGATCAGGATATTGGTCTGCGATGGTTCTTCCGGAAAACCGCCGGTGAGGGCGCCGAGTACGTACAGCTTATTGTCATAGGCAACAGCCTGCATATGGTGAATTTCAAACGGCGGGGCAGAACCCTGGGTCCAGGTGCCGGTGGCGGGATCAAATATATCCAGGGGCCGCTCACCTCGACCACCCACCAGGTACAAACGATCGCCCACGGCCACAAACCCGTTTTCGTGGCGGACACTGGGCGGTGTGCCGGGTTCGTGCTGGCGCCATTGCCATTGCGTCTGTGCAGCGCTGCTCGCTTCCGGGTCAGCGTTCTGCGAACTGCAGGCCGAGAGCACGAAAAGCGCCAAACCTGCCGCGATAGATGAACATACAGCTACGGCTTTGCTTCTGACAATGGTTGATGAACTGATTGGTGACATGTCGAATTACCTCTATATTCTATCAAGTGATCAACGGACCATAAGATTCTATCCGTCTGACCCTGTTGCACTTCGTCGTGGTGAACTCAATGACATGGCAAAAACGCTGCTGGCTGTTGCCGCGTTTAACGTGCCCATTCGCAGCCCCGACTTTACCATGGGACGTTACCTGATCAATCGTAACGGCAGTTGGCTTGCGCAATTTCTTGAGCGTATCGACAATCGCTGCGGCCGAGTTTTCGCTGCCGCCCGGATGGGTCCATGTGGATTCGGCGTCAAGGACGGAATTCAGAAACCCGGTATCTACTGTTTCCATTGCCACTGCAATATTCTCCACCACCTGGTTCCTGGGGGAGTTGCCGCAATGCTTGCTGCGAACTATTCGTGTCATCAGTGCTGCACCGTCATTAGTGAACGTATTTAGCTCGACTTACCTGAAGCTTGACGAATGGCTTCGTATTCCCCTCCTATCTTGCCAATTACTTCTTCAGCCATTGAGCGAGCAGGGTGGCATTTGCCATTTCCTTTTCAACAATCTTTCGTTCATTCCTGGAAAGCGGAACATCGCGCAGCCTGGCAATCCATTCCTCTGCCTCTTCCATCGATTCCATCGCAATGCAGAGTTCCGCCAGATTTGCAAAAGCTACTGCCTTTTCAATTGAAGAGGCGCTGCTTTCGTAGCGGCGTAGAGCGGATCTGATTATTCTCGCTGCGGATTTGTCGTCACTTTTGAAATCCCTGAAGATTCTGGCATTATCCATAGCTTTCGCCAACCCCTGAAGATTTCTGGATCCACCGTACTCAAGTTCTTCTGGCTCATCCCGGCGAATAAATACAATGGAATTTCCGGATGGGTCTATCAGGGTAAAACGGGAAGCTCCGGTACGGTAGCGGGTCACTCTGGGCAGTCCCTTGGTCAATATCTTTCCGTATTTCTGTCGCATGGCATCTACTATAAAGGCATAGTAGGGCTCAACCGCATCCACCATGATAAGACAGCCACCGCTTCTTTCCTCTGCGGGATCAAGCCCGGCGGGTGGGTCCTTGAAGTGAACTTCAAAGCCACTGATTTCAAACGCCAAATACAGGTAGGGCCTGGTCTGCTTCCAGGTAACCTTGAATCCAAGAGCCTGATAGAAATCGAGTGTTTCTTCAGCAGAAACACACGGAAGCATCGGCACCACAGATTCGTTGGGCATAACGTGTTCTTTGATCATTGTTCTATTGCTGCACCGGGAAATCAATAGATAGCTTATCGTCATCCCGTGACATAAGCCGCATCAGTTGGGTATGTACAAACAGCTTCTCCTTGCCAGCAGACTCCTCTTGCAGTACGCCGATCTCCACCAGTTGTTTCAGGTGAACCGACGCTGTTTGCCGCTTGGCGATATCCCTCTCCACCAGTGAGCTGATGCGGCAATAGGGCTGCTCGAAAAGTACCTGCATCAACTCGTGGCTATATATTCTGGGCAGTTGCTCCCGAACATGGCGGGACGTCTGCTCCATCAGCGCCCGCACGGCGGCAATTTTCAGACAGCTCCAGCGGGAAACCTGCTCGACACCTTCAAGCATGAACAGAATCCAAGCCTGCCACTGACTATCGCGGGTCACTTCGTTCAGCAAGCGGTAATACTCGGACTTGTTCCGCACAATATATCGGCTCAGATAGAGTATGGGCAAGGTCAGCAGATTCTGTTCGATCAGATACAGCACATTGAGGATACGCCCGGTGCGGCCGTTGCCATCGTAAAAGGGGTGAATGGCCTCGAACTGATAGTGGCTGATGGCCATTTTGATCAGCGGGTCCAGGTCGTCTTCGGCGTGGACAAAGTGCTCCCAGTTACTCAGCAGGTCCCGGATGACCTGTTCGCCCTCGGGCGGCGTGTAGATCACCTCGCCCGTGGCCGGGTTGCCTATGATGGTACCCGGCAACCGACGGAGTTCCATGGACTGGTTCTTGATGGTGCTGCATACCTCAATGGCCGTCGAGGTGGACATAGGCCGGTCCCGTAACTGCCTGAATCCCTGGTGCAGAGCGGTACGGTAGCGCAGCACCTCCCGGGTGGCCGCATCGGCGCCGCTTTCCTGGTGGGCGTGGCGGAACAGGTTGTCGGTAGTGGTCAGTATGTTCTCGATTTCCGAACTGTCCCTGGCTTCCAGTACCGGCAGCAGATTCATCAGCAGACCCTGGTCCGGCAGCAACTCCCCCGCCTGTTTGAGCTCGGCAAGCGCGGCCCGGGCCGGAATACAGGCCTTGAGAATGGCCCGGGTTTCCACTGCCTCCAGTGGGGGCGGCAGCAAGGGCAGGGCGTTGTAGGGTTGGTTCGCTTGCCAGATCATGTTTAAAGACCGCCGGTTTTTCGACATATAGTGGGTGTCAGGGACAAAATAGGGCGGTGGCATCGACATGCCAAGCATTTGTGTCGAAATAAGCAGGTTTTATCGACATGAGCTGTGTTCGGGTAGGACGCCAGGGTCATTCAGCTCCCAAGGTATGATCCCCCTTTCTGCACTGCCAAAGGCCCTGAAAAGGATCACACTCGCGATGGGCAGGGCAACGCCGTAGACCAGCCTGATCAGAGCCAGGCTGATAGCAGAGAGTTGTCCGACTCGATATGCCGGCTTCATATTCGTTTCCCGTGACTACCCGGTTCCCTTAATTGCGGTTACTTCGATTTCGATCTTCATGCTCGGATCTGCCAGACCCGCTGTTATCATCATTGCCGCAGGACGAACCTCTCCAAAGTACTTGCGAAGCACCGGCCAGCACTTTTCGAACTCGGCGCCATCAGTCAATACATAAGTCACGCGAACGACTTCCTTCAGGCTCGAACCGGCCTGGACCAGCGCAGCATCGATGTTCTTCAGGCATTGCTCGGTCTGTTCAGCCACGTCGTCAGATATCGACATGGTTGAATAGTCATATCCGGTGGTCCCGGAAACAAATACCCAGTCTCCGACAACTACGGCTCGAGAGTACCCAATTTCCGCCTCGAAGGGGGAGCCAGAGCTAATCAGCTTTCTTTGCATCGCGATGTGTCTCCTGGACAGCTAACAATATCAGTGGACGGACAAATTCCGTCGCTCATTCTGACGGCTTGCTGTCTTTCTCGCCAGCGGTTTTTGGCGATCAGGCGTCATCCAACAAATAGATCTGTCCCATTTTCTGTTGGTAAGTGATTGATATTGCGTAACTATTTGCCGTATTCTGTGCTGGAGGATATTGGGGCAAGTGTGCTTTGTGTGGGCGCAGAGTCGCCCTGGAGTGCATGACGCTGTCTTAATTATAGCTGGGTATATCTCCCGCCTTGGGGTTTTCTTTGTCAAATAAATGTATCGCCACCGAAGCTGAGGCAGGCAACTACTATAGAGCTGAGTTGCCTCGCAGAGTGTCTTCCTGGGTGCTTATCCGCGTACTGGTTGGATGGCTGGTGTTTTGGGCCTGTTCTGGTGTTGTCCAGGCTGATTACTATAGACCGGCCGACGAGGGTTCCGACGCCCTGTACACTCCATTGAGCAGTTTTTTCCATTATGGGTTTGACACACTGCAACTTCCGGATAATTTTGATCATAAGGACATGGATAGACGTGCAAGTACAGTGTTTGATGAGTTGCGCAATCCAGATAGAGCGATTAGGAGTGAAGGCGGCTACAGGCTTTTTGTCAATCGCCAGATTTTCCCTGTAGATAGTGATCATGCGGAAGAATGGCCTACCATGTTGCCGAACTATTTTCTGCACCTGTTTGGTGGCGGATTGGTTTACCGGCGCGATCTGGAGTACTTTCGCGCTCACGACTACGAGCGCCCGCAGCTTAGCGCAATTGTCCTTGCCATGACCGTTGAGCTGATGCAGGAGATTTTCGAAAAAAAATCCACGACAAGCGATGATGCCATAGCCGATTTCTATTTGTTTCGACCGTTGGGGATATGGCTGTTTTCCGACGATCGGCGCGCCGAGTATATCGGTCGGCATCTGCGACCGTCGATCTGGCCACACCTCATGTACTATGACCCTACGGTGGAACGTTTTCGCAATGCTGGTATTAGCTATGTCGTGCGGCCCCGGTTTTTGTCCAGCGATAATACCCAGGCGTTTGCCTATTTTGGCATGAATAACCTTTTTGGTTTGTCGCATTGTAACAGTGAGGACGAGTGCTTATCCTGGGGCGTGGGAGCCGCGGTGACCAGCTTGCAAAGCGGCGGCGGCGAGCTGAGTTACGATGTGCGTACGAGTCTGGGTATATTTCACGATCGCAGAGGCAGCCTTCTCTGGTCGCTGATCTTAAATGGTACCGAGGACTTGAAGCTCCGAGCGAACGTATATCCTTTGAAAAATACTCGCTTTAAACTTGGGTATGCATTCGGTATTACGGATGAGTATCGGGGTTATCTTGGCGTAACTTTGAATACGCCTGTAGGTGTTGGTTGGCAGGATAACTGAAGTAGGCCCCGAGAAACAGGCTGCAAAAGTGACAGGCTCTGCCAGGGATTGTTCAGTATTGTGTGCTACTTTTGGCCACGGCTTCCCGAGACATAAGGTTTATAGATCGCCTTGTAGGCGGCGTACTCGACAACTGCGGCAGAAAACAACGCAAGGAAGGCGAACACTTTGATACCAATGCTTTCTGACTGAACGCCGGCATAGCCTACCAGCAAAAAGCATATGGCCGCATTTACTTGTATTGCCCACCACAGATACCGAAATTCTTTCACGGATCCATCCTAAAAATTACCAATATCACTAGAAAAAAGTTGCGTTTTTCATTCTGACGGTTTGCCGTCTTTATCGCCAGCGGTTTTTAAGTCCTGTCCGGAAAGCTGCGTCATTGCGGCCGTGATTCCAGATCAACCCTCGCCCAGCGGT